>JAFGNU010000079.1 GCA_016926875.1 Anaerolineae bacterium | reverse complement strand
GCCTCGTACACGCTGACGCGCAGCTACCTGATGGATACGGGCACGCTGCCGCCGCCGGAGTCGATTCGCCCGGAGGAAATGATCAACTACTTCGACGTAGACTATGCCGGGCCGGAGGATCAGGCTGCATTTGCGATCCACCTGGACGCGGCCCCGGCGCCGTTTGGTTTCGAAGGGCATACGCTGCTGCGCGTGGGTTTGCAGGGACGCTACATCGCACCGGAAGACCGTGAATCGGCGCTGCTGATCTTTGTGATCGACGTGTCGGGCAGCATGGATCGCGGCGACCGGCTGGAACTGGTTAAGCAGGCGTTGGACCTGCTGGTGGGCGAACTGCGCGAAGATGACCGCGTGGGGATCGTGGTCTATTCGGAAAACAGCCGCGTGGTGCTGGAACCGACATCTGCCAGCAACGCAGACAAAATCCTGGACGCGGTGCACGCGCTGCATCCCGAAGGCAGCACCAACGTGGCCGACGGGCTGCGCCTCGGCTATGACATGGCGCAGCAGTACCGGGGCGACGAGGGCATCACGCGCCTGATCGTGCTCAGCGACGGCGTGGCGAATGTTGGCATGACCGGCCCGGAAGGTATCCTCAGCCAGGTGAAAGACGGTGTTGAGGACGGGATCACGCTCAGCACGATCGGGTTCGGCATGGGTAACTACAACGATGTGCTGATGGAGCAGCTCGCCAACGACGGCAACGGCAACTACTACTACGTGGACACCCTGCGCGAAGCGCGCCGCGTGTTCGTGTACAACCTGACCGGCACGCTGCAAGTGATCGGCTATGATGCGAAGATACAGGTTGATTTTAACCCGGACGTGACCGACCGCTACCGGCTGATCGGCTATGAAAACCGGGCGATTGCCGACGTGGACTTCCGCAACGACGCGGTAGACGCGGGCGAGATCGGCGCGGGGCACAGCATCACGGCGCTGTACGAGATCGCGCTGGAAGATGACGCCGAGGGCGTGATCGCAACGGTGTATATTCGCTACCGGGACGCCGATACGGACGAAGTGATCGAGATCAACAAAGACATCACAGTCGCCGATGTCCGGGCGAGCATCGAGGATGCGCCCGCCGATTTCCGGCTGCACGCCGCCGCTGCCGAATTTGCAGAACTGCTGCGCGAGAGCTACTGGGCACAGGATGGCGACTATATGGCGGTGCTGGAACTGGCGCTGCCACTGCTGGACGAGATGGCCGGTAACGAGGAAGTTGCGGAGTTTGTCGAACTGGTGCGGCTGGCGGGGCGCTACGTGGACCGTTAGCGCGCGGAGTACGCGAGTCAAACCGGCAACTCAAAGCGCATGTTTCAGGGGCGAGCGAGCATGTTTGCCCCTTTTTCATGTGTTGTATGCAGGTGGACTGTGTCCTCCATTGAGTCTATTATAGAGCGCGTCGATCCTGGCGGATAGCCTTGAGCAGAAAGAGCATTGGAGCGGTTATGCCTGATCCCACACCTGCGAAGAACACTTTAATACGCGCGCTGGCAGCGAACGGCCTGATCCAGTTTGGACGGTTTGAGCAGCCGGACGGGTCGATCTGGCCGGTGTCGATCAAGCTGATCTGGCTGCCAAGCTACCCGGCGCTGCTGCGTGACGTGGCGGCGGCGCTGGCTCCACTGCTGGACGGCGTCGGGGCAGACCGGGTGCTGACGACCGGGGACGCGATCCCGGTCGGTGTGGCGCTGAGCCTGCACAGCGATCTGCCGATGGTGTATCCCTACGGCGAGGTGCGCGACTATACGGCGGCGTTTGCCATCGAGGGCGCGTATGATGTTGGACATCCCACGCTGCTGCTGTCGGACGTGCTGATCGATGCACCCCAGGCGGACGCGATCACGGCGCTGGCACAGCGGGTAGGGCTGGACGTGCGGCATGTGCTGGCCGTGATCGACCTGGAACAGGGCGCGCGCGAAGCGCTGGACGCAGCCGGGTATGGCGTGCGCTGCCTGCTGACGCTGCGCGAAATGCTGCCGGTCCTGGAAGCGGACGGTGCGCTGTCCGCCCCGATGCGCGGCGTGGTCGAGCGCTGGCTGTTGGGCAGCCCGGCAACCAGTTGAGCTAATCGCCGGGTGATTGGATTGGTTGAGTAGCGCGCTGCTCGTAGGTGAGCAGGCGGGACGACAGCAAAATGCCGATCACGGAGAAACTCAGCGTGGACACCGTAGCGACCAGGAAAAACGGATCGAAGTTGCTGCCATCGATCAGGATGCCGAATGCCTGCGCATCGATGCCGATGATCAGGTCAAAGCTGGTGTAAACCACTGCCGCGCTCATGCCGCGCAGGGCTGGCGACACGGCATCCTGCGACAGCGCGTCCGCGATGGTGTGCACGATCCCCCACCCGGCAGCCATAACCGCGACTGACAGGTAGGTGCCAAACGTTGTGCTGGCCTGGCCCAGGCTGATCACGCCGATGACCACGATCAGCAGGCCCGGTATGGCGACGGGCTGGCGGCCCAGCCGGTCGGAGAGCCACCCGGCGAACGGCTCGCTGACCGAGTTGACCGTTGCCCAGATGCTCAGGCCGAGACCAATTGAAAAGCTGGAAATAATACGCGGCGCGTCATCGAGCAGGGCTTTGCGTTCGGCCAGCAGCGGGAAAAAGGTGAACATCAGGGTCATGATCGAGGCCAGCCCTGCCATCAGCAGGATCGAGGCCCAGGTGCCGCGCTCGCGCAACGTGTCCGTCACGTCCTGGCGGGCGCCGGGCGACGCGCAGCGATCGGGCTTGCCGCCGGGCAGCGCCAGCGTGGCAGCCAGCGCCAGCAGGGTCAGCACCCCGCTGAGCACATAAACGGCCTGGAAACCGACGGCGTTCTTCATGCCTTCGCCCAACAGCGGGCTGAGGATAAGTCCCAGTGAAAACGCAGTATTGCCCAGTCCGAGCGCTTCCCCCCGCCGGGCGGGCGGTGACAGATCGACCAGCAGCGCCTTGTTGGCCGTGGTGAACAGGGCAATCGCAACGCCGGTTATCAGGCGTGCCAGCAGCAGCATCGCGATAGTGTGACTGGCGACATACAGCACGGCTGCAACCAGGTTGGCGATAGCGCCGATGATCATGATCTGTCGCCTGCCGAGCCGGTCCGAGAACGCACCGCCGGGGATGCGCAAAGCCACAGCGGATATGGCCAGGAACAGCGACGCGGTGCCGATCCAGTGTTCCGGCGCGTTCAATTCGTCGGTGATAAATAACGGTACGATGGGGGCCAGGATGGTGAGGCTGATCGAGAATAAAAAGGTTGTGATCAGCCCGACGTAAAACGCTTTGGGCAGCGGCGGTTTGGCAGCGCCAGGCGGCGGTGTGGCGGGCCTGGGTGTGTCGAAATGGGGAGTCAGGTGGCTCATGCTGCTTGCCTTGTTCGCAAAGCTGGGATTGGGATAAGAATAGGGCACGCCAGCCAATGCAGGACCGGCGCGCCGGGCTTAACCTGTTTCATGCAATAGCTGCCGGAACTCGTAGGCGGCCTGGGTCAGGATCATGGTCTGGAAGCGCCCATTGGCCCACACGTGTTCGAGTTCAAACCCGATTTCTTTGTTCAGATTGCGAACGCAGGGATCATCGCAGCGGATGTCCACGCGTATCGCCTCGCAGCCCTGGCCCGAAAACAACGCGTCGGCGTAGGCCTTCAGGACTTCGCAGGTGTAGTTGTTGTGCAGCATACCGGTTTCACCGATCAGCAGCGTGCAGGAAATACAGGCCGGGCGATCATCGCACGAGACGTAGAATTCACCGATAGGCTGATTGTCGGATGCGCGCAGGCAGATCACAAAATGTCTGGCGCAGGACTGCCCTTCGACGTAACGGCGGAACCAGGTATCCATGTCGGTTTCGTCATATTGCATGCCGTCTACGTCGCCGATCAGCTCCATCGCAGCCGGGTCGTTCCACCAGCGCTGTAAAAATGGCGCGTCGGCGCGGGTGGTGGCCCGGATGACCAGCCGCTCGCTGGTCACCAACTGCGGGAGCGGGGTGCTGTTGTACTGGGCATAGTTAGTCATCGTCATCCAACCGCAGCACTGCCATAAACGCTTCTTGTGGCACTTCAACGTTGCCGATCATCTTGAGGCGCTTTTTTCCTTTCTTCTGTTTTTCCAGCAGTTTCTTCTTGCGGGTGACATCGCCGCCGTAACACTTCGCCAGCACGTCTTTGCGCAGCGCTTTGATGTTGGCGCGGCTGATGACGTGCTTGCCGACCGCAGCCTGAATCGGCACTTCAAACAACTGGCGCGGGATCAGCCGCTTGAGCTTGGATACAAGCCGCTGCCCCTTGTGGTAGGCTACGTCTTCGTGCACGATCATTGCCAGCGCGTCGACCGGCTGCTTGTTGACCAGCACATCGAGCTTGACCAGGTTTTCGGCCCGGTATTCATCGAAGTGATAGTCCAGGCTGGCATAGCCGCGCGTGCCGGACTTGAGACGATCGTAGAAGTCAACAATCAGTTCGGCGAGGGGAATTTTGTACTTGAGCAGCACGCGCGTGCGGTCGATGTATTCCATGCTGATGTATTCGCCGCGCTTCCCGGTAACCAGGTCCATAATCGGGCCGATGAAATCTTCCGGCGTGAAGACTTCAATCACCATCCACGGCTCGCGGATTTCTTCGATGGTGCTTTCGTCGGGCAGCTCGGCAGGGCTGGTGATGGTGAAAACGTCCCCGCTGCGCAGCAGCACCTGGTATTCGACGCTTGGCGCGGTTGCCAGGACGTCCAGGTCGTATTCGCGCTCCAGGCGTTCTTGCACGATCTCCATGTGAAACAGGCCCAGGAACCCGACGCGAAAGCCAAAATTTAGCGCCTGGGACGTCTCTGGCTGGTAGACCAGCGAGGCGTCGTTCAGTTGGAGTTTTTCGAGCGCGTCGCGCAGGTCGTCGTAGTCGTCGTTATCGGACGGGTAAAACCCGGCGAAGACCATCGGCTTGGCCTGCTTATAACCGGGCAGCGGTTTGGCTGCGCCGTTGTGGTAAAGCGTGACCGTATCCCCCACGCGGCATTCGCGCACGGTCTTTAGCCCGGTGGCGATGTATCCAACTTCTCCGGCAGAGAGTGACGCAACAGGCCGCATGTTTGGGCTGAAGATGCCAAGCTCAATCGGCAGGATGTCTGCGCCGGAAGACATCAGCCGCAGCATATCATCTTTATGAAAAACGCCGTCTACCACGCGCACATAGGCAACTACCCCCTTGTACGAGTCGTAATGGCTGTCAAAGATCAGGGCGCGGGCCGGGGCGCTGCTGTCACCTTTGGGCGGCGGCACCTGGCGCACGATGGCTTCGAGCACCTGCTCGACGTTGCTGCCGGTCTTGGCGCTGACCTGGATCACGTCCAGGGCGTCGAGGCCGATCAGTTCTTCGATGTCCTGGGCGATGTCGTCAGGCCGGGCGGCGGGCAGGTCGGTTTTGTTCACGATGGCGATCAGTTCCAGGTCTTGTTCGAGCGCCATGTACAGGTTGGCGAGCGTCTGCGCTTCGATGCCCTGTGTGCTGTCCACAACCAGCAGCGCGCCTTCGCACGCCTGAAGCGCCCGGCTGACCTCGTAGGAAAAATCGACGTGGCCGGGTGTATCGATCAGGTTCATCTCATACGTCTGGCCGTCGCTGGCGGTATAGGTCATCCGTACAGCAGACGCTTTGATCGTGACGCCGCGCTCGCGTTCGAGTTCCATGTCATCGAGCACCTGCTCTTGCATGTCGCGCTCGCTGATCGTGCCCGTGATCTGGAGCAGGCGGTCGGCCAGCGTGCTCTTGCCGTGATCGATGTGCGCAATGATTGAAAAGTTACGGATGAGCGATTGATCCATGTTGGCCTACGGTCGTGTTGTGCGATTCAGGAAACTGCCATGGTGGGCCGGTAGAAAAACAGCAAATATGACCGGACAGGACACGCTGTCCGGTTTTTTATGCTCACTCCCCGGATTGTGCTACAACTCTAGTATATCTTGAATGTGTGCGGTTGAACATAGGGTTGCAGCGCGCGGGGCGAACCACTATACTCTGGCACGCCCAAGGGGCACATGAACGGATTTTCCCCCATAGATGACCAAAGGTGAGGCAGGGTGGCATCACTACGCAGTGGATTAAAACGAACGCGCCAATCGTTTTTCGGGCGCATTGCCCAGGCGTTTGGCATGACGGAGATCGATGAAGATACATGGGACGATATTGAAGGGCTGCTGATCCAGGCGGACGTGGGCGTGCCGACCACGATGATGCTGGTGGACCGGATGCGGGGCCGCGTGCAGCGCGAAGGTATGACCCGCTCCGACCAGTTGATCGAAGCGCTCAAGGAGGAACTGCGCGATCTGCTGATGGAGCCGACGCCGCTCAACCTGAGCGGGCGCGAACTGTCCGTCGTGTTGATCGCGGGCGTGAACGGCTCCGGCAAGACGACATCCATCGGCAAGCTGGCCTACCGGATGCGCCTGAATGACCGCAAGGTGCTGCTGGCGGCAGGTGATACGTTTCGCGCAGCAGCGATTGACCAGATCAAACTGTGGGGCGAGCGGGCAGAGGTGCCGGTCGTGGCCGGGATGCCGGACAGCGACCCTGGCGCGGTTGTCTACGACGCGGTCAGCGCGGCGCGCGCGCGCAATGTTGAAGTTCTGATCGTGGATACTGCCGGGCGGCTGCACAGCAACTTTAACCTGATGGCCGAGCTGGTCAAGGTGCGTGATGTGCTGCGTAAGGTCGTGCCGGACGCGCCGCACGAAACGCTGTTGGTGCTGGACGGCACAACCGGGCAGAATGCGCTAACACAGGCCAAGAAGTTTCAGGAAGCAATCGACATCACCGGGTTGATCGTGACCAAGCTGGACAGCACGGCCAAGGGCGGCATGTTGTTCGCCATCCAGCACGAGCTAGGGCTGCCGATCCACTACATCGGCATTGGCGAAGCGATCCACGACCTGGTGTTTTTTAACCCCACGGCATTTGTAGACAGCCTGTTCGAGAACGGACAGGAAGACCAGGAGTAAGGATGTTGGAAGACCTGATCAGCCGGTTAAATGAGATGCGCCAGACGGTAGAACAACTCATGGTGCGTCTTTGACATCGCTAAACATGAATCCGAAGTTCAGCAGTTAGAAGCAGCAGCGGCGCAGCCGGATTTCTGGAACGATCCGCAGACGGCCCAACGTACCATGCGCCGCCTGTCGCGTCTGAAGAACAGCGTAATCATCTGGCGCGAGGCGCAGCAGCGCGTCGCGGATACGTTGGAACTGGCCGAAATGGATGACGACAGCATCGCCGCCGATCTGGCCGACGAAACCGACCAGATCGCGGCGGAAGTTGAGCGGCTGGCGTTCCGTGCCAAGCTGAGCGGGGAATATGACGCCGAAGATGCGTTCCTGGCGATCCATGCCGGGGCAGGCGGCACCGATGCGCAGGATTGGGCCGCGATGCTGCTGCGCATGTATCTGCGCTGGGCCGAACGGCGCGGCTTTAAGGTCGAAGTTGTGGACCGGATGCCGGGCGACGAGGCCGGGATCAAAAGCGCGACCGTGTCGATCCAGGGCGATTACGTATACGGTTATGCCCGCTCCGAGCGCGGCGTGCACCGGCTGGTGCGGCTCAGCCCGTTTGATTCGGCCAACCGGCGGCATACGTCGTTTTGCCTGGTCGAAGTGTGGCCGGATGTGCAAGAAGACGTGGACCTGGTGATCGACGAGAAGGACTTGCAGATCGACACCTTCCGCAGCAGCGGCGCGGGCGGCCAGAACGTGCAGAAAAACGAGACAGCGATCCGGATCACGCACCTGCCGACCGGGCTGGTGGTAAGCTGCCAGAACGAGCGCAGCCAGTCGCAAAACAAAGATCGCGCGATGCAGGTGCTCAAGATGCGCCTGCTGGACCTGGAACGCCGGAAGCAGGAAGAAGAATTTGCGGAACTCAAGGGCGAGCACGTCAGCGCCGGGTGGGGTAACGCGATCCGGTCCTATGTGCTGCACCCGTACCAGATGGTCAAGGACACGCGCACCAACTATGAGACGGGCAATACGCAGGGCGTGCTGGACGGTGACCTGGACGCGCTGATGGAAGCGTACCTGGAGGCGATGGTGGGCGCCAAGGCGTGAGACTGCGCGTGTCACCCATTATGCGAATTATCGCCAGAAAGTCAGGTATATGCCTGGCTTTTTTGTTGGCATCACGGCGTTCATGTTAGACTGTAACGGCGATTTCTCGTATCCGTTGATTGCCAGCAGAAAGAGGCATACCGGTGAGGCAGGTTTACTCGCAGATCGCGGCCCGGCTGATAGCTGGGTTACCTGATAGCTGGAAACGATCTCGGCGCACAAGAGGGAGCTTGTTGGTTGTCACCGCGTCTTTGCTGTGTGTGGGGGGGATAGCAGCGCTGTATGTCGGCGTGGAACTGGGGTTTGTGCCTGATGGTTCGGATGCCGAGACGGCAGACACAAACGTTATACAAAAAAACCCTGATCGTGAAACGACTGCGGCTGTGGCGCCTGTGCTGTCCATAACTCCCTCGCCGTCCGATACGCTTATGCCCTCAGACACACCCGCCGCTACCGAAGCGCCTGATATTCGCTATGTGACAACCTCAACGCTCAAGGCGCGTAGCTGTCCAGGTGTAGAATGCCGTGTCATGACAGAGATGGAATACGGGGACTCGCTTGTTGTTATCGAGCGAGAGGCGGCCTCGGACGGGTCGATCTGGTACTGCTTCAGGCATGGATCGCGCCTGGCGTGGGTGGCCAGTTCGGCGACAAGCCCGGAGCAGCCGCCCGCCCGGCCAACGCCACAGGCAACACAAGTGAAACTGGCGACTCCGCCGCCGCTGCGGCCCGCGATCTGTTCTGAGTATCCCGAACCGGGAAACTGCGCCACAGCGGCCCGGTACGGCCTGCCGGGTGACGTGGGGGCACTCTGCTGGCCGAAGCTGGACGTCAACCGTGACGGGATCGCGTGTTTCGGCAGCGATTAGCTGCCAGGGGGCGCTGGTTTTCTTCCCGGTCAATACTGCCGGGACGTTGCGTTGTTGGGGCTGCCCGGTTTTATCCGGGGCGGGCAGCGGCTGGTGGTTGGCAGTTTGGACTGTAACCCGTACAATGGCAGGTGATGGGCTGACCAGGTTTCCTTCTCCAAAAGGTGTGGCCGATGGGCGAGCAGCAGCAATACCTCGACTTTGAGTTGAAGATTGATGATCTCGGCGGCGGGCGCTACCGCGCAACCGTGATCGATATGCCGCTTGGGGAAGGCGAAGCGCAGGTATCGCACGAGTTCACGCTGCCGTTTGAGGACGAGGAACTGACGCGCATCCTGGCGATCCTCGGCGGGCGGTTGAACATCTCAATTGCCGAACGGATGCGGCAGGCGCGGGTGTTTGGCGAAACCCTGTTCAACGTGGTGTTTGGCGGTCCAATCTACACCGTCTATTTTTCCAGCCGGGACCGGGCCCGCACGGTGAGCGGGCTGCGTGTCAAGCTGGCGCTGGAAGATGCGGGCGCGCTGGCCAGCCTGCCGTGGGAGTTTTTACGCGATCCGGCGGTGGACTACCTGGCGCTGTCCCGTACTACGCCGCTGGTCCGCCATCCGCGCCGCCTAGTGATCCGCCCCCGTCCAAAATTTGCGCTGCCGCTGCGCGTGCTGGTGATGGTCTCCAGCCCGGTAGATATGCCGCCGGTCGATGTCCAGGCGGAATGGAATAATCTCCAGGTTGCTACCGAAACCCTGCGGGCAAACGGCCTGTTGGAGCTTGAACTGCTGGCGGATGCGTCGCTGCGCACCTTGCAGCGCAAACTGCGCGCGGAAGAGTACCACGTCTTTCACTACATCGGGCACAGCACCTATGACGCGGAGACGGGGCAGGGGATGCTGGCGCTCGAAGACCCGTTGGGCGGCGGGGGCAGCTATCCCGTGCGCGGCGAAGACCTGGCACGCGAATTGAGCGAAGAAAACACGATCCGGCTGGTTGTGCTGAACTCCTGCCAGAGCGCCGTAGCTCACGATACCGACCCGTTCGCCGGGATCGCAAGCAGCATCGTGGCGCGCGGCATCCCGGCGGTGGTGGCGATGCAGCACGTCATCCGGGAACAGGCGGCCAGGGTATTTTCCGAAGAACTGTATCGCTCGGTAGCGGACGGGCTGCCGGTCGAAGCTGCGATGTCCGAAGCGCGGCGCGCGATCAGCCATGCCGTCGGCGGGATTCAATGGGCTGTGCCGGTGCTGTATATGCGCGCGGCGGACGGGATGTTGTTCGATTTTGGGCAGGACCAGCGTGCGGCTGCGTTGTGGCGTGACCGGCGGGTGCAGATCGGGCTGGCAGGGGCGATTAGTATCGTGGCGCTGCTGCTCGGCCTGCTGCTGTTTGGCCCGGACAACGAACCGCCGCCACCGCCTACGCCTGCCGTTGACCTGGCAATTGACCAGATCGAGGTGTTCCCGACGCGCCCGGCGCCGGGCCAGAAGGTAGCGATCATCGTGCATGTCACGAACCGCAGCAATACCGCCGTTGGCCCGTTTAGCTACGATTTCCGCGAGGATGTGCTGGACAACTCGTTGAGCTTTGTCGGAGAAATCAACGGGCTGTCGGCGGGTGATACGGCGGCGATCTACATCCCGCACGCGTTTAGCTGGTGGAATGCGTTTGTATCCGAGGTGCGGATCGACGTGAAAAACCAGGTGCCCGAAACGGACGAGTTTAACAACCTGGCGCGCTACCCGGTTGTAACCAACGGCGATCCATTTGAGATTACGTTCAAAGCACTGCCCGGCGGCACGGCGATCCAACACTCAATGCCGGTTAGCAGCACAACGTTTGCCGCGTGGGGCTTCCGCCTGGAAGCGATAGCCGGGGAAGCGGGCTGCGAGGCGGTCATCCCCTGGATCGTGGTGGATGGTGACGCGCGCTACCTGGGCACGGGGCTGCCTGAGGAGTCCGGTCGCTGTACTGGTGCAGGGCTGGCGCTCGTGTTGGAGCGCGACAGCGTCGGTGGGGTATCCCTGACGCTCGATCCCGGTCAGGCTGCGGAGTATACGCTGGTCGCGTTTGACCCGGCGCACAGCGAGATCGAGCGTGTTACCGCGACAGTGGGCGCAGGACAGGACGAGCTGTCGATTGTGTCTGGTGAATTTGCGGTCCCGCTTGCCGTGGCGCGGGCCGAATTGCAAGGGGGCGGGGGCGTATCAACGCGGGTAACGCGGCTGGTGCTGTTCGAACCGTAGCCGGAATCGGCGAGAGTGGCCGTGCCATGCCACTAATCCGGTTAGAAAAAAACACAGGGCGATTGCATCAAACAAAAAACCATTTACAAGGGTCTTGATCTGAATTCAGTGAATCACGATTTTGGCTCTGTATTGTTCGCTGTGGCCCTCATCCCCGGCCCTTCTCCTCATGGAGAAGGGAGTAAGCGCACTGCTAATCCCTCGCCCTGAGGGAGAGGGACCCGGCCCCGCCGGAAGGGTGAGGGCTATGCAGCGAATCCGTGATTCACTGAAACTAGATTTGATGCGATTGCCCTGAGCCAGCCTGCTGCATTATTGACAAGGATATTGAAAGTAGGTTAGATTCGCCTTCCATCAGGTCTTTTACCACAAAAATGGGGAGACTTACAATGAAACTTAACGGAAAGATCGCAGTCATCACCGGTGGGGGCGCTGGCATGGGACGTGAGACAGCGATCCTGTTTGCGAAGGAAGGTGCCAAAGTCGTTATCGGCGATTGGAATGAGAAAACTCTTAAGGAAACTGTCGATCTGATTCGGTCCACAGGTGGTGAAGTGACCGGTCTGAAAGGAAACGTTGCAGTGCAAGCCGAGGCTGAGTCCTTGGTGGATACGGCCATTCAAACATATGGCCGTGTGGACATTCTGGTCAACAACGCGGGCGTCATGGACAATAATCAAGGCGCGGGTGAGGTCAGCAACGAAATGTGGGAGCGCGTGATGGGTGTCAACGTAAATGGCCCCCTATATCTCTCGCGACGTGCCATCCCGAATATGGTCGAAAACGGCGGCGGCGTGATTGTCAACATTGCCTCGGTGGCAGGTATGGGCGGTGGAGCCGCTGGTGTCGCGTATACAGCCTCCAAACACGCGTTGATCGGCATGACTCGCAACACAGCCTGGCGTTACGTCCACGAGGGTATCCGCTGTAACGCTATTGCAGCCGGTGCGGTCGAGACGAGCATTGCCGCCAGCATAGACCCAACCAAGATGGATCCAAAGGGTACTGAGCGTGCTCAGGCATACTATGGACTGATCCCCGCGCAACTGAAACCGATAGACATCGCCAATCTTGTGCTGTTTCTCGTATCGGACGATGCACGTTATATCAATGGCGCAATCATCCCGGCAGATGGCGGCTGGCTGGCCGCGTAACTATCGAATAAGCAGTGGTGATCTCCAGGGAGATTGCATCAAACAAAAAACCATTTACAAGGGCCTTAATCTGAAATCTCCTACACCTTTATGAGCTATTTGCCCAGTATGTATCATCGAATTTTGCCGAACTGGTTTTCGTTGATTTGGTTCACTAAAGGGCAGAAAGGCTCAAACTGGAGTTGAAGCGATTGCCCTGAAAAAACAAAATATTCCTTGACTTTTCGTTGAAATCTTATATACTTAAACATTGCCTATGTGTCGGTGGCTGGCGAGCACATTTGTGGCTATTCAAAGGGACACGCATCTTTTGCCGAACGCTTGCGCTGTTCGTAGTGTTAGTGTTTTTGATCGTTGGGCAGCCGGGTGGGGTAAACGCGTGTGGAACGGTAGCCAGCCTGTCTATGTGGGGTGCGTGACGGGCAAACGTTCTTACCGTAAAGAATGTTAAGCGCTGAAACACTTGTTTCATGCGCTGTTTTTGCTTGTAAGCCATAGTTTCTATGGTTTGGGTTCGATTCTAACGCTCCGCATAAGGCCTACTAGTTCACGCGAAGTTAATCACTCCAGCCAGACAGTCAGTACCCAATCGCAGAGGAGGACACGCCTTGGAGGCGAAAGACTTTAGCGCACTGCGTATCAGCTTGGCATCTCCTGAACAGATTCGGTCGTGGTCGTACGGAGAGGTGACCAAACCTGAAACGATCAACTACCGTCGTCTTCGCCCGGAAAAGGACGGGCTGTTCTGTGAGGCTATTTTCGGCCCCACGAAAGACTATCAGTGCTATTGCGGCAAGTACAAAAACGTCCGGTATCGTGGGATCGTATGTGACAAGTGCGGCGTCGAAGTGACACGTTCGTCCGTGCGGCGCGAACGCCTGGGCCATATCGAGTTGGCCGCTCCGGTGGCGCATGTGTGGTATACCCGCCGTGTGCCAAGCTACCTGGGTATTCTGCTGGATGTCAGCCGCCGCAACCTGGACCGCGTACTGTATTTTGCGCAGTACGTGATCACCCATGTGGACGAGGAAGCACGCCAGAAAGCCCTGCTGCGCATCGAGGAAGACCTGGCACACCAGGTTGCCCTGCTGCGGGGAGAAGTCGAAGACCAGGAAGCATCGATTCGCGATGATCGAGAAGAAGACCTGGGCGATCTGCAAGCCCAGATCGACGCAATCAATGAGACATTCAACACCGAGCGTGACACGCTATCCGAAGAAGTGATGGGCGAAGCGCAGCGGCTCCAGGGCCGGATCGAGACGCAGCTAGGCTCCGAACTGCCAGCAGACATGGTCTTCGAGTCGGCAGATGTTTTGATCGCCAAAAGGAACACGATCGTAGAAAACGATCTGCTGGAAGCAGTGCAGGAAGCTGCCAAAGAACGCCTCAATGAGATCGTGGACGATGTCGAGGCGCGGCGCGAGATGGAACTGAACCGGATTGACGCGCGCGCGCACGAGCGGGCTGATGTGGCGGCTGGCGAGATCGAGACTATTCAGACGCAGTTGGATGAACGGCTGACGCGCGTGTATGCGACAGCCGCCGAAATGCGTGACGAATTGATGTCGCTGCAAGAACTGCAATTCCTGGGCGAACCGCGCTACCGCGAACTTAAACACCGCTATGGGCAGGTGTTCAAAGCCGACATGGGCGCAGAGGCGTTTCTCGAAATTCTCAAGCACATGGACCTTGAGAAGCTGGCCAAGGAGATGTGGCACGAGGTGCGTACCACGCGCAGCAAGCAGCGTCGCAAGAAGGCGACCAAGCGCCTGCGCGTTGTCGAGAACCTGATCCAGAGCAGCAACCGACCGGAGTGGATGATCCTGACCGTGCTGCCTGTGATCCCGCCCGACCTGCGCCCGATGGTCCAGCTTGACGGTGGGCGGTTCGCCACGTCGGACCTGAACGACCTGTACCGCCGCGTGATCAACCGCAACAACCGCCTCAAGCGGCTGTTGGAACTCGGCGCGCCGGATGTGATCGTGCGCAACGAAAAACGGATGCTTCAGGAAGCGGTCGACAGCCTGATCGACAACAGCCAGCGCGGCAAGGCGCTGAGCCGCCGGGGCCGTCGCGAACTGAAATCGCTGAGCGATATGCTCAAGGGCAAGAAGGGACGTTTCCGCCGCAACCTGCTGGGCAAGCGCGTCGACTATTCGGGCCGCAGCGTAATCGTGATCGGTCCAAAGCTCAAGCTTCACCAGTGCGGCCTTCCAAAGATCATGGCGTTGGAGCTGTACCGCCCCTTCGTGATCAGCCGCCTGGTGCATTATAACTACGCCAGCAACGTCAAGGGCGCCAAGCGTATCATCGAGCGCGAGCGGCCCGAAGTCTGGGAAGTGCTGGAAGAAGTCATCCAGGAGCGCCCGGTGCTGCTCAACCGTGCGCCAACGCTGCACCGGCTCGGCATCCAGGCGTTTGAGCCGCTGCTGGTCGAAGGCAAAGCGATCCAGATTCACCCGCTGGTCTGCGCGGCGTTTAACGCCGACTTCGACGGAGACCAGATGGCGGTGCACGTGCCGCTAAGCGAAAAAGCGGTGCACGAGGCCCGCGAACTGATGCTCAGCACCCGGAACCTGTTGAAGCCTGCCGACGGCTCGCCGGTCGTGGCGCCGTCGAAAGACATGGTGCTAGGCAACTACTACCTGACGATGGACCCATCGGCGGATATCATCTGCCTGGCCAAACGTGCTGAGGAGTTCCGTCACTGGGCGGACCTGTCATCGGGCGGTTTCCGGATCGGGGTGGCGGACAATTCCGCCGGACTGCGCCAGGTGGAACACCACGAGTTGGATTACAACAACGAAGTGATCCATGTCGCCAGGCAGCGGCTAGAAGATGGCCGGGTGATTGGTGAGCTGGAACAGTTGATTGACGGGTTGTTGGACGAACAGATCGACGTAGTGGTTCACAACGGGCACGAGATAGACCAGTTCCTGCACAAGCACCCGGATGTCCCGCTGACGATCAGCAATCTCAAAGAGCGCCGCCTGGTTGTGGATATGAACGAGGTCGAGTACCTGTACGGGCTGGGCATCGTTGATTTGCACACGCCGATCCTGCTGGGCAACTACTATGACGATCCGGAACACGAACCGCAGCCGGAACCGGAGATAACCACGGTCGGGCGCGCGCTGTTCAACCGCATCCTGCCGGACAATATGCGCTTTGTGCAGGAGACGGTTTCAAAGAAAAGCCTGCAAAAACTGGTGGCGCGTGTCTACCAGCGGTTTGGCCCAGAGCAAACCACCGAGGTGGTGGACGCGATCAAGAATCTCGGCTTCCACTACGCGACGATATCAGGGACGACAATCGCCGTTTCGGACCTGACCGTGCCGGATGAGCGCGAGCAAATCCTGGCCGATGCAACCGATACGGTCGAGACGGCCCAGCGCGATTTCCGGCGTGGGCTGCTGACCGAAGAGGAACGCTACCAGATCACGATTGACAGTTGGAATCGCGCCAAGTCCGACCTGAAGGACGTGATCAGCGACACGCTGGACCCGTTTGGGCCGATTGCCGTCATGGCCCTGTCCGGTTCAACCAAGGGTGGGTTTGGCCCGATCACCCAGTTGGCCGGGATGCGCGGCCTGATGGCGGACCCGTCGGGGCGGATTATCGACCTGCCGATCAAAAGCCACTTCCGTATGGGCCTGACTGCGCTGGAGTACTTTATCTCCACACACGGCGCGCGAAAAGGGTTGGCCGACACGGCGCTGCGAACGGCGGACGCCGGGTATATGACCCGCCGCTTGGTTGATGTGGCGCAGGATGTAATCGTCAACAAGCATGACTGCGGCACCAGGGCCGGAATCCGGATTCCGAATCCTGCCCACCCGAATAACCAGGACGAGCGCGGCAACCCGCTGCCCGAAGTAGATGTCGCCGGGCAGACCTTGAGTGAGCGCATCGTTGGGCGCGTGGCAGCGCGTGATGTCCACGATCCGCAGACTGGTGAAGTGATCGTTCATCGCAACGAAATGATCACCGAAGATGTCGCCGACTGGATGGAACAGGCCGTTGTGGAATATGCGACGGTACGCAGCCCGATGACCTGCTCGCTGGTGCACGGGATTTGCGCAATGTGTTACGGGCGCGACCTGGGACGTGGCGACCTGGTAGAGATCGGGTCGGCGGTCGGTATTGTTGCGGCCCAGTCCATCGGTGAACCGGGGACTCAGCTCACGCTGCGGACGTTCCATACCGGCGGTGTGGCACAGGGCGCGGGCGATATCACGAGCGGTCTGCCGCGCGTTGAGGAGTTGTTCGAGGCGCGCAAGAAGCCTAAAGGTGAGGCGGTAGTTGTGGAGATCAGCGGCACGCTGCGCCTGCTGCGCAAAGAAGGCGTTCGCATCGCGCGCGTGATCAACAGCGAAGTGCGCAGCGAGCATCACGACATCCCCAAGGGGTGGGAACTGCTGGTCGAAGACGATGACGAGATCCGCGAAGGGCACGCAATCGCCACCGACCCGGATGGCGACGGCGAAATCACTGCCGGGATGACCGGGCAGGTTTATCTCGAAGATGGGCGGGTGTATATCCGCACCGAAATCGAAGACGTGCGCGATTATGATATCCCGCAGAACGCCCGGCTGTTGGAAAACATCGAAGACGGCGTCCAGGTCGCGGCGGGCCAGCAGCTTACCGAGGGGTCGAAGAACCCGCACCGTATTTTGCGCATTCTGGGCCAGGAAGCCACGCAGCACTACCTGTTGACCGAGGTTCAGAAGGTGTACCGCAACCAGGGCGTGAACATCGCGGACAAACACTTTGAGATCGTGATCCGCAAAATGATGAGCAAGGTCCAGATCACCCGCAGCGGTGACAGTGAACTGCTGCCGGGCGAACTGGTTGACAAGCTCGTCTTCCTTGAAATGAACGAAAAACTGGTTGCGGAAGGGCGGGAACCGTCGGCAGCCAGCCCGGTATTACTGGGTGTGACCAAAGCAGCGCTGACGACTGAAAGCTTCCTGTCGGCGTCCAGCTTCCAGCACACGATCAAAGTGCTGGCAGGCGCGGCGATTCAGGGCAAGGTGGACCGCCTGTATGGCTTGAAGGAGAACGTCATCATCGGCAAGCTGATCCCGGCGGGCACCGGCTTCTATACGTACCAGGACCGTGAAGCAGCTATCAACAACGAGGAGCTGGAAGCACAGGTCATGGACAGGCCCGACGACGATGAGGACGATCTCGATGATGAGGATGAGGACGACGAGGAAGAACTGGAAGAAGTAGAAGACGTCGATTCTGATGACGAGGAATTCGAAGATGAGGACCTCGATGAGGACGACGAGGATGAGGACGACTTAGAAGACGAGATCGAGTCGCTCGAAGCCGTAGCCGAGGACGAGGATAACCTGGACGACTTCGAAGACTAGCGAACGCCTGTCGTCAACAACAAGCAAAAAAACAGCGAGCGAAGGTGAATAACACGCCTTCGCTCGTTTGATTCTGGATGCTGTGTGCTGGTAATCAGTATTTGGGTGCCAGCATGAGGGTGGTATATACCGGGCGCGGCTGCCATTGGCCGTCGAGCAGACCATAGCCTGCCTGCGGGTTGCTGCGGTCGATTGCGCCGCCGATGGCGCTGAAATTGAGATTCCACAGGATCATCGGTCCCATGTATGGGATCTCCTGGCCGAGCTGGAACGCGCGCACAGTGTAATCGGCCTGCTGCAACTGGTCAATGAAGCTGAAGTAAGGCGCATCGGCAGGATCGGGCGGTTGTGGGCCAGTCCCGTCACCGGTGCGCAGCCCGTCAAAGGTGGCCCAGCCGAACTCTGTTGCCCACAGCAGCGCGTCTCCGTGCCCGTTGGCGAGCATGATATCGCGGTAGTCCTGAATGGTATCCAGGAAAAAGAACTGGCGCTGGTCATCCCAACCGCGTGATGGATTGGAGCAGCAGCGCGCGTCGGGCGGGTTGGCCCAGGCGTAAGGGTGGATGCCGACGGCAACGCTCGTCCCGTACCCCGCCAGCCCGGCGTTATACAAGCCCTGGAGCCATGCCCGGTCATTGGTGGACCAATGCGAATCGCCGGTAGGAGCAGGCGCAGCGGTGATCACGACGATCTGCGGTGAGAAGGCGCGCACGGCGTCGTAGGCCGGGCCGAAATAGCGCATGTATTCTTCACCGGTCAGCGGGTGGTGCTCCCATTCGCGCTGTAGATTCGGCTCGTTCCAGACTTCGACCGCGTCCACGTTGGGGCGGCCCGCCGCGTCATAGCCGATCATGTTCAACATGCCGGACAGCGAACTCGCCAGGACTGCCGGATCGTCGGGCGGGCCATCTTCGTACAGCAGGCGATCCGGGCCGTGATAGCGTGCCCAGCCGGGCGCTTTGGCGATGCTGATCATCACCTTAAAGCCCTGCGCGTGGGCGCGCTGGATATAGGCGGTTTCCATGTGGAACAACTCGGTATACTGGCCGGGCGCTTTTTCTAACAGGCCCCAGTAAAGCTGGAACTTGATCCAGCGCAGGCCAAGATTGCCGACATGCCCCAGCACCATATCAAACTCGCGGCTGTCGATGTGCGGGTGGACCTGGATACCCATCAGATCGCTTTCCAGGCCGGGCATCGGCGTTGGGCTGGGACCGGCAGTCGGGGGGACGGTGGGCGCGACGGTTGGCGGGACGCGCGTATCGGTTGGGATCAGCGTGTGGTCTGGGCCGACAATTGCGCCGAAGGTGGCATCCGGCGGCAGGGTGGGTGGCAGGGTGGCGGTATTGGTCGGCTGGCGAGTTGGGCGCGGCGTGCGCGTTGCGCTAGGCTCACGGGTGGCGCGCGGTTGGCGCGTGGCGGACGATTCAGGCGTATCTGACGGTGCGGCGGTCGGTGGCTGGGTTGGCTGGCTGGCTGCAATTGGTTGGGCAGCGCCCGGTGTAGGTGTCACAAACACCCGGACAGGCGTCTGTTCCCTGCACGATACCAGCGTAACGATACCTAGCAGGGATGCCGCCAACAGGACCAGACGTGATCTGTGTGCGTTCATGATGACCAGTGTAGCACGAACCGGACACCCCACGCATGAACGTTTGATAAGTGTCCGGCGCGATCAGTCGGCTGCGTCGAGACGCTAGCGCTGCACTGGTAAACCGTGGCGAGCCGCAGCCAGCTCCACGATGGTATTGACCAACTGCTCATAGCTCCAGCCTGCCGCGTTAGATTGCAAACAGAGGTCACTGTAACCGGGCGCCAGACCGGGCAGGGGATTGATTTCCAGGATATACGGTTTGTTCCCGTCCAACTCGTCCAGGCGGAAGTCCACGCGCGCCATGTCTTTGCAATCGATGGCATGGAACATACTGGCCGCCAACCGGCGCAACTCGCGCTCGGTGTCAGGGTCCAGCGGGGCAGGGCACAGGTAATGAAAGTCGTTGGCCCACTCGGTTTTCATGCGGTTGGTATACAGTCCTGCTTCAGATTCGCTGTAGGCGGAAAAATCGACTTCCAGCGGCGGGAGATACGTCAGGCTGGCAGGTGGTTCGTCAAACTGGTGATCGGCGGTGGGGGGCAGGTTGCCCAGAAGCCCGATCATAACCTCGCGGCCCTGGATGTAGCGCTCGCACAGGATCGGCTGGCGGTAGTGTTCGTACAGCCGGGTAACCTGCGTGCGCAGTTCGTCCACCGTCCGCACGATGTTGCTGGCAGTGATGCCGATGCTGGTGCCCTCACGGCTGGGTTTGGCAAACAACGGGCAGCGCAGCGCGCCGTTTTCGTCCAGAAACTCCGGGTTGATCGGGTCGTCAGGCGCGACCAAAACCTGGAATTCCGGCGTTGGCAGGCCGTGATAGACCATGAAGTGCTTGGTGGTTGGCTTGTCGAGCGACAGCGCCAGCGCCAGCGGCCCGCTGGCAGTATAGGGAATTTCCAGCATATCCAGCAGGCACGGGATCAGCGACTCGCGCGCCGCGCCATAGTGCCCTTCGGCAATGTTAAAGCACAGGTCGGGCTGGTACGCCAGCAAGCGCCCGGCCAGGTTGAAAGGCGGGCTGGGGTTGGCTTCGAAAAACTCGGCATCGTGCCCGCCGCTTTGCAGCGCTGCGAGCAGGCTTTCAATGGTGCCGGAGCTATCAAGATCGGCCCACCGGTCGGGCGACATACCGTCCCAGGTGGGCGCGTTACTCTTCAGATTGGCAAGGACTGCGATCCGCATGTGTTCTTGTCCCCGTCAGTTGGTCCCGCTGCCGGGTAAATGCTTGTGTTCGTTCCGCCTGCCAATAGCCCCGTTTCGTCGAACGCTGCGGCGCCGGTGTGTCTGGCTGAAACGTTCCGGTTTGATGCTGGTCAGCCTGCCATCCAGCAGACCGGTGACGCCTTCCTGGCCCGGCTCGTTGCGCAGCCGCGCCTGGGAATCCAGGTGCTCGATGGCGTGTGGATCGTAGTCGAGCGGCTCGCTGTAAACGGTGATGTAGCCTTCGTAGTTACGTAGGGCCACTTTGCCGGGCGCCTGGCTGATCATATATTGCGGCATCACAGGGATTTTGCCGCCGCCGCCGGGCGCGTCGATCACATAGGTGGGGATGGCGAACCCGCTGGTGTGTCCGCGCAGCCCCTCGATGATCTCGATTCCCCTGGCGACGGTAGTACGGAAATGTCCCGCGCCTTTGACCAGATCGCACTGGTAGAGGTAATAGGGACGCACACGGTTGCGCACCAGTTTGTGCGCCAGTTCGCGCTGGATGTTGACGCTGTCGTTGATCCCGGCCAGCAGCACGCTCTGGTTTTGCAGCGGCACGCCCGCGTAGGACAGTTTTTCGAGCGCGTGGCTGAGTTCAGGCGTGATCTCTTTTGGATGATTGACGTGAATGCTCATCCACAGCGGGTGGTAGCGGCGCAGCATGTCGCAGAAGTCGTCCGTGATGCGCTGCGGCAGGAAAACCGGCACGCGCGTGCCGATACGGATGACCTCGATGTGCTCAATAGCTCGCAGGCTGGCGAGGATATGTTCCAACACCGACGGCGCGAGGATCAGCGGGTCGCCGCCGCTGAGCAGCACGTCGCGCACCTGGGGCGTGCGGCGCAGGTATTCGATCTGAAGCTCAAATTCGGTTTTGCTGAAATTCGCATCCGGGTTACCGACAATGCGGCTGCGCGTGCAGTAGCGGCAGTAGCTGGCGCACTGCGTGGTCAGCAGCATCAGCACGCGGTCCGGGTAGCGGTGGACCAACCCCGGCACCGGGCTGTGCCGGTCTTCGGCCAGGCTGTCTTCCATCATGCCTTCGAACGCTTCCAGTTCGCGCCCCAGCGGGATTACCTGGCGGCGCACCGGGCAGTGTGGATCGTCGGGATCGATCAGGCTGGCAAAGTAGGGCGTGATGTCCACGCGGAACTTGCTCTTGGCGGTCAGCCCGTCGATCTCTTCGGGGGTCAGGTGGATGATCTGTGACAGCTCTTCGACGGAATTCAGCCGGTGGGATAGCTGCCAGCGCCAGTCATTCCACGCTGTATCGGGTACATCGGCCCAGATGTCCGGGCGCGGCGTGGATTCTGGCGGGTGAACAAGTGTTGAAACGCGATGTCGTACAGAGGGAGGGTCGGGCGACAGCCCATTTTCCCCGTTGAGTTTACTGGTGGAACTGGAGTGAGGCGAAGCTTCGGATTCGGACTCGGTGTGCGTTTTGTCCATTTTTTCTCCCTACTCGGTTCCAACCGATCCGGAATCGGCTGGATACGGGATTTGACCGTAGAAGGCCATGAAGATATCCAAATAAATACGCTGTCTCCTTGTATAACATCAATACATAATTATACTATCGATTTTGAGCATGCAAATGGCCAAATTTCTTCAATTATAAAAATCTTATAAAAATATTGTAAAAAACGTAAAGATGACATTCCGCGTCTGAGGATATGTGGCGGCGCGTGATCGTGATCGTTGTCGTTGGTTATGGCCGGTTTGGTTTCAGGTAGCGCGGGATGGGAAAATTGACTATAATGTAGAATAAAGAACAAATGTTCGCATCAGTTGTCAACCTGATGGATTGACAGACGCATGGGGATTCTCTAAACTACACCACACTCAGAACAGATTCGCTCTAGGCACAAACGATAGAAGGCGGGAACGATGGAAGTTGGCGTTGTCAGGCAGCGAGACATAAACCAGGAGTTGAAAGAGTCGTATCTGGATTACGCCATGAGCGTGATTGTGGCGCGTGCGCTCCCGGATGCCAGGGACGGGCTGAAGCCGGTGCACCGCCGCATCCTGTACGCGATGTACGATATGGGGCTGCGCCCCGGTTCGTCGTACAAAAAAAGCGCGCGTATCGTTGGCGAGGTGCTGGGTAAATACCACCCGCACGGCGACATGGCGGTCTATGATGCGATGGCACGTATGGCGCAGGACTTTTCGATGCGCTACCAACTGGTTGACGGCCAGGGGAATTTTGGCAGCATCGACGGGGATTCACCGGCGGCGATGCGCTATACCGAGGCGCGGATTGGGGCGCTGGGCCATGACTTGCTGTTCGATATTGAGAAGGATACCGTCAATTTTGACGAGAACTTTGATGGCACGCTGCTTGAACCGTCGGTGCTGCCGTCCAGCGTCCCGAACTTCCTGGTGAACGGCGCATCGGGGATCGCGGTCGGCATGTCAACCAGCGTCCCGCCGCACAACCTGGGCGAGGTGTGTGACGCGCTGGTGTTCATGCTGAACAACTGGGAAGACATGGACGACATCGGCGTGCCGGAATTGATGCAGTTTATCAAGGGGCCGGACTTCCCGACCGGCGGTGTCGTGTATACGAAGACCAACGGCGACGGCGAGGACCAACTTCGCGCGGCGTATGCGACCGGGCGCGGCAAGATCAGGGTGCGGGCCAAAGCGCATATCGAGGAGCTTGGACGCGGGCGCAGCCGGATCATCATCAGCGAAATCCCGTACCAGACCAACAAAACCACCCTGATCGAACGCGTGGCTGTGCTGGCGCGCGAAGGGAGAATCGAGGGGATCGCCAACCTGCGCGATGAGAGCGACCGCACCGGGCTGCGCATCGTGATCGACGTGACGCGCACAGCCAGCGCCCTGGACGTGCTGGCGGACCTGTTCAAGTATACGCCGCTCGAAAGCACGTTCAGCATCATCAATTTGGCGCTGGTGGACGGCGAACCGCGCCTGTTGAGCTTGAAGCAAGCGCTGCGGGTCTACCTGGAACACCGACTGGACGTGATCCGGCGGCGGAGCGAATATGACCTGACGCGCGCGCGTGAGCGTGCCCATATTCTCGAAGGGTTGCTGACCGCGCTGGATAACCTGGACGAAGTGATCGATACGATCCGCCGCTCGCGGACGGTGGACAGCGCGCACAACAATCTCCGCAAACGATTCAAGCTCTCCGATGCGCAAGCCGAAGCGATCTTGCAGATGCAGCTCCGGCGGCTGGCGGCGCTGGAACGGCGCAAGCTGGAAGACGAATACAAAGAGAAGTGCAACCTGATCACAATGCTGGAAGCGCTGCTAAAAAGCGCGAAAATGATGCGCATGGAGGTGGCGCGCGAGCTGAGTCAGGTACGCGAGAAATACGCCGATCCGCGCCGCACCGTGATCATTGGCGGCCCGGCGGGTGATATCCAGGCCGGTGAATTCCTGGGGCCAAATGAAGATACGTGGGTTACACTGACGGCAAGTGGCATTCTGAACCGGACGTTTGAAGACAGCGTGCCGCGCATCACAACGGAGATCAAGGACCCGCCGCGCGCGGTACTAGCGAGCAATACCACGCACACACTGTACCTGTTCACCGATACGGGCGAGGTCGGGACGCTGCCGGTCAAGCTTTTGCAGCAGTCCGAAGACCCGGAGCAGGGCGCGCTGTATACGACGCTGTGCCCGCTGGGCGACCAGGACCGGATCATGGGCGCGATCAGCCTGCCGCCCACGCTGAACGAAGGCTACCTGGTGATGGTTAGCGAGCTAGGTGAGGTTAAGCGGCTGCGGCTCGAAGACCTGCCCGGATTGTCGGCTATGCCGTTTACCATCATGGACGTCGAAAAAGGCGACCGGCTGCTGTGGATCGGCCATGTGACGGACGAGAGCGAAATCATCGTGATGACGTTCCAGGGCCAGGCGATCCGCTTCAAGGTGTCGGACGTGCGGCCAACCGGCCTGTCGGCGGGCGGGATGCGCGCTATCAAGCTGCTGGGCCAGCGCGACCGCATGGTCGGCGCAGGCGTGGCCGACGACAGCGCGAACGTGTGGGTGATCACCAACACCGGGATCGCCAAGAGCACCCCCGTCACCGATTACCCGACGCAGGGACGCGGCGGGCAGGGCGTGATCACGATCAAGTTAGCCAAGGACGCTGCCGGGCTGGAAGCGGCGGCGGTTGGGCGGCCTGACGATCACATTGTGGTTGTAACCGACAAGGGCAAATCGAAGTATATGCGTATCAGCCTTGCGCCGCAGATGAAACGCAACGCCCAGGGCGATTATGTGATCTCGATGCGGGCGAGCGAGTCGGTTGATTACGTCGTCAAGCTGGAGGGCCGGATCGAAGTCCCGGACATGCCGCCGGACGAGGACGGCGAAGACGAATAGGGCTGTTTTGAACTGGCCTCAACAGCAAAAGTCTGTATAACATCCGAATAACCCGTCACCATTCGCATAGCTTACAGCACACCCCCGGCATGAATAGTCAGCGCACGGGGGTGTATTTGTTTGGGGCAGCGTACCAACGGATCAGCGCAGGCGAAGACGGGTTGCATGGACCTGCCGAACACGGCACAATCGTGCCCTGTGATGGGTGATGCTGCGTGGAATGGACCGGGTTTGTGACGATAACGACGGAAACTGCCTCATCTGATCCGCCTGCCGAACGCCAGCCGGGCGTGCTGCGCGACCTGACCGCGCTGCTGAGCCGATCCAGCGCCTACGCCATCAGCGATATCTTCAAACAGGCGATCAACTTTCTGCTGCTGCCGCTGTATACCGCGTACCTGTCCAAAGCGGATTACGGCGTGCTGTCAACGGCGCTGGCGGTGGCTGCTGTGCTGGAAGTGGTGTACGGGTTGGGGCTGCGCGGCGCAATTGGGCGGCTGTATTTTGACCAGCAGGGCGAAACGGGCGTGCGCGCGTTCCTGGGCACGCTGACGACGTTCCTGGTGGGCTATGGCGCGGCCCTGACGGTGATCCTGCTGGCAGCGGGACCGGTTGTCTGGCCGCTGTTGGGCCTGGAACACGAGATCGCATTTTCGCCCTATATCCTGCTGGTGCTGCTGACCGTGCCGCTGAACACGCTGGGCCTGTCATTGGTGCTGCCGCTGTACTACGTGCGCGGGCAGGCGATCCGGTACGCGGCCTTCAGCCTGTTCAGCTTTGGGCTGGTGACCGGAGGCACGATCCTGTTTGTGGTCGGGCTGGGAAAAGGGGCCGAGGGCGCGCTGTGGGGCCGCTGGATCGCTGCGCTGGTCGTGGTTGTGCCGACGATCTGGATTCTGGCGCGTAATATCACGCCCACGCTGCGCCGCGAACTGCTGCACCCGGCGTTGGTCTTCAGCCTGCCGCTGGTGCCGCACCTGATCTCCACCTGGGCGCTGAACTTTTCCGACCGGATCATCCTGGGCAACTTTGTATCGATGGATGATGTGGGGGTTTACGCGGTTGGCTACCAGTTTGGGCTGGTGGTCACGGTCGTGATCTCCGGCATCAATACGGCCTGGACGCCCTGGTATTTCCGCGTGCACACCGAAGACCGGCGCGATCACGTCCCGGCGTTTGTGACGTACTTTGTGATCGTGACGGCGGGGCTGGCGCTGGGCGCGGCGCTGCTGTCGCGCGAGGCCGTGATGATCATGACCGCCGCCGATTACCATGACGCCTGGGTGATCGTGCCGCTGGTGGCGCTGGGATACTTCCTGAACGGGCTGTCGCTGCGTTTTCTGGACGTGCTGATGCTGCATAAGCGCACCAGTGTTGTGCCGCTGACAACCATCCTGGCCGGGGCGGCGAACATCGGCTTTAACCTGCTGGTTATCCCGCAGGTGGGCATGATCGGGGCGGCGTATGGCACGGTGTTTGGCTACGCGGTGCGGCTGGCGCTGACGGCGTACTACGCGGCGCGAACCGGGCCGCTGCCGTTTGAATGGGGCCGGGTGGCGCGGGTGATCGCGCTGGCGGGGATGGTGGCGGTGCCGGGTATGCTGCTGCACAGCGGGTCGCTGTGGCTGACTATCCCGCTCAAGCTGGCGGTGTTTGGCCTGTTCCCGCTGAGCCTGCTGCTGACCGGGACGCTGAATGCAACTGAACGGCGGGCGTTGTGGCGCGGCGCCCAACTGCTGCGGGGGAAACTGGGGAGGGCGGCGTCATGAGACGCGAGCGCCTGATCCTGTTCACTGGCGCGCGGGCGCTGGACGGCTTCACGCCGGGGCCGGGGGATCGCCTGATCCCGCTGACGGACGGCGCAGCGGACGATCTGGCCGGGCGGGGGGTGGATGGGCCTGACATGGGCGCGGCGCAGGCGGGCGGCTTGATCGATGCATTCGAGACGGCGCAGGGCATCCTGGCGGCGCTGGAAGCCGATCCCGCGTGGCGAAACATCTTAAGTTACAAAGACTATGATTTGCGCCCGATGGCGCTCAAAAACCTGTTTTTTGCGCTGGAAGTGCCGGCGCGGCTGGTCCGGCTGGCGCGGGTGGCTGCTGATGCCTATCCCGGCGCGGGCGCGGTGCTGTTAGACGGCGATCCGGCGGTGCGGCGGGCGGTGCAGGCCGTGCTGCCGGGTGTGACGTTTGCGGGGGCGGCGGGGCAGGGCGACCGGTTCGAAGCCATGCGGGCGCGTGTGCAGCCGGTGGCACGCTATGGGCGGGATCGCTGGCGTAACTGGCGGGCGCGGCAGGAGCGACTCAAGCCGACCGGCGAGCGCCCGGTTGTGATCTGCTTCCTGGATGCGCCGCACCGCGCGCGGATCATGGCGCGCACGCTGGCGCTGCTGGCCGACGAGTATACGATCCACACCGCGCGGCTGTCCCGCTGGGAGTGGCCCGGCGACCTGGCGTTTCGCCCGCACGCGATGTACGGCTGGACGGCGTACACGCCGCCCGGCGCGTGGGCGCGAATTGCGCGGCATGTGCTGTTCTCACGGGCGCGGGCGGCGCTCGATACGTTTGATCTGCCCGGCAGGGCATGGCTGCCGCCGAATCTGCTGTGGGCGCTGCGTTATGATGACGTGCAGCGCTACGCCAGCATGATCGAAGCGCTCGAAGGGCTGGCGCGGGCGCGGCGTCCGGCGCTGTGGATCACGCTGGAAGACCTGTTCGCGTTTGGCAAGTGTGCGGCGGCGGTCGGGGAGCAGTGCGGCGTCCCGACGCTGAACGTGCAGCACGGCATCATCGGCGCGTACCCGTACCGCACCGGGATCGACGTGGTGGGCACGTTTGCCGCCTTTGGCGAGGCCAGCCGGGAGACGCTGATCGCGCGCGGCGTGGACCCGGATCGGATCGTCGTGACCGGGCCGGTGCGCTATGATGATATTCTCGACCCAGCCGCCCAGCCGGATCGCGGCGATCTGCTGCGCGGGGCAGGGCTGGACCCGGATCGCCCGGTGATCCTGTTTGCGTCCCAGCCGACGCGCCGCCTGATCACGCCTGCCATCAAGCGCACGGCGCTGCGCGCGCTGCTGGACGGGGCAGGGGAAGTCGGCGCGCAGGTGGTGATCAAAACGCACCCGCTGGAAGATGACCCGGTGCTGGACGAGGTGATAACCGAGCGCGGGGCGCGGGTGCCGGTGGTGCAGGGGCAGTTGTACGGCTGGCTGCTGGCGTGTGACGTGCTGGTCACGATCTCGTCGACGGTGGTCTACGAGGCGGCGGTGGCCGAACGCCCGGCGCTGACGCTGGCCTTTGCCAAAAATGCCGACGTGGCGAGCTATATCACGGACGGGATCGCGCTCCAGCCGGACGCGCCCGACGGTGTCGGGGCGGCGCTGCGGCGGCTGCTGCATGACGCGGACACACGCGCGGCGCTGCTGGACCGGCAGCGGGCCTTTGTCGCGCGCAACCTGGCGGGCAGTGATGGGCGGGCGTCCGAGCGGCTGGCGGCGCTGGCACGGGATTTGATAGGAGATGTGTGATTGATGGACAACGAACCGGTGAAGGTGCTGGCGGTGGTCCCGGCGCGGGGCGGGTCGAAGGGCATCCCGCGCAAAAACGTGCGGCTGATGGCGGGCAAGCCGCTGATCGCGTATGTGCTGCTGGCGCTGCAAGCCGCCGAAACGGTGGACCGCGTGGTGGTGTCAACCGATGACGAGGAAATCCGCGCGGTGGCGGCGCGCTATGGGGCCGAGGTGATCCAGCGCCCGGCAGAACTGGCAGGCGACCGTGTCACGCTCGACCCGGTGATTTACCACGCCGTTGAACAGGTTGAGGCGGGCGGCTGGTGTCCCGACGTGGTGCTGACCATCCAGCCCACCTCACCGCTGCTGCGCCCGGACACCATCGACCGCGCGGTGCGGCTGCTGGTCGAGTCCGGGGCAGAGACAGTGCTGTCGGTGGTGAACGATACGCACCTGGCCTGGACGCTGGACGCTGACGGGCAGGGTCTGCCGCTGTACGAGGCGCGCGTCAACCGGCAGCAGCTTCCGCGCCGTTTGCGCGAGACGGGCGGAGTGTTTACCAGCCGCCGCGATATTGTGACGCCGACCGGGCGCATCGGGCGGGCTGTGCGCCTGATCGAGTTGGATCGGTTGGAAGGGCTGGACATTGATTCGATCACCGACTGGTGGATCGCGGAAAAAGCGCTCAACCGGCGTAAGATCGTGTTCCGCGTGGACGGGGGAAACGACATCGGGCTGGGGCATGTTTACCGCGCGCAAACGCTGGCTGGGCATTTGCTCGATCACGAACTGCTGTTTCTGATGCGCGCCGACCTGCCGGTGGGCGTGGAGTTGGTGCAGCAGTCCCATTATCCCGTGCAGACATTCAGCGGCGACCCGGTCGAGGCAGTGCGGGCTGCTAACGCCCATGTCATAATAAATGATATACTTGATACAGAAGTGGAATATATCCGGGCGCTGCGCGACCTGGGGCTGTTTGTAGTAAACTTTGAAGACCTGGGACCGGGCAACCACGCGGCCCACCTGGTGATCAACGCGCTGTATAATCCCCGCTTCCCGGAGCCGCACATGGTCTGGGGCGCGGACTACGTCGATCTGCGTGACGAGTTTTACAGCGCACCGGTTAAGACCAT
Source organism: Anaerolineae bacterium (assembly GCA_016926875.1). Lineage (GTDB taxonomy): Bacteria > Chloroflexota > Anaerolineae > Aggregatilineales > Aggregatilineaceae > JAFGNU01. The sequence continues at coordinate 303 of JAFGNU010000079.1, read as the reverse complement.
TACACCGGACGTGCTGCGCGTGCTGGTCACGTTCGGCGGTGCGGACCCGGCCAACCTGACGGACAAAACGGTTCGTGTGTTGAGCGCGATCCCTGGCGATTTTGAAGTGCAGGTGATCCTGGGGCTGGCGTATGGGCCGCGCGAGGCGCTGCGGGCGCTGATCGAACACCTGGGGCCGCGCTTTGGCGTGCGCGAGCAGGTGCGCGACATGAGCCGCCGGATACTCGACGCCGACTTGGTGATCACGTCTGCGGGGCGGACGGTGTACGAAGTGGCCGCCATCGGGACGCCGTGCGTGGTGAT
>JAFGNU010000013.1 GCA_016926875.1 Anaerolineae bacterium | reverse complement strand
GGGGGCAATCATGGCAAACCTGGGATTGTGGTTACGTTGGTCCTGGCGTGACCTGCGGGCGCGCTGGCTGCAAGTGGTGGTGATCGCGCTGATCATCTCGCTCGGTACGGCGGTGTTCGCCGGGCTGGGCGGGCAGCAGACGTGGCGCGAGGATTCCTATGACCTGAGCTACAGCCGCCTCAATATGTACGATCTGCAAGTCGAATTCGCCGACGGCAGCTACCTCGACAATGACGGAGTGCTGGCAGCCCTGGACGGTATCGAAGGCATCCAAACGCTGGAAACGCGGCTGATCACGCCCACACTGGTTGATGCGTCGCATGACGATGAAACGGTTGTGGTTAAAGGACGGATCGTCGGCGTGGATGTATCGGACGGCGGCCCGCACGTGAACGGTATTTTTGTGGACGAGGACAGCGGGCGTACGCTGACCGAAGCCGACGCTGGGCACAACGTGGCCGTGGTCGAATACAAGTTCGCCAAACACTACGAACTCAAACCCGGTGACCCAATCCGTATCAGCGGCGGTGTCACGCTGGATTTTGTCGGAGCCGGTCACTCGCCGGAATACTTCATGGTGCAACCCGAAGCCGGAAGCTTTTTTGGCGAAGCCAGTTTTGCAGTGATCTTCATGCCGCTTGAAACAGCCCAGGCGCTGGCCGACCGCGCGGGGATGGTCAACAATGTCGTGCTGCTGCTGGATGATGGGGCCGACCGCGAGGTTGTCCGCGCCAAAATTGAGCAGCGCATGGAAGCTGCATTTCCCCAAACCGGTATCGAGATTCTCGAAACCAAAGATGACCCGGTCTACTCTCTGTTATACACCGACGCCAAAGGGGACCAACGGACCTGGGAGGTAGTCGCCTTCCTGTTCATGTTTGGCGCGGCGATGGGAGCTTTTAACCTGGCCGGGCGTATGGTCGAAGCACAGCGGCGGCAGATCGGGATCGGTATGGCGTTGGGTGTGCCCCGGCGCTGGATTGCATTCCGTCCGCTGCTGGTCGGCGTGCAGATTGCCGTACTGGGGACGATCTTCGGTATCTTGATCGGCCTGGGATTGAACCTGCTGTTCGCGGAGGCGCTCAGAGACCTGGTGCCTATCCCCTACTACAAAATCTCGTTCTACCTGCCCGGCTACCTTCAGGCGACACTGTTTGGCATCCTGCTGCCGTTCATCGCCACGCTGATCCCCGTCTGGCGGGCGGTGCGTGTCGCGCCGGTGGATGCGATCACATCCGGCTACCTGGTGGCCAAGGGTGGCGGGTTCAGTGGGCTGGCAAACCACCTGCCGCTGCCCGGCAAAAGCTTTGTTCACATGCCCGTCAAGAACATCCTGCGCTCGCCCTGGCGCTCGCTGCTGACAGTTTTGGGGATTGCGATTGCAGTCATGCTCATGACCTCCATCGTCGGCTTTATGGACAGCTACCTGGAAACGATGGCGCGCGCCGACGACGCCTACCGCTACCGGGGCGGTGACCGCGTATTGGTTAACCTGGACTTCTTCTACCCGGTAGATAACGGGGAGATCACCGAAGTCACCGGCCTGACCGGTCAAGACGGTGAACCGTTATTCACTGCCGCCGAAACGGCGCTCATGCTTGGCGGCAGCCTGGAAGACGGCGACGACAAAATAGATGTGCTGCTTGAGCTGTACGACATGGATAATACGCTCTGGGTTCCCAACTTGCAGGCAGGCGAATTGAACTCGGATGAACCCGGTATCATCATCTCCGAAAAAACCGCCGCAGACCTGGACGTAGACGTCGGCGACAGCGTCACGCTGGAACACCCGCTGCGTGAAGGGCTGCTGGCATTCCGCCTGATCAAGACCAAACTGCCGGTGATCGGCATCCACGATAACCCGCTGCGCCCGCTGGCCTATATGCCCCTGGATGACGCGGACCTCATGGGACTGGAAGGCGTTACCAACTACATCATGCTGGAACCGGCAAAAGGCGTAAGCGAGGATGACATCAAGCTGGCGCTGCTGGACAAGCCGGGCGTGACGTCTGTCAAGTCCATCAAGGAGTTCTCCGAAGCGGTTGAGGACCTCATGAGCATGATCACGGGCCTCCTGGCGATTGTCGAGGGCGTCGTGGTGGTGCTGGCCTTCCTGATCGCGTTCAACTCGACCAGCATCAGCGTCGATGAGCGCGTGCGCGAGATCGCTACCATGTTCGCGTTTGGGCTGCGCATTCGCACCGTCACCCGGATGCAAATGCTGGAAAACCTGATCATCGGCGTGCTGGGCACCCTGATCGGAATCGGTCTTGGCTGGCTGGTGATCAACACGCTGTTGCTTGCCCGCGTTGAGCAGCAAATGCCGGATGTCAAGTTGACCGTCACGATCTCAGGAACCACGCTGATACTGGCAGCGGTGCTGGGCGTGGTTGTCGTAATGCTGACGCCGCTGCTGAGCATCCGCCGGATGCAGCAGATGGACATCCCCTCAACGCTGCGCGTGATGGAGTAACGACCAAAAACGGGGTTCGATTTATCCCTTACAGCCCTCACCTTATGCGAGGGCTGTTTTTTGAGTCAGGGCTGCTGTGTGATTACTCGCCCGGCGGGCGAATCAATGTGCTGGCCTGGGAGGCAGGCGGGGTGCACCCGACAATACGTACCTCGTCGAATGGCTTAACAACCAGTTCAACAATCTCGTTCTCGTAGTACCAGATCGGCGCCGACTGGTCATCCAGCATGACGCGCTCCGGCTCGCTGGGAATCCCCACCACCTCGATATGCACCTGATCGTAAGGCGGCTGGTACTGGCCCGCCCGCCGCCACTCGATGATAAGCTCCCTGGTTGGCAGAGTCCGGCAGGTAAAATATGACCAGCGATACGCGCCGTGCTGATACTCCATGCCTTCGCCTGCATCCTCGTAGATCGTGGTATCCTCGGTCCCAGCATAGACGCGCAGCCGGACGGTATCCAGACGTTTTTCACCAACATATTGCATCACCGGCCACATCGGCACCACTTTCCCGGCTCGGAAGTACAGCGGCAGTTGTTCCAGCGGCGCAGCAGCGGTCACGGTTTGCGCGCCGTTTAGCAAGCGGCCTGTTGCGTGTTCGTACCACATCCCATCGGGCAAATACACATCCCGTTTCACCACGCTCGGTTCCAGGATCGGGGCCACCAGGATCGTATCACCGAGCATAAATTCGTCCTCGATGTCGCGCAGCTTCCGGTCATACGGATCGATCATAAACAAGGGCCGGACGATTGGTATGCCGTCCTGGGCGCACTGGGCAAAGGTCGAATAGATATAGGGCAGCAGTTGGTAGCGCAGTTCCAGGTATTCGCGGGCGATGGCTTCGATACGCTCGCCGTAGCTCCAGGGGTCCTGGGGCGCGGTGCCGAGCGC
>JAFGNU010000078.1 GCA_016926875.1 Anaerolineae bacterium | reverse complement strand
CAGCGCGTCTGAAGGCCAGATCGTGGCGATCAACATCGATCCCAATGCGCTGCTGCCGTCGCTGCCCCGCGAAAAGGGTGACGTTGCTGCCCGCGCGTGGCCCGGCTTTGAACTGCTGGTACACCGGACCTCGGTCACGCCGCAGTTGTACCCGGTCTACAACCCGCCGATAGACCGCGACCCGGACCAGGACGGCACCCTGATCGAGCGGATCGGGCGCTTGCAGTCCCGGTTTGACAACGCGCACGCCGACGTGACCGATTTTGAGGATCACCTGCACGCGCATCTGGCCCTGCGCCACCTGGAAAGCATCATCGACGCCGTGCTGAACAGCCACCGTTTGCAGGGCACACCGATCCGTCTCGCCTACTTTATGGACGAGTTCGAGCGGCTGCTGCAAACCATGCCCAACTACTTTTTTGTGGCGCTGCGCAGCATCCGTGACCGGTTCAAATACAACGTCATGTTTGTGACGTTCACCCGCAACAGCTTGCCCTACCTGACAGGCGGGCGCCTGGCGATCCTGGAACCGTTTGTTGAATTGTTTTATGACACGACGGTCTACCTGCGGCCCTTCGCCGACGACGACGCCTGGCGCATGATCGAACAGCTTGAGCAGCGCACCGTCTCAAAAGATGATTACGCGCTGGGACTGCTGATCCGGGCGACGGGCGGCTTTGCCGGGCTGCTGCGCGCCGGGTTCCAGCACGCCGAAACGCTGGCCCCGATCCAGGCAGAGGAATATGTGCAGGCAGTTGAGCAGGCAGCCAACCGCCTGAACGCCGAGCCGAATGTCAAGGCCGAGTGTGAAACGCTGCTGCGCGGGCTGAACAAAGATGAGATCGCGACCATTTACAGCGTGGCGCAAAACCGCCCAGATCGCAACGACACGGTGGTCCGCGAACTGATCAATAAGTCGCTGCTGGTGCAAGACTCCGGCGGATCAGGCTTGCGTATCATGCCGCCGCTGCTGGCGTCGTATATTCGCAACCATCCCACCCCGCCGGAGGCCCGGCCATCTGCGCCGCCGCCCACGCTGCCGGAGGCGTGATCGCCCAACCGGGCAGAAACGATACAGGGGCGGTCTGTGTGACGCGCCCCTCCAAACCCGATCTGAATAAAGCCCCGCTTACTCGTCGTCACCCGCATCATCTGATCCATGCGACCGGCCCGACAGGCCCCGCTCCAACCACGTACGCGGCAGGTCGATGTTGAAATATAGCTTGCGCGGCTCGCTGGTTTGCGCGTGATCCACGTCAAACACGTCGAACCAGTGCCCCTGGTGCTGTTGGAGTGCCTGCCCGGCGGGCTTCAGACGCATCAGGCGCAGCAGTGTGTATTCCTCCGGCACACTGATCGCGATAAAAGCCGTATCGTAGTTCTGCCCGTCGCCGGTTGCCAGGATCGCGTCGATCAACCCCTTGGCAAACGTCCGGTGATAAGTGGACTTTTCCGGGTTGCCCAGCCTGGCATGGACATAATCCGCTGCCATGTGCGCTTCGATGTCCAGGTAGCAGTAGTCGAGCAGTGCCTGGATCGCGTCGAGCGCTCGTTGATGTTCACCAACATGCAGCGCCGTGCGCAGCACTTGCAGATTGGTCTCATCCTGGATATACGGCTGGTAATCCTGCGAGTGAGCGTACGCCATGCGCAGCGAATGGAAATCCGCGTTGTCAGGATTCGCCTGGGCATCTGTTAGCAGATCGTGGTAGGTCATGCGGCGCTCCTTTGAACGACCTGTGCGCCCCTATCATACACGCGACGGGGGTATCCCGGCAACGCACGCAATCAGGGCATTTTTCGGTATAATCAGGGTGAGTTTCTGGTATTCGTTTATCATGCAAGGACGGCGGCTACTTATGACGAATCGTTCCCGTTTGAACGGGTGTGTTCCGGTTGACTATCACGTGCACTGCCATATCAGCCCGGATTCGCAGGCCACGATGGCCGCGATGTGCCAGAGCGCGCTCGACCAGGGTATCAGCGAGATCGTGTTTACCGATCACTTTGACCGCGCCTGCTTCGACACGTACCAACCGGATAAGTACTTTGAAGAGTTAGACGCCGTTCGCCGGGCGTTTGGTCCGCAGGGGTTAACGGTGCGCGCCGGTGTCGAACTGGGTGAAATGCACCGCTACGCCGACGTGGTCCAGCCGGTACTGGACGCCTGGCCCTACGACTTTGTGTTGTGTGGGGTTCACTGGATCGCCGATTACTGCGTGCACGATATGGACTATTTTCGTGCACACCCACCCGAAGAGACCATCCCCGCCTACTTTGCCGAGTTAGCCAGCACGGCGCGCGCAGGCGGCTTTGACGTGCTTTCACATGCTGACGTGTTCAAACGCACAGCCTACGACGTCTACGGGCGCTTTGACATTACCGAGTGGGAAGACCTGGTGCGCCCGGTCTGGCAGGCGTGTATCGACAACAACATCGGCATCGAGATCAACTCGTCCGGGCTGCGCAAACCGGTCGGACAGCCGCACCCGTCGCTGGAGGCGGTGCGCTGGTACCGCGAGATGGGCGGTGAACGGCTGACTATCGGCAGCGACAGCCACCGCCCGGTGCACGTCGGCGCAGGGCTGGATACCGCGCTGGATATAGCACGTGCCGCCGGGTTCACACGGCTGTGCAGCTTCGAAAAGCGGCAGCTTGTACGCTGGATCGAAATCTGACGCACGTGTAGTTTGTGAAGGGGTGCTTCTATGTTTGAAGCCAGCCAACGACAGCACAATATCACGACCGGGAATATTCAGATCGTGTCCGGCGGGCACTATCTCCCGGCGTTCTGGTCCCATCCAGAACTGGGCGGCCCGTTTACCGGCCTGGTGCTGCTGCACGAGCAGTGGGGCCTGACGGCGCACGTTCGCAGCCAGGTGCGCCGCTTTGCCGAACTGGGCTACTACGTGGTGGCGCCGGACCTGTTCAACGGCCAGATCGCCACGTCGCCCGCACAGGCCCAGGTGTTGATCGACCAACTGGGCGAAGCGGCGCTTTCACACGTCGGCGCTGCGCTGCACGCCCTGAAGACGCATCACAGGTGTGGAGGCAAAGCCGGAGTCATCGGGTGGGGGATGGGCGGCGGGCTGGCGCTGCACACGGCGGCGCTGCGTGACGATCTGTGCGCGCTGGTGATCTTTTATGGCCTGCCGGACCTCAACCCTGCCGAGCTGCGCCTGATGCGTTGCCCAATGCTGGCCTTTTTTGCCGGGCAAGACCCGGACATCCCACCGGACACGGTCGATGCGCTGCGCGAAACACTCGTAGAAACCGGCGTCGAGCACGAGATCGTCGTATACCCAGACACGGATCGGGGCTTTTTTGACGATTCACGCCCGGCTTTTGCTGCCGACGCTGCCCAGGACGCCTGGAACCGGCTCCAGGTTTTTTTGAGCCGCTACCTGGACGCGCCTAAGCCCTCCAAGCCGGATGAGTTCCATCCAGGGGCGGTCTATTGAGATCGCAGGCAGGTCAAAACAGCAGTCGCATTTTGATCGAATCTGCGCCATAATCTGATCAGGCTGTCTCGATACGCGGCTGTTATCAGGGGCCATGCGCGGATACAGTGCATAGTTCTAGTTGGCTAAGTAAGCAGCTTGTGGCAGTGAGCGATTGGCCGAAATCAGGTGAGCGTTCTGGTTTTTTAACTGTCAGCCAGAAGCGAAAATTCAACTCTGGCCAGCCAGTCGCTAAAAATGAACAATCAGTGATTTTTATGAGTGTTCCCTGCCTGATCCGCACGATCTGGTAGAGAGCGATGGAGCGTAGCATACAGCCGGGTTGTCAGGTAGTATGTGTGCGGCTGGTAGCTTGCTGATGCTGGTGGTGCTCTCTCCAAAAGCAGGAAAGGATCAATCCCTATGCAATTATGCCCACATTGTGGCTACGATAATTATGAAGGTGTTGTCTTTTGCGAGAAATGCGGGATCGCACTGGTTCCCGTACCGCTCGCCACGCGCCAGTTTATCGACGAAGACGCGCATACCGGGACCGACCGGTTAGGCAGCGATGGCGTGTTGATCTTGCAGGTTGGCGCCGAAGACGCGCCGATCATGGTGCAGGTCAAAGAGGAGCTGGTTCTGGGGCGGCTGTCTGCGCATGATGGAGGCATAACCTACATCAATCTGACCGCTTATGGCGCAGCAGACCGGGGAGTCTCGCGGCGACATGCGCGCCTGCTGCGCGACGGCAGCGCTATTTACTTGATGGACCTCAACAGCACCAACGGCACGCATCTGAACGGCGACCCCCTCCCGTCGGGAGTCGAGCAGCGCATCCGGGATGGTGACGAGATCATGCTGGGGCGGTTGAAGGTTTACGTTTACTTCAAAGCGTAGCGGGCCAGGAGCGCGTTATTCGGCCTTCCCTTCGACCAGTGGCATCAGCACCTCGGTGATGCACTCGTCCGGCAGGGCTTCGCCGGGCTGTGTCATATTCACTTCGCGCACCGGGCCAGTTATCCGGTACTGGTGCGTTTTGATCTGGTGCATCCCGCCGCTATACACCCGGATCACCGGACCCCCAATGCCCCGTGTGAACGGTGAAATCAAACGCGCGCTTTTACCCTACGTGCAGCCTGATCCACGCCATCACGCCGATCAGCAGGATCACCACCGCGCCATAGCCGAGCAGCCAGCGCAGCACCACGCCCTCGTTCGCATCGACCGTGCTGCACCCAACGGCCACTTTTGCCGGGGAGAGCATACTGATCACGGCGGCGGCGGATGTCTGCGCGCCCAGGATGGTCACGACCGACAGCCCCAGCAGTTGCGCCGTGCTGCGTTGAAGCTCGCCAAACACGGCGTTGCTGTTGACATTGCTGCCCGTCACAAACGCGCCCAACGCGCCCAGCAGCGGCGCGACAAACGCGTACAGGTCGCCGGGGATGCTGCGGCTCATGCCATCCGCCAGGATGTCGATCATGCCGGAGCGGGCCATCGTGGCGGCAATCGCCACCATCATAAACACGCCCAGTGCCGACCGCAGCGCCCGCCGTCCCGATTGGGCGAGAATCTCGCGGCCCGTGCCCGGCGCGTACAGCCCCCGGCGGCGGTAGAGCACATACGCGATCGCGGCGCTGTACAGGATCACGATGCCGGGATGCGCCGGTATGTCAAAGCCCGCATCTTCGACCGCTTCCGCCGTGTAATCGCGGTCGGTCGTGGTGGCGGGCAGGTCTACCGCCACCGCCCACCGGCCCAAAAACTCCTTGACCGGACCAACCCCACGCAGCAGCAGCGCCAGCATCACCAGGATCGCATACCCGGCCAGCGCCAGCCGCACCGACGGCAGCGGGCGGTCCGGGTTCGTCGGGGCGGGGAGGGTAGTTGAGTCCGGGGTTGCGACAGCCACCGGGCGGTGATTCCGGCGAATCCACAGGATCGACACGACCAGTCCTGCCAGCCCGCCGCCAATCGCGCCGATGGTCCACAGGCCGTTGGTTGCCAGGATATACTGCGCGCCGCTCATAGCCGTTCCGGCCACCAGCACAAACGGCAGCGCGCGCCGCACGCCGCGCCAGCCGTCAAACGCGTGGGCGCTCATCAGGCCGGTGACGTAGCACAACACGCCCAGCATGATCGCCGGGGCGGGCGCCAGTTCTTCGCCGGGCATATCCACCGTGCGCGTCAGCATCACAAACGACGCCGCCAGCGAGCCAAACGTCACCGCCCAGCTATGGCCCAGCGACGGGATCACCACCGCGCGCACCTGCGGCACGCCCAGCCCGATCAGCAGCGGCGCGACGATGGCGACCGGCACCCCAAAGCCGCCGACGCCCTGCAAAAACGATGTGAACACCCAGCCAAGCAGCAAGACCTGGATCATCGTGTCCGATGTCAGGCCGGACAGGGCATTGGCGATGACCGCCAGCGCGCCCGCCCGGTCTACGATGGTGTACAGCAGCAGCGCCGCCCAGATGATCAGCGACACGTCCGCCGTCAGCAGCAGCGCCTTGACCTGCGCGTAACCGAGCGCGTCCGCGCCAGCGCCAAAGCGCCATGCCGCCAGTCCCAGCGCCAGCAGCCAGCCGACCAGCCCGGCCTGCCGTGCGCTCCAGCTTAGGATCACCATCAGGCCCAGTACGGCCAGCGTCGGCAGCAGGGCCAGCATCCAATCCAGCGTGTTAAAATCCATGCGTTACCTGTAACGTTATTAACCTGCTTAACCAGCATCCGTCGTAGGGAATCCGTAGGTTAAGCGTAGTTTAGCCATTTAGAAAAAGGCGGGTACAGTTACGTATCATTGATATAGCGAAGGATGGAAACTCTTCTTCTCCTCCTTTTTTGTCTCAAGAGTCGGGGTCGGCGTCTCCGGCTCTTGCTCGTTTATGTGCTCCGCCAGCGCCGGTCGATAAACGTACCACAAAGTCAACCTTAAGAACAACTGCTATACTATCCGGCAAGGGAACCCTGCGCCGCTGCCGAACGTCCTATAGGTATGACTATGTGGGTACGAGGAGGAAACTACGATGCGCCAGTACGCACCATCGACCATGATCGCTCGAGCGGTTGCAGCGCTGCTGGTGGTAATGCTCTTTGCCGGAGGGCTGGGCCACCCGCAAGACGCCGATGCCGATGACGAGGAACCGTACACAGTCCCCCGGCAAATCGCCGCGCAAAATGTGCCCGGCGACCTGATAGACGGTAACAATACCTTTGCGTTTGATCTGTACCAGGCCCTTCGCATAGAAGACGGCAACCTGATCTTTTCACCCTACAGCGTATCAACCGCGCTGGCGATGACCTACGCCGGGGCGCGCGACACCACCGCCCAGCAGATGGCCGAGACGATGCACTTCACGCTGCCGCAGGACGACCTGCACGCGGCCTTTGGCGCGCTGGAAGCAGCACTGAGCGCCAGCGGCGAAGGCGAGGAAGATTTCCGGCTCAGCGTGGCAAACGCGATCTGGGGCCAGGAGGGCTACAGCTTCTTGCCGGAGTTCACCAGTCTGCTGGAAGACAACTACCGCGCCGGGCTGCAAACCGTCGATTTTGAAAGCGCGCCCGAACCGGCCCGCCAGCAGATCAACCAGTGGGTCAGCGACGCCACCCAACAGCGGATCGAGGAACTGCTGGCGGCGGGCGACATCACCGAGGCGACCCGGTTGGTGCTGACCAATGCGATTTACTTCAAGGGCGTGTGGCTGTTCCCGTTCTCTGAGGGCGCCACATCCGACGCGCCGTTCACGCTGCTGGACGGCAGCGAAGTTACCGTGCCGATGATGTTCAAGGGCGAGCATTTTGATTATGCAGCGGGTGACGGCTACCAGGCGCTGCGCATCTGGTACAAGCCCGGCCAGATGTCGATGATCGTGCTGCTGCCGGATGAGGGGCGCTTCGAGGAGATCGAAAGCGCGCTTGACAAAGACCTGTTTGACAGCTTGCGCGGCGATCTTGCTTCGCAGCAGGTCATGCTCTTTATGCCGCGCTTTAAGTACGAATCCGGTTTTAACCTGACCGCCACGCTGGCCGCAATGGGTATGCCGGAAGCTTTCGGTTCGCAGGCCGACTTTTCCGGCATGACCGGGGAGAAAGACCTGTTCATCGACCTGGTGAAACACAAGGCGTTCATCAGCCTGGACGAAAACGGCACCGAAGCCGCTGCCGCGACGGCGGTCGCCATGAAGGCCGGTGCGGCGCCGTCGCCGGAAGAGCCGGTTGAGTTCCGGGTGGATCGCCCGTTTATCTACCTGATCACCGACGAGGCCACCGGGGCGATCCTGTTTGTAGGGCGCGTGCTCGACCCGACGGCGTAAACGTGCTGCCGGATAACTGAGTGATGATGGGGCGATCTGTGACGGATCGCCCCGTTTTTGCTGCGAGTTGTTCAACGGTGCGGGCCAGACTACAATGAGCGCATCGGTTTTCCAACACCACGCCCAGGAGTAGGGGATGATCCGCGCTGTAGTCGATAAACTACCCGGTTTACTGATCGTGAGCCTGATCGCGCTGGCGCTGGCTGCGTGCGGCGGGGAGAAAGATTCCGGCCCGCCGCCGACCGTCGCCGACATCAACCTGATGGCCACGCGCGCCGCCGTGGATGCAACCGTTACCGCGCTCAGCCAGCCGCCCGCCGCAAGTCCTAGCGCAACCGTCGAAGCTGCCGCGCTGCCGACGTTCACCGCCACGGTAACTATGGTCCCCGATGAATCGGTCGAAGCGCCCCCATCTACGCCGACAGCTTCGCTAACCGTCACGCCGACTGTGTCATCAACTGCTGTGCCGTCCGCCACCAATACGGCGACGGTATCCCCGGAAGACGAGGCCGCGCGCCAGCAGGCGACCGGCATCGCGCTGACCAATACCGCCGCCGCGGGCGCCATGCCGATTACGCAGACGGTCGAGGCGATCCGGCATGTGACCGAAACCGCCATCGCCGCCGCCCCGCCAACGGCAACCCATACACCGACGCCAACCGTTGAAATGTCGCCCACAACACCCGCGCCCGCCGATCTGTACCAGGTCGTGTTTTACGGCGACCGCTACGGCAACGAGGATATTTTCCTGCTGAAGCTGGACGGCACGGTCCACGCGCTGACCGGCGGGCCGGCCAACGAGCGCGAACCGTCCTGCGCGCCCGACGCCAGCGCGGTTGTCTATGCCTCTGACGCCAGCGGGCGGTTCCAGCTATATCTACAGCGCCTGGACAGCACCGACCCGATCCAGCTTACCGATTCAAAAGGTATGAACTTTGCGCCGATGTTCAGCCCGGACGGGGCCACCATCGCGTTTGTGTCCACGCGCAACGGCGGCATCCCGACGATCTGGCTGATGGACGTGGACGGCGGCAACCAGCGCCAGCTCACTGCCGAACTGGGGCGCGACACATCGCCCAACTGGGGGCCGGACAGCAGGCAGTTGTTGTTTGCCAGCGATCAAGAGGGTCCCTGGGACCTGTTCCTGACCGTGGTCGGGGAAGACGTCCAGGGCGAATTTCCGCTGCTGCCGCCTGTTTTCAGCGAGGGTAACCAGGTCTGGCCGCTGTTCGATTCAACCGGCGCGCGCATCGCCTATACGCGCTGGGACGATCTGAACGACCCGCAGACCGCCGACATCTACCTGCTGGATTACGAGCAGCCGGAGCCACTCGTGATTCGCGACTCCGACGCGGCTGATATTGCGTGGGGGTGGGGCGATGATACCCACCTGCTGGCCTCTATCGGCGAGCCGGGCGACGTGCAGATCGCGCTGGTGGACATCGGGACCGGCGAGGTTGCCATGCTGACCGATACGGGGACGTTTAACGGCGGCGCGCGCCTGTGCACGGTCAATCCCGCGATCCTGCCGCCCGAACCAACGCCCGCACCCAGCCCAACGCCGACGTTTACGCCCAGTGCTACCCCGACCGAGACGCCCAGCCCAACGCCCACCATCACGCCCACGCCCAGCCCGACCCCGCCGCCCCTGCTGTCGCCCGCGCTCGAAGCGGCACAGGGCCAGCGTCACGTCGTCCAGGTGGGTGATAACCTGGAAACGCTCGGCTACACCTACGGCGTGGACTGGGCTACGCTGGCCGAGATCAACGGGCTGGACGATCCCAACCGGGTATATGCCGGGCAGGAGTTGATTGTGCCGGTGACACGCCGGGGCCGCTATACCGGTGGCTACCAGAATCCGAACGCCGAAGAAGAGGGCATCAGCGGCCCGGTGAAAGTCATCGTCGTCAAGCTGAACTCGCAGCGCGTGTATGTCTACGAGAACGGAAAAGCTATCCGCACCATCTCCGTTTCTACCGGCCTGCCCGGTACACCAACCGTACAGGGCGAGTTTCACATCTACCACAAAACCGAGTCCCAGACGATGAGCGGACCGGGTTATTACCTGCCGGGTGTGCCCTACGTGATGTATTTTTACCAGGACTACGGGCTGCACGGCACCTACTGGCATGAAAACTTCGGCCAGCCAATGAGTCACGGCTGCGTCAACCTGCCCACGCCGGACGCCAAGTGGCTGTACGAATGGGCGGATGTCGGCACGCCCGTGTTGGTCAGCCCCTAGCCGCTGGCCGCGTGACGAATACCCCCCACATGTGTTACAACTACCAGCAAAGCGATTAGGCATATACGGGGTTGACGCGGCCCCGTCGGATTTGCACACGGAGGCAACTATCATGGGATTACTGGATGGCAAAACCGCGCTGGTCTTTGGCGTGGCGAATAAGCGCTCGATTGCCTGGGGCATCACGCAGGCGCTGCTGCGCGAAGGAGCCACCATTGGCCTGAGCTATGCGGGCGAGATACTCGAAAAACGCGTGTTTCCGCTGGCCGAAGAGCACAATATAGACTTTGTCGAACAATGTGACGTCACCTCAGACGAGGAGATCGAAGCCGTTTTTGCAAAAGCAAAAGACCACTTTGGCAAGATCGATGTATTGGTGCATTCGGTCGCCTACGCCCCCAGCGACGACCTCGGCGGGCACTTCCGCGACGTCAGCCGCGACGGGTTTAAATTGGCGCTGGACATCTCCGCCTACAGCCTGATCCCGATGGCGAAACATGCCGCTGCGATCATGCCCGATGGCGGCAGCATCATGGCGCTGACGTACTACGCCGCCGAAAAAGTGGTGCCGCGCTACAACGTCATGGCGATTGCCAAAGCCGCGCTGGAAAACATCGTGCGCTACCTGGCGGTAGACCTCGGCCCGGAAGGGATTCGGGTGAATGCGCTCAGCCCTGGCCCGATCAAAACGCTGGCGGCGGCAGGCGTGCCCGGCTTCCGGATGATGCTCAGCTACAGCGAAAAGGTGACGCCGCTGCGTTCGCTGGCAACCCAGGACGACGTGGGCAACGTGGCGGCGTTCCTGGCAAGCGACTGGGGCCGCCACGTGACCGGCGAGACGATCCACATCGACGGCGGCTATAATGTGCTGGGGTTGACGATCACCGAAGAGGATTTAGACTGACGCGTCGACGAACGGGCGGTTGATGCCCACCACCAATACCAGACAGAGGCCGACCACAACGTCGGCCTGTTTGTTATTCGGTCGGCACAGGGCGGTCCAGCGGATCGACGCGCGCCTCGATATACCGGTAGGCGGTTTTCTGGCGTGTGCGTCCCTTTGGCCCGCTGAATTCACGCTTATCTGTCTGTTCCAGGTCGACCCGTTCGACCAGCGTGATCGTCAGGCCCGCGCCCGGCAGCACAAACAAGGTATGGTATTCATCCCACATCGTATTGCGCCAGAACTTCATCTCGGCGGCGGGGTCCAGGCGGCGCATTTCCTGGCGCGCCTGTTTGAGCGACAGCGCGCTCAGCCGCTTGGCGAGTCGCTCACGTTCGGTTTGGTTCATGTCACACTCCGCGATCAGAACGCGCGGGAGCCGGATCGGCCCCCGGCAGTACCGGCTGTCCACCACACCGATTGTAGCATAGGTCCGGCCCGCTGCCCGCTGGCCCGCGATCATCCTCCCCCGGCAGCGCCAGACGTGTTACAATCAGCACGATTGGATTACTTGTGCACAATTTGTCACAATCACCTGGAAGGAATTTCACCGTAATGGACAGCCGTATTCAAAAAATGGCGCAAGTCTTAGTTAACTACTCGGTGGCGTTAAAGCCCGGCGAGCGCCTCCTGATTCGACCGCTCAGTCCCGACGCCCAGCCGCTGGCGCAGGCGCTGTACGAAGAAGCGTTTAACGTGGGCGGGCTGCCGTTTGTGTATATGCAGATGCGGCAGGAAGACGAGATCGCGCTGGAATCGGGCGCCTCGCTGGAACAACTCGCCACCGTGAATCCCATGCTCAAGCTGATGTACGATACCTGCGAAGCGATCATTCGTATCGAGGCATCCCAGAATCCGCGCGCCCTGTCGAAGTATCCGCTTGACCGGCAGTTGGCCCGCGCGAAGTACCATTCCCAACTGATCGACATCCAGATGAAACGCGAAGCGGCCAAAACGCTGCGCCGCTGCACCACCCAGTTTCCCACTTTCGGCTATGCGCAAAACGCCGGGATGTCGCTGCGCCAGTACGAGGACTTTTTGTTCGGCGCGTGCAAGCTGGACCTGGATGATCCCATTGCCGCGTGGCAGGCCGTTTACGACTCGCACGAACGGCTGATCGAGTGGCTGAAGGGGAAAAAGCACATCCAGGTGCGCGGCGATCACATCGACCTGGAACTGTCGATTGAGGGGCGGACCTTCAAGAACGCGGGCGGCAAGGAAAACTTCCCCGACGGCGAAATCTTCACCGGCCCGGTCGAGGACAGTGTGAACGGCTGGGTGCGCTTCACCTATCCCGCCTACTACAACGGGAATGAAGTCAAGGGGGTTGAACTCAAGTTCCGCGATGGACTGGTCGTCGAGGCGAAAGCGGAAGCCAACGAGGAGTTTTTGATCGCCACGCTGGACACCGACGCCGGGTCGCGCCGCCTGGGCGAATTTGCCATCGGCACCAACCGCGAGATTCAGACGTTCACCGGCTCGATCCTGTTTGACGAGAAGATCGGCGGGACGGTGCACATGGCAGTCGGCCAGGGCTATGCTGAAACCGGCAGCGTGAATACCTCGTTGGTGCACTGGGACATGATCTGCGATATGCGCCAGGGCGGCGAGATCATCGTAGACGGCGAGCTGTTCTACAAAGACGGCGAGGTCGTGATCTGAGTCGTTACTTGTAGGGGCCGAGCTTGCTCTGCCCAGGACAACCCACCGGGGTGCCCCTACGCAAACACTCGCTAAGCCAGTATTTCGCGCCAGATTTGAAACGCACACTTCTACGCCCTGTTGGTTGACCGGCAGGGCGGTTTGATTCGCCCGCTCAGCCCAGCAGCGAGAAGCCGTCCCAGGTGCCGGTGGCGGCATAGCGCAGGATGATGATCATGCCCATCAAGCACAGCGCAAACACCAGCCCGGCCAGCGCGGGGATGGTTAGCTCCCGCCAGCGGGTGATCGTGTTTTCGCGCCGGGTGATGCTCAGAAACAGCGTGCCGCCCACGAGGCAGAACATCAGCACCACGCCGATCACACTGATCAGCGCGGCTGTCACCAGCAGCGCCGGGACTTCGGTTAGCACGGCGGCGATCACCAGCCCGGCAGCCAGCAGCAGCGCGGCCAGGTCCTTGAAATCACGCAGCGGGGCGTCGTCACGCGGGGCGGCCCAGGTGATCGTATTGAACACCGGCAGCACACACGAGATCATGACCAGCCCGGCACCCATACCCGTTACCAGGCGCAGGGTGTTGTGCGGCATGTAGACCGGCTGGTAAAACGCGAACAGGCTGAAATAGCTGTTCAGCCCGTCTACCGCCACCGCCGCGCCGAACAGCAGCAGCACGATCAGCACCCGGACCGGCGGCAGCTTCCCGGCGCGCAGCCGTCCGCGCAGCGCGAAAAAAGCCAGCCCGGTCATCACGCCCAGGTAAATGCCCATGCAGCGCGCGCACAGCGGAAGCTGCCGGTCGTGGACGTGGTAGGTCCGCGCCTCGATGCGGTGGCAGATCGCGTAGCCGACCGCGTCCGCCTTGCCCAGCACACCCGGCGGCGTCCCGATCAGCCACAGCCCGCCCACCAGCACGGCCAGCCCGATCACCAGCCGGACCGTTCGCCGCGCATACGGGCGCGGCAGCAGCGAACGGGCGCTGCGATCGGGCGTGCGTGTCAGCGAGTCGTGACCGGTGGTGTTCATAGCGGGTGATTCCTCTACGCTGGACGAGACTGCTTCGACGATATTACAAGTTGGGATATAATGCCATTCACAGGCCGCTTGTGCCAGTGGGCGGGGGAGCTTCACCGGGCGCCAGGGCTGTTGTTATTTGAATCAAAAGGACTTGTAATCATGCAGTTTCTCATCACCGGCGGGGCCGGGTTTTTGGGCAGTGCGCTGGCCCGGCGATTGGTCGAACAGGGGCATGATGTGCGCGTGATCGATGACCTGAGCGCGGGCGACCCGGCCCGGCTGCCGGAGGCGGTCAGTTTTTCACGCGGGGATGTCAACGACGTGCCGCGCCTGTGGGCGCTGCTGCAAGGCGTCGAGTGTGTGTACCACCTGGCGGCGCGCGTTAACGTGACCGAGAGCGTGCGCTATCCGCGCGAGTACAACGCGGTCAACGTGGGCGGCACGGTCAGCGTGCTGGAAGCCATGCGTGACGTTGGTGTGCGGCGGCTGGTCTTTACCTCGTCGGGCGCGATCTACGGCAACCAGTCTCACCAGCCCGTGCATGAAGACCTGCCCCCGGACCCGCTCTCGCCCTATGCCGTGAGTAAACTCGCCGCCGAGCACTACATTCATACCATTGGCCGCCTGTGGGACGTGGAGACGGTCAGTTTGCGGATTTTTAACGCCTACGGGCCG
Source organism: Anaerolineae bacterium (assembly GCA_016926875.1). Taxonomy (GTDB): domain Bacteria; phylum Chloroflexota; class Anaerolineae; order Aggregatilineales; family Aggregatilineaceae; genus JAFGNU01. Next base: position 16,080 of record JAFGNU010000078.1, on the reverse strand, counting down.
GGCCAGCCGCTTCCCAACGTGCACCCGCCCGTGATCCCGCAGTTTTTCCGGCAAACGTTGGGCGGGGGATCGCTGGTGATCCACCACAACGGCGCCCAGACGCGCGATTTTGTTTACATCGATGACGTGGTGGATGCGCTGGTCCGCGCGGCGACCGCGCCGGACGTGGACCGGCAGGTGATCAACGTGGGCAGCGGCACCGAAACACGGATCAAGGACGTGGCGCTGGCGATTGGCCGCATCACCGGGCGCGAGCCGCACCTGCTGACTGTGAGCGCCCAGGACGCGGGCGTGTCGCGGATGTTCGCCGACCTGGCGCGCGCGCGCGACCTGTTGGGTTACAAGCCGCAGGTGATGTTTGAGGATGGGCTGCGGCGCGTGCTGGCTGAGGATGCGCGCTTCGCCGTGCAGCAGGCAGCGGAAAATAACAGCGCATAAGAAATACATACACGAGCGCGCGCATACTTTCCCCCACACGCCCCACACCTGCTATACTTCGGGGCGTTGGTTTTGCGCAGACACGCAGCGACAGTAAGAATCCATAGCGAGAATCCACAGTGAGAATTCTATGAGCGAACACGCTTCTTCAGCCCGTGCGCTGTCCGGCAGGCAGATCGCCCACGCCGCCGGGATCGTGATGCTGGCCTATATCGCCAGCGGCATCCTGGGCATCGTGCGGCAGTCGGCCATCTCGTCCGCGTTTGGCGCGGACGTGGAGCTGGACGCCTTCATGGCCGCGCAGCGCGTGCCGGAAACGCTCTTTGTGCTGGTGGCGGGCGGCGCGCTGGGATCAGCCTTTATCCCGGTCTTCACGCGCTTCCTGGCAAGCGGCGATGAGGACGGCGCACAGCGGTTGGCGAACGGCGTGATCACGCTGCTGGTCGCGGCGGCGGGGGCGCTGGCGCTGCTGGCAGGGCTGCTGGCCGACCCGATTGTGCGCTACCTGCTGATCCCCAATGCGGCGGACGGCACGCAGGCGCTCGCCGTCGAGTTGATGCGTATCATGCTGCTGACGGTGATCGTTTTTGGGATCAGCGGCCTGCTGATGGGCATCCTCAACGCGCACCAGCATTTCCTCGCGCCCGCGCTGGCACCCAGCATGTACAACGTTGGCCTGATCTTTGGCGCGCTGGGGCTGGCCCCGGAATTCGGCGTGCACGGGCTGGCCTGGGGCGCGGTGATCGGCGCGGGGCTGCACCTGCTGATCCAGGTCCCGGTCCTGCTGCGGCTGGCGTTCCGCTACCGACCGCAGATCGGCCTGCGCATCCCCGGCGTCAGCGAAGTGCTGCTGCTGATGGGGCCGCGCGTGCTGGGGTTGGGCGTGGTGCAGGTCAATTTCTGGGTCAATACGGCGCTGGCCTCCGGCATGATAGAAGGCAGCGTCACCGCGCTGAACTTCGCGTTCACGCTGATGTTCACCGTGCTCGGCATCCTGGGGCAAAGCGTGGGCACAGCCGTATTCCCGACGCTGTCCACGTTGAGCGCCCTGGAAGATACCGGCGATTTCCGCCGCACGCTGGCCGACGCGCTCAGCAGCGTGCTGTTCTTGTCACTGCCTGCCGGGATCGGGCTGGCAGTCGTCAGCCAGCCGGTGATCAGGCTGCTGTTTGAGCACGGCGAATGGACCGGCATCGACACGGCGGGCACCGCCTGGGCGCTGGCGCTGTTCAGCGTCGGGCTGGCGTCGCACACTGTGTTGGAAGTGCTGGTGCGGGCCTATTATGCGCTGCACGACACCTGGACGCCGGTCAAGATTGGCACAGCCACGATGGCGCTCAATATCGTGCTGAGCCTGGTCCTGATCCAGGTCTTCGGCGGGACGGACAGCACCCACTTTGAACGGGGGCCGTTTGGCGGGCTGGCACTGGCAATGTCGATTGCCACCACCATCGAGAGCACGGCGCTGTGGATCATCCTGCGGCGGCGCATCGGCGGCATCGATGAGCGGCGGGTGATCGGTGGGGCGGCGCGCACATTGATCGCGTCACTGGTCATGGCGGGGGCGGCAGGGCTGTTCCTGTGGGCGCTGCCGGACCTGGCGGCGCTGTTCCGGGCGGTTGGCGCGATGGCGGTGGGTGGGGCGGTTTTTTGGGGATCGGCGCTGCTGCTGCGCGTGGACGAGGCAACCGCGCTGCCGCGCTTGGTGCTGCGGCGGGTGCGGAGCGCGTGAATCGCCGCGTGAAGGAACCAATATCCGCGCCTGATCACGTAGAGGCAGAGCTTGCTCTTTTCTAGATCAGTCTTATGCTAGTTATAGTTATTATTACGACAAAAAACCATTTTTGTGTTAGTCTTATCCCTCATCCCCTTCTCTCCGCTGTAACTTGGCTGGAGAGAGGAAAAGGGGAGCAGCGCACTGACATGATGGCTTGCGCTACTATGCTCCCGCTCGCCATTTCGAATGGAAAAGGACCGGGTATGGGCAGGTCATTTGGTTTGGTTGATGAAAAAGTATTCGAGGCAGACTTTTTTTCTGCAAAAGCTGTCGCAGGAAAAAGCCAGTATCTTGGCTGCCCGCTGCTACTTCAGCGCTTTTGTCTCAGCGGCGCGAAGCATAACCTTTTCTTTGCAGGCGGTCATGAAAGATATGAATGGGTTTGAGGAATGGTACAAGCGAAAGCAGGAAATACTTAAGGAAGACCCTGTTGCGAAGTTTTTTGTTAAGACAAGGAATGAAATCGAACATGAGGGCTTGACACCTCTTAATTCAGGCCAAATCTATCGGACTGAGAAAGGTTCCCTCAAAGTCGAATACTATTTCGGTGATGGCTTGAGACCACCTGCTGATGGGGCACCACAAACTGATGCTGTATCTGCCTGCAATTACTATCTGATGAAGCTCATTGAGATTATCTTCGACTGCTATAGCGAGTTTGGTCCGGAAATCGATCCAGACCAGTACTATACCCTTGAGAACCTCAAAAAAAAGGGATTAACAATCGAAGATATTGAAGAGGAATTGGGAATACCTCGAGGCTGGACAGATATTGGCCCTGGATATGATGAAGAAAAACGCCTTCACGCACTTAGGTGTTCTTTCTCTAGAACGCAAATAGATGAGATGTTCGAGAAATACCTTGGGCGTACAAGATTTTCAGATACGACATCTACCTAAAAGCTACATTCACTATGTTGATAGTCTAAAGATGAGCAAAGTTCAGAGACCTGAACGATAAAGCACAATGATCATGCACAAGCCTCGGTGCGCGCGCTCACCCTCACGCCAGCGGGCTGAGCGTCCCGTCATCGCTGATCTGCTGGACGCGCAGTTCGGCGGTATCCAGCAGCGTGCCGCACAGCCGGGCCAGCGTTTGCCCCTGCTCGTACAGCGTGACGGATTCCTCCAGCGTCAGGTCGCCGGATTCCAGCCGCGCGACGATCTCCTCCAACTGGGCGAACGCCTGCTCAAATGTCAGATCGGTGTGTGCTGCGTCGTCGCTCATTGCTCGCTGTCCTCCGGCGGTGTGTAGTCAAAGAAATTGTGGCAGTTCCAATCCCCGGACATGGCATACGTGACCCAGCGGTTGAAGTCCGGTTCCAGGTTGTTCGCCTGGGCGATGGTGAAGTCTTCCGCCGCCTGCACCTCGCTGCCAAGCTGCAAGCGGACGCTGCCGCGCAGCATATACACCAGGTCGTAATCCGGACACATCTGGAGCGCCACCCTGTAAAACTCTTCGGCAGCTTCGTAATCGTATAGATTGCAGACGGTTAACCCGTTCCACATCGTCATGTCCGCCATAATCATCCGGTCGCCTATGCTGACCTCACCCAGCATCGCCTCCCAGGTTTCTTCGGGTAGCTCAACGTAAGGTCCCATGAGTTCGTCAAGTCCTGCCTGCGCTTCTTCGTACTGCCCCAACATGGTTTGCGTCATGGCTGCAAAGACAATCCCGACCGGGTCGGCGGCTTCGGTGCCGTAGATCACCTGGAGCGTGCGCTTCATCAAGTTTGCATCGGGGTATTCGGCTAGGATGGTATGCGCGTATGCCTGCGCGTCCGTGATGCGTCCCTGGCGCAGCGCCAGCAGCGTCGCAACCAGGTACGGCAGGCCGTTGTCAGGTTCAAGCTCTATCGCGCGATCCAGGTCTTGCCGGGCTTCGTCCTGCCTGTCCGGCATCATAAACAGCGTCGACCCGCGCGTATAGTACGCGTACCAGTCATCCGGGCGCATATCAACGATCGTATTGGCGATTTCTAAGACCTCTTCGCTATCTGCTGCGTTGTCGATGCCCAGGAACAACGGCATCGCCCAGTTTTCCGGCCCCAGTTTTTGCGCGGTGGTCAGGTCGGACTCAATACCTTCTTCGCTGCCGCTGCGAAACACAGCCGCCACCCGGTAGATATACAGCAGCGGGTTTCCCGCGTCCAGTTCAATCGCTGCCGTGATTTCTTCAACCGTCGACGCTGGTTCGTATATGTAGTCTGCAAAGGCCCGGTGGACGCGCGCCGCTACCGCGTTGCCCACCACCTCACCGCCGGTAACGTCCATGTTGATGATCGTAGAGAATGTCATCAACCCGGCGAAATCGTTGCCGTCGGCCAGGGTCAGCGTACTGATCACGCCCATCACCTGCGGCGCAATCGACTGCTGACGCTCGTCGGCCAGGTGAACACGCACGTTGGCGGTGCGCTCCAACATATCGCGATCAAACGCGATATAGTCGAACGCCGATGTCACGCCTATCTGCACTTCTAGCTCGACATACTCCGGTGAATAGTTGCCCCACACCACGACCGTCGCTTCGTTGAGCGTCGCGGCGTTCAGCGCTTCGTCTGCGGACGCGATCACCAGCGGGTACTCGCGCACGCGCACGTTAGAGGTAAGCGTTTCCTGTTCCAGCACACGGGTCAGGTCATCCACGATGAAGCGGGTCACATCCCGCTCCTGGACGCCGCCCAGCGGTTCCAACTGCGCAACCAGGACCCTGTATTTGCCTGCTTCCACCGGCTCGACCACCGGCAGCGCCGCCTCGTGTTCACCGGCAGTCACGGGCGCATTGGCAAGCTGGCCGTAGTCGTAGCTCAAAAACGTCTCGCAGCTCCATTCTTGCGCGATCCCGGCCTCGATCAGCGGCAGGAAGGCGCCGCCCAGGTCGCTCTCCTCGACGATGCGCGCGTCGTCAAGCCCGCCCTGCATATCCGCCTGCCGCATACGTACCTCGGCGCGCAGTGCGTAAAGCGCAATGAAGCCGGGATCGAGATCGATCCCGCGCGTATAGGCCGCTTCAGCGGCTTCCAGGTCGCCCAGGTTGCAATACGCCAGGCCGCGCACCAGGTACATATCCGCAAAGCTATCGTCAATTTGCAGCGCCTGGCCGGTGGCGTCCACAACCTCGTTGTACTGGCCCAGGATCAGGTTGCCAATCGCGGAGAACGTCGGCACCCAGATGTTCGGCAGATCGCCAAAGGTGGTGATCATCAACTTGGACGAGAAATGGGGATCGGTAAACTCGCTCAGGCTGGTATCCAGGTAGGTCTGCATGTCGGCCAGGCGGCCCTCGTGCAGCGCCAACATCATCGACAGGATATAAGGGAAATTCGCATTCGGGCCAAGCTCTATCGCGCGTGCAAAGAATGTGCGGGCGGCTTCGTAGTTGCCGTTCAGATAATACAGCCCCGCCAGGTAATTGTGAGCGAACCAGTCATCCGGGCGTAGATCGGCGATCTGTTCGTAGTATTCAATCGTCTTGTCGATGTCGTTCTGGGCGGTTACCATCAGACTTTCCAGGTACAGCGGCATGGTCCAGCCGTCCGGCCCGATGCCGCTGGCCGTGTCCAGGTCAATCGACGCCATCTGTACCTGTCCCTGCCGCAGGTAGGCCGCCGCACGGTATACATACAGCAGCGGGTTTTTGGCCTGCAATTCGAGCGCCTGGGTATAGCCTTCGATGGCCGCCGGTGTATCGTCGATGTAGTCCACAAACGCCTGCTGGATCAGTCCCGGCACGCCGCCACTGATCACTTCGGCGTTGGTGGTATCCAGTTCATCGGCAATCGCGATCAGGCGCATACTCTCGTAGCCGTCGCCGTCGGCGGTTTGCAGCACCTGGAGTACGTTAAGCACATACTGCGCAACCGACTCGTTGCGCTCGTCGGTCAAACGCGCCTGCATATTGACCGTGCGCTCTAACGTCTCCTGCGGAATCTCGATCAGGGAAAAGGCACCGGTTACGCCAATCTCGACGTTCAGTTCGATGAAGTTATCATCGTAATTGCCCCACACTACAACGGTCGCCTCGTTGGCTTCGGCGGCTGCCTGCGCCGCGTCGTGCGATGTGATCACGCCAGGGTAGGCGCGGATACGCACATTCGAAAAAGGCACTTCGTGTTCGAGCCGCTTGGTCAGGTCATCCACGATAAAGCGGCTCACGTCACGCGGGGTGGTATCACGCAGCGGTTCCAGGTTGGCGACCAGCACCATGTATTCGCCCGCTGCTACCGGCCTGACGGTTTGCACCGGGCTGCTGCCGCCGGAATCGCCGCCGCTGTCATCGCCGCCGGTAAACGTCAGCGCCAACACCACGCCCAGCACAATCGCCAGCGTGATGATCGCGCCAAGCATGATGCCAAACAGCTTAAACTTCTTGGGCGCTATGACGGGCGCGGCTTGCGATGGCGCCTGCTGGCCTGTCGGCGTGGCTTGCCACTGTTCTGTGGGCGTGGCCTGCCACGGGCCGGAGGCGGGCGTCTGCCAGGGCGGCGTTGCCTGGATTTCGGCGCCGGGCGGTGTGGGCGTGGCAAAGCGCGAACGGATCGGCTGCCCCGGTGCGATTGGGCTGGGCGTGGCGCTCAGCGGTAAGTCGATGCCCTGTATGATCGCTTCCAGTTCCGCTCCTACCAACCGCACGCTGTGTATACGCTGGTCGCGGTCCTTTTGCAGCATCTGGGCCAGCAGGTTGACCAGCGCGGGCGGGATATCGGGCCGGTACTGGGTTGGGTCGGGAAGCGGGTTTTGCAGGATGGCGACCAGCATCGCCGCCGACTGGTCGGCCTCAAACGGCGTTTTACCGGTCAGCATCTCGTACAACATCACGCCAAACGACCAGATATCGGTGCGCGCGTCCAGCTCTTTGCCCATGCATGTTTCCGGGCTGAGGTAGGCGTAGGTGCCGATCAACGAGCCGGTTTCGGTCATGCGTGTGCGAGAGCCAAGCCGGGCTACGCCAAAGTCCGTCAGGCGCGGGGTGCCATCTTCGGCCAGCAGCACGTTGGCGGGCTTAATGTCGCGGTGGATGATCTGCAAGCGGTGCGCCCGTGTCAGGGCATCGGCCAGGTCCAGCGAGATGTTCAGGACACGTTCCAGCGGGAGCTGTGGCTGCTTGTCCAGCAGGTCGCGCAGCGATCCGCCCGACACGTACTCCATGACCAGGTAGTGCATCTCGTTTTCTTCAATCGCCGCCAGCATCTTGACGATGTTGGGGTGATCGAGCTGGCGCAGGGCCTCGCCTTCACGCTCAAACCGTTCCAGCAGCGCAGGTGTTGAGGCGACAATATCGGGTTTGAGCAACTTGATGGCAACAGCTTCGCCGGTCTGGGTATCGGTGCCGTGAAAGACGTCGCCCATGCCCCCGTGACCGATTGTGCCGGTAATTTCATAACGATTAGCGATAAGCTGTGTTGTCATAAATCGATTTTCCCCTGTTGTCGCAACACGTGTTTTGTCCGCAGGCGCTACCCATAGTACCGGATTCTGGCCTAGCGCTCCACAAATGGCGCGCTAGGTGTCAGTTTCTCGCTGCCGGACATCCGCTGTCAGCCGCCCGTCGTGCAGCGCGATAAGCAGCCGCGTTCCTGCATCGGCATCGTGCGCGCTGCTGACCCGGTGGCCGTCACCGGCCCGCGTCACAATCGCATACCCTCGCGCCAGCAGCGCGGTCGGATTGGCGGCGTTTAGCGCGTCGATCCGTGCTTGCAGGCGATCCCGGCGGCGCGCCAGCCCGTGCCGGGTAAAGGCGTCTATCCGGGCTGCTAGATCATCAACCCGCTGGCGGGCGTTTTGAATCCGGTTCAGCGGCGAGAGCCGGTCCAACACGCGCCCGGACGATTCGAGCGCCCGGCGGCAGTCGTCCAGCGCGGCGGTGAGGCTGTCGGCCAACTGCGCGGACAGGTCCCGGATCGTGCTGCGCAAAATGACCCCGTCCGGTGTTACCAGTTCGGCGGCAGCGCTCGGCGTGGGCGCGCGTTGATCGGCGGCAAAGTCTACCAGCGTGAAGTCGATCTCGTGCCCGACGCCTGTCACCACCGGGATGCGGGACGCCGCCACCGCCCGCACGACCGTCTCATCATTGAAGCACCACAGGTCTTCCAGGCTGCCGCCGCCGCGTGCCACCAGGATCACGTCAGCGTCCGTGTGCGCGTTCAGCCGCTCGATGGCCGCCACGATCTGCGGAGGCGCGTCCTTACCCTGGACCAGCGCCGGGCTGAGGATCACGTCCAGCAGTGGGAAGCGCCGCCGGATCACGTTCTGGATGTCCTGAAACGCCGCCGTCGTGGGGGATGTGACCACCCCGATCCGGCGCGGGAATACCGGGATCGGGCGCTTGCGATCCACATCGAACAACCCCTCGGCTTCCAACCTGGCTTTGAGCAGTTCAAACTGCCGGTTGAGATCGCCTACGCCTGCCGGTTGCAGTATATCGCAGGTTAACTGGTACTGGCCGCGTGCCTCGTAGACCGTCACCTGGCCGTGCGCCAGGATCGCGTCGCCGTGCTGCGGATCGAACGGCAGCAGTTCGGCCTGCGAGCGCCACATCACGCAGCGCAGTTCGCTTTTATCATCTTTGAGCGTGAAATACAGGTGCCCGGATGACGCGCGCGTGAAGTTGCTGACCTCGCCCTCGACCCAGACGTCTTGCAGGGCGGGATCAAGCTCAAACAGGTCGCTGATGTAGCGCGTTAGCTGGTAAACGGTGTATGTATTGGTCATCGATCCCCGGCCCGTTCGCTGGTATCCGTCGGCTAAATTGTACAGCACACCGCGCGGCAGGGCTATAGATAGACATACCAAACATGCCGGAGCGAGCCGGGCAAAGCCGCGCGTCGTTCGTGATCCAAGTTTGCGCTAGCTGCCGTCTGCGCGCTGGAATGTTACCCAATCATACGCGACCGTGATCAGGCGCGCGTCTGCGGAAATGCCCAGTTCTGCCGCCGAGGCGATCCCGTCTGCCGACAGCGAGATGATCAGTTTGCCGCTCACCTGCTCGACCAGGTCGGCAGGGATGGTCAGGCTGTATTCGCGGAAGTCGTCCGGCGCGATGGTCCATTCGCCCAGCCGCACGGCATTCGCTACAACCTTGACCGTGCGCGGTTCGGCAAACGCGGCGGCCCGCACCGTCAGCGTATAAGCTGACCCGGTCGGCAGATCGGCATATAACAGCGCCTCGCGCAGCGGCTCGTCAGGACTCCAGGTGCTCGGACTGTCGCCCGCCCAGCGCGCGCTGATCCCGCCAAAGGTTTCCTGCCAGTACCAGCCGTGTCCAATGAAGCCCTCGTCGCCCGGCTCGCCCAGGTCCAGGCGGTATACTTCTGGCTCGACTTCCGGCGGCGTGCGCGGCGGGCAGCCTTTGGGGTGGCTGCTGGTGCGGTACAGCACGGCGTCACGCTCCACACCGATGTAACACAGCGACGGGTGTGCATTAAACACGGCGAAAATTTCCTGCGCGCGGTCGGTGGTGGGCAGCCAGTCCTGGTGCACGACCACGTAGCCGACCGGCCACTCGTCCACCACGCGCCCCAACTCGCTCATGACCGGCCCGGCATCCAGCGGGCGCTCACCGGTTAGCCAGCCCATCAGCGGCGACTTTTCGTAAAAAAGATGCTGGTCCAGTTCGATCCGCGACAGCAGGCCGCTGACCATACGTTTCTCGTGGACCACGCCGTAGGCCATCGCTTCCGGGTGCGACCCGAGCAGCCGCCAGCCGGTATACGGGCCGGATGGCACTTCGAGCACCACGTAATCGTAGTCGTCGTAGTGCTCCTCACCCATCATGGTATACAGGTCATACTCCGGCAGGGCATTGGTGGCAGGATAGGGCTTGAGAATGCCGTTGTCCACGATCAGCGCGAAGAACACCGCCGCCAGCAGCGCCCCGCGCGCCATAACCGGACGGATGCGCCGCACCCAGGGATCATACGTGCGCGCGACAAACACGATCAGGGCAAAGGTGGCGGGCGGCAAATAGCGGATCGGCGTGCGCATCTGCCCGCCAAACGCCTCGTGAATCAGACGAAACGGCAGCGGGAAGCGCGTCCCGAAGATTTCCACGTCCGGCCCCAGCGTCAAGATCAGCGGCGGCAGCGCCGCGATCAGCCAGAACCAGCGCTGCCGGTCTTTGGTCCGCACCAGCAGCCCGGCCCATGTCAGGACAATCAGCAGCAGGCCGAGTCTTTCGTCGCGCTCGATACCGCGCTGATGGGCGCTGCCCAACCCCGGCAGGACCAACGACCGGACCGGCATCGAGAAATGGCGCAGGGTCAGCATCCGGGCGGGTTCAAGCTGGCTGGTGTCAAAATCCAGCGTGGGCTTGAGCGGTCCCAGGAACCAGGCCAGTAAAAAGGTGATGACCAGCGCGATCCCGCCGAGCAGCACGATCTGTATCCGCGCCCGGCGATCCGGGGCCTGGACCAGCGCCAGCAGCGCGCAGGGAGCCAGCAGCAGTCCGGCCCAGAAGACGATCAGCGTATCGGTCAGCCATAGTGCCCACAGCCCGATCCCCAGCCCAATGGCCCAGCCAACCCGGCGCGTGTTGATCATCTGCTCCCACAGCAGCAGCGCCACCGGCAGCCAGAAGACGGTGATCAGGTTCAGGTGCCCGCTGGCGGCATGATCGAGCATGTACGGGCTGAATGCCAGCGCGATCCCGCCCAGCAGCGCGACCGGCAGGCTGATCCCCTGGCGCCGCAAAAAAGCGACCATCAGCACGCCGGTCAGAACGATGCACAGCCAGATGATCGCATTGGCCGTGCGTAGATGCCCGATCAGCGGTTCAAGCGCGGCATAGACCGGCAGCCAGATCGCGGTCAGCGAGTGGTAGGACAGGTTGTGCTCAAACGGGGCCAGCACCATGTCGGTATAAAACGGGTTCTGGCCGGTCTGGATGGCGTGCCGGACCCACCACAGGTTCCAGTGGAAATGGTAGTAATCCAGTTCGCCTTCGTATTCGCTGGGCGCGAGCGATCCCAGGTGAAATGACAGCGGCGACAGCGTGATCGCGCTCAGCAGGACAAACAGCAGGCTGATCAACAGTGGTCGTCGGATGGCTTGCCAGGAACGCATGGTATCCCCTATGATGAGCTTGATTTTTTATTGTTATGACAAAGGCTTTATGCTGGATTTTTGCGCATGTTTTGGCCCGCAGAGATAGCACGCGGTTTTGGGTAGGGGCGACCCACCGGGTCGCCCAGGGCAGAGCAAGCTCTGCCCCTACGAAACGCTGGCGATAACTCTGCCGCTGCTAGCATAAGCCCAATGTTGATATCGTAAGGCCGAGGCTCGTTTCCCACTAGGCACGCTATTATGCCACCAAACCGCCCGAAGACAACTGTATACGTCGCTATATGGTCGCATAACCTGCCGGTACAGCCTGCCGAGGGTGATCCATGCGCACCGTGATCACGCTGCTGCTGGCCGCGCTGAGCCTGATCGGATCGCTGGGGCCGGGCGCGGTCCCGGTGCTGGACGGGGATGGGCAGCGCGTGCGCGTTTTATACCGCCTGGGCGGGCAGGTGACCGCGTCCGTCATTTATGGCCCGGACGTGTTCGCCGCCGAGGGCGATGGACTGGTGCGGCTGCGCGTGGACGCTGGCGGCGACCTGGTCCCGCAGGACTGGATCAACCTGGGACACGGCGCAGTACTGGCCCTGGCGTTGACGGACACGGCGCTGTACGCGCTGACCGAGTCCGGGATCGTGACGCTGTCGCCGGAGGACGGGACGGTGCGCGACTTCACGCCGGGCGGCGGGCAGGCGTTGGACGTGTGGGGCGACCGGCTGGTGGTTGCGGCGCGCGAGGTCGGCTTCCGGGTGTATTTGCTGGACGCGGGCGGTCTGCCGTACCCGGTCCATACCGCGCTAACGGCAGGCAGCGCGCAGGACGTGGCTTTTACCGAGGCGGGCACGCTGGTTGTCGCGGATGGGCGGGCCGGGCTGGCGCTAGTGAATATTGACAACCCGGTGCGTCCCGTGACCCTGGGGATGCTGCCGGACGCTGCCCCGGCAGCGCGCGTCACGGCGGAAGAAGGACGTGTTTATGTTACAGCCGGGCACCAGATGATCATCGTGGATACCACCAAACCGGCGGCCCCGGTGGTGTTGGGAACCTATAACCCGGTGCACGATGCGCGGGCAGCGGCCTGGGTGGGCGATTACGCGCTGATCGCGGACGCTGACGGCGGCCTGAAGGTCTACGACGCGCGCGATCCGGCGCTGTTCCGTTATTTGACCGGGGAATCCAACGGGGGCCGGGCCGTGTCCTATGCGCTGGCGGTTGCATCCGGCATGGTTGTTCTGGGCGAAGGCCGGACGCTGCGCCTGTATGACGCGGCGGCACTGCCCCGGTTGGAACAATGCGCGGCGTTGTCTCTGCCCGGCCCGGTGACGGCGCTGGCTCCACTGCCGGATGAGTCCGCGTTGCTGGTGACGCTCGAATCAGGTGTGCTGGGCGTAGTATCGCTGCAAGACTCCGCCAACCCGGTCCTGCTGGCGACGCTGCTGGTCGACGGTCCGGCGCGCGGCGTGGCGGTTGGCGGGGGTCGCGCCTATGTGACGGCGGCAGACGTGGGCGTGATAGCAGTTGATGTGAGCGACCCGGCCTTTCCGGCGCTGGCGGATGTGCTGCCCATCAGTGGGCGACCGGGTGGCGTGGCGGCGGTGGGCGATTCGGCGGTTGTGGCGGCGGGACCGGCGGGCCTGTTTGTAGCTGGCGCGGACGGGAACGGGTCGCTCCGCCTGCGCGGCTGGCTGCCATCGGCGGGCAGGGAACCGGGCTACACGGCAGTGATGGCGCTGGGCGGGGCGCGGGTCGCGGCGCTGGACGGCGATCAACTGGTGCTGGTGGACGTGGCAAATCCGGCGGCCCCGGTCATACTGGATCGGCGACCATCCGGGGCAGTAGCGCTGGCGGCAGGCACAGACGGCGCGCTGATCACGGCGGGCGCGAACCGGCTGGCGCGTTATGCGACCGGGACCGGCGCTTTCGCTCCCCTGGCCGCGTATGCCGCCCCGACCGATTTTACCGGCGTGCGGATGCGCGTCGGGCGCGCGATCCTGAGCAGCAGCGGCGGCGCGGCGCTGGTCCTGCTCGATACGCAGAATCCGGCAGCGCCCACCGAGTTGCAGGTGCACGACGTTGGACTGCCAGGGTTGAGCTTTTGCGACCAGTCGGACGAGGTCTTTCTCGCAGCGGGCGGCGAGGGCCTGCTGCATACGCTGCTGCCACCAACCGGCGCGCCGCAGTTGCTCGGCCAGTATGCGCCCGCCTGGGGTACGGCGGACCTGGACGGCGACGGAGTCCGCCTGCTGGCCGGGGGCATGGGCTGGCAGGTGATCCGGCTGGCGGACGGCGGCGATCTGCGGCTGGCTGGCGGCGCGTATGTGGGGAATGTGGCGGTCGTGATGCTGGACGGCGACCGTGCCTATGCGGCCCCGGAATCCGGCGGGCTGCTGGTGTATGACCTGAACAGCGATCCGCCGGAGCGGCTCGCGCGGGCCGACACCGCCGGGCCGGTGCTTGACCTGGCGGTTGGGGCGGGGGCGCTGTGGGCGTTGGACAGCGGCGCCGGGCTGCTGGCGCTTGATCCGCACACATTGGAGCCGCTTGGCGATCCGTTCTGGCCGGGCGGGCGCGCGGAATCGCTGGCACTGGCGGACGAGACGCTGCTGGTCGGGCTAACGGATGGCACGCTTGCGGCCCTGGACGTGTCCGGCGGGGAGCCGGTCATCAGCGGGCAGTTGGACGGGCTGGGCGGGCCGGTGCGGGATGTATCGCTGGCGGCGGGCGAGATGCTGGTCGTCAGCGCGGGGACGGGCGGCGTCTGGCTGGTGGACGGGCGCGATCCCGCCGATCTGCGCATCACCGGCCGCGCGGCCCCGCCGGGCGATGCGCGGGCAGCAGCGGTGCAGGACCATACGCTGGCCGTGGCGGCGTGCGCGTGCGGCGTGCGGCTGTATGACATATCCGACCCGGCGCGCCCGGTCGAGCGCGGCTACTGGCGCGGCGAGGCGGCGACCGATGTATTGTTCCAGGGAGACGTGATCGCGCTGGCGACGGCGGGCGGACTGCTGACGCTTGAATACAATCCCGGCGGCGAGCCGGTGCTGCCCCCGCTGCCGCACAGCCCAAAACCGGCAGATGGCGATGAAGTCCCGCCCGGCTCGGTCACGGCGCTGAGTTGGAAGCCGGACGCCGATCCCTGCGACCCGCTGAGGTGGGAAGTCTCGATCAACGGGCAGTTTGCCGGGATAGTCGATCAACCCCGCTATGACCTGCCGGGCGCGCTTGATCACGATCTGGCCTGGCAGGTGACGGCGGTCGATGCGCAGGGCGACCGGATGCCCGGCCCGGTATGGCATATCAGCGCGGCAGCGGACGGCTGGTTAGGTACGCCGCCCGCCGTGCGCCTGCAAACCGGCGCGCAGACCGGCGCGCGGAACGTGCGGTGGGGGGTTGCAGCAGGCGCCGGGATCGCGGGATTGATCGCGCTGGGGGCGCTGGTCTGGCGGCGAAACCGGCGGCGGGCGTGGGACGGGGAATCGCCAACCGGCGATGTAGGGTAAAATACGGTCAAGGTTAGGTAGACGGCAGCAGGGACAAGCGATCATGACGAAAAAACCATCAACACGCACATCCGGTACCCGGAGCAGATCACCGGGTAGCTCAAGCAGCGCCCGGCGGCGCGCAGCGACCAGCCCGCCGGAACTGCCCGGCCTGTACGACGATCCACGCGCAGATCGCCGTACAACAGATTCCGGCGACCTGCCGCCCGGCTGGGTAGGGCGCGGGCGGATCGCCTGGCGGGATTACGGCGACCTGCGCCAGCGGGCACGCTATGACAGCGGGGCGTGGTGGTGGTTCAAGATCGTGCAGGGCGCGCTGACCGGCGGGCTGCTGGTGATGTTGGGCGTACTGGTGGCGCTTGGCGTGACCGTGATGGGCGGCTCGGTGTGGGTATCACGGCTGGGCATTGGGCTGATCGCAGTCGGGGCGCTGGTTTTTGTGCGCTACCTGGCCGCGCCGCTGACCTGCCGCTGGATCGTGACCGTGCCGGAAAACTGGTACTTTGTGGTTGAAGATGCCGACGGCTACACGCTCGAATACCTGGAAGCCGGGCGCTTGCTGGTGCCGTTTCGTTGGAATGCGCATGTACGGCCCTACGTGGACTTTAGCTCGGTGGTGGTCAACGAGGAAGTCGAGGACGTGCTCGACTCGGACGCGCTGCCGGTCGATATTGAAGTCTCGGTGCTGATGCAGTTTAACCCCGTCGAAGCCGATCCCGACCTGTACGCTTCGCTGCGCAAGTTGACCACGCCGGAGCAGTTCGAGGCGATGCTGTCGCGCGACATCCGTGACATCGTGCGCAAGCACCTGAACATGCTCGACCCGGTGCACAGCCAGGAAACGCTGCACAACGTTATGACGCTGGAAGCCGTGATCGTGGAGCAGCTCGAAGGCCGTGCCGCGATGGGATTGGTGCCCGCCCTGGATCGCCCGGTGACGGTCCATGTGCATGCCCCGGAGAAGGTCAAGGAGGCATACCAGTCACTCTGGGCGCGGACGGCGCGCGTGCGCGAAGAATCGCAAACCCTGCGCGACATCAAAGACCTGGCGAACGAGCTGGGCGTGCCGTTTGAAGAGGCGTTCCAGTTGTTCTACATCATGCAGCGCGGCCTGCCGCCGACGCGGTCGGTCCGCCGGACTTCGCGCAGCGCCGCCGAGCCGTTGTTCCCGCCGCTGTACGTGATCCAGCAGCCGGAACGCACCCCCGAATCGCCCGCCGCCGCTGCCGATACCGCCGAACTCGACGCGGTTGAAATCCTGCCGGAGGATGAGCCGCCGGTCGTGGATGACTGGCAGCCGCCGCGCCT
>JAFGNU010000077.1 GCA_016926875.1 Anaerolineae bacterium | reverse complement strand
GTGCGGATGTCAAACATCTCGATCAGCGAATCGGCATGCCGCCCGACAGCGTCCTGGTCGCGCAGCAAGCCTCCTGTCTTGGCCTCTTCTTTCTCCTTGTACGTCATCACAGCCACGCTGCCGCCTGTGAGCAGCGACAAAACCAGGCTCACCCCTTTCCTGACCTGGCAGGCACCCCGGCTAATCAGGTCCCAGGCCATCACCCGGCTGGTAACGATATACGCCACGGCCCCAAATACGAGTTCGGCCAGCAGCAGCGATAACACGCTGATGATAAACGGCCAGCGCAGTGCGTCCGCCTGGTCACCGGGCAGGCCGGTATCTATGCTGTAGGTGCGAAACTCATCCGGCACGTTGTACAGGTCCAGCACGGATTTCCACAACGAGTTATCCCAGATTTGCAGCGCCAGGGCAGTCAAACCACCAACGACCAGCGCAAAAACCAGCACATACGACAGCACCGTCCCCGGCAGTTCGGACGCAGTAGGAGACTTGGCGTAGGGCCGCTCGTAGTAGTCGTTGAGCACCAGATTATCGGCAACCGAGTAGCTCATCACCATGCCGCGCCGTTGGCGGTCTTCGGGCACATGGCTGGTCCCGGCATCCTTGACGCGGCGCGGGGTGATGCGCTCGCGCCGGATAACGCGCAGGTGCAGCAGGTCATCAAACCAGTTGCGCCGCCGCTCGTCCCGGTAGGCCATCATAAACGAGATCAGCGCGGGGATGCCCAGCGGCAGGCGCAGCGCCAGGAAAATCAGGTAGCGTTCAAACAGGCGCGGGAAGTGCGGTTTTTTGTCGTCCCGGTCGGCAAGCTGGAGCGAAAACAGCGCCATGCCGATGGTGCCGCCCGACGCTTCCCAACTGCCCAGGAAGTACAACACGTCAATCGTGATCGCGACCGCCAGCCCGATGATCACATGCGACAGTCTTGGCATATCGTCAAAGGTGGTTTCGCCAAAATACGAGACGAAATAGCCAAAGAAGGAGGACAGCGCCCCGACGATGAGCATATCGATCACAAACGCCGCCGCGCGCGCCCAGATATTGCCCTCCGGCTGGACATCCGGCTGAAGCTCAACGCCCAGCAGCCGGACCGATCCGCCGCTCGCCTCACGCAGCCCGGTCAGCACTTCGACCAGTTCGGTCTGGCCGTTGCCCTGCACGCCCGCGATACCCAGCACTTCGCCCGCGCAGACGGTAAAACTGACGTCGGTCAGCGCTTTGGCGCCCCGGTCGTTGTAAGCGTTCAGATCGTGGACCTCCAACACCGGCTTGGCGGGATGCGCCTCGTCTTTTTCAACCTGGAGGATCACTTCGCGCCCGACCATCATCGCCGCCAGCGACGCCTCAGTCGCCTGATCGGGTGTCGTCGTGCCAACCACGCGCCCGCCGCGCATCACTACGATGTTGGTCGCCACTTCAAACACTTCTTTCAGCTTGTGGGTGATGAAGATGATCGACACGCCCTGCGCCGCCAGTTCGCGCATGATCTTAAACAACTCCCGGCTTTCCTGCGGCGTGAGCACCGAGGTCGGTTCGTCCAGGATCAGGATGTCCGCCTCGCGGTACAGCGCCTTGACGATCTCCACGCGCTGCTGGGTGCCAACCGGCAGCTTTTCGATCACTGCGTCCGGGTCCACTTCCAGCCCGTACTGCTGTGATAGCTCGTGCACCCGTTGGGCGGCGGCGCGGGGGTTACGAATCTGGGCGATGTTTTGCAGGATAACCAGGAAGGCATCCAGCACGCTATCCAGGGGTGAGGTTGCGGCGGCTTCGTCCTGCTCCAACTGCTCACGGTGGCGCACGGTGCGCCAGACCGCATATCCCAGCCCTAGCGCCGCCAGGGCCGTTAACCCGGCGCGAGGAGTGGTGTCGACGTGGTCCAGGCTCAGCCAGGCTGCCACCGCATACAACAGCGCCAGCCCGCCGATAGCTGCCAGATCGCCCCGCGCCAGTTTGGTGGGCGAAATGCTGACCCCACGCCAGGAGCGGATGCTGTGGGCACCAAACAGGAACAACAGCAGCGCCACGCCCAGCGCTTTGGCAACCGGCGGCACGTCGTCAATCGCATCGATCAGGCTGCCGGGCACGCCCTGGTCGCGATACTCGTTGAGCACCAGCCGGGCGCTGGCAAGCACCCCGTTGATCCCGGTCCCGGCCTCGTCAGCGTCACGCGATTCGTGCCGCCAGTCGAATTCGATCCGTTCTTTTTTTTCGACGGTCACCTTCACAGCGTAGTCATCAAATGCCTGTACATCCTCGCTGACCGTTTCGATCTTCTGGCGCAGCGCGATGTCTGTCAGGCCCACCTCGGTGATCATCTCAAACTGTGTCGCTAGCCAGAGCGCCGCAAACACCAATCCGACCCGCCAGCCGATGCTCCACAGGCCGCGTGCCAGCGGCGGGACCGCCACCGCGACTCCGGCCACCACGCCAACGGCAGCGCCGCCCAACAGGTATTTCAACTCACCCAGGGCAACACCCAGGATCACACATACCACAAACATCACCAGGCTGGGCAGCCAGCGCATCACCAGTTCTAACAGCGGCCTGCCGGTGCCTTTGTAGGCGACATCGGCCTCTTCGCCCAGCACCACGTTTTCGGCCACTGTCATGACGTTGACCAGTTGGAAGTGCTGGTGCACCATGCCGATCCCGCTGCGGATCGCTTCGCGCGGGCTGGCGAAGTGCACTTCGCGCCCCTTGATGCGGGCCACGCCCTCGTCCTGATGGTACAACCCGTAGATGACGTTCATCAAGGTGCTTTTGCCTGCGCCGTTTTCACCCAGCAGAGCCAGTATCTCGCCCCGGTGCAGCTTCAGATTCACATGATCGTTCGCCAGCACGCCGGGGAACTGCTTGACAATGTCTTCAACTTCGAGGACAACTTCGCGTTCTTGGTCCATCACGTTTTCCCCGTCCCTTTACTCTGGCTCATAGGTCTGGCCCACAAACGCCGGGGGCTGCACCCGCCCGACGACTCCGGCCAGCACGATGATCGTCAGGATGTAGGGCAGCATCCCGACCAACTGGTGCGGCAGGTTGATGCCAAACAACTGAAGCTGGTTCTGGAGCGCCATCGCAAAACCAAACAACAGCGCGCCCCACAGCGCACCCGACGGACGCCAGTTGCCGAAGATCATCACGGCCAGCGCGATAAAGCCGCGCCCGGTCGTCATGCCCCGCTCAAACAGCCCAACCGCCGCCAGCGTCAGGAACGCGCCCCCCATCCCGGCCATCGTGCCGCTCAGGAACAGGTTGGTATATTGAACGCGGAAGACGCCGATACCCAGCGTATCGGCAGCGCGCGGATTCTCACCTACCGAGCGGGTACGCAGGCCCCAGGTGGTATGGGTCAGCGCCCAGCCAACCACCAGGACCATAATCAGGCTCAGGTAAGTGATCAGGTCTTTATCAAATAAAATGCTGCCGATATCGTAAGGCAGCGAAAAGCTAAAATTATCGGCAAACTTGACTGTCACTGAATCACTCTTCGAAAACGGGTTACTGATCAGGTTGGGCAGCTTGCCCAGCGTCTCGGTTTTTTCCTGGTAGAAGTAGCCGGTCAGGCCCACCGCCAGGATATTGATCACCGCCCCGCTGATGATCTGATCGACTTTGTACTGGATGCACAGCACGGCGTGCAGCAGTCCCGCTAAGCCGCCTGTCAGCAGCGCCACGGCCAGCGAAATGCTCAGCCGGACCGGGGCCGCTTGCAGAGCGCTCGACACGTCCGGCTCGCTCAGGATAACATTCGTCATAAAACCGGAAAAGGCCGCCAGCAGCATCATGCCTTCGATGCCGATGTTCACAATGCCCGACCGCTCGCTAAAAATCCCGCTCAGCGCGCCGAATGTGATCGGGACCGAAAAGCGGATCGTGGCGTTGATAGTTGCGATGATCGCAAACCCCAGCTCAACTTCACCCATATCGTTTTCTCCCCTGCCCGCCTAGCGGTTACCCCACGAGATTCGGAAGCGCTGCCCGTCGCCTGCCTCACGGATGCGGTACAGGCGGCGAATGATCTGGTCGGCGGCGACAAACATTAAGATCAATGCCTGCACCACCTGGATCAGTTCCGGCGCTACGGCGGCGTTGCGGGCCATACGGGTTGTGCCCGCGTCCATTGCGCCAAACAGAAACGCCGAGAAATTGATCCCGATAGCGCTGTTGCCTGCCAGAAATGCGACATTGATCGCGTCAAAACCGAGCGTCAGGCTCTGGTTACCTTCGTAATGATGGTTGACGCCCAAGGTCTGCACGCCCCCGGCCAGCCCGGCCAGCATCCCCGCGATGACCATCGTCATGATCGTCGCCCGCTTGACGTTGACTCCGGCGTATTCCGCAGCCTTCAGGTTCAGGCCAACCATCCGAAGCTGGAAGCCGAACGTCGTCCGGTACAGCAGGAACATGATCAGGATCGTAGCGATGATCGCCAGGAATACACCGGCGTGCAGTTCAAAGTTAGGCGGCACGGTGTAGATCACCGGCAGCTTGGCGCTGTCAAGGATTTCGGGTGTGCGGGCAATCGCGCCGGTCGCGTTTGGATCCGACAGCGGCCCCGGCTTGATGATGCCGTCCGTGCTGCCGGTCGAGATCAACCACTCGGCAAAACGGCTGGCGATATAGTTCAGCATGATAGTGGTGATCACCTCGTGCGCGTTGGCATACGCCTTGAGCGCGCCCGGTATCGCTCCCCACAGCGCGCCCGCCGCCCCGGCAGCCACGACTGCCAGCGTGACATGCAGCCAACCGGGCAGCCCTTCGACCGAAAACCCGATCCAGGCGGCCACAATCGATCCCATGATCAACTGGCCCTGCGCGCCGATGTTGAACAGGCCGCTCTTATAGGCAAATGCTACCGCCAACCCGGACAGGATCAGCGGTGTCATGTTGCGAAACGTCGCCAGCAGCCCGCGCGGCTCTAACAACGCACCTTCGAACAGGCCCTCGAAGGCGGTGATCGGATCGCGCCCGTTGAGCAAGATCAGGATCGAGCCGACCAGGATCGCCGTGATGACCGACAGGATCGGGATCAGCAAACCCTGAAACGCCCCCCACGCCTGTGCTCGCCATTGAACTGTACCTGCTGGTGCCACGGCAGGAGGAGGCTGAGAACGTGTCGTCGTTGTCATAAACGTTTCCTTTTCCCGTGTGCAGTACAAATCGGGGTAATTATTTTACGCATACACATACTACTTTGATCGTGTGCCCAGGCATCTTTGCGTGGTCATTATAGCTGGGGTTTGGGATGGGGCACAATGACTTTGCCCACTAATGGGTGGGGGCAAAAAAGCACTATGCTCCACAATGGTGTACAATATGAACCGTATAAAACCTGTTGACAGAAAAGTACTATCCAGATCAGGAGAAAACGGTATGACGGTGTGGTCCCTGCCCCGCGTGACGTTTCGAGAGCTTAGCTCCATCCAAGAATCGCGTCCTATTGCGCTGCTCACTACCGACGATGTTTGGGCGGTGTTGGGCAGCCAGCTTTCTTTGCCGGTCGTCATTCAGGCTGAACCGGAACGCTACAGTCGAGATTTATTTGAGTACCTGGCCGATCACCTGCCCGGCCCGGTCGAGGCTATTTATGCGGTCGGGCGGGGCGCGGTCGTCCAGGCGGCCAAGCTTATCGCCGCGCAAAACAACAAACCGCTCATCGTCGTGCCAACCGCGCTGGACAGTGATGCGATGCTCACTTCCACCGCCGAAACGCACGAACAAAGCGGCGGCGAAACCCATGTCGTACACCTGGAAACCGGCCCTGCCACCGAGATCGTGATCGATTGGGCGGTCATCGAGTCTGCTCCCGACGACCTGCGCGGGGCGGGCATTGTAGATATCTTGTCGATCATCACCGGGCTGCTGGACTGGCGGTTCGCGGCGCGCAAAGGCAAAAACCTCAGCACTCAGCGGTTTGTGCCCTGGGCGGCAGGCGTGGTGGCTGGGCTGGCATCCCAGGCGATCAAAAGCGCGGCGGCCATCGGCCAGGGACAACCAGAGGCGCTGTCAACGCTGTTGAACCTGCTGATGATAAACGTCCAGACCAGCAATCTACTGGGGCACGTGCGCGCCCGGCAGGGCGGCGAGCATTACCTGGCTCAAATGCTGACCGGGCAGATCAGCAGCAAGCTGAGCTATGCCGAGATCATCGGGCCGGGCCTGCTGTTTGTGGCGGCGCTGCACGGGCAAGACCCCGCACCGCTGCGTGACGCGCTGACCAGCGCAGGGATCAAGCTCGACCGGCTGAACGCGACCGATGTACGCCTGACACTGAACGCGCTCCCGATCTACCTGGAAGAATACGGCTTTCCCTACAGCATCCTGAACACCATCGACCCGGCTTCCGAGCAGGTCGCCCAGGCGCTCGATACCGCCGGGCTGGCGCTCGAAGCGGAAACCTGGGAACTGCCGGAAGAAACACAGCCATTTGAGATAGAAACACCGGACATCGAAGAAGTCCTACCGGCCAGCGAAACGCCGCTGGTTGACATGGTCAGCGATACCGGTCCGGCGCAGCCCACCCAGGAAGAACCCGTGCTGGATGATACCGGCGGCGCAGACGAACCGCCTGACGTTATGGACGGCACCGAATTCCAGGGTTGATCCGGGTGCTGGATCACAGCCGCACACCGCACACAAAACGCCCACCGCTTACAGGGGCGATGGGCGTTGTTGCTCGCCTTTTGACCCGCCGTTGCAGCGGGCCACGCCTGTCTTAATCGAGGTCGGATGGTGTGGGAAACGGGTTGTCGCCTGGATCGTCTTCGATATCCGGCTGCTCACCCGGTTCCGCATCTACCGGGACCTGTTCGCCCTGCCGTTCCAGGATCGGGCTGCGTACCAGATCGGCATGGGTGCGCAAAATGCTGTAGGCTTCGGGATTGCTGTCTTCCTGCACAATCAGCACGTAGCCGGACACAAAAATGTGTGCTACCCGATCGTCATCGATCTGACCGGCGGCCTGCCGTGCCTCCTCCTGCGTGTCGAAGTCAAACACACCTACGCGCCACCCGCCGGTCCCTAGCTCGATCAACTCGCCCTCTGCGTCCAGGCCGTCATAACGCGCGACAGCATCTTCAATACGGCGCACATCGTAGATTTCGGCTTTGTTCAGCGTAAAGATAAACGCCTCGGTGGATGCATAGCCAACCGGTGGCTCGCAGTATTCAATACGCGCGCCGTCTTTGTCGGTATGGTATTCATACGTGACGCCGTCCAGCGTGTATGTGATCAGGTAGCCTTCGGTCAACACCGGCGTTTTTTCCTGGCCCGGCTCCCCGATGCAGCCCAACGCGTCATCGGTCCAGGTCATCGGCGTGACTTCATACTCGCCCGGCTCCGGGTCCACGCCCTGCCCATCCAGGTCGTTTTTGACCAGTTCGATCACAAGCATCCGCGCGTCGGGCGTCGGGATATACAACACCTCTTCATCCACTAGCGTATCATCGCACGCCCCAACAACCGGTTCGACGGCGTCCGCAGACTCGTAAAACTGGTACGGGTAGATAAACCGCTCAAACTGCAAATAGACGTAATAGGGCGTGACATTCGGCTCGGTGATCTCCGGGCACAACAGCGGATCACGCAGCGAAAGCGCCGTTTCCGGGTCCAAAACCTGCACCTGGTCCAGCCGGATGTTCAGCCGCGCGGCCAGGTCGGCGCTGGCAATAGTGGCCGCCTGTTCCAGCAGCGTACTACCTGTTGAGAGCGCGGGGGTCAGCGTGTAATTCGGCTCTGCCGTTGGCGGGGGCACATCGGTGTCTTCAAGCATGTCGGGCGGCAGCTCGCCGGGGGTTTCACCCGGTTCGTCGGTTGCAGCGTCAGTTTCAGCGTCAGTCGCGGCGGCAGACGGCTGTGTCGTATCGTCGCCCTCATCGTCATCATCACCGCACGCTGCCAGGAAGATCGCCAGCGCCAACACAAGCAGCGCGATCCCTGCCAGCCGCGCGAAGGTATCTATCGATTTATTCATTAGCTTCTCCGTTTGCTTACGCTGTCCTAAAGCATCAGGGCGCATTGCTGCGCGCCCCATCACTAATATTACCGCGCGACCCGGCCAGATGTTGCACGCACACAAGAAAGCGCCCGCGGCGCAGCAGCAGGTCTTTCTCCCCGGCAGGGCAAAACCATAATGCAGCGGCAGCCAGATCAACGAATAGAGTACGCGGAAAGGGCTGCAACAAAAATCCGCTGACTAACCACAACTAGCGTGAAAAGAAATAATTGTCGCTTTCATGGTCTATAAAACACGTGGTTTCGAGAAGACCCCAATCATCCCGTGATGGCAAGAATCCATCTGCCTGCACCAACTGCTTAATGCGTGACATATCGTCAGTTTCAAAAACGTAGACAATGCTCTTCCGCAGTTTGCCCTTGGGCCGGACTGTCAGGTAAATCTTGCCAGTCCCGCGGAAGTGCATCAATTCGCAGTAATTGTATTGCGGAAGAATGGGGAAGACCTCTTCCGGTAAAACGACTTTTTCCTCGCTTGGTTTAATCCGGAAAATGTAGGCCAGGCCTTCGCCAACGACTAACGTTAAGAGTAGCCATGCAGACCTGAACATGATTCTGTTCTCCCTGGTATTTATGCCATCCAGTCTTTTCGCCTGTTTGGTCACTATATGTCAGTGTCTGGCCATAGCATAGCACACTCATTACCCGCCGCAGCCCCAAAAGAATAGGGGAAACACCCCCACGCCGAACAAAAACTACTAAAGATAAGGATCAAAAAATCAGGCCAGTCAGGGGATACCCAACCAGCCCGGTAGCCAGCACAAGCAGCAGCGGCGCTTAGTCGTTATTATTCTCCATGTCGTAGATTTCGACGTACTCGTCGGTATCGCCGCGCTCCCAGTAAATACGCGGCACGATAGAATGCTCGATGATCCGGTCTTTGTACTGGATCACGCGCCGGATCACGCTCTCGACCAGCGTATCATCAAGCAGGTGCGGCTTCAGGCCCAGGTCGTACAGTTCGTTGTGATCGGGGTTGTAGTAATGCTCCTCGGCCTCAACGCGCGGGTTTTTATAGTGGGCGATCTTCACATCAATGCCCACCTCTTTAGCCGCTGTCCTGACATGCCGCGCCAGGTCGAAGACGGAGAAACGCTCGACCCACTGGTTAAAGACGCGCATCTTGCCAGCCGCTGGCGGGTTGAGCGCGGTCAGTTCGACGCATTGCAGCGTATCGAGAATATTGAGGTAGCCGCGCGTCTGCCGCCCCTTGCCGAACAGCGTCAGCGGGATGCCTGCCACCGCCTGCACGCAGAAGCGGTTAAGCGCCGTGCCAAACGACTCGTCGTAGTCAAAGCGCGTCAGCAGCCGGTCGTCCAGGTTGCCTTCTTCGGTTTCAATACCGTACACCACGCCCTGGTTCAGATCGGTGGCGCGCAGACCCCAGATTTTGCAGGCGAACATGATATTGTTGCTATCATGCACCTTCGTCAGGTGATAAAACGAACCGGGCTGCTTGGGGAACGGCAGCGTATCTTTACGGCCCCGGTATTCGACCTCGAAGTAGCCTTCGGGGATGTCGATGTTCGGCGTGCCGTACTCGCCCATTGTACCCAGTTTGATCAGGTGCGATTCGGGTGCAAACTCGTGCATGGCCCACAGCACATTCAGCGTGCCATTGACGTTGTTTTCGTGTACCTTCACGGCGTGATGCACGTCGATCATCGAATAGGGCGCGCTGGGGATTTCCCCGTAATGCACAATCGTATCGGGCTGGAAGTCGCGAATCACTTTGCTGATGAAAAACCAGTCCTGCACATCACCAATAAACATCTCGATGGTTTCGCCGGTGATTTCCTTCCATGCATCAACACGGACGTGCAGCGATTGGATCGGTGTCAGGCTGTTGGTACCGCGTTCGGCATGCATCAGGCGGCGTAAAAAGTTATCCACCACCCCAACCGTGTGACCCCGCTTGCTGAAATACATGGCGGTGGCCCAACCCAGATAGCCATCGCCGCCAAGAACTAAAACACGCATAATTTGTTTCTCCCCTCACATGAACAAATAGAAGACAACAGCCGGAAGCCGTACAATCTCACCGGTGGCCGGTGTGGGATGACGGTCCCGCCTGTATGCCGGTGGTGCCCGGTTATTGGATCAGGCTTACCGCTTTCCACCACGTCCAAACTGCACGAGTTCCACCTGTTGCGAGTTAAAAACGTGAATGCTGGATGCTGCTTGCACAACAGGGTGCTACAGCCCTATAGTGTAACAACCCGCAGACAGATCGCAAGGTACGCACACGGGCGATCTCGCTTGCTCACCGTTGACAAGCCCCTCGCCGACCGCTATACTGTTCGAGGTTTGTTCGAGTGATAAGCACACAAGAAAGGAGGCCCCGGTACTATGGTACAAGTTTTATCATCCTACTCTGTTCCGCACTCGCACCCTGCGATCAACGCCGGGGCGCGCCTTTGAGCAACTTGTGATATGCGCCCGGTGCTGAATCGAGACGCCGTGAGTGTCGGAAACGACGCATCACGGCTTTTTTATTTGCTAGTCTAGATTATGGATCGTTGAAACCGGTACGAACAGGACTGATATACAATCATGAACGAAAAATCGGCGCATACGCTCGAACTATCAAAAATCACCGGGCAGCTCGCCCGTTATACGGCCTTTTCCGCCAGCCGCGAACTGGCGCTGGACCTGAAACCCACACCCTACCTGGACGAGGCGCTGGACCGGCAGCAGGAAACAACCGAGGCGCGGCTGCTGCTCGAAACCCACGACACGATCTCAATCGGCGGCGCGCGCGATGTACGCCCTGACGCGCTGGCGGCGGCGCGCGGCGTGCTGCTGGAACCGCAAACCCTGCTGGACATCCGCGCCACACTGCGTCAGGCGACCACCCTGCGCCGCATCCTGGGGCGGCTGCACCACCAGTTTCCCATGCTGGCTTCCGTCGCCGACCGGCTGGAAGAATGCACGGCCTTGCAGCACGAGATCGGGCGCGTGCTGGACGATACCGGCGAGGTATTGGACTCGGCCAGCGCCAAGCTGGCAACCGTCCGGCGCGAGCTGCGGATCGCGTTTGACCGGCTGCAAAGCAAGCTGCAAAACATCATTCACAACGCCAACAACGCCCTCTACTTGCAGGAAACGCTGATCACGCAGCGGCACGGGCGTTACGTGGTCCCGCTGCGCGCCGAGTTTAAGGGGCGCATTCCGGGCATTGTACACGACCAGAGTTCCAGCGGCGCAACGCTGTTCATCGAGCCGCTGTCGACCGTTGAACTCAACAACACCTGGCGCGAGCTTCAGCTTGAGGAAGAAAACGAAATCCGGCGTATCCTGCGCGAGCTGTGCGATCTCGTAGGACACGAATCAAAGTTCATCGTGAGCACGGTCGAAACGCTGGCCGCGCTGGACCTGGTCTTCGCCAAAGCCAAGTACGCCGACGCCTTCGACGCCACCGCCCCGGAGTTGGTGGACTTCCGCAGCGCACCGCACCCGCACCCCGGCAGCACGATTCACCTGCTGGCCGCGCGGCACCCGCTGCTCGATCCAAAGACCGTCGTGCCGATTGACGTCGAGATGGACGAGGACACCTACGCGCTGGTCATCACCGGGCCGAACACCGGCGGTAAAACCGTCGCGCTGAAGACGGTCGGCCTGCTGGTGCTGATGGCGCAGTGCGGGCTGCACCTGCCGGTAGACCCGGAGTCCAGGCTGTCTGTCTTTAACGAGGTCTTCGCAGACATCGGCGACGAGCAGAGCATCGAGCAGTCGCTCTCGACCTTTTCGTCGCACATGACCAACATCATCGCTATCCTGGACCAGGCCGACGAGCGCTCGCTGGTGATCCTGGACGAACTGGGCGCAGGCACCGACCCGGCAGAAGGGGCGGCGCTGGCCCGCTCGCTGATGGATGACCTGGTGGATCGCGGCATCACCACGCTGGTGACAACGCACCACCCGGAGCTAAAAATCTACTGCCACGAGAAAAACGGCGTGCGCAACGCCAGCGTGGAATTCAACCTCGAAACGCTGGCGCCCACCTACCGGCTGATCGTTGGACTGCCGGGGCGTTCGAACGCGCTGGCAATTGCCGAGCGGTTGGGCCTGCCCCAGGGCATCATCCAGCGGGCGCGCGGCATGGTCACCGAAGAAGACCTGATCGCGGATGACCTGCTGGACGAGATTCATAAAACACGCGACGAAGTCCGCTACACCCGCGAACAGACCAACCGCGCCTATGTCGAAGCCGAAGAACTGCGTGCCGAGCTGCGCGAACGGCTGGAACACATCGAGGATGAGCGCCGCGAACTGCTGGTCCAGGCCCGCGCTGAAGGCGAGCAAGAGCTTGAAGCTTTCCAGGCCGAGATACGGCGCCTGCGCAAGCAGTTGAACGCCGCCGGGCAGCCGTTGGAGGTTATCAGGCAGGTGCAGGACGAGGCAGACGATCTTGAATACGAGCTGATCGAGATGCCGGAGCCGGTGACCAATCTCCCCGGCGATGAGGACGACCGCCAGTTCCGCCTGGGCGACCTGGTTTGGGTCCAGTCGATCAGCGCGGAGGGACAGATCACCGAGTTATCGGAAGACGACGCCGAAGTCGCGGTCGGGCGGCTGCGGCTGCGCGCCAAGCTGAATGAGCTGGCGTATCGTTCCAAGAGCCAGAGCAAGCGCGATAAAAAAGGCCAGCGCCGCACCTCGACAACAGCAGCGGCACCGCTGCCACCCCGGCCCGCGTCGCCAGGGCTGGAGCTTGACTTGCGCGGCCAGCGGGTTGAGGACGCGATCCCGAACCTGGAAGACTATCTCGACGCGGCCTACATGGCGGGTATGCCTTTTGTACGCATCATTCACGGCAAGGGCACCGGCGCGCTGCGCAAAGCCGTGCGCGAACGAGTCGACGGGCACCCGCTGGTCAAACGCTATGAACATGGCAAGCCTCAGGAAGGCGGCGACGGCGTGACCGTCATAACCATCGTGCCGTCAAGCTAAGCAACCAAACACATACGGGGCGATCTCCTACACACAGGGATCGCCCCGCGAACGTTACCGGGTTGGGCAATATGCTTATTCGGCTGCGGGCAGCGGCACAAAGCCCAGGATTGTCTCCGGGTACTTGTCCGTGACGACCAGCAAGCCCAGATCATCCAGGCGGGCGATGCCTTCCAGGTTGCGGAGCGTGTCCACACCCAGCATCTCAAGCTGGATCGGGGCAGTCTCTACCAGGACGATCCCCTCTTCGGCAACTTGCATGGCAACCAGGCGCTCGACGCCATCGTATTCGGCGTGTGTTGGCCCCTCGCCGTACATCTCGGCCAGCGGATCAACCTCCGCTGCCAGGAAGTCCTCGCCAGGGAAGAAGTAATTGATCACCCAGAACATCCCGTCTTCGTCCAGCGTAGTCGCGTCGGTCAGGCGGTATTCCAGGTAATCCATGGCGATGGCCCCCTGCGCTTCCAGGTCAAAATTGAACGTATAGCCGACCGGTGCTGCGTTTGCCGCTGCGCCGTTGACCTCGTACAGCGCCACCAGCCTGTCATCGATCACAAGCAGGCTCTCGTAGCACATGTTGCCAAACTCGGTCTGCGGCTCGATCTCGACCAGGTTTTCCAGGTCCAGCTTGATCCCAACCAGATTCGGCTCGACGGTTCCGCGCACCAGGTAGCCGATCATCGACTCGTCCTCTTTCTGAGCTTCGATCAGCAAAAAGACCTGGTCATCGGCAAACGCGATAGCCTCGAAGCCGTCAAAGCCGGGGATCATGTCAATGCTGACGTCAGCCGAGATCGGCACTTCCATCGGCGTCAGCGCTTCCGGTTCGTCGGCTTCCAGGTAGGCCAGGATATCCGCTTTGTCGAGCGCGAAGAACTTGCCGACATCGCCCATGTCCGCGTAGATGTTGGGATTCTCTGCCATGAGCAGCAGGTAATCGCCGTACCATGCCAGGCTGGAAATCTCGGCATCCGGTTCGGCAGCGGGACCGCTGATCTCGATGACCTGCAAGGGAGTTTCGGTCACACCTTCCTGGGCCAGCGCAGCAGGTACAGCCGCCAGCACGGCCACGATCAACAAGACAATCATCAGGTGTTTAGACATACCATTCGCTCCTTGTCAAAGTATATTCGGCATGATATGAAGACACGACAGGCGTATCTCTCATGCTCATTATACCCATCTGACTAGAGCCGCAAAACCAGGCCTGCCTGCCCCGTTGATCAGCCGACCGGGTATGTACCAACCCACTCGGTGAACAGCGGGTCCAGTTCCTCGCCCAGGGTTGCTTCAAAACTGCGCAGCAGATCATCCGGCCTGGCGATCTCGTAGCGGTACGCGTCCAGGTAATCTTGCAGCATGAGCAGCACCGTATCGTATCCATACGCTTCGTCCAGCGCCGCATAAAAGAGCGGGCCTTTCTGGTAGACCAGGTAATAGTAGGCGCTGCCCTCGTAGGCGGTTACCGGCAGGCCGATCACCATGTCCGGGTTCTCGGCAACGTACTTGCTGTACTCCTGGCAATAAAAGCTCAACGCCCCGTTATACCCCGCCAGCCCTTCGCGATCGCGGATATAGACCGCTACCGAGTACTGCGCCAGCGCCTCGTCCATCCAGGGATTCAGCAGTTGGTCATTGCCCACCAGGCTGAACCACCACTGGTGCGCGGCTTCGTGCGCCAGGATAAATTCGAACGAATCGTCGGCTTTGTCCCAGTGTTCGGTGGCGACAACGATCAGGCCCGGATACTCGATCCCGCCCGCCGTTGTAGGCGTCTGCACGACGTCCAGTTCGGCGAACGGGTAGCGCCCGTACACCGTGTCAAAAATACGAATAGCGTTCTGCGCCATCTGAAGCCCGGCGCTGGCATTGATCGCCGCGTTGGGCAGATCAGGGTTGTAGTAAAGCGTGATGGTTACGCCGTCCTGCTGGCCGACCGCCGTCACATAATCGGCGCTGGCCATCAACGTAAAATCGCGCATCAGCGGCGCCGCGTAGCGATGCGACAGCGTGCCGTCGTCGTTGGCGCTCAAGCCGATCTCCGACCCGCTGGCCGCCAGGATCAGGTCGGCGGGCGCACTGACCGTCACCTCATAAAAGGCCGTCTCGCTGAAGATCGCGTCACCTTGCGGGTGCTCGGTGGCCTGCCACCAGCCACCGCCCGGCTGGTATACCGACAGCACCGGGTATGCCTGGGGCAGCGTGATCACGCCGTCCAGGTAGGCAAACTGGGCATACAGGGCTTTCACACCAGCGGATACCAGCGTCACAAAATCCATCTCCACTGTGGCACTCTCGCCCGGTTCGAGCGCTGCGGGCAGCGGAACACGCAGCACCGAACGCGTGTCGTCCAGCTCCGACTCGACGGGCACGCCGTCCACCATCACGCCGCTGACCTGCATATCACCGCCGTAGGACTCCAGGTTGGGATACAGGCGGAATACAATCGTTTCCAGCGCCACACCCGCCGCGCGGTTGGTATAGCAAACAAGCTGGTGCCCGGTAATGGTCACCTCGTCCGGCGTGACGTCCAGGCTCAAGTCAACGACATAACGCGGCGCGTCGGCATACGCGACCATATCGCCTGCAAAGTCCGGCAGCAGTGCCGGGCGATAGACTTCGGCCCAGTCTTCGAGGTCCTGAGCCTGCACACTGCGCAAGAAAAGCATCCCGGCAATTCCCAGGCACAGGATAAACGCGCCCAACTCAATAATACAGATGATTCGACGCTGCTGTAGCATAAGATTTCCTTTCTTTTACGCCCGTGGTGCACATGACATTATACGACCCTTTAGCTGAAATCAGGCCAACCTGAGCAGGCATCGACCGGATAGTGGCGCTCGCACCGGGCACCCGGATCATACCATCGCAGCCGCCAGTCGACAGCAGGATCGTCACCGTGGTGGCGGAGTTCGCTTTGCCCGGACGACCTGTTGAGTTGCCTCACGCGCACATTTGCCACGACGGTATTTCGCCCCCAGGTTTGAGGCGCACCCGTTACTCGCCGTGTTAGACCCCTGGGCAAGATGGTGGTACAATACCTCAAGGTCCACAGGCTGGTCAGTCCGGCGTCTGAAAAATCGATCATCGGCCTATTTGAGAGCCAGTTCGGATCGGATCTTTCGCATTGATGTTGTTGTGCAGGCGAGTCATAATTTGGTCGCCTTATTTCAAAATAAAAGGAGAGAAAACATGAAACGCGTATTTGTGAGCTTGTTGTTGGTCATCCTCCTGGGAGCGCTCCCGGCAGTGATGGCGCAGGAAGGTGAGGGCGAAGGCGGCACCCCCGTTCAGTTTATGGGCAAGATTTCGGCCATCGAAGATGGTATGCTGCAGATCGCAGTCTTCACCGTTGATCCCTCTGCGGCTGTTCTGGGACTTGTGCCAGAGGTCGGCGTGCAGGTCCAGGTGGCGGGCGTGCTGCAAGACGGCATCGTCGCCGCTTCCGACATCTACGCAGTTGGAAGTGAACCGGCCCAGCCCGTTAACTTCAGGGGCAAAATTTCGGCCATCGAAGATGGCATGCTGCAGGTTTCCGTCTTCACCGTGAATGTGGGAGCGACCACGCTTGCCGCCGAGCCGGAAGTAGGCATGGAAGTGCAGGTTGTGGGCGGGCTGGTTGATGGTGTTGTTTACGCTTCCAGCGCCGATCTGCTTGGCCTCTGCACTCTCACGGTATCAGTCTCCTCTGCCAACCTGCGTAGCGCCCCTGGCCTGGGTGCTGTGGGCGTCGGCTATGCCTATGCTGGCGAGGAGTACCTGATCAAGGAAATGCACGAGTCCGGGACCTGGGCCCTGGTGTCTGCGGGCGATGCTGATGCCTGGATCGCCTTGAGTGTGGGCGAGCTGTCCGGTAACAACTGCGATTCGCTGCCGGTTTCGACCGTACCGTTTAGCGGGTAGTGATTGGCGCCACTTCAGGTGCAGTTGAAGCTGCAATAAGAGAATGAGGGAGCGATCTGGTCGGTCGCTCCTTTGTTGTACCACATGGCTGTGGCGTATCTACTGCTCGACGCCAAGCAGCCAGAATCGTCCTTCGTAGTACTCGTACTGCTTGTTTGTTTTCCAGTTATTTGCTGTCCAGCCCAATTGACTTTTAAGAACATGAGTTCTATAATTAGAACGTGTGTTCAGGCAGGAGATAAGCCCTCAAAGGAGGAACTACAGCATGGCGCTTGAAGTGAAGATCGTTGATGTGCAGACCCAACCCGCCGCCACCATTACGCTCAAAACCACCCAGGCAACGATTGCGCCCGATATGGGCCAGGCGTATGGCACACTGCATACCTTCATCCAGACAACCGATTCCCAGTTCGCCGGACCGCCGTTCGCGCTCTACCAGGATGTCAGCGGACCAGAGTGGACGGTCGTCGTTGGCTTCCCGGTCACCAGGCCGATCCAGGGCAAAGGGGACATCCAGCCGGGTGAAACGCCGTCCGGAAAAGCGGCCATGACACTGCACATTGGCCCCTACAGCAAACTCATGGATAGCTGGAACCTGTTCGCGGAGTGGATCAAAGCGCAGGGATACAAGATGGAAGCCCTGGGGTGGGAAAGCTACGTGGACGACCCCGACACCACGCCAGAGTCCGATCTGAAAACTGAGCTTTACTGGGCAATTTAGCGGTCCAAAACACCAACCAGAATTAAAACAGGGGCGACCGGCTGGATCGCCCCTGTTGGATAGCGCTCAATCGTGTCGTTACTGCTCGACGCTTGACAGGTCAAGGCCGGGGAACTCCCCTACCCACTCGTAAAAGAGCGTATCTAGCTCCTGATCGCTCGCGTCCTCAAACGCGTCCAGAATATCGTGTGACTCGACCAGTTCGTAGCGGTGACGCTCGAAATACAACTGCATGGCGGCCAGCATGGTTTCGCGTCCGAGCAGGTTTTCCAGTTCCATGTAAAACAACGGCCCCTTGACATAAATGATCACGCCGTAGTTGTGGTCTACGTAGGAACTGACCGGCAGGTTCAGCTTAAGATCAGGTGCGCCGGTGCCCTTGTAGTAGTTGTACGTATCGCGGTCACCGTCGATCCAGTCTTTGGTGCGCTTTTCACCACGCACTCCGCGCCCGTACACATACTCGGAATAGCACGTCAGTGATTCATCCAGCCAGGGTTGATCCACCTGGTTGCTGCCCACAACGCTGTACCACCATTGGTGCGCCGTTTCGTGCGCGATAGTGATTTCAAAAAACTGGTTGCCCGGCTCCCAGTTGGCATCCGCGATCACGGTCATGCCGGGATATTCAATCCCGCTGAAGTTAAAGGTTTCAACCACGTCAAACTCGGCATAAGGGTAGCGTCCAAAGCTCTCGTCATAAATGCGCACCGAGTCCACCGCGATCCGAAGCGCTTCTTCCGCCCCCGGCTCATCACCCGGCCAGTAGTAGACATTAACCGCGATGTCGTCCACGTACTCGGTCAGCACGCCAAAGACCGGGCTGGCGACTAGCAGCGAATCACGCATCGGCCCGCTGACGTAATGATGGGTGATCACACCTTCCCCGCTGGCAAACGAGTCGATCTCCGAACCGCTCATCACGACAATAAAGTCTTCCGGCGTCGTCAGGTAAATTTCATACAGGCCGGTTTCGCTGTACCCAGCATCGCCCTGTGTGGATGGCACACCCACCCACCAGCCATCGCCCTCTTCATAGACCGACAGCATGGGGTACCACTCCGGCCCGGAGAACACTTCCTTCTGGAAGCCAAACGCGCCATACGAGGCGTGCATCCCGCGCTCGGCGGCGACGCTGAATTCAAGCGTTATTTCGACCGACCCGCCGGGTTCCAGCGGTGTCTCAAGCGGCAGGATCAACACCGTATCGCGCGCGGTTAAACCCGGCTCGACCGGCTGGCCGTTGATCTCGGCACGATAAATCAGCATTCGCCCGCCAAGCGAGGCCATGTTCGCATACAACCGGAAGACGATCTCATCCAGTGTATCCGCCGAGCGGTTGGTATAGCGCACACGCTCTGCCCCCCGAATGATGGCGACATCATTCTCAAATTCGAGGCTGGCCTCGATGTAATACCGGTTGCGGTTGACAAAACCATCCACATCATCTGCAAACGCTGGCCGCATCGCCGCCCGGAACTGATCAACGTTCTCCCAGTCCACCGCCGGAAGCGTGATCGGGTCAGGGGCGGGAATATCGGTCGGTGTGCTAGGCGGCAGCGAGGTCATCGTCGGTTCCAGCCCGGGCAAACCGGATGCCCCGGCCCCAGAATCACCACACGCCGCCAGGAACAGTGCTGCAATCGCCGCCAGCAATACAACAGTCGATAAACGCTCACTCGTCATACCGCGAATACTCCTCAATCCGTCTACACAGGTGTACACACTAATATACGCTGTCAGGCGCGGGAATGGCTGGTGACAATGCACACCGGGTCTGAGAACAATCGGCCCTGTTCGCAGATCGGACACCCGGTAGACTCTCCCGCCACCAGGGCGTATACTCTGGCGTGTGACCGACAAGAAAACGGGGAAACGGCCCACATGGACATTCACGACGGACTATCCCGTCAGGAGTTGCTGGCGCTGCTGGACGTTTATGCTAAAAACTGGCTGGCGCATGATGGCTACTGGTTTCTGGCGCTGGAAGCCGATCAGGGCACCGAGGCCGCCGTCGAGATGGACCGGCGCGTCTGGGAGCAGTTCGCCGTCACCGAGGCGCGGCGCATCCGGCGCGCGTTCGACATCCCGGCGGATGGCGGGCTGGACGCACTCGAAACGGCGCTACGCTACCGCCTGTATGCACGTATAAATAAGCAAAGCATTGAGCGCATGAATGCGCGCACGCTGATCTTGCGGATGATCGAATGCCGCGTGCAGACCACCCGCCAGCGTAAAGGACTGTCCGCGTTCGCCTGTAAACCGGTGGGCACGGCGGAGTTCAGCCAGTTTGCGGCGGCCATCGACCCGCGCATTCGAACCCGGTGCCTGGGCTGCCCGCCCGACCCAGTGATTGGGGCGTTCTGCGCGTGGGAATTCACGCTGCCGGACGAGGACACATCGCCATGACACACACCGCCCATGATCCCGCCAAACTGCCGCTGGAAGCGCTGGTCGGGGAGCGGCTGCGAGCACGCGGTCTGACCATTGCCACCGCCGAATCGTGCACGGGTGGGTTGATCGCCAAGCGGCTGACGGATCGCCCCGGCAGTTCCGCTTACATGATTGGCGGCGTGGTGACGTATGCCAGCCGCGCCAAGCAGCAGGTGCTCGGCGTGGCAGAACGGACATTGATCGATCACGGCGTAGTCAGCGAACCCGTCGCGCGGCAGATGGCCGACGGTGCGCGCGCGCTGTTTGAGGTGGACCTGGCGCTGAGCGCCACCGGCATCGCGGGACCAGGCGGCGGCAGCGACAAGAATCCGGTCGGGCTGACGTTCATCGGCCTGAGCACGCCGGATGGCACCTGGGTACGGCGCTTTGTATGGGACGGCGACCGCGATCACAACCGGCAGGCGTCCGCCGACGCGGCCCTGCGGTTGGTGTTAGAGTACCTGGAAGGCAAGCTTTGAAATTCCGAGTCACCCAAGTTGAAGCGAAGTTCACCCCGGATGGCTGGCCGGTCCCGTCGGTGCTGCGCTGGCAGAATGAAACGCTGGCGATCATCGACGTAGGCCGACGCTGGAAGACCGACGACGGCATTCACCTGCTGGTGCGCGTGCCGGACGAGCGC
The DNA here is from genome assembly GCA_016926875.1 of Anaerolineae bacterium. Taxonomy (GTDB): domain Bacteria; phylum Chloroflexota; class Anaerolineae; order Aggregatilineales; family Aggregatilineaceae; genus JAFGNU01. The sequence goes on along the minus strand of JAFGNU010000077.1, from coordinate 4,948 downwards.
GTCTTTGAACTGCACACCAACGGCGCGCTGTGGCGGGCGTGTATCCGCTCCGAACCGCCGCATATCGCCTGATCTCACCGGGTTATGTGTCTCCCTTGCTGCGCGCTTTCGCTTCAAAGCGTGCGCGATCCACAATGAAGCGTTCGTGTGTCCCCACTGCGATCTGTTCGACCGCATCCCAGGCCGCCACGTCAAACACCAGCCGCCGACCATCGACCGTGCGCAGCGTGGCTTCGGCGCGCACGATCATACCGACCGGTGTTGCGGCCAGGTGCCGCACGTCCAGGTGCGTGCCGACCGACGTCTGATCATCCGGCAGGTGCCCGGCCAGCGCATTGATCGCCGCCGCTTCGAGCAGCGCGATCAGGGCAGGTGTAGCATACACGTTCACATTGCCGCTGCCCAATGCCGCCGCTGTCAGGTCGCCGGTCACTGTGACGGCTGCTTTGCCGTCCAGGCCGGGCTGTAGGAAATTGGATTCGGACATTCAGGGGTTCCTATTTTCAAGCATTCAGCGCTCAGCCATCGCCAATCATCGGCCAATCGCTAACCGCCAACAGCTACCATTACCACGCGGGCAGATTCGGCACCAGGTACGTATCCAGCGCGTACCATGCGAAGATCGCCAGCCCGATCATGATCGTCATCGGCACCCAGGCCAGCGCGGGAAGCTGGCTCTCTACCAGCGCAACCCAGCCGCTCATGCCAACCGCGATCAATACAGCGAGCGGGATTAGCGCGTAAAACAGGTAGCGTCCCTGGAACTGCACAAAATCCAGGTTGTACAGGATGTACTGGGCCGCGACAAAGACCAGCGCCAACCCTAACACGATCAGCGTGTCCCGCTGCGGACCGCTGAGCTGCCGGGGCCAATTTTGCCGCCAGACGAACAACGCCGCCCCGACCAACACGACCAGCACAAAGCCTAAAAAGCCGGTGTATACATTGTCCGGCATGGGAACGGCCATCCAGCCGAACTGCCCCCAAAAGCTGCGAAAGGTCGTCTTGATGTAGTTTTCCAGGTAACCGCGCGTGCTGCCGCCATACTCGGTGTCGATGTAGTCGCCCGTGCGCGGCTGGCCGACGGTCACGTCTTCGTGGCGCGCCAGACCGGTAAAATCCGTGCCGCCGTAGACATCCAGGTTACGAACCCACCATATTCCCCCGATTAACAGGGCCGGGATCAAGACGGCAGCCAGGTGCCGGGCCGCGCGCCGCCAGGGCCAGCGCTCCCGCCGCCAACGCAGCAGCACGGCCAGCACGGCGATCCCGCCCAGGAAGTAGATCGTTGTCTTGGTGATCATGGCTGCCCCAGCCAGCAGGCCCAGTACGACCGGGCTAACGGTTGGCCCAGGCATCGTTTTTCCCCCATCAGCCGCCCGGTGGTTGCCGAGGTAAACAGCCGCCGCCAGCAGCGTCAGGCCAACGACCAACTCGGCCAGGCTGTCATTACTCACACTGGCCAGGATGGCGAGATGCTGGGGAATAAACGCAACAAAGGCCGCGCCGGTCAGCGCCATACCCGGCCAGCGCGGCATCCATACCCACAGCGTCGCCCAGGTTGCCAGCACCACGCCCGCGCCCAACAGCACCGACAGCAACCGCATCGCCAGCAGGTCACCGTCCGTCAGCGCGTACACCGGCGCTTGCAGCAGGTAATACAGCGGCGGCTGGTGATCCTCGTACTCGATGGTGTCCAGCCTGCCGGTTTGCGCCGGGTCAAAGCCGCTGGCGACCAGTTCATCCTGGTATGCCTGCTGCCAGTCGCCCATCTCCAGCACCGGCAAACGGCCTTTTTCGGCGATCTGGGCCACGTAGTTATAGTGCGCCGGTTCGTCGGGAGCCTGCCAGTCCGGCGTGCGCAGCGCGTACTGCCAGGCGATAACCAGGTAGGCTGCCAGGATAACACAAATAACCGTCCACTCGATGCGGCGAATCACGGATCGCTCCTTGTTCTCAGTCCTGGCCGGGCTGCGACATCTCGCGCGGCTGGCCCAGGCGTGCGCGTTCCTCGTCGATCAGCGCCGGTTCCAGCTTGCGGAACAGCGGCTCCGGCTGGCGCAGCGCCTGCCCAACCGGCAGATCGCCCGGCTCCCAGCGCCCGACCGCCCCCGCTCCATCATAGACCAGCGCGTCATGCGTGCCACCGGATTCCTCAAACGTCTCGATGCGCAGATCGCCGAATAACGATCCATCGTAGCCCAGGAACGCGTGCACCTGCTGCGACGTAAACGGCAGGAACGGCGCAAAGAGGATGTGCAGCGCGTCAATGCAGCGCAGCGCAGTGTAGATCGTGGTCGCGGCCTGGGCCTTGTCCTGCTTGACGACCTTGAACCAGGGCGCGCGATCCAGGTAGCCGTTCACCTCGCGGGCCAGCGCCATCGTTTCGGTCAGCGCGTCACGCAGCCGCACCGCGTCCAGCAGGCCGCCGATCCGTTCGAAGCCGTCTTCCACCTGCTCGATGATGACGCGGTCCATGTCGCGCAGTTCGCCCGGATCGGGCACGGTGCCATCAAAATGCTTGTAGGCGAATTTCAGCACGCGGTTGACCAGATTGCCCCACGCGGCCAGCAGCTCGGTGTTGTTGCGCGTGATGAAGCCTTCCCAACTCCAATCAGAGTCGCGCGTTTCGGGGAAGGTCATGGTCACATAGTAGCGGATCGCATCCGGCGCATAGCGTTCCAGGATGTCCGGCAGCCAGACCGCCCAGTTGCGGCTCTTGGAGAACTGCCTGCCCTCGATGTTCATGAACTCATTAGCGGGTACGTCGTAGGGTAGCGTGATCGGGCCGTCGTCCGCGTCGGCGTATAAGCCGTCAACGCCCATCAACTCGGCGGGCCAGATGACGGTATGGAACTCGATGTTGTCCTTGCCGATGAAGTTGTAGATTTTGGCGTCCGGGTTGTACCACCACCGCTTCCAGGCGTCCGGCTGGCCGGTGTTATGCGCCCACTCAATGCTGGCCGTCAGGTAGCCCATGACCGCCTCGAACCAGACATACATGCACTTGTCGTCCCAGCCATCCAGCGGCACGGAAATGCCCCAGGCAATATCGCGCGTGATCGGGCGACCCTTCAGCCCTTCGACCTTGTTCTGCGACACCTTGAGCACGTTATCGCGCCAGTGTGCTTTGCCATTGGACAGGTAGGCGCGCAGTTGGTCGGTGAAAGCGGGCAGATCGAGAAAGTAATGCTCGGTTTCGCGCATCACCGGCGTGCTGCCATCGGTTTTGCTGCGCGGGTTGATCAACTCGACGGCGTCCAGCAGCGTACCGCAGTTGTCGCACTGGTCGCCGCGTGCCTGGTCGTAGCCGCAGTGTGGACACGTGCCTTCCACGTAGCGATCCGGCAGGAAGCGCTGCTCGGTTTCGCTGTACAGCAAGCGCTGTTTGGCGCGGTACAGGTATTCGCCGTCCAGCAGCTTACGGAACACATCCTGCGCCACGCGGCGGTGGTTCTCGGTGTCGGTATGGGTAAACAGGTCGTAGCTGATGCCAAGCTGGCGCTGGGTTTCGAGAAAGCGCCCGTGATAATGCTCGAACACCGCGCGCGGCGTAACCCCCAGCTTATCCGCTTCGACCGTGATCGGCGTGCCGTGCGCGTCCGATCCGCTGACCATCAGCACGTGGTTGCCCTTCAGCCGGTGGTAGCGGGCGAAAATATCGGCAGGCAAATAACACCCGGCCAGGTGTCCGGCGTGCATATCGCCGTTGGCATAGGGCCAGGCGACGGAAACATGAATATACTCAGGCATAGTCTCCCCTTTGCTCAGCGTTTGGGTCCCAGGGACCGCGAACATTGTAACAGGCTGTGCAGCACCCCAACAAACAAAAAACCGCCGAAAGGTAACGTTCGACGGTTGGCTTGCCGTGATCGCGCGGCGCGGACGCTATGCAGGCGTTACACGCCATCGCCGGGTGGGGTCCGACCACGGCAAGCGCTGCATTCGCATCATGACGTTGTACACGCCGGTCAGTATCACATGCTCGTTCATGCTCTAACTATAAAACGAGGGCGAGGACGTGTCAATAGCTGTCATTCGGCAAAATTGACAGCCGCGCACACCCTGTCGTTTAATAGGGCATACTGCCTGCTGCCGTGCCGACAGCCGCCTGCACAGGAGAGATCGCCATGAGCCAACCGCTCTACTGCCCCATCTGCGGGGCGCGCGCCGTGAAACATGCCACCACCGTCGCTGGTATAAACCTGCACCGCTGTACAGGTGACTGTGGCTGGGTCGAGCCGGGACCGCTGCCGCCGCGCCATCTGGCGGTATCCCTCCACCCACCAGGTCATGCGATGCGATGCCGGAACTGCGGCGTGGACGCGTATACGTCGATCGTTTTATTAAAAGGCCCCTGCTGGCACTGCGGCGTACCCAACCCTGGGGCGGTGGAACGGATCGCCAGCGTCCCCGCTCCCTCGTATGACCAACTTCAGTACAGTGCCAGACCGGCGCGCTCACCGTTGGGTAAGCTGCTGGCAAGCGCCAAAGGACTGATCGTGGTAGTGGTTATATGGATGATCGCCAACGGGCTGGTACTCGCCGTGTATTCCAGCCTGTTCCCGGACGCCAGCGACGACGATATGACCCGCATACCCACCGCTGTGCTGCTGTTTTACGTGGTGTTCATCGCGCCGCCCATCTGGCGCCGGGTGACCCGTCCACGCGGCTATACACTCCCGCGCCGCCGGTTGACGCTGGCGCGCGCCCTGTTCTACAGCCTGGCCCTGATCGCCATTGCCGCGCTGCTGGCAGCGAGTGTGTAACCGGGCGTCAAACACCGCCGTCTGACGGTTGACCGCCCCCGGTGAACATGCTATACTACTGCCGCATCTGGGAGAGCACCTACCGGATAGCGCCCGGAGGGATGGCCGAGTGGTTTAAGGCGGTGGTCTTGAAAACCACTGAGGCGTTATACGTCTCCGGGGGTTCGAATCCCTCTCCC
>JAFGNU010000076.1 GCA_016926875.1 Anaerolineae bacterium | reverse complement strand
ATGGTAAAGAACGTCCCGAAACACACTGAAACCTTGAGATAGTATTGAAAAAACACTACCTTTCAACGAAAAAGCAAAAAAGGCGAAACTCCAGTAAACTATACGCCGATCTTACTCGCTCGTGCCCTCGATGCCTTCGAGAAGCTGCGGCGGGTTGACGTCTTCGGGCGTTTCGGCCTCGTCGGCGTTGCGGGCTGCAAACCAGATCTGCGCCGGGGTGGCGACTTCGCCCTCTTCCAGGTAGACCGAGCCATCCTGGAAGTTCAGCGGGCCAACAAACAGGTTCAGACCGCCCTCTTCGCCCTTGGCACCGGCGGCCAGCGCCGCGATGAACTCTTCAAGCGTGGCCGTTTCTTCGTCGCTCAGGCCGGTTCCCATGATGTAGCCGACTGCCGTCGTATCCGGGTTATTCAGGTCGTCCCAGTCGGGCGGGTTCCATTCCCATGACTGCACCCAGGTGCCGTCTGCTACGGCCTGAGCCGTCTTCAGGTAGGCCGGACCCCAGTTGAAGTATGGGACGCCCAGGCAAATATCGGGGGCTTCTTCGCAGCCGCCTTCAAAGTCATAGGGCACGGCCCACACGGCTTCGCCCTCAGCCGCGCGCTGACCGGCCACGACCAGCGCTTCGGTGGTGTCGATCCCGGAGATCAGCACGTCTGCGCCGTCGTCCAGGAACTTGCTGGACACGTCGGTCGGGTCGAGCGTGACGCCCGGGATATTGAACCAGAAACCGATCCAGGTGACGCCAAACGTCAGTTCATTCGGGTCCATGCCGCGATAATTTTCGTAGCAGTAGCGTGCGCCCAGGTAGGTCGCGTTGACCAGGCGGGTGGTTTCGGGGTCGATCAATGGTCCCACGTAGCCGAGCGAGCCGGTCTGGGTCTTGAGCGCCGCCGCGCAGCCCGCGATCATCTCGCCGTATTCCATCTGGCCCATGAAGTTGCCGACGTTTTCCGGTGCGATGCCCCAGAACGCGTCATCACCTGACACGTTGACAAAAACCACGTCCGGGTAGGACTCGGCCACGACCGGGGTATCAACCTCAAAGTCGGCAGAGGTCGTGAGGATCAGTTGTGCGCCCTGTTCAACCATACCTTCAACCACCTGTTCCAGCGTGGTTTCAGGCCGGTCAGCAGCGTTCAGGCTTTCCAACAGCAGCATCTTGGAACCGGGTAAATTTTCTTCGACGTACAGCCCCGCGTTGTAGTGCGCTTCGCTCCAGCCGTGATCATCTTTTGGCCCGACCAGGACAACACCGAAGATCAACCCGTCGTCCTGGGCCTGGGCCTGCGGCGTCGCGCTGATCACGCCACCGGCCACCAACGCCACGAGAACCGCCAGCACACACAGCTTTTTGAACATGAAAACCTCCCTAACTAAAAACAATGTTTTGAATGTTTTTCAGACTCCATTTTCAGTGTAGTGGAAAAACATTCAAAAGCAAACAGCCAAACGATACAGAAAAAGACGATGAATCGCAATATCGATATTTCGTCAGGGTACACCAACCGGTTCTGGTCAAAGTGTGTTATTTGTCGAGATTACCGCTTGCCACAAACCATCACTTGTGCGGGCTATACAAACAGGTTCACTTTTTTAAAGGCGTCCACATCAACCAGCCCTTGATCGGTCAGCTTCAGGCTGGGGATCACCTCAAGCGCCATAAAGCTCATCGCCATGAACGGGTCGTGCAGCCCGGACCCCAGCTCGCGCCCGGCCACGTTCAGCAGGTGATCCAGCGCAGCCCGCACCGCCTGGATCGGCTGGTCGCTCATCAGTCCGGCGACCGGCAGCGGCAGCCGGGCCAATACCTCGCTGCCATTCACGGCAGCCAGCCCGCCGCCCATCTGCTCGACCGTCCTGGCCGCCGTCATCATGCTGGCATCGTCCACGCCGATCACCACCAGGTTGTGATGATCGTGCGCGACCGTGCCCGCAATCGCGCCGTGTTTCAGGCCAAAGCCGTGAATAAACCCTTTGCCCATGCTGCCGCTGGCGTGATGCCGCTCGATGACGGCCATCTTCAGGATGTCGCGCGCCGGGTCGGCCACGGCGTGCCCATCCACGATGACCGCGTCTTCGGTCCGGTGCTCGGTGACAAGCTGGTCCGGGACGCTGCCGATCACACGGATGCGCCGCCCGTTGGCGGGGATGGCGAAATCAACGCCGTCCCAGTTGATATGTACCGAGCGGGGCAGCGGCTCGACTCTCGGCGGTTGCAGGTCAACGCGCAGCTCGCCGTGTTCCGCGACCAGCCGCCCGCCGCGATACACCTGCTCGGCGCGCGGCGCGTGCAGGTCGGAAAACACGATCAGGTCAGCGCGGCGGCCCGGTGCGATTCCACCCCGGTCGTGCAGTCCAAAATACTGCGCCGGGTTGAGCGTGCCCATCCGGATCGCGGTCACCGGGTCGATCCCGCCCTCGTCGATAGCGACGCGGATCATATAATCAATCGAGCCGTCGTCGAGCAGGTCGGCAGGCTGGCGGTCGTCGGTGCACCAGCAGATACGGCGGCTGTTTGCCTCGGTGATCACCGGCAGCAGTGGGCGCAGGTTGCGGGCGTTGGTCGCCTCGCGGATAAACAGCCACATGCCCTTACGCAGCTTTTCGCGTGCTTCCTCGACGGTGGTGCACTCGTGATCGCTCTGAATCCCGGCGGCGATGTAGGCGTTCAGTTCCTTGCCTTTTAGCGCGGGGCAGTGCCCGTCCAGCGCCGTCCCGGCGAACGCTTCGATCTTGGCCAGCACGCCCGGATCGCCGCTCACCACGCCGGGGAAGTTCATCATCTCGGCCAGGCCCAATACCCAGGGATTGCCGATCAGCGTTTGCAGGTCGCTGGCTGCCAGGTTGGCGCCCGATGTTTCCATGTCCGTCGCCGGGACGCAGCTTGACGCCATGACATACATGCTCAGCACGCCGTCTTTGGCCGATTCCAGCATGTAATGGATGCCGTCCAGCCCGTGTACATTGGCGATCTCATGCGGATCGGTGATCACGCTGGTCACGCCGTGCACCAGCGCTGCCCGGCTGAATTCGCGCGGGGTGCACAGGCTGCTTTCGACGTGCATGTGCGCGTCGATCAGGCCGGGGGCCACATAGCGCCCGCCCAGATCGAGCGTGGTAGCGGCAGGGTAATTGTTGCCAAAGCCTATAATGCGCGTGCCTTTGATCGCGATCTTGGCCGGGTAGATTTCGCCGGTAAACACATTCACCAGTTGCAGGTTTGTCAGCAGCAGGTCGGCGGTGCCATCCCCTCGTGCAGCAGCAATGCGTTCTGATAGCTTCATGCGTTCGTCTCCTTAACCAAAATCTCGCTGGTCCAATAAGCCCAATAACAATATTCACCGGGACGTTCAGCTTAACAGGTGATTATACGCTGTTCGGCTATAAGCTAAAAGCGCCCCTGGCTGTTGGAAAAAACAAGAGCCGCACGGGGGCGCGGCTCCTGTTGTGACTGACGGGCTGCTATCCGGCTGGCTACTCGTAGCGCAGCACGTTGAGCGGCTTTTCGCCCGATGCGTTCCAGGCAGTCAGGATGGCTGCTGCCAGCGCGATCACGATACACAGTCCCATCAGGCTGAAGGCCGTCATGTACGGGATCGACTTGCCAAGCTCACCGCCGAACGCCTGGATAAGCAGAAGCAGCAGCCCGATACCACCCAGGCCAACGCCGATCAAGCCGCCGATCAGGCCCATCAGGCCGTATTCGAGCAGCAGCATCCCCAGCACGCGCTCGCGCTGCAAGCCAACCGCTTTCATGATGGCGATCTCGCGCCGCCGTTCCAGCGTGGACAGTGCAACCGAGTTGGCAATCACGATGCCGCCCACCACCAGGGCCAGCCCTGCTACCAGGATCGGGAACGATGTAAACTGGTCGATGATGCGGTTCATCAGGTCGTTGAGCAGCTTGGTTTCCAGCACAAAGGTGCCCGGAATGGCGTTCATCGCCTGCCGCACATCCCGGATGTTAGATTCCTTCACATCCACGATGGCGCTCATTGAGTCGGGTGATACACCTTCGGGGAACGCATTGCGCGGCGCGTAGTTGGATGAACCGAAATTCACCTGGATTTGTGCACCGGTCCGGTCGATCATCCCGGCGATACGGAAAGTGATAGTCTGATCTTCCTCGCTTGTAAACTTGAACGTCAGCAGGTCGCCCACGCTCAACTTGGTCGCGACCAACGCCTCATCTGCCGAAACGATGAGCGGCGGGTAGTCGCCTGTCTCCGGGTCCCAGGGGCCGGTATCCGCTTCGGAAAGCTGGCTGCCTGCGTAGAAATCCACGTCGGGCAGGTTCGCATCCACAGCGCGCCCGTCGATGCCGGACATCGCCCACCGGACATAATCATCGTAGTATTCATTTTTTGCCGCCGCGCGGGCTTCCAGTTCCGCAAGTGTCAGTGTCTCGTCTTCACTGACATCCAGCGCCGAAACCAGTTCAACTCCGTAGATTTCTATGGCGGCATAGCTCTTGACGCCGTCGATGGTGTCCAACTCGGTTGCAACCTGTTCGAGCGTGTTTTCGTACCCGGCGGCGAAGATGATCACGTTTCCACCGACCTCGTTTACCAGGATTTGTTCAAAGCGCTTGGTGATCGCGTCTGCCAGCATGGTGATCAGGCTGAGCGTGAACACGCCGACGACCAGCGCCAGCAGCGTAGACGCGCCGCGCCCCTTGCTAGCGAGCATCGAGCGCAGAGCGATCTTGAAGTCGACAACTGCCAGCCGTTGAATCAGGCGCCCCAACAGCCAGAACGGCAGCATCAGGATCAACAGGGCTGCATTGAGAATCCACACCGGCAGAAAGACAACTGCCAGCAGGACTTTGGTGATCGTGCTGCGCTTGCGCGGCAGCTTCAGCAGCCAGATGCTCCGCAGTTCGCCGCCGCCCACGCTCCAGATTACCGTCCACAGCACCACGTACAGGATGCCGACCTGGATGAACGTGCCGCCCAGGATCAGGATGGCCGGGACCGCCTGGCCGAACATGCCGCCCAGGATTGGCAGGACGCCCAGCAGCAGCACCCAGCGCAGGATGCGCAGCCCGGTTTTGCCGCGTGTCCAGCCGGAGAAAATGCTCCCGGCGATCATCGCCACTGCCATCAGAAAGCCCACAACGGAGCCGACGCTGTTGGCGATGCTGCGCAATGTGTCGGAATCCAGCAGGTCACCGATCAAGGTTTGGGCGACCAGGCTGATCGCCAGCATCACGACCAGCAGCGCCACAAACGAGCGCGCCCGCCCTGCCTGGGGGATGATCGTATCGCTCGGACGCAGGACCAGGTTGGGGCGCACCTGGCCCGCTGCCAGGGTAGGCATAAAGCCGAAGATGGTCGTCATGATCACGCCGACAACAAAGCCAACAACCGGCGGCTTGGCCGTGATCCGGAATGCCAGCGACTGGGACAGGAAGCCTCCAGCCACGCCCTTGATCGCGTAGGCCGCGATCCAGCCGAGCACGATCCCCAGCAGGCTGCCGAAGACGCCCATCAACACCGCTTCAACCAGGAACAGCACGGTGACCTGTTCGCCTTCCAGCCCGATAGTTTTGAGTACGGCCACCTCGGTTGTGCGGCGGCTGACGATCACCAGCATCGTGTTGACGATGCCGATACCGCCGATCAGCAGCGAGATCAGGCCCATGATGATCACCAACTGGTTGATCACCTTCGAGATTTCTGAGTTGTCTTTCTCCATGTCGGCGGTGGTGTAGGTGTCCAGGTAGGGGAACTGCTCATCGAAAGCCTCGCTAAGCTCCCGGACGCCCGACGGGTCTTCGAGCTTGACGTACAGCATATCCGCGCCGGGGTCCATCTCATCGAACAAATCAACCGCGCTCACGTCGATGAAGTAGTAGCCGAACAGCGCCCCCATCATGTTCTCAAAGCCGCTTTCGGCGTCGTTGGGCAGGATGCCGCGCAGCACAAAGTCCTCGCGTGCGCCGCTCAGGCGGATCGTATCGCCCACACTGGCATCCAGGTCATCCGCGAGATTCTGACTGATCAGGATGTCATTGGGTCCCTGGAGCAGTTCGCTGAGCGTTTCACCGTCATCGGTTTCGCGCTCACCATACAGCGGGTAAGCCTGCGCATCGACAATATACGGCATGACGAACGTTTTCTCGGTGTCGCGTTCGGGGACGCCGATCGATATCCCGGCGGTCATGCTGTTCACGGCCTGGCGATAGGTGATCTGGACGTCGCCCTCGTAGTTATCTTCAAACCACGCGGTGATGGTGTCTATACCTTGCGGGCTGATATAGTCTGCCGCAAACGTGCCGCCTTCCTCGATCACGCCCTCGTCTACGCCGCGATCATGCAGGGCCTGGGTACTGCTGTCTTCCTCTTCGTCGATATAGCCATAGACCATGATGCGTATATCGCCGCCGTTGCTTTCCTGCAAATTGCCTGTGATCGAGTGCTCGATCATCACGCCCAGCGTTTGCAGGCTGACAATAGATGCCACGCCTGCCGCGATGCACAGCAGCGCAAAGATCGTGCGCTGGCCGTTCACGCGCAGGTCGTTGAGCGAGTGCCGGGTGTAGAACCGGAGTTTTTCAATCATCGCCGGTCCTCTATCTGATCCGGGACTGCATGATCGACAGCTCACCGGTGGTGCGCTTGTCGCGCAGCATCTCGACGGCGGCCAACTGGGCGCTGGAACGCGCGTCGACATCTTCGGCGACGCGGCCATCGACCAGCGATACCAGGCGTTCCAACTGCGAGGCTATATCCATGTCGTGCGTCACGATGATGACCGTTGTGCCGGTTTGCTGCTGCACTTCGCGCAGGGCACTCATCACCATCTCGCTGGAGAAGGTATCCAGGTTGCCGGTGGGTTCGTCGCACAACAGCAGCGGCGGATCGTTAGCCAGCGCGCGGGCCATCGCCACCCGCTGCTGCTCGCCGCCGGAAAGCTGCGACGGGCGGTGATGCATCCGGTCGCCCAGCCCCAACAGGTCCAGCAGTTCTTTGGCGCGCTTGGTTGGGCTGAATTTACGGTTGTGCGCGAACTGGATCGGCAGCGCGATGTTTTCGACGGCGGTCAGCGTGGGGATCAGGTTGAAGAACTGGAATACAAACCCGATTTTCTCGTTGCGCACGCGCGTCAATGCGCGTTCGTCCAGGTTGGTGATGTTCTGACCGTCGATGTGGATCGTGCCGCTGGTCGGTGTATCCAGCCCGCCGATCATACCTAACAGCGTGGATTTGCCGCTGCCCGACGGGCCGATGATGCCCATAAACTCGCCGCGCTTGACGTGCATTGTCACGCCGCGCACCGCGTGGACTACGACCTCGCCCAGCTTCAGGTCTTTTCGCAGGGTATCAGCTTGTACTACGTAATTGTTGCCGTTCTGATCCGCCATGCCGTTTATCCTTTCTTGACAGGCTCAGCGCGATATGGAGTTGCGTTATGTCGGTGAGGCAGGAATGCAGGGATGAATTATACACAAAGATGCGCAGCTCTATCCACCCGCAGCCGGACTATATGCTTCTCTCAGTACATAATACGCTTGAATCGATTGAATGTTGCGCTGTGGGGCCGGGGATGTCACCGGGGATCGCTGGCTGCTGCCCAGGGCCGGTTCCACCACGAAAACATCCCCAGCCTCGCTGCATGATCGAACCGTCCTTAAAACAGTATAATGGAAACAACTTGTCATCTACGCCTTTCTAATTGCGGTAAGCGTGTTCGTTTCGTGCGCCAGCAAAAAGCTAAGCCGGAGGACCTTCAGCCCATGTCTCATCCAACCCCCACGCACGCAACGCTCGATGACTGGATTGCACGCGAGGCAATTCCGTTTTCTGTCGATTCGCCCCAGACTTTCAATGCCGCCGTAGACAGGGTGATCGCCTCGCTGGGCGACCCGGTGGAACTGCTTGGCTTCGGAGAAACGCTCCACGGCGGAGAGGACATTCTCATCCTCCGCAACCGGCTCTTCCAGCACCTGGTGGAGGCGCATGGCTACAGCGCTATTGCCATCGAAAGCAGCTTCCCTCGGTCGCACGTGGTGAACGAGTACGCGGCTGGTTGCGGCCCGGCATCGTATGAGGCTGTGCAGGATGCCGGATTTAGCCACGACTTCGGCAGACTCGACGCGAATCGAGAACTCGTGGAATGGATGCGGCAATACAACGCCGATTCGTTGCACCGCGTCACACTCCAGTTCTACGGTTTCGACAGTCCAACCGAAATGACGAGCAGCGATAGTCCAGGCCAGGTCCTGCATTTTGTTCTCGATTATCTTACCTCGGTTAATAGTGCCAGCGGCCAGGAGCATCGCGAACGCATCGACCCGCTTCTGGGCCAGGACTCTGATTGGGAAAACCCCGCTGCGATGTTCGATCCGGCGCAGTCGGTAGGCCTGTCGCCAGCCGCAACGGCGCTGCGGATTGAGACGGAGGAACTCATTTCAGAGCTGCGCATACGCCGTCCCGAATGGGTGGCAAAGAGCGATCAAAGCCGCTATTTGGAAGCCGTGCAGTATGCTTCGGTGGCGCGGCAGTTGCTGAACTATCACGCCGCGCTGGCGCGAGAGTCGAGCAACCGGGTTGCCAGACTTCTCGGCCTTCGTGACGCGATGATGGCCGATAACCTGGCGTACATGGTATCCCGTGAGCGTGGCCGGGGGAAAGTGTTGGCCTTCGCTCACAACAGTCATTTGCAGCGCGGACAGGCACAATGGCAGTTGGGCGCTGATATCAACATCTGGTGGCCGGCGGGCGCGCACCTCAATGCGATGTTCGGCCCGCGTTATGCCGTCATCGGTTCGGCAGTGGGCGTTTCTGATGCCAATGGTATCGGCCAGCCCGAAGCAGGCACGCTTGAGGCGCGGCTGACTGCTGTACCGGGTCCGGCGCGGTTCATTCCAACACACAAAGGCCAGGGACTGCCAGCCCCGGAAATCGCAGCCCTTCCAACTCGCTCAGGCAGTATGAAGAACACGACCTACTTCGCCCTGACGCCTCAAAGCCTCACCGATTTTGACTGGCTGGCTGTCCTGGATTCAACGGCATACAGCCGTGGTGGCCCGCCGCTGCAACAGTGAGACGCCAACCCCAGGCGGTGAAACTCTGCAACGTTCTGAACGTTCCGGCAGCCGTTAGTTACAGCGGGATGTTTCAGACGTGATAGCTATAAACGTCAAGCGAACAGCTTCAGCGGTCAGTGGTTCGCTAAAAGCTGTTCGCCTGATAAAAAACGTGTCGGGGTGCCCGGACTTGAACCGGGGACCTCTGCGTCCCAAACGCAGCGCGCTAGCCAACTGCGCCACACCCCGTTT
>JAFGNU010000075.1 GCA_016926875.1 Anaerolineae bacterium | reverse complement strand
GGGAGCTTCGACGAAGACGATGGTCGCGTGGATTGGGGGCCGATCCTGGGCCGCATTCAGCAGACCGGCCTGGTGGGCGGAACCACGCCCGGCGCGGCAGCAAATGACCTGTTTGACCCGGCTTCTGCCCAGCCCGGTCGGCTCGAACCCAGTTTTTCGACCATGCATCAAGGCCGCCGCGTGGATGACGAAGGCGACCCTTCAAGCGTTAGCTCGCTGGTGGGTATCGGGTTGATCGCGGTGGCGGTGGTGGTGCTGGCTGCCGTGCTGCTGTATGCCGCCAACGAAAAAGGCTGGCTGCATACCAGCGCCGGTGAAACCTCCCCCGGCGAGATCGACGGCAAAACGTTTGTGCTGCGCTTCCCCGAAACATGGTATGCCGAATGTGACAGCGGGTTTTTACGCTCAGCGCGGGTGTGCGCTTTTTCCACTGAAGAGAAATACAGCCTGTTGGACCTGTACATTCATGATCGCGACAAGGTCAGCGGTGATTCGCTGCTGCCCACCATCAGCCAGATGTTGTTTTCGCACAATCAGCACCCTGGCCTGGTGCTCACCGGCGTGGTGATGGACTACTCGCAAAACGGCTCAGAATACGAGTATATCCACCAGTCGATCAACTATTCCGAACAGCTATATTCTTCCTGGCGTGGACAGACCAATTACATCCGGGGATATGACCTGTGGATGGCCTACGAAAAAGACAATCCGCTGATCGGCAATGAGTACGGTTACATCTACTGGATCACCGGCAAAGACAACGTCGGGTCGATCATTTCGCACAAGGGCTACTTTGTGGTAGCCGATGCGTACGTGCCGCACGGGGATCGCATGTTGATGCTGACGATGTTCGGCTATTCGCCTACCAACCCAGAGGAAATCCCTATCGAAACGATTCGGGCCGTGATCGAGTCGGTTGAGTTTCACGATTAAGAACACAGAGCACGAGGTAACTTTTATGGCTAAGTCCCCTTCGTCCGAACTGGTCAAAGCATACAAGCTGCTAAAAGCGGGTGAGCGCAACCAAGCCGGACGGATCGTCAAAGACTACCTGGCCACTAACCCCAACGATGCAGATGCCTGGTGGTTGATGGCGCACGCCGTCAGCAGCTCGGATAACACCAAAAAATGCCTGGAACGCGTGGTCCAGCTCAATCCTGGTCACACCAAGGCACAGCAGCGGCTAGCAAAGCTGCAAGCTCCCGAACAGAGTGAACCGGATGATGCATTCTTCAGTCCGCCTGCTAGCTCTGGCCGTGGCCCGTCTACTGCGCGCGCAGCCCCGCCGACGAACAACGTATCGGCGTCACTGTCGCCATTTTCCAGCCCAATCGAGGACATATTCGGCCCGTCGGCGCCGGTTGAAAACGCCGCCGGTACTCCGTTCACCCAGGCACCCGCTGGCGGCGCACACGGCCAGCCGCCCGGCACCGGCCAACAGCCGGACTGGGGTCCTGGCCTCGAATTCGTGCGGGAGCGCCCTTCCGGCGACCGGGCAGAATCCCTGCACGCAAACCTGCCCAGACCCAGAGGTAAGGGGGTCTCAGCGCCGAGCGTTGATGACCGGCCCAAACCCCAGGCGCCCAGCGTCGAGACGGTGATCGGGATCGCCGTGATTGCCGTTGCAATCGTGGTCCTGATCGGCGTAGGGGTGTACATCGCCAATGAGAAAAAGTGGATTCACCTGTGGGGACTGCCGCCCATGGGCGAACTGGACGGCAAAACGTTCACGCTCGAATATCCCGAAGACTGGGACGCCCGGTGCTCCTCCGATCCATCCGGCTACCCGGTGTGCGGTGTCGCCAACGATGAGCGCTTCAACCATGTTGATTGGTATACCGGGCGGGATGTGGACCTGGGGCAGATGTTCGGCAGCGCCCTATCGTGGGGCAATATCTTCGGCTTTGAAGAGTGGCCCGACCTGATGGTATCCATCATTGCGATGAACGTGCCGGAAAGCTCGCCCGCCTATGACGGGTCCAGCGCGGCCAAAGTCATGTACGACATTTACACCCAGTACGGCTGGTTTGATGATGAAGACTGGGACCTCAACTACGACCGCAAAGAAATAACGGTCGATGGTGAGCTGGCCTATTATTACCGCTTCACCATGGAAGACAATTCGGGCAGCCTGGAACAGTTTATGAACCTCGACGGCGGCAACATGGCGCTGTACGACGTATACATACCGCACGAAGGGCTGATGTTCTGGATGACCATCAGCGTCTACACCTATGAAGGCAACAAGGAGATACCCGACGAGATCATCGAGCATATGATCGAATCGATCAAGCTGGAGGACCTCGGATAAGTTCTATACGCGGTTTGAAGCCCCTTCTGCTGCACAGGCCGGGCAGTTGGCCGGGTTGACGATCTGAACGTCGATCAGCGTTTCCTTGATAGCGGGGATGCTGCACATGACTTCGATCACCTGGTCGTGCTCGGCTCTGTTGTGTGCATACCCCTTGGCGATCACCAAGCCGTCTGGCTGGATGATAAGGTCCAGGTGACCAGCAGGGAATCCCTTCTGGCTCAACTGTTTAAGAATCGCGTCGCGCAACACGTTCAGCCGGGTCACCTCATCATGGCTTTCGTCCTCGCCGCCGTTGCCGTTCTGCCCAAGGGTTGCCGGGAGAAACCACGGGTGCATATAGGTGTGAGTGTCCTGGTTTGTAGGTGGTCGTTTCCCATTTGAGGTGTTGTTGGTGCTGCTGTCCGGCGCAGCCGCGTGTGTTTGCGATTCGGCGTAGTAGGGGCGCCCCGCCTGCCAGGCATGGTAGCGGCGCAGCAGATCGGTTAAGAAACTGCGCCGGGCTTCCGCTTCCCAATAACCCGCCGGTGTTGCCGTCCCTCGCCGCCAGCCGCGCGACAGGCGCACCGCCTGCTGCTGGAAGCGCCTGGACTGATCGGCAATGATCGCATCGAGCGAAAGCGCGTTTACCTTGTCCTGGCCCGCGAGTAGATTATTCAGCAAATCGCCCTCCAATTGGGCAGTTTGCAGCATCGCCGTGAGTTCTTGTTGTTCGAGGGTGTCACGGCACGAAGCCAGCATGCTTCGCAGCCGTGCAATTTTGCGGTTAGCTTCGACAATCTGCTCCTGCAAAAAAGCCCGGTCCTGTTCGCGTTTGGGTATAGCGTCCATGCGGTTTGCTGTGTTCTCCAAGCGTGCATTTCCTGGCATGACCGATTAACGCACGCGATGGTCATACCGTCTGTGCGAACTAATGCTGCCTATCTCGCACGGGAAACACGATCAAGAGTTCAGGGCGTGTTGGAATTGTTGTGCTGATCGCCCAAAAACAACCGATCAGTCTGCAATGTTTTTCGGCCCGGCCTGCTATTAAAACCTGTCAAGTACATCGACAGAGGCAGGTGGTATATCCAAAATGCCATTATAAAACCCTATGCCGCGCAGGGGGTAGCTATTTTGTATAATCTTCATAATAATCGGCGGCACAGCGCTACTCCCCCGCTTATTGGGGGCCGCACCATCACAGCCCGTCACCGATAATAAGATAAAATATCGCTGCCAGGCTACCACCGGTCCAGTATTGTTTGCGCCCGACTGCCGCTCCGGCCAGTTGAAAGGACTTATCATGAATCATATCACACAGTGGTCTATTCGCTTTGGCAAACAACGTATTGCGTCCGCGATCCGTGTCGCGCCAGACTGCCCGCCGGAAGAAGTGCTCGCAGCGCTGAAGCTGCCATCGTTTACCGGCGTGATCGTGATGCACGGCGGTGCAGGTGGCATGGACGCCGATACAGTCACCAGGACTCGGCGTTTTCTGGCGACCAGCCTGGCTCCCCTGGCCGAAGCACGCCGCCTGCTGGTGATCGACGGGGGGACATACGCCGGATCGGTGGCGGCTATGGGCGATGCGCGGCGCGATGTCGGCGGCACCTACCCGCTGGTGGGCGTTTGCCCCATGCGCTTTGCCAGTTACCCCGGCGGACCGTCCCCGGACGACGATCACTTTCCGCTGGATGCTTCTCATACCCATTTTGTGCTTGTCGAAGGGGACGAGTTCGGCGTTGAGTCGGAGTTGCTGGTTGGCCTGCTACAAGCAGCAGGCAAGCCCGGAGCAGCGCTGATCATCAATGGGGGCGAGATCGTAGCCAACGAAGCGCTGGCGCACGCCCAACAGGGAAATGCACTCATCACGGTACGCGGTACGGGGCGGGTTGCAGATGAGCTTGCCGATCCCAACAGCGAGCGCCGCGCCGCACTGCCGCCGGATTCACGCCTGGAGATCGCCAACCTCCACGCACCGGACATGTTCACTGCGCTGCTGGAGCGGGTGCTGACATAGCGCGTCAGGCGTGATGCTACAACTCGCGCACGTAAAGGTGCTGCGTGTAGCCGTCCGGCTGCATCTCGACTTCGATCTGCGGGAGCATATAATCCCACACAAATACGGCCAACGATTCGTAGTCGTTGCGTGCCGCCCAGTCCCGCAGAACAACCATCAACAGGTTGTTAAAGGGACGCCGGGTCCACAGGTAGACGTGCAACCGGGTCAGCTCGCTGCGATCCTGCTGCATCAGCGCGTATGCTTCCTGGCCGGTGATGGTGATGTGCAGCCGCGCCACTTCCGGCTCGACGATCTGCGGCACGCTGTTCCAGAAGCCAGGCGGCACGCGATCCCATTCCTGGCGCGCGTTCTGGTAGCGGCCCAACGGCATATGCCAGCCGCTGATCAGGGATGGATCAAACTGGGTTAACTCGCCCGCCTTGTAAAACACCCGCCCACCCTGCGCCGTGACCACGTACCGCTGCCCAACATGCGCGCGCCGGTAACCATGGTGCTCGTACAGCGCAGCGTCCAGGTCGCCGTGTGCAACCGTCGCCCGCTTGCAGCGAATCGCTTCACCGATTTGATGCACATAGGTGATCAGCGCGCTGCCCAGCCCGATCCCGTCATAATCCGGGTGCACAACCAGCCGGGACAGGTTGATATGGTGGCCGAACGGCTCCTGCTCGTGCCCGATGAACACTTCCGCCTCTGCCCCGACCTGTCCTTCAACCTCGGCCACCAGCGGGATGCCGTCACTACCGCGCAGCAGGTTCGCCAGGTGTACCGCGCACATCTCCAGGCTGGCCCAGGGGCCGGCGTTTTGCCAGCGTTCGAACAGCATCAGGTCTTTGTAATCAGCCGGGGCGTCCTCGCCGTTGATGTCACGGCGTGTCCAGGTATCGATATTGGCGATCTGTAGGGCCGTAATACTCGCCGCGTCGGCCAGGGTGGCCTGCCGCACCGTGATTTGAGACATGATCGACTCCTACGTCATTATCCCTTGTGGCACTATACCATATCTGCCAGGCCGATTTTAGGATCGCGCCGCGGGAACAGCACCCGCAGCAGGTCAGCGTAGCGTTCGTTGTAGCCAGTGACCAGGTGTTCAAAGCCATACCAGCCGGTCAGCAAGCGCACCAGCGTTGTCGACGGCACTTCGAGTTCGACCACTTCCGGGCTGCCCATCCCCAGGACAACCTCAGCCTGGTCATGTTCGGTGGTAACGATCAGGTGGTAAGCGCGCGCCGCATACCGGCTGTTCAGGCGGCGCTGCTCCAGCGCCGGGATCAACTGCTCCAGCGCCCCGGCCATGTTGTGCAGCCGCACATAGCCCGCCCCGGTAAAAGCGCGCATACCCGCACCCCGCGCCAGGGCGTGCCGCATAAACGTGCCCTGCGGGTGAACAAACAACCCGATCCGGTCCACACCGAACGCCTGGGCCGTGCGCGCGATTTCGGCCAGCAGCGCTTCGACGGCATCGGGATGGTCGCCCGCCGCTTCGATCACGCTGAAATGGGCGGCGGCATCCCCACGAAACCAGTTAACCGGACCTTGCGTCACCAGGCGGGCATAAGCTACCATCCGGTCCTGTGTTTCGGCTACCAGGAAGTCATCGGGGTCATTCCGCCCAATGCTGCCCATGTAGTCAAGCTGCCAGTTCCAGGTCTGTTCATCCCGCTCGATCATGTAGTGCCCACGCGCGCACTCGGCATCGTACAGCGCCTGGACAGCCGGTAGATCGTTGATGTAAAAACGGCGCACAGTTACCGGCTGGTTATGTGCGCCCAGTTGGTCAGCAGTCCGGCGCTCATAACTATGCTCAACATCCCAATAGCCCGCGCCCAACGCCAGATCGGTCGGAATATCGGACTCGTAACTGGTCAGGTACAGCCCAACCGCGTACTCATAGCGCCAGCGTTCAAAAAAGTCAGGGCCGATTGCCAGGCCAAGCAGATCATCGCGCTCGGTCATGCGTTTGTGCAGGGCATCCAGCAGATCGTGAGCCAGGGCCTGCCCGCGATACGGCTCGTCCACGCCGACCATGCTGATCTCAGCCGTTTGCAGAACGCTCTCGCCAATCCGGAGCAGGCGGGGGATGATCATAGCATGAGCGATGATCTCGCCCATGCTTTCCCCGTCGATCACAAAGCAATTGCCCGGATCAAAACCAAGCGTATTCCCATACCATGCCGCCATCAGGTCATAGTCTTCGGGTCCGTGCACACGCCGGACGTGTTCCAACAGGGCGGCCTGGTCTTTTGGCCAGCTAATAGTGCGAATAAACATCATGGCTCCCGGTAAATAACAATCGGTCTATTTATCGTCCATTATAACGTTCGTGTGAAACAACGCTATCCGAAGACTGGCATACAGGTGCTGGTTACGAACATTCGTATTCTGAAAACCGGTGACTAACCATCGTTTGCCTTGCATGTTTGCCAGTCAACGGTAAAGTAGATAGATAGCGTGTGACCTATGATTAAGGCATTGGGAGAATGAGCTTGACAAAGAAAGACCTGTACATTTTCTCCGGGACATCTAACGAGCCGCTCGCCAAAGCTGTGTGTCGCTATCTTGACGTTCCACTCCAGCCTCGCACTATCGAGCGCTTTAGCAACGGCACGCTGCATATCCAACTGGGTAAAAGCGTGCGCAACAAAGACGTGTATATCATTCAGTCGCTCACCGACCCGGTGCACCGCCACATCATGCAAATGTTGATGATGCTGGACATCGCCCGGCACGGAGACGCGCGCCGAGTCACAGCGGTTATTCCCTACTTTGCCTATGGGCGCTCAGACAAAAAAGACGCGCCGCGCATCTGCATCACCGCCAAGCTGGTCGCCAAGCTGATCGAGGCCGCAGGCGCCGACCGCGTGATAGCCGTGACATTGCACTCACCGCAGACACACGGCTTTTTTGACGTGCCGCTGGATCACCTGACCAGTCTGCGCGTGCTGGTCGATCACTTTCGCGCACCCGGCCAGGACCTGCGCGACACGGTAGTCGTTTCGCCGGACGTCGGCTATGCCAAGCAGGCCGTCAAGCTGGCCTCTGCGCTGAACCTGCCGCTGGCCGTTGCCAGCAAAGTACGCCTCGGTGATACGGAAGTGCTGATCGATGCCGTGTTGGGGTCGGGCGGGCCAGCAGCGCGCCGGGCCATCGTGATCGATGATGAGATCGCCACCGCCGGGACCATGGTTGAGATCGTGAACGTTATGCACAGGATGGGCACCAAAGAGTTCTCGCTGGCCTGCACACACGGGGTCTTCACCGCCAACGCGGCTGAGCGTTTGAATGCGCTGGAACCGGTGACCGAGATCGTAAGCACGGACACGGTCTATGCGCCCAAAGCCACCCGGCAGCTTCCCAAGTTGCGCGTTCTGTCGGTGGCGTCGGTGCTGGGCGATGGCATTCGCTGCAACCACGAGGGTAAGTCGGTCGGGGAGCTTTTCACCTACTGGATCGAAAGCATGCTGCCCGACAGTTCGCTCGGCTAGCAACCGTTATGCGCTCGCGGCTGAAATCATCCTCAGGCCGGATCGTGGCGGCAGCCGGTGCAGCGGTCGTCCTGATCCTGGCAGTAATTATCCTGTACCGGGCTTTTTCACCGGACGGGATACCAACCGGCCCGGTGAGCGGCATCAACGCACGGGCGCAGGCCATCTTTCGCGAGGGACAGCGCCAGGGCAGGCTGCCGAATGTATTCACACTGGTCGGCGACAGCATCAGCGCCGATCCGCGTTTCCTGGTGCCGATTGGCGAAGGGCACTATGACCTGGGCGAGTATGCGTACCTGGCCGATACCATCACCTACTTTGCCGGGCCAAACGGGCGCGGCGCGAACCCGTTCAGCGCGCGGTCGCTGGCGGTGCGCGTCGGCTGGATGACCGAACACGTGCTCAACCCGGCGCTGGCCGAGCCGGGCACATGCGAACAGGGGGAATCGCCGCTGACCTGCGAATACCGCCTGTCGCGTCCGGCGGTCGCGCTGATCATGCTGGGCACCAACGACATGGCCGGAGGGCGCACGGTGGATACCTACCGCGCCAACCTGCGCCAGATCATCGACACGTCAATCAACATGGGCGTGATCCCGGTGCTGAGCACGATCCCGCCGCAAACGATCAGCGACTACAACAACCAGCGCGTCAACGAATTCAACAGCGTGGTAAAAGCGCTGGCGCAGGAGTATACAATCCCGCTGTGGGACTATTGGGGCGCATTGCAAAACGTGCCGGGCTACGGCCTGCGTCAAGACGGCGTGCATCTCAACGGCCCGCCGGACGGCAGCAGCACCACTTTTGATACGGAGCATCTCCAATACGGCGTCACCGTGCGCAATCTGACCGCGCTGGAAGTGCTGTACCAACTACGCTTGCAGGTATTGGAGTAGCATTCAGGGCAGCAGGAGCAGCGTTTATGATCGCATCACCCGCCCATTTACCCGGTCCGCGTGCCCACACCCGCCGCATGGTCCAGATCGTGCTGCCTGCCCTGCTGATCCTGCTGCTGGCGGCAGCAGCGCGCATACACGGCACCGCGCAGCGTCCCGCCTGGACCGACGAGGGATGGAGCGCCTGGGCCGCTCGCGATCACCGGGTCGAGGTGGTCGTGGATAAGCTGGCGCAGGATCGCCACCCCCCGCTGTATTTCCTGTCATTAAGCGGCTGGTGGTCGGTGGCGGGGCCGTCGCGAGTAGCGCTGCGCTGGCTGTCGGTGGGCGCGGGCCTGCTGACGGTTGCGGCGGCTTACCGCGTCGGCGCGGACTGGTTCGGGCACCGGTCGGCACGCTATGGGGCGCTGCTGCTGGCCGTGCTGGACCTGGCGATCTATTACTCGCAAGAAATCCGGCATTACGGCTTTCTGATGCTGGCCGTTTGCCTGATGACGCTCTTTTTCTTGCGCTATCTGCGCCGCCCGTGCCGGTCGGTGTGGATCGCCTATACATTGAGCATCGCGTTTATGCTCTACAGCCTGTACCTGGGCCTGCTGGTGCTGGCCGTGCAGGGTATCGTGGGGCTGCTTATCTGGCAAGGCACGCGGCGGCAAAAAGCCGGACTGATCGCGGCCTGGACCGGCGCGGCGGTGCTGTATCTCCCCTGGCTGATCGTGATCATCACCGAGCAGTGGGATACACTGACCGAGGGCATCGGCGGCTTTCCCGGCAGCTATGACACCACGCTGGCGAACCTGCTGCCTGTGTCCGAACTGGTCTTTGGCGCGCAGGTGGCGCTGACGGCAGGGCTGTACGCGCTGGGCGTGTGGCACATCGCCCGCCAGCGGGAGCGGTCGATGGCACGGCTGGCGCGGGGGTACGTGGTGCTGGCCGGGATCGGGCTGCTCGTCTTTATGCTGGTCGCAAACCTGGAATTTGGCATGCTGTCGGCGCGCACGCTGGTTTTCCTGACACCCGCGCTGATGCTGGTCTGCGGCGTGGGGCTGGCCGCGCTCGACCGGCGAACGGCGGCAGTATTCGCGCTGGCGCTGGTGATCGTGCTGCTGGCGCGCGAGGATGTGATCCAGCCCCGGCTGGAAAGCGACCGGGCGGCGGACGCAGTTGCGGCGGGCTACTCCCCCGGCGACCTGGTGCTGCTCGAAGCCGGTTGGGATGATAACGCCTTCCTGTATGAACTGTCGCTGGCCCTGCCGGATGGAGCGCGCATTGTGCGCACGCTGCCCTGGGTCGATCACACCCGGCCCACCCAGCCCGTCCTACCCCATATCCGGCCCCTGTTGGTTGATTACCACCGGGTGTGGGTTGTGCAGTGGTTACAGGCACCGCTGATCACGGATACGCTGGATGGCGGCGAGATGGGCTATCTCCGCGCGCTCTCGGACCGGACGCCCATCGGCGAGCAGTACGCCGATCTGTACCCGGATGATCCGACCGTGCAGATCAGCCTGTTCGAACGGCCCGATACCGCCGGTGATCCGCTGGTTTACGGCGATCTGCTGGCGCTGCATGATACGCTGCTGGCGCCCACGCTGGCGGCAGGCGATCCGCTGCACGTTGACCTGTGGTGGGCGGCATTGGAGCCGCTCCCGCTGGATTATTCGGTCGGCGTGTTTGTGCTGGATGCGAACGGCGCGGTTGTTGCGGAGCACAACGGTCCGCCCGGCGCTGTGCCAACCAGTCAATGGGTGGTGGGCGACCTGATGTTCGACCGGCATACGCTGGCCCTGCCCGCCGACCTGCCGCCCGGCGATTACCACGTGGCGGTGAATGCCTATTGGTACGGCGATCTCCAGCCGCTCGTGGTAAATGGCGAGCCGCTGGCCGAGATCGGGCGGGTGACGGTGGAGTAGAAACCTCACGGCCACATACCTCTGTCCGGAAAGGATGTAAACACATGGAACACACGCTCAAGCGGTATCCCTGGCTGCTGCCGCTGGTCCTGGCCGCGCTGACCGTGATCTTGCTCAGGCCGGTGATTCTGCCGCCCCACGCCGGGCAGGTGCTCAACGGCAAAGACCTGATCGACATGTTCTACCCGCTCCAACAGTACATCGAGCAGACCGTCAAGGACGGCGAACTGCCGCTGTGGAACCCGCGCACCTTCATCGGCCACCCGGTCACCGGCAATCCCCATTCGGCGCTGTTTTACCCGGCGACGTGGCTGTTGTGGCTGGTCGGCGTGCAGCGCGGCATGGGCTGGATGCTGGCGCTGCATACCTGGATCGGCGCATGGGGCATGGCCCGGCTGATGCGCAGCTTTCGCGCCAGCCAGTTGGGCAGCCTGCTGGCGGGCGTGGTCTTCGCCATGAGCGGCTGGGCGGGCGCGCATTATTACCCCGGCCACTATAACTTGCTGCTGGTCTACGCCTGGATTCCCTGGGCGCTGGCCGCGTACCGCTATGCACTGGCGCGCGGCATATGGTGGGCCGTGCTGCCGGGTATAGGCGTGCTGGGCGCGGCGCTGCTGGCCGGATACCCGCCGCTGGTGCTGTATACGGGCTTTGGACTGCTGGCGCTGTGGGCCTATCACATCGCGCGCGCCGACGACCTGCTTCAGGGCGGCCTCTATGCCACGCTGCGGCTGGCGGCTATGGGGACCGGCGGGCTGGTGTTGGGTGCGGCGCTGGTTCTGCCCGCCGTCGAACTGACCGGGCTGTCCGCGCGTGAAGCGGGCGATCTGGCCTTTGCCAATACGCACGCCCTGCCGCCTGCGCAGTTGCTCTCATTCATCGTGCCGGGCCTGTTCGGCAATCCGACCGCTGAGCCGTATTTCTACTGGGGCGCGGATTTCTTCGAAGAATTCCTGGGCTATGCGGGCCTGCTGCCGCTGC
Source organism: Anaerolineae bacterium (assembly GCA_016926875.1). GTDB lineage: Bacteria > Chloroflexota > Anaerolineae > Aggregatilineales > Aggregatilineaceae > JAFGNU01. The sequence continues at coordinate 292 of JAFGNU010000075.1, read as the reverse complement.
TGGCGGTCCCCCTGCTGATCCGGCGGGGCCAGCGGGACGCCTGGCCGTTTGTAGGGCTGGTGGCCTTTGGGCTAGCGCTGAGCCTGGGCCTGGACGGGGCGATCATGCCGCTGCTGGTGCGCTGGGTGCCGGGCTTTGGCTATTTCCGGGTCCCGGCGCGCGCGCTGCTGCTGGTCGTGATCGGGCTGGCGGGCCTGACCGCGCTGCTGGTCACCCGCTTACAGCGCGACCGCCCCGCCGACCGGGCGCTTTTGCTGCGGCCTGCGCTGCGCGCCGTGCTGCCCGCGTTTGT
>JAFGNU010000074.1 GCA_016926875.1 Anaerolineae bacterium | reverse complement strand
TAAGGCAACGGTCGTGGCGAGTGTCATCGAGAAATACAAGAGCCTACGAGAAGACTGGCTAGTCCCAAGTGTCGCCAAAGCTAGCGAAAATACAACCTGACCGACCTCGGCAGATAGCACCGTAGCAAGTCCGACTGCAGTCATCGCTACGCTGCTGGATACAGCCTGGCCGAAGGTTTGGGAGCCAATTACGTAGAGGCGGATAGCGGAAGGTGTGAATGCGGCTAGCAGCAAGACAATGCACAGGATGCTGATGAGCTGGGTTACAGTCGGAGGATATTTGCTGATCGTGTGATGGGCGAAATGCTCTCGCGCAGGTCGTGGACCAATGGATCGCACCACGGCTTGGCGGGCAGCCTGACGGGCTGCTTGCCGTTGTTCTTGAGTGAGTGGGCGCAGGTTGTCTATCATAGGAACCCTCTGTATACTGACACCATGTCACTGGCTCTACGCGACGAGGACTTTGGGAAAAACGAAGCGATATTGCTTTGATTTCCACGTAAATACGGCGCGGTCGGTGAGGGTTCGAATCCCGTCGCTCCCGCGATACGAAATACGTGTCGCGGGCTTTTGTTTTTTCCTTAAATCGAGAGTTGAATCAATAGCACAGCCAGTGCGGGTTCGAATATCCTAGCCCCGCGATTGGCTGTGTTTTCATTCCGATTAGTCCCCAATCGGAGATATTGAGCAAATAGATCCATCGATCAAATGGATCACACCTCTACCATCACAAACATCACGCACCGATCCGAGCTTGGCATTTTAGCCTTCTCATGCGAACCAGTCGAGCGGGCCGCACCAAACACCTTAGCGAGCTTGACTGTTAGCGCAGCCTTCTCATCAAAAAACGCGTGCTGGCCCTATGCCCACATCCTGTGGCATCCCCGCTCAGCTCACAAGCTGATCGCAGCATACCACGGATACGTTGGTGAGCCACTTCGGCTCCTACCTACATGCTAACACCTTACGGGTCGTAACGTGCGCCGCCGCTTGTGTTTGGTCTGACGCAGATCCCGCCACCGCTGCCAGCGCCACTTCGCGTGTTGCCACAGTAACCAACCCACCCCCACCAGCAACACCACACTTTCCACCGCCAGCACGACTTTCTGCATCGCCTAATTCTCTTGTGTTATCTTTCCGCCACACTTTACCCTCCCTCACAGTTTCTGACAGCAAAAAACGGGCCGTGTGCCCGTTTCCTGTTTTTCCCGCATCTAGCTACCCTAGACCACTGCATCAAATCGTGTAATGTCTTCGTGGCCTAGATCACTTCTAGCGCGTTGCGGTCGGGCAGTGCCGGGAACGCGGCGTGTGGCTCGGCCTGGTACCAGAAGACCGTCGAGGCGATATCATCTTGTAGCGGCAGGAACCGACCCTCGGAGCGCCAGCCCAACGCTTGGATCGTCACGCGCAGGCCTTCTTGAAACCGGATCGGGTCCATGATATGCCAACGATACATGCCGAAGCGCTGCTGGCTGCGATAGAGTCCATCGGGGCGGATGACCTGCGGCAAACCGGAAAACGGTGCGCTGAACATGCCGTACTCCCCCTGCGGATGTTCAAAATTCCATGCACCGCCAAAGTAATCTTCGGTGCCGGTGCCACAAATGGTCGGGAATTCGTCATCGCCGTCCATGTAAAACTTTATCTCGCCTTCGCCCCACCAGCCGTTGTTATTGACACCCCACGCGATATACGTGCCGACATAATGCCCGTGTCCCTGTATACCATCTACCAGGATGTGCACATCCATATACGGTACAGGATTGCTGCGCCGCCATTGTGCGTGAAGGTAAGCGACATCGTCGGGCACATCGGTCAACGTGTAGGTGATCTGGTAGAAAAAGCCCATGACTTCTTCAGGAGCCAGGTTTTCGAGTGTAATCCGCGCACGCTTGCGGAATGGCATTTCCCAATAGCAGTTGAAACCGCCCGCCGGGTTGACGGCAACGGCTAGCGAACTCACGTTACAGCGCATGCCCCAGCCATTGCAAAAGAAATCACCCAGTGGGACTTCAATCGAGGGCATTGGTTCATTATCCCAATAGAACCGGATGATCAGGCTGCGCCACCGCTGCGGCGCGACCGTCAGCCAGATATGCTGCACCGCGCCCGGTCCTTCGATATCGGCCAGTGTAACTATCTGGTGTGGAGCCAGATGGATCGAGGGCGAGACTTTCCAACCTTGCCCCAGTTCACGCGCGGGACCGGAACCTGTGCCACTGACGGCCATGCCGCCTTTGCCTTTTTCGCCTGTGAAATTCTCAGCGCTGATCGAGCGCGTGCGCGCGTTGGAAAGACGCGACAGATTCCCAAGACTCATATTCAGACCATTAAATCCAGACATAGCCGCCTCCATAAAATGAATACCACAACCTTGATTGCTAGTTGAAGGCGTTCACGCCGCCCTCGTTACAATGGAAGTCACCAAACAGCCATGTAACGAGAAGAAGCTATGAACGCCACCTACATTGTAACGAGTTATGTGGTCATTGATGACCTGTTGAGCATCATGAACCACACCGATGCTAGCCGGGCAACGATCAGCAGTGCTGAGATTCTCACGGTTGCGGTTGTCGCTGCCAAGTTCTTTCAAAATCATCACGAGCGAGCGTTATGCCTGTTGCAGCAAACCGGGTACCTGCCCAAACTCAGCGTATCGCGCTTCAATCGTCGCCTGCACGCTTTGCAGGATGTGCTGCTGATCATCGTGAGCGTGCTGGGCGAGATGATGGCCACCGGTCAAGTGTTTGTGATTGATACGATGCCCGTTCCCGTGTGCAAGCGCGTTCGAGCGGAACGTTGCCGTAAAGTCCAGGGAGACGATTTTCTGGGCTATTGTGCCAGCAAACGCGAATACTATTTCGGCTGGCAATTGCATTTGGTCTGTGATGCGGCGGGGGTTCCAGTGTCGTTTGAGTTGTTGCCTGCCCGGTGGGATGAGTTGACCCTGGTGCAAGCTTTGCTCAGCCCCTTGCCCGAAGGCAGTGTCGTCGTCGCTGACAAAGGGTACATCAGCGACAAGGACCAGCAGTTGAGTTATATCAATGGGCGTGTGCGGCTTGTTCCCAAGCAGCGCCGCAATATGACCGGCAATACGATTGACGATGCGGCCCTCATTCGCGCTCATCGCCCACGTATTGAGACCGTCAACAGTCAGCTTGAGAAAATGGGCCTGCAACGGCTTCATGCTCGCACTAATCCTGGTTTCGCGTTGAAAGTGTTAGCATCCTTGCTGGCGCTCACCTTCACTAACGTTATCTAGCAATCAAGGTGTGATGATGCTTTTCAGGTCCGGCCCGGCGATCACGTAATAGTCGAGCGCGCTATCCGGTACCGCGATGCTGAAACTTGCCGTACTACTGGCGGCCATATCGAAGTGTGTCGCACGGATGCTGTCCACAAATATGCTGTAGCCGCGCATGCTGACGAAGAATGGCACGTTTTTATAGGCGCGGTTGCTGTGCGCACCCAGGGCGTCGTAGTTCCACATCGTCAGGCGCTGGACGCGCTTGTCGAAATCGGTGAACTGTTCGCCGAACCCGTAGAAATGTTCGTCCGGTGCGGAACCAAACGAATCATGAAACGCCACGCGCTGCTCGTTGACCTCACTGAATCCGAATGGTAGCGCGTTAAAGCGTCCCACAGCGTCAGTGTCCTCGTAATCCTGAGCGAACAGCCGATCGCCGTCCGGTCTGTAAAATGCGATCCGGAACGGATCGAGATCGATCTGGACCCGCAGATCATCCAACATCAGCCGCGCCTTGTTTTCGACAGATTCTACGGCGACATTGACGGGCAGATCGGATAAGTCGCATGCGAGTCGCACCCGGCCTGGATCGGACTGCGCATCTTCGAGCAGCACGCGCACAATACCCGGCGCGCAGGCGGTGATCGAGATCGTGACCGGTGCACCGCTTTGCGTCGTCCCCGCCAGCGTGATGTCGTGTGGCTCCGTTCGCGTGACCGCCGCAAGTGTAACACAAGAAGGACCACCCGGATCATCAGGCCCCCGCACTGGCAAGCGCGGCGGATAATAGGGATAATGGACGTGCTGGACAAGCGGAGTTTCGGAAGTCATCGTGGAACAGCCCACAGCTGGTATATGCTGCGGCAAGGTGCAAACACCGTTTACAGCTTCCCGAGCGTATCGATCAAGTAGTAAATTTCCTCGAAATCGGTAACGGGCCAGGTATCGTCAACCAATCCGTTGGTCACATCGACGTTGATAAACAGGCCGCGGTTGGTTTTGTGCTGGGCCAGAACGCGCCGTACATAATCCGCCATGCCATCGAACTTGATATCGCGGTTCAGCCCTACGCGCATCACCAGTGCCGTTTCACCCCCGAACGCATCCAGCATCGGGCCATAGGGCGCTTCGCTGGCGCCGAATTCCAAGCCGCGCAAGTTGTGCACCTTGCGTAAGCTCTCGATCTGATGGGTCCATTTCCCGCAGGAGTGAATGAATATCCCGTTAAAAGCATCCGAGATCTGGTTCAGATACGGCAGGGCAAATTCATCGTGCATCGCGGCGGAAATCATCACACATTCGTCATGGGCGACCTGCATACCCATGCCATCCGGCATCCAGGGATAATTGATCGTCGGCACGAACTCACCGCCGTACTTGTGGATCAGGTCGCGATACGCTTGCACATATTCAATCGTCAGGTCGGTGACCATTTGCAGCAGGTGATGAACCGCTTTGGGATGTGTGATCATCGCCATCAGAAATTTATTGTGTCCGAAAATCAGCGCGGTGCTGTCAAGCGGCCCCTGCACATCCGTGATCCGGATCGGAATGCGGACATCGGTGTGAGTTAGGAAGTAGCGCGTGAAGTCCAGAATACGCCCTAATTCACCGTCCGTGATCGAAGGCTGTAGGAGGTCAAACACCTGATCGGGATCGCCATGAATCAGGGGGCGTACAGCCGGCAGATCATCTTCCCACCACACGATCTCGCAACCAAATGCGGACGGGATACCGATTATGCCAAGCATCGGGCATAGACCGGGGACATAATCCCCGCGTCGTTCCAGCAAGGCTTCGGCTTCCTGTAATTGTGCCGCGAGGTACTTCGCCGGGTCCAGGATACGCTCGCGTACTGTGTCCGGTCCTTCCCGGGCAAACAAGGCGTTTTCGACCGGTTTTCCGTTCCGCACGTTCGGACCGGCATACCCGATCATAAAACCGGGGCGCTCGTCGTTTTCGAGCTTCCACATGCGCGTCAGAAATTCCCGGCTGGCGGCGATCTTATCAGCGTAAGTCGTCAAAAAATCAAGTTTCATCGCACCCTAACCTGATATTGTATATACAACTTTATTGTGGGCCGGTTTTCCTCGCTTGTCAATCAACAGGACAGCAGGTATTCTTGACAGTGCAAAACTCCTAACGCACAATATGTCTATACAAATGACCTCGCTGCACGACCTGTGTACAGGATATCCCATATGACCGGCGAACAGCTGCTGGCCCACCAGTATGATTTTGAGGACGGATGGAGAATCCACGATCTTGCACCATATGAGCCGGCCAACGAAGTCAGCCGGGCGACCGTGTTCGCGCTCGCCAACGGGGACATGGGTTCGCGCGGCGCACCGGAGTCTGCACCGCTGGACCGTCCCGGCGTGGTGGGGCACCACGTCAACGGTCTGTACGACACGCCCAGCGGCGAAATCCTCGACCGCGAAATGATCAACCTCCCCGCATGGACACCGGTCCAGCTTGCGGTGAACGGGGAAACGCTCGATCTGACGGGCGCAAGCCACTACCGACGCACGCTCGATATGCAGCACACCCTGCTGAAACAATACATGCACTGGACTCTGCCCGGCGGGCAAACACTGGCCGTGGAAAGCGAGCGCTTGGTCAGCATGGCGAGGCCGCACCTCGCCGCGATCCACTGGCAGATACGGTCGGAGACCGACTGTGCCATCACGATGCATTCCTCGGTGGATGCCGCCATCACAAACCGCTTCGCGGACAATCACTTCTCCGAGATCAACCCCTTCGCGGAAGGCGCACGCAGCCAGGTTCACGTGACGACCGTTGAGCCGGGATACCGTGCCGTTGTCGCCGCTGACCACACACACAGCGAGTCCGCACAGTGGCATGGTACCAGCGATCTGCAGCGCGCGGTGAACACAGTGACGCTGCACCTGCGCGCGCACCAACCCGTTACGTTGGTCAAGTGGGTGGCGGTGTATGATAGCCGGTTCTCGACGGGGGACCTGGAAACGCTCGCCGCGCATGAACTGGACGCTGCGCCGAGCGCCGGTTACGAGACGATCCGCGCCGAGCACGTCGCGCGTTGGGCCGCACTCTGGAAGACATCCGACGTGGTGATCGAAGGCGATCCGCCGGCGCAGATCGCGCTGCGTTTCTGCCTTTTCCACCTGCTGGCGAACCTGCCCCACAGCGATCAGGTCAGTGTCTCGGCGCGCGGCTTGCAGGGCCAGGACTACTGGGGCTCGATTTTCTGGGACTTTGAAATTTACGTGCTGCCGTTCTATACCTACACGCAGCCGGCCCATGCCCGCCGGAGCCTTAAGTACCGTTGTGTGACTCTCGATGGTACGCGGCGCAAAGCGCATGGATTAGGCTTTCGCGGCGCGTACTACGCGTGGCAGAGCCAGGAAACCGGCGACGAAACCTGCGCCCTGTACGTCTTCACCGATCCGCGCACCGGGCAAAAGCTCCGCAGCTACTTCGCCGACGAGCAAATCCACATCTCGGCTGACATTGTTTATGCGCTCTGGCAGTATCTCCAGGCGACCGGTGATTGGGCACTTATGGCGGAATGCGGTTTAGAGATCGTCTGCGAGGTCGCGCGTTTTTTCGTGTCCCGCGCAGCCTACAACAGCGACCGGGATCGCTACGAACTGCTGACCGTGTTGGGGCCGGACGAGTACCACGAGCGCGTCGACAACAACGCCTATACGAACGTGCTGGCGCGGTTCAGCCTCGAAGTGGCATTGAAGGCGCTTGAAACGGTGCTCCGCCAGTATCCGGCGGACTTTGACCGCGTAGTGGCAAAACTCGCTTTGACGGATGACGAGATCGCGGCGTTGCGCGGGTTTGTCGCGCGCCTGTATGTGCCCGCCCCAGACCCGACGAACGACCTGATTCCACAGTTCGACGGTTATTTCACACTGGAAGACGCCCTGCTCGATGTTGTGCGCGCTCGCCTCGCGCATCCCGATCTACATCCGGGCGGCCCGCACGGGCCGTACCAGTCCACACAATTCATCAAACAGGCGGACGTGATCCTGCTGCTCTATCTGCTGCGCCACGACTATTCGAGCGCTGTCAAACAGGCCAACTGGCACTACTATGAGCCGCGCACCGCGCACGATTCCAGTCTCAGTCCGATGGCGTATGCGCTGGTCGCGGCGGATGTCGGCATGACGGATTGGGCCTACCGCTATTTTCTGCATACCGCCATGCTCGATCTGCTCGGCACCGGGCCGCATTGGAACCTGGGCGTGCATACGGCTGCGCTGGGCGGCGCGTGGCAGACGGTGGTCAACGGCTTCTGCCAGATCGAACTGCGCGACGACGGCGTACATCTCCACGCTGACCCGGTGCTGCCCGCCCACTGGCAGCGGGTGAGTTTCGGTTTTTTCTGGCACGGACACTATGTGCGCTTCGACAGTGACAGGCAGCGGACAGCCTTTACAGCCGAAACAGGCCCCGTGCCGCTGGTGTATCCCGGTGGATGCACGGCGCTTTTACCGGGGCACGAGTTCATATTCAGTGAGGACAAAACACAATGAGCGACAATGGGGTTGTCCCCAGCGATGGCATGATCATCACACAGGATACGCGGCTGGCCCCTGGAACCTACGTGCTGCCCAACGGGATCACGATCGCTGCCGATAACGTGACGCTGGACGGCACCGGCGCGCTGCTGGTAAGCCGGGAACAGACCGGCGTTGGCATCCGCATCGAAGGGCAGCGGGGGGTGACGATCCGCGGTCTGGCGATCTCCGGCTACTATCACGGCATCCGCGCCGATCACTGCCACGACCTGACGATTAAAAACGTACGCATCCGCGACACCGCCGAAATCGAAGGCATCGACACATTCCTGTACCTGTGGAATCCGATTGAGGAGGTATACGGCGGCGCGATCCTGTGCCACGATGTTCACGGCGGGGCGATTCGTACGTGCGATCTGCAGCACCAGATGAACGGCGTGCTGCTGTACCAATCCAGCGGTCTGACCATCGAAAAAACCAACGCCTCGTTTAACAGTGGCTGGGGCGTGTACCTGTCGGCATCGAACGAAAACACGGTCCAGGACAACCATCTTGATTTCTGCAATCGTCTCTACCGCCGCCCTGAAAGCGGCCTGATCCGCGCCGAAGCCGACGCCGCCGGAATCGTGCTGGTCTACGGATCGTCAAACAACCAGTTTTTACGCAATACGTGCATGTGCGGCGGGGATGGCATTTTCGTCGCCGGGTACGATCACAAGGGCAATCAGGGGCCGTGTAACGATAACCTGTTTGAAGACAACGACTGCCGCTTTAGCTCCAACAATGCGATTGAGTCCACCTTCTCGCGCGGGAATGTCTTCCGCCGCAACGATTGCAGCAAATCCAACTACGGCTTCTGGATGGGTTATTCGTGGGAGAACGTGATCGAAGACAATACGATTGACAGCGATCACGTGGTCGGGATCGCGGTCGAGCACGGGTTCGACTTCACAATCCGCAACAACCGCATCCGCCAGAATGACGAAGGCATCCGGCTGTGGACGCGCGGCGGCCCGGTGGTGGAACACTGGCCGGGCCACGAGGTATCCTACAACGTCCGTCTGGCTGGCAACCTGATCGAAGGCAACCACACCGGGTTCTACGGCTATACCGGTGAGGAAACCACCGATCAGGAGTGTCACGATTACCATCTACGCGGCAACACGATCCGCGATAACCGCATCGGCGCGCGCTTCGGGCGCGTGCATAGCTGCACGGTGCAAGGCAACACCTTCTCCGGCAACGTCGTCCAGGCGATCCAACTGGACGGCACACCCGGCGTCGTTGTGGGCGACAATCACTTCGACGACAGCGCCGGCGGCAGCGCCGCGCAGTAATCGATCAAAAACCACATCCCGCGCGCGTGGTGCGTGGACTGGTCGGCGGACTGCGTGTAATCGTAATGCGGGTCCCAGGACCAGAAGCCCCACTGCGCACGGGTATCGGTATGATATGGGTGGCTGCTCTTCGGCGTGACCTGCACGCTCAGCGTGTAACGCAGCGCCGCATAGACCGCGCGCAGATAGCGATCTTCCCCGGTGGCGTGGTGCGGCCACAGCAGCGCGATGCCGATATTCGGCACATCGCCCGGCCCGACAGTGGGCATGACGATGTTACCGTCGCGGTCGATGGTGAGCGGCCACGCCCCCGCTGCGGTCTGGTGCGCGAGGTGCCAATCCGCGAAGCGCTGCGCCGCCGCCCCAAAATCCTCGCGCCCGGTGATCCCCGCTAGCCACGCCAGCGCGCGCAGTTCGTCCGCCGCGAGATCGGTGTTGTAGTAGTCGCCATCGATCAGGTAAAACGCACCATCTTCCGCCTGAATTGTGAGCGCGTAGTCGCCCCACCGGATCGCCTCATCGCGCCAGCGCGACTCGTCCGTGGCCTGCCACAGCAGGACCAACCCCTCAACCGCCCGCCCCCACGAATCCCAACCGTGCTCGATCCACTGGCTGGTGGCCATGTTGTAGCGCGGGGCGTAACCGTTGCGGCGCGCCTGGATCAGATAGCGCCCGCTTTGCTCGGCGCGCGCCAGCCAGACCGCTTCGCGGGTCCGGGCATGCAGCCCCAGGCAGGTAATCACTTCCTCCGCGGCGAACTTGGTCCACAGGTGATCGGTGGCAACCCCGTCCCGCACCCCGCCCGCCGCGATGCTCATCGGGTGGTCGACGATGTGCCGCCGGTAGAACCACTCCGCCGCGCGCTGTGCCATCCCCAGCAGGCGCGGCTCCTGTGAGCGGTCATAAGCCGCCAGGAGCTGCCAGGGCGCGATCAGGTTTACGGTCTGGGGCGGTTCGAGGTAGCCATCCGGAACGCGGTAGTGCCCGTGAAATGCCCCTGCCGTTTCATCGAACTGGCCCATCAGCCAGATGTGAGTGGCGTTGTGCGCGTGCCGGTCAAGCTCCGCGAACGAAACGCCCAGATCGGCCTCTGGTGCGTCGCCGGGAGTCGTGGTCACGGGCAAGCCCCAATCTTGCGGTGAGATGACGCCAAATGTCAAATCCAATCAGTTACCCTCTGTCTCTATTCTTCGCCAGAAACTAGCGCCTCCAATATTTGCCGCAGCAGCCAGCGCCCCGCCAAATTAAAGCGCAGACCGGCGGGTTGGTCGCCCAGCCCACCCTGGAAGCGCAGCGTCGTGGCGAATAGGCGTCCCGTGCCAAGTCGCGCCTCGGCCAGGTAATCCGCGACCGTGAACTGGCTGTTATCCAGGCGGCGCAGCAGCCAGCGCACATCCGTGATATCCGGCAGCACATCCGCCAGCCGGGCCGGGTCCAGCGCCCAGGGAGTCGCCAACCCGTAGAACTGCAAGTCCACAAATCCGGCGTGCGGCATGGCGTTCGTCACCGGGTGATCGGCGATCACCTTCGTCCCGCCGCGCCAGAAGGGGCCGGTCACGGCTGGGAGTGGGCGATCACTGCCCTGCCACAGCAGCACCGATCCGCCGCCGCGCAGAAAGTCTCGCACGTGCGCATTGAACACAGTGGTGATCAGCGCGCGTATGTCGCCTGTCGGGCGATCCCCTACGCGCACCGCGTGGTCCCACAGGTCGGCGCGCTGCTCGACCGCCGCGCCCGCCGGATCGAGAATGCCGATTCCCTCCGGCCACTGCGTCCCCTGTGGGAAGACCCACAGCGGCCACCGATTGCGGATTGTCTGCCTCCCGGTTTCGAGCGTGACCTCGCAGGTGAGCATCATGGCTTTATCAGTGGGCGGCGCGTCGAAAATGAAGCGCGCGATACTATGCGGGCCGCGATCGGGCAGCGGGCCGGGCACATCCTGCGATCCTTCCACGTGCCAATCACCACTGTGCTGGGTGATCGTCCACGTCAGCAGACCGCCGGGGAGCGGTTTCCCTGCATGGGAGAGCACAATATCCAGCATCGTTGGCTGTCCTGCCGGGAAGCAGTAAGGCTCCGACGGTGCGATCCGGTCGCCGTCGTGCGACCAGACGCGCGCGCGCCCCCGCCCCAGCAGTAGCACGCTATCAGTGTTGATCATGCGCACGGCGTCGGGCGGGTATTTGCTGCGGTCGAAGTCGTCAAACATGGCGGACGTGGCGAGCGGCGTGTCACGCAGGCCCGTGATCACATAGCCGCCCATACCGGAACGCGCGCGCACCTTTTCGAGGATCGCTTTGCGCACAGCGAATCCCTGCTGGCGCGAGATGCGCACTAGCGTCGCCGCATCGACGCCCATCTCGACCCTGTGCATGCGCTCGATCTGCTGGCTGAATGCGATCTTGCTCAGTGGGTGCAGCGGGTTTTGTTCGACCAGCCACCAGGGGGGCTGGCCATCGTTGGCGGCAATGAGTTTGCCCACTTCCCGGTAATCATCGGCGTCGCAGAACTCCCCGAAGATCAGCGGTCTGGGCACGCGCCAATCGCGATGAAAGTGATCGACTAGCGCGTCGAAGAACTGCATATCGCAGTAGAAGTGGTAGTCTTCGAAATCCGCCAGATCGGTCAAACAGCCATACGCCTCGCCGGAGCCGCTGTTATCGCAGACCAGCACGCCATGTAGCCGGGCGCGCACCACCGTGTTAAGCTGTTCCAGCCAGTCCGGGTTGACGTTGCTTTCCAGCTCGCAGCCGAGGCTGTAGATCACAATCGAGGGATGGTGGTGGGCAGCGGCGGCAATCGCGTCATATTCGGCCAGTGCCTGCTGTTCCAAGCGCGGCGTGATCTCCGGCAGCCAGAGCGGGAGTTCCAGCCAGAGCAGCATCCCTTCTTCGTCCGCGATCTCGAAATAGCGCCGCCAGGGCACATAAAGACACAGCTTCATCATATTGAAGCCCAGTTCGCGAATGCGCCGGAATTCGTCGCGGATCGTGTCGTCGTCGGGGATTGGGCACAGCAAGTCAGGACACCAGCCCCAGTTCAGCGCGCCGCGCAGCATGATCGGATCGCCATTGAGCAGCAGTTGATCACCCGCATGAGAGAGCGTGCGGAAGCCCACCCTGCGGAACACACGCGCCGCAACCCCGTCCGGCCCCTCAAGGGACAGATCGACAGTGTACAGCTTCGGATTGTCCGGCTGCCAGGGGATCGCGCCGGGAATCGCCAGCGTCGCCGAGAAATGCGCATCGGTTAGCGGTTCGCGCCAGGAAGCTACCAGCGTACCATCCGGCGCACGGACCGCGACCGCCGCCGCGAGCGCGGCGGCAGCGCGGTATGTCTGCGTGGACACGGTTACGGTCGCGGTGTCGAGATGCGCCCGCACGCTGATATCCCCGAAGGCGGGGCCAGAGAAGGCCACCAGCCGCACGGGCTGCCAGAGACCGCCGAACATCACGCACACGTCCGGCAGGAATCCGGCAAGCGACTCGCGCAGCGGGAAGCGCTCGCCCGGCTTCCAGACCGTCACAGCGATCTCATTGGTATCGCCGGGGCGGATCGCGTCCGTAACGTCGAACGCGAACGCCGTCCACGTGCCGGTGTGCGTGCCCACCGCGCGCCCGTTGACACTGATTTCGGCGTAGTAGCTCACGGCGTCAAACTGCAACTGCACGCGCTGGCCCGCCCACTCCGCCGGGACCTGCACCACGCGGCGATACGTCGCCGGGCCATCGACCCGACGCGCGTACCCCTGTGCTTCCCAGCAGCCGGGCACCTGGATCGCCCCGGATTGATCGCCCAGCGTGAACGCCCATTCGCCGTCAAGAGACAGTGTCTTGCTCTGGTTGTTTGCCCACACGGTCATGAATCCCTACCTTGCCGGGCCGATCAGCCTCGGCCAGATCACAAAACTCATCAGGGCGGCCAACGCGTAAACCACTGCGCCGAGTACCAGGGCCGCCGAAAACCCGCTGTCAATCGCCAGCACCATCGCCACCGTCGATCCCAATACCGAGGCGACCGCGTTCGCGCCCCAGAATGCCGCGACGCTCTGGGGATCGGCTTCGTGGGCGATGCGCAGCCCGCCAGGGAACAGCATTCCCATCACGAAACCCAGCGGCAGCAGCACCGCCGCCGTCACGATGCCGCGCACGGCGAGCGACACCGGCAGCGCCGCCTCGATCAGCGCGGGGAGCACAAACCGCAACACAACCACAGCCAGCGCCACGCCCATCGCGGCGGCAGGCACCAGGCGCGGCAGGCGCGGGACCGGAAACCGGCTCTCAAACAGGCTGCCCAACCCGCCGCCGAGCAACAGCACCCCGATCACGATGGTCAGCGCCAGCACCGGCCGGCCGAGCAGCAGGCTGAAACTCTGGATCAGGGGCACTTCGACCAGCATAAAACCCACGCCCAGTGCGGCAAAATACGGGGCAAGGCCCACGCGCTTCCAGTGCTGCTCGCGGCGCAGGAAGAAAAACATATTCCACGACAGGTACACGCCAGTTAGGATGGTGCTGATCAGCAGCAGATCGGCGAGCTGGTCCGGCATACCGGGCACGAACTGGTAGAAGAACGGGCGGTCGTCGGTCGTCGGCGTGAAGTTGTACTCATCCGCGTTGTCGTCGATGAACTTTCGCAGTGATACCATGCCCGTGACCAGCCCCTCTAACCCCTGCTCCTGGAAAACCGGCAGGTACATCACGCCGGTGTTGCGAGCGTGGGCCGCATCAGCGAAGGCGTTGGCAGTCTGCGCGTCCCAGGGTTGGCGCGTGATCATCACCACCGAGGTACGGGTTTGCGCGTCGTCGCCGTACAGCGACACCAGCACGACGTGATCGAGCGCGTCCGGGAGTGTCATGCCCTCGTGTTCCAGCATGTCCAGCGCCGCGACCAGCAACCGCAGCCCCTCGATGCCGTGATGCGTGACAAACCCGATGCGCCCGTTTTCGGAGAGGCGGCCCCAGTAGGTTTGCAGCGCCTCCCGTGTGAAAATGTAGCTCTCGGCCAGCGCGGAGTTACCCGGCGCGGCGGCCTGACTGTAGACTAGGTTGGCGTAAATCAGGTCGTACTGATCGTCGCTGCGCTCGACGAAGTTGCGGCCATCGCCCACCACCGTCTCGACGCCGGGCAGATCGTACACACCGCCGTTGTAGTCGCTCTGCTCGCGCGTCAGGTCCACCAGATCGCCGTTGATCTCCACTGCCGTGATCGCCTCAGCCCTCGCTAGATGCGCCATCAGCACATCCTTGCCCGCGCCCGCCCCCAGAATCAGCACGTTCTGCAGGTCGGGTTGTTCCGGGTTGGACATGGCGACAAAGGGCAGATACGCCACTTCATCCTGCAACCACGCCACCCGGCGGTCATCGCCGCTATAGCGCACCATGATGCTGCCCGCGCCCGCGTCGGTGAAGACATACCGCATACTGCCATCCGCGGTTTCGACCATATCCAGCCGCGCGAACGCGCCCCACCGCGTTTCGGTGAGTTCCGCAGTGGAGTCCTGTTCCAGCACCATCAGCATGGTTTTGTCCGGCGGAAAGGCTTTAATGCTGCGCGGCGCGTAGTCCACAATCCCGGCAATCAGATTGACGACCAGCACCACAGCCAGCGCCAGGGTCACGCCCGCCGTGCAGACCAGGACGGAACGACTGGGTTCCAGCCACGCGAGGATCAGGGCAACCACGCCGCCGAGCACAGCCAGCGCCAGGATGGCGTTGAAGGCCCCGAACACGCTGATTGCGGCCAGCGCCAATCCTAACCCCACCGCACCTCCGATCAGGTCAGCCGCGTACAGCACGCCGCTGTGTCTGGCATACTGCTCAAACAGCGCCGCATTCAGATACCCAATGCCAATGAAGGGCAGCAGCGCGGCGACCACCGCTACCGCGATCCGGTCGGCGTAGCGCAGTTGGGCCAACACGACTGCAGCGGCAACCAACAGCAGCGCCTGTAGCACAGCGGCATTCACCAGATCCGCCTGCGTGCGCCCGCTGCGCAGGACAAATGCCGCGATCGCCGCGCCGAGACTCAAACCGGCAATCGCCAGTGATACGATCAGAAAGACGTAATGATATTGGAAGATGAGCGAAAACAACCGAGTGAGCGTGACTTCATAGGCCAGCCCGCTTGCCGAAAGCAAGAATACTGCCACCGGCACTCCGCGTGTTCGCCCGGTAAAGAGAGTCGAATTCTGATTTGTCATCGTGCCTCATCTTTGATGAGAAGAAATTGTTCAGAGGTTCAGGATGTCATGGTTCGGCCCCCTCACACAGCGATCGATCCAGGCGGGGGCCGGTGTATGTTTGCACAGGGCGCTGGCTACATTATCCTTTGAGCCCCGTTAGCTGGATACCTTCAATGAAATAACGCTGCGCCAGGAAGAACAGGACGATGATCGGAATGATCGTGGTCATGCCTGCGGCCATGAGCCAGTGATAATTATAGACGTACTGGCCTTTGAAGAACGCCAGCCCCAGCGTGACCGTAAAGTTCTGGATACTGTTAACATACACAAACGGCTCGAAGAACGCGTTCCAGTTCCACCAGAACGTGAAGATGCCGATCGTCAGCAGCGCGGGTTTGCTCAGCGGCAGGATGACGTTCCACAGCACTTGCAGCGT
The DNA here is from genome assembly GCA_016926875.1 of Anaerolineae bacterium. Classification (GTDB taxonomy): domain Bacteria; phylum Chloroflexota; class Anaerolineae; order Aggregatilineales; family Aggregatilineaceae; genus JAFGNU01. Next base: position 16,687 of record JAFGNU010000074.1, on the reverse strand, counting down.
ATTGGCCCCGTCGATACGGGCGGCTTCCTCCAGTTCTCGCGGAATATTCATGAAGAACTGGCGCAGCAGGAATGTGAAGAATGCGCTCCCGAAAAACGCGCGGATAAACAGCGGCCACAGCGTGTTCAACATGCCCAGCGTCCTGAAGATTTCATACGTGGGAATCAGCAGCACCGGGAAGGGAATCATCATCGTGGACAGCAGCACCAGGAACAGCGTGTTTTTGCCGGGCGCCTCTAGCCGCGCAAACCCATACGCCACCGGGATCACGGAGAGATAGGTCCCCAACAGGTTGAGGAAAACAACGATAGCCGAGTTCTTGTAGAACGTGATGAACGTCGCACCACCTACATCGCGGGACAGGGCCTCAACGTAGTTTTCGAGGCGGAAGCGGACCTTGAGCACGCGGTCGAGCGATCCGCTGTCAACGTCAAAAGCCTCGTCGATGGACGCTTGCGGTACAACCATCGTCATGTCGATCCGTTCGCCGACGATGACAATGCTGTGTTTTTCGCCCTGTTCCTCGTAATCATCCAGATACCGCAGCGAAACACCGTCCACGGTCTTGACGAACGGGTACGATAGCTTTTCCAGTGGGGAAAGCCGGATCGTCGTGGCAGCATCCACCGGGATCACGAACGAATTCGGACCGGTTTGGGTCAGCAGGATTACTTCCTGTTCGCTGCCGTCCTCCTGAGTGAAGGTGTAAACCGGCATGGTGGCCAGCTCAAATGCGCGTATTTCAGGCGTGCCGGGCAGGTCTTCGGTTGGGATGGTATAGCCATGTTCCAGCGCCTCGTCCATTTCCAGCACGGGCTGCCAAGTTTCCAAACCGACTTGTACGAAACGCTGATCTCCCGGGCGCCCTTCCAGCCTGTAGAGTTGGAGATCGGTGTTCCCGATGTGGAAGAACTGTGGATCGCTGAGTTCTTCGGGATGGACCAGGAAAATGTCTTGGGCGGTGGATTTTGGCACACTCACGGTCAACTGGGATTCGGGTCCCAGTGCCAGAAGAATGTCCTCATCCAGCTCGCGCGCCTGGAATTTGTAGTCTCCGATGGTGATGTTGGCACGCGCGCCGCTGTTCACCAGGTCCAGGGGCAGCCGCTGAGCGGCTCCGGCAACCACCTCCGCAGGCGCGACCACCAGATTCGACCCGTCGCGCGCCAGTGCGACGACCTCTCCGCCTCCTTGCTGCCGGCGTACGTTGAGGGTGACATCCCCGACTGTCTGCGCGCGGGCGTCGCTGAGTTGATCGGCAGGCACGGAGAGCAGAACATCCGCCAGGGCATTGATGTCAACGGCAGTGGTATAGCGCCGCGTGCCAATCGTGAAGACCTGTACCTCTTCGCCTTCGGGATTCTCCACCTTCCACAACGCAATCTCTTTGGTGGAGTCACCGGCGTTAACATGCACCCATTTGGAGGGAATCCAGATCGGCGGGTTGGTGAGGATCTGCCATTCCGGCTTGAAGCTCGCCAGGAACATCCACACCAGGGGAAAAGCCATCGTGATGGCCCCGGCAGTCAGCAGGATGTACGTAATGGTGAGCCGGATACGCCGCCCGGTTGATTTTGACATCCGCCAGTTACGGCGTAGTGCCCAGCGTCGCGGCGCGGGTTGTGTGGTGAGTTGGCGCTTGGTTGTCATCGCTATTTCTTCTCCGTTTCATAATAGACCCAAAGCGCCGAAGAGCGCAGGACAAGGGCTGTCAACCCCATGATGACAACGAACAACACCCAGGCCAGTGCTGAAGCATATCCCAGGTTGCCGAACTCAAATGCTTGCTTGTACAGGTTCAGCATATAGGTCAGGGTGGCGTTGTTCGGTCGCCCTGACCCGGAGCCTAAAATCCAGGCGGCGTCGAAGACCTGGAACGCGCCGATGAAACCCATCACCATGTTGAAGAAAATGACCGGACTCAACAGCGGGATCGTGATGTGGCGGAATTTGGACCAGGGACCGCCGCCGTCGACTTCGACAGCTTCATAATACTCTTGTGGAATGCCCTTCAGGCCCGCTAAATAGATGATGATTTGTGTGCCCACCATCCACCAACTGATCAAAACGATCGTCGGCATGGCCCAGGTTTCGCTGGTGTACCATCCTGGCCCTTTGATCCCGATCATGTCCAGCAGGTTGTTCACGATCCCGTATTGCGGGTTAAAGACGTACGACCACAGCACCGAGATAGCAACGATGCTCACCACCGATGGCAGGAAATAAATGGTACGCCAGACACCAACCCCCCGGATCTTCTGAGCCAACAGCATGGCGATCCCCAGCGCGATGATGTTTGAACCGGGCACGCTGCCGATCACGTATTCGAGCGTAACGCCAAACGATTTGCTAAACAGCGGGTCATCGGCCATGTGCCTGAAATTGTCGAGTCCATTCCACACTGGGGCGTGCCCAATCCGGTAGTGGTGAAATGCAAGAAAGAGCGAGCGAAAAACGGGGTACGCCAGAAAAACCAGGAAGCCGATGATCCAGGGCGAAATGCACAGGTAAAAAATCAGGGCTTCGCGCCGGGCCATAGGCGACAACTTGGGAAGGCGTAGCAGTCGCGTGCGCATCATAAACAACCTCGTTTTGTTATTGCTTCCAGAATGCTCAGGGGCGGACACATGACCGCCCCTGAAAGTTCATCATGAACGAACCACGGAGATTACTCCATGTTGTCATCCAGGCACTGCTGGAGCTGTGGCACAACCTCGTCGTTCATGTACGCGGCGATATCCATATCGGCACCAGACTCACCGAAAATGACCGCGGTGAAGGCTTCGTCGCCGATGCACTGCAGGAAGTACGGACTCTTCAGATCATCCAGCGAATCGAGGTAGTTGGCTTCGTTGATGAACGTTGACCAGAAGGGGTGATCCAGCTTGCCTTCCATGAACTCCGGCATGGACGACAGCGCGTGCTCGCTGTAGTGACGCTGGCCGATCTCGGTGCCAAGCGCTTTCAGGAACAGCCAGGCGGCATCCTTGTCGTCGCTGGTGGGAGCGAGGCCAAAGCCTGCCCAGCACACCGCGCCGTGATGCCCGCCGGGGCCGGTCGGCATGGGCAGAATAGCGTATTCGAAGTCCGGCTGTTCTTCCATCTGGCCGAGGAACCACGGCCCATATCCGAAGACCATCGCCAACTGTCCATCATAGAACGCCTGCATAGAACCGCTAGGCAACGAATTGATGAACTCGGTGGTCGGGGCCACGTGATAGACGTGTACGGCGTCGCGCATCCACTCCAGCGCGGCGATTGTCTCTTCGCTGTTCATGTACCCGTCGAAGGTCGTACCGTCGTCGCTGATGGTATGCGAACCGAACGAGTAGATCACGGTCTGGAAGCCGCGGAACCAACCGCCCCGTTGATCCATGCCGTACTGCACGATGTTGTCAGGATCGAAGTCCGGGCTGGCAGCGTTGTTGCCGTTGGCATCGACAGTGAGCTGCATCGCAACATCCAGCAGATCGTCGTAGGTCCAGCCTTCTTCGGGTATCGCGATACCGGCAGCATCCAACAGCCTCTTGTTGGCGTAGATCGCGACCGTGCTGTAGTCCTTGGCCAGCAGGTACGGTTCGCCCTGGTAAAAGCCATTTTCGTACACGCCGGGATAGAACACCTCGTACGGATCGAACCCGTTTTCGCCCTCAATAAAGGGCTGCAGCGGTTCCAGACCACCGGATTCGACGTACAGCGGGATATAGCTTGAGTCGGCCATGTAGACATCCGGCAGTTCGCCGGCGGCGATCCAGGTCAACACTTTGGAGTGCCAGTCACCGCCCGGGTTGGGCAGGATCTCGACCTTGATGTCCGGATAAACGGCATTGAAATCTTCAATCGCCGCAAGATGGCGCAGGTTGCCGTTTTCATCGTCCCAGGAGCCGAAGAGGAGTTCGGCGCCCTCCTGCGCTGTCGCCGTCTTCTGCGGCAGACCCATCATGCCCAGCGCGACCAGCATGCTCACCATGACCAGGACGCTGAGATAGATGAATGTCCATTTTCGAGCGTGCATTGTTGCCTCCTATCCAAGTTCTTTATCTGAAAAATCTACTGCCTGATGTATCCTGGCTGGAATTTATTGGACCAGGTTCGGGGAGACTATTGTCGAGGGCACCTCCTTACGTCCTGACGCCGCCCGGAAGCGATTGCCGGGCCTGCGTGATTACGGTCTCAATTTCAGCTTGTGCGTGATCGAGCGTTCCGTCAACAAACGCAATCGTGGGGATGTACATGTCATCGTCTGGCAGGCGCGCATAGTCAGTATAGCCGGACTCAAACACGCCCGTACTGCCGCGCGAGGGTTCGCTGTCGCAGATGTGACCCATCAGGCGGGCATAACGGCCCACCCATGCCGGGACCTGCCGCCAGTGGCCGGCTTGTTGGAAGATCGGGAAGATCGGCAGCAGACCGTCCCACCAATCCTCGCCGGTGACCAGCAGATTTGGACGCCCCGCGCGCAAACGTGCGACCAGCTGCTGGTAACCTTCGCGCAGGTTGAAATCCGGATCGTTGACCCACACTTCCACCGTGTCCAGAAAAACAGCGTCGAACCGGTATTGATCGACCAGCATAAGCACCTGCCGCGTGAGCTCATTTTGCCAGGCGGGTGCGCCGGGATTCAGCCATGCCTGCCAGCCTGTATCGTGCGCGCGGCTGCTGTCCCAGTCTGGTTGGTTGCCCAGAAACACATTGCGGCTTGCCGATTTCATGTAGGATGAGGGGCCAAAGGTGTGAAAGTTGGGTGCCCAGGCGTTGGCACAATTCGCCCCGAACATGGGCATGATGTGCGCGCCGCAGGCGCGTGCCGCGTCGCACAGCCGCTGGAACGCTTCCGGGCCACCCAACAGCGGATCGGGCCGGTAGTCGCCATACTGCCAGTAGTAGCGACCTTCCCAACCGGGCAGATACGCCAGGACCTGCTGGCCATCAATAAGGTCGCACACAAAGCGGATGATGTCGCGCATCTGGTCGTAGGAGTTGAACACATACCCTGTCCAGTGCATGCCATGAAGCGTCAAGACGAGCCGGATATCGCGCGTCCATGGGGGCATATCCTGGCGCTGTGCCCAGGGCACGAGTCCCAATTCGCGTTCGGCAAAAGCCAGATACCCACCACGAAATGTGGGCAGATCAATGCTGCGTTCGATGATCCAGTCAGGCACGTGGATATGTGTATCGAAATGGCGTGCGTCTTCCTCGTGGATGCACTCCAGCGTATACGTTCCGGCAAGCGGCCCCATACGTTCCTGATAAACCGCGAAACGCTTCGCGCGCGCCTGAGGATCGTGGCAGCGCGCGCCGATCAACACCCCGTCCTCCGTGAGCGCCGCGATGAGTGGGATTCGTAGATCGTTTGGGTAGCGCTTGATCGCTTGCTCAGTGGGGACATCCGGCGCCTGATCCAGGAGATCGAGCAGCGCCAGCGAGGTAAAGCCACGCAGCAGGATTTTCACCGCACGGATTTTGTGGGGGGTACTGGCATCAATGAGGATTTTTAGCGCGTCGCCCGCCCCACGCGTGATCTTTACGGTGACACGCCCTGGGCTGTGCTGCTGCCCGCCAGCAAAGCGCATTCCTGAGCAGTTCAATTGCCAGTCTTGCTCGCTTTCGCGGATTTCCAGTCCGTCCGGGTCCAGGCCATAGACGTTTTCCAGCGTGATCACCTGAAAGCTGAGCTTCCATGGACCCGCATCAAAAACCGGATCGCGAGTGTCAAAACCAAACAAATGCATTCAAAATTACCCACAAAAACTTAATTCGTGACGTATCGACAAGGATTTGTTTATACAGCCGGAAAAATTTGTTTATACATCGTCCAATTACACTATAGAGTAGAATCTTGCTTGCGTCAAGATAGGTGGAATGCTCTGAGTTGTTCAGTTTGCAGGGAAAGCCAATAGGGGCTGACGGGGGATCATTTTCTCACGGTGGTGTGGTTTTCTCGCAGATAAGCCCCACAGGACCGGCGGATGATCAACTCGGTGGGTACGATCACTTGCTGCGGCGGTCTGGACGGGTTTTTCATGCGGGTGAGCAGGGTTTGGACGGCGCGTTGTCCAATATCAAATGCTGCTTGTTTGACCGTTGTCAGCGGTATATCCAGGTGCATGGTGAAATCGAGATTATCGAATCCGACCAGGGCGAGATCGTGCGGGATGCGTATGTTTAGACTGCGGGCAGCCTGATAAACGGCCAGCGCGATCTGGTCGTTGGCGGCGAACACGGCGGTCAGATCAGGATGATCGGTCAGGAAGGCGCGCAGCGAGTCCAGATCAACAGTGGGGTAACCTTCTACTTCGCAAACTAGATCAGGTTGGTGTGTGATCTGGGCCTCCGCGAGTGCCTGGATGTAGCCGGTCTTGCGGTGTTCCATGCTGATAGCAGGATCGCTCCAGTAAACAAATCCTATGCTTTTGTGCCCAAGCTCGATCAAGTGCTGCGTGGCGCGCACCGCGCCGCCGAAGTGATCCGACATCACATAATCGGTCGCAACGCCACACAGGTAACGGTCCACCAGGACAATCGGAAACCCCGCGTAGGTCAGGCGTTTCATCGGTTCCACGTGCACCGAATCCACCGGGTAAAGGACGACACCCGCCAGACCTTGATCGGCCAGGGTTTCAAGGACCTCAGCCTGCTGGCGGTAATCGTTTTCAACGTGCTTGAACGTGACGGACAGATTCTGCTCGCCGGCGGCCCGTTCAACGCCGAGCAGAATCTCCGGAATAAATGAGTCACGTACATACGGCACAATGAACGCGATCTGGTTCCCCGATAGCCCCTGAGAACGCGAACGTTCATCCTGGTTGGCGACGAACGTCCCACGTCCGCGTTCGCGCCGTACATAGCCCATATTCTCCAGCTTACTCAACGCTTGCCGCAGCGTGCCGCGCGCTACGCCAAACTCTTCACACAGCTCTGGTTCGGCAGGCAGGCTCATCCCCGGCTGCCACTCACCATTCAAGATCCGCTGCACCAGGATTTCGCTAACTTGGACGTAGAGCGGGACTCCGCTATCGCGCTGCAATGGAGTGTTCACGGTCATTTACTCTTTCTAGCTGCGAAGGTTGTTTGCTTTTGAGTGGTGTATTGTCTGATTTTTCCACGCAACTGTCAATTTCCTACCATGGTCGCCCTTGAAAAATATGGCAGGCCCGCGCGGACCTGCCATGCGTTTCACAATTCGCGAGAGTCAGACGAGTTGCCTGCTACTCGTCCAACGCTTTGATCAATTCCTGCCCTTGCTTCAGCACATCGGACAGTGACGCCTGCTTGGTCAGGAACAGGGAGGCCATATCATCGACAATGGTCTGCGCTTCGGCCACCTTCGGGTGGAATGGACGTGCCGCCGGGACTCCAGCCTCAGCATAGACGCCCATCGCCTCAACAATCGAGTCGTCTGTACCTTCAAATGCCGCCAGAATCGACGCGCGCGGCATGATGAACCATGACTGGCCTTTGGCCAGAGTCGGCACCACCTCGTTCGACGTGATGAACTTGATCAGTTCCTTCGCGCCGTCGGGATTCGGCGCAGACTTCGGCACCGACCAGCCCCAACCGCCCCACCACGCCTTGCTGCCAGCCGGTCCGGCGGGCGGCAGTTCAATCTTGATCTTTTCGGGTGTGTACCATTCCTCGTTCCCTTTTGCAACGTCACGGAAGAACGGCCACTGGCGCATGAACGCAACTTTGTCAGCCATGTACAGTTCATTCTGCTTGGTGTAGTCGTCGTTGAGCGCTGTTTCGGGGAAAATCTGGTGGGTATGGATCATGTCGTACAGGAATTGCAGTGCCTCCGCTGTCCCCTCGTCAAACGCGAAGACATCGCCGCCCGTCTGCGAGCACAGGTACGCCACATATACATACAGCAGCGCGGGTTTGACCAGGCCGTCAGTTGTGCCCCATACGCCATTCTCCGCGTCAGTGAACATCTTGCCGATTTCGACCATTTCATCCCAGGTTGTTGGAGCGGTTACGTCTTTCTCGGTCAACCAGTCGTTGCGGGTGAAGAAATAGCCGATGGCAAACTCGTGCGGCACTCGGTAACGTACCCCGTCAAAGCTGTGGAATAGCTCGATCTGGCTGTCGAAGCTCTCCGGGAAATCGTCCCACGTCTCCTGCGGGATCACGTCATCTAGCGGCATCATGTAGCCCGCCCGGTAGAAGATTGGTCCGTCGTCATCGGCGTCGCTCAGGACATCCACCGGGCTGTTGTTGGCCGCAAAAGCCGCTGCATATTTGGTCAACATATCGTTGCCGCTTACCGGGCCGCTTTCCAGCGTAACTTTCAGGCCCGTTGCTGCTTCGAAGTCTGGCAGCACAGCTTTGATCGCGTCGTGCGCGAAATCCTGCACAGCCATGACGACCTCGTCCTGTGCGCGGACGACGTTAGGTGCAAAAATGCCCTGTGTCTGGAACTTTCCGCCCAGGGTGGCACCGGCCACAACTGCGCCTGTGCCCTTCAGAAATGTACGGCGCGAAAAACCTTTACGTGACATTCTAAATCCCTCCCAATGCGTCTATATGTACGATTACTAATTCGCGGACAGAGGTGAAAGCGTATGTCATCGTCACACCTAAGTTCGGGATATTTAACCCTCCTTGTGATAGCGCCTAAGCCGAGCAAGATATTGGACGAAAGATCGCGTTTTGTTGAGGCGACCGGTTGCACCGTATCCTATGAGGATGGGACTGTCTCGCTATACAGGCATTGCCGCGCCTCGTCAGCAAAAGCTGCGATAAGCTCTGGTTCCGCATCAAAAAAGTGATCGGACGGACTCAGGATGTAACCGCCACCCGGTCCGGCTTCCTCGAAACACCGCCGTACTTCGGCGCGGGTCTGCTCAGCAATACAGCCTTTGAAGTAGTGGCCCTGGTCAAATCCCCCAATGAAACACACGCGGTCACCGATGCGCTGTTTCGCTTCAGCCAGACGCACATCCCCGCCCATATCCGGCGGTGTGAAGGTTTCCATCACGTCGGGACGCATATCAGCGATACGCTCCAACAGAGGCATCATCCCGCCGCAGGTGTGATACACAATGCGCTGCCCGACCTCGTGCGCGAGATCGATCAGCTCCGCGTCATACGGTGCGACAAAGCGATCAAACAACTTCGGCGAAATCACCGTTGAAGAGGCCGCACCACCGCCCAGTTCGAGCACGTCGTAGCGCGCCCCGGCCAACGAACGGATAAACGTCTTTTTGCGTTCCTGCAGCACGCAGATCAGTTCGTGGATCCACTCCGGATCGTCGTATGTCTCCAGAATCAGGCGCTCCGTGCCGACCAGTTCGACCGCGTCCTGCCAGCAGCCGGGCTGCCCGTACACGTCGAAGTAGACGATATGCCCGCGAATTAGGCCGCGCTCGCCAAACGCCTCGGCGCGGCGGTTGACGGCTTCCACATCACACTTGGGGTGCGTTACAAACTCCGCGATCAGGTCGATATCGCGCTTGTCCTTGACCAGCGGCTCGGCGACCCAGTCCGTGTAATCCGTCCCTTGCAGCACCATGGTCAGCGTGCCCTTCGGCGTGACAAACCGGTAGCGCGTCGTCCTGTACTGCGGGTCGGGGATCGATTCGGTTTCGATGCGCCAGTTGTCGGAGACCACGCGGTGCGTATGATCGAGCGGGTGAATAAACGTCTGGCTCGGATCGAAATATTCGCCTTTCGACTCATCCGGCTTATAGGGCACGGTCCACAGCCACGCATCCATACCAAAGTGATCAAAAAACTGCTGGTAGGGCATACCGTCCATGTACCGGTCGAGGAAATACAGCATGACATGATGGGTCGTCACGGGCAGGCGATCCGGTACATTGCCGGTCAGGGCTGCGAGCATACGTTGGCGGGATGTCATTTCGGTCATGGGTTGCTCTCTGGGACAAATTCCAGGGTGACGACTTCGCCGCCGCGCACATCCAGCGTAATCTGCCGTTCGGCGCTGAATGCCACCGGGGCCTGTCGTTCTTCTGCGAGATTGGCGCGGTAAACGCCGCTGAACGGCAAACCGCAGGTGATGGTACCGGTGACGGTTTCGCGCGTGATGTTGTAAACGCGCACAATCAGCGTATCGCGCGCGCTGCGACGTACCGCGCTCAACACCAGGGCGGGCGAACTGACATCCATGACGCTCATCACCGGGGGCAGATTTCCCCCGCGCGGCCAGGGGATCGGCGTGACGAGGCTCGGATCGTCGCGCGTGATGTTCATTTCGCGCAGTTCCAGCCCTGGATGTGTGTCGGCGCGGCGTGCCAGAAGCGGCGCGTTCGCGTTGTGCGCGACCCGATGGGCGTTTTGCCAGTCGCCCGCGTGCGGGTGGATCGCGTACTCGTAGCGGTAGGGGCCGATGCACTGCGCACCCGGCGTTGGAACCAGCGGCCCGGCAGCGATCCGGCGGACCCACAGGTCATTGCGCGAAAGCCAGCCCACCGCTCGCAGCAGCGTCAGCGCGATGGTGCCGTCTGGTGTGACTTCGACCGACGGCAGGCCCCGGTTGATGATCGCCACGCCGCGCGTGCCGTCGCTCAGGTCGGTGAAGGTGCGCTGGTGCATCAGTGGGGTGGGGTCCTCCACCCACCCGGTAGAATCTGGGAGATGCAAATCACGCTCCGCGACCATGAACGACTCGTCCACGTGCGCCTGCGCAACCTGTAACTTGGTCGGGAACTGGACGCTCAGCTTGTGGTCGTGCGCCTGGTTGTCGATCTCGGTGGTGATGTACAGGCCGGGCTGATCAACATACAGCCGCACGTAGGACACAATCGGCAGCGCGACCGTTTCCCCGGAACGGCGCTGGCGGTCGGCGCTCAGGCCCTGCGGAATGCGCAGCGTCCGTTCGATGCGGAAGGTCACGCGGCAGGGGCCGTTTTCCTCGCGCGTGATCGCGGCGGTTACGCCCTCGGTGCTGATCGTCTGGCTGTTTTCGGGCAGCGGGCAGTACGTGTACTCGTCGCCTGTGTCCTCGACATCGTAGAAATGATGCAGACCGCTGTAGGTGTGCCCGGTGACTTTGTCCGTGACGGTCAATCCCCCGTCATCAGCGATGGTGAACGCCAGGAACTTGTTTTCCGCGTCGCGCTCGGACGCGGTGAGCGGTCCCAGCGCCGCGAGCACGCTGTGGGTGACAGGCTGCGCGTAGAATGTCGCCCAGCCGAACGCCGGTACGTGCGCCGGGAACAGTACCCGCACGCAGCGCTTGCGGTTCGGCTTCAAGACCTCCATCCAGAAGCGCTCTTCGTCTTCGATCACCTGGTGCGGGACAATCTCGCCTGCGGCGTTCACGATCTGGAAATTACCCGCGTGCGGATCGTTGAATTCGAATTCGATCAGCGCTTCGACAATATCGTCGCGCGCCCAACCGAGCGGGTTGTACACCAGGACAGGGGTTCCTTCCTGGGCGCTCATATCGATCTGCCGCGCCAACAAGCGGAAGTGGTCGCGCACGAGCACGTCCGCAATCTGTTTCGACTGGCTGAAGCGGAAGTCCATCTCGTGGTGTACTTCGTCGATCCCGCTGCCGTAGATATCGTCGTGAGGGTGGTTGAGCAGCAGCCAGTGCCACGCCAAATCCACCAGCGCGGGGGTGTTTCCGGACACATCCGCACCGGAGAGCCACGCCAGCGCGGTCAGCGGCTCCATATAGCGTTCGAGCAGCGTCTCTCCCGCGTGGTTCTGCTGTTTGAGGTGGATACGCGTGGAATACACGCCTTGCAGGATTTCCGAGTAGCGACCCCAGCGGAATTCACCCGCAAACGTGGGCAGATCGACGCCGGATGCGCGCACTCGTTCCAGGTGATCGTGCAGCGTGTCCTGCTGGATGACCACGTCGGAGAGTTTCTCGTTGGCGCGGCGGATGACTTCGGGAATGCGCGGCTCGGCTTCGGCATGATCAATGCCGTTCATCAGCAGCAGGGCGTCGGTGTTCGCCATCGGCTTGAGCTTGTCGATCGCGCCTTCGATCTTTTTCTGCGCCAGTGCCCAGTCGAATTCCATTTGCGAGACGTCGCCCCAGTGAATCGCATACCCCAGGTTGGTGACGTTGTGATAGCCCCAGGGCATCAGGATCGTGGTCACGCTGGAACCGTCGGGCGCGCGCCATTCGAACTCCGTGCCCAGCCGGTCGCCGTCCGCACCCATGCCGCGCCAGAAGAAGGCGTTGTCGATCCCGAAGCCGCGCAGGATTTGCGGTAGCTGCGCAATATGCCCGAATCCATCTGGCACGTAGCCAATCGGCATCACGCCGCCGTAGGGTTCGCCCATCTGGTGTCCGACCGCCAGGTTACGAATCAGCGATTCAGGGCTAACCAGGAATTCGTCCGCCAGCACATACCAGGGGCCGACCTGCACGCGTCCGGATCGGCAGAGCTGCTGAAGCTTTGCCGCCCGATCCGGACGTACCTCCAGGTAATCCTCCAGCACGCTCATTTGTCCATCCAGCATGAAGACGGAAAAATCGGGATCGTTTTCCAGGATCTGCAGCAGACGATCAACGAGGCGCACGAGCCGGACGCGGTATTCCTGAAAGGTGCAGTACCAGGCACGATCCCAATGCGTGTGACTGACAAGCGTAGCGTGAAAAGTGGTTTTATTCACAGATCATCGCCTTAAATAGACTATTTTTCGAAATGTATAGACAAATACAGTATAAACACTTTATTCTGTCAATACAAGAGGACTGAAGCGGTCAATTGACAGGCATTTTGAATGGAAGCATAATGGATTTGTATAGACATAAGTGGTCAGGACGCGCATATAATCTTTTCTCAATGCAGTGCCCCACTCCATCTAGGCTGATTGCAAGCATCTCCAGGCTTGTTTGCGTGCTGGCGAAAGGGTTTTGGCATGATCAATTGGCTTGACACGCCCCTAGTAACGTTGTTCGACACAATAACGATTACACGTTCGTGGCTGATCATCGCGCTGGCGTCCGTTTATGCCGCCTGGGTTGCTCACAGCAAACGGCGCAGTATGTTATTGTGGTTTGCGGGCGCCGTAAGCGGGTACATCGCCGCCAGTGAACTGTCGCGCGACCTCATTCCGGACGCGGTCCAGGAATTGCAGCGCGGCGAAATGCCAAGCGCCGCCCACACAATCTGGTCGGGTGCCGCCTTCCGCGCGGATTTCGGACTTTTGCTGGTCCTCATGGTCCTTGTTGCCGTCTTGAATGCCGCTGTACACCGCCTGTATGGATACGCCACGAGCCTGCGCGCGGCGACATCCTGGCCGGTCCGGCTCAGCATGATTAGCAGTGCCCTGGTGCTGGCTTTCCCGCTAATCCTTTGGGTCTGGACGGCTGGCTGGTTCGTCGTCGAGAGCGATTTCACGGATTTCCTCATCCCTCTGGCGGCGTTCATGGGAGTGGCGCTGCTAACCGGGGCGCTGTATTTCGCACTAGAAGACTGGCAGCAGAAGCTGGCGATCTGGGCGGTGGCGCTGGGCGTGGTGCTGGCGCAGCTCCGCTACAACGCGCTGCGCCCGCCGGGGTCGATGTTCGAATCAAACGGATCGGTCCCGTTCTTCATGGCGCTGATCCCGGTTCTGCTCGCCTTATTTGTCGCCCAGAGTATCCGGCGGGGCAGACGGCGGGGCCAGTACGCCGCGATGGTCTTGGAACTGGGAGGGCTGACGTGGCTCATGGCGCTAGTCGGTTGGGCGATCAAGTTCATGGGGTTTTACAACTACCAGGACTCCTACGCGTTTTCGCTCGGCTCGCTGTTCGAAACACCGATCCGTGTGGTCGCGGTGCTGGACAAGTTCTACTATGACTTGGTTCCACGTCAGATCGCGGAGTCGCGCAATGTCGCCAACATGAACGATTGGGAAGCGGCGGTGGTTGTGCTATCGGGCACCGCAGCATGGTTGGTCGTGATCAGCCTGTTACAATGGCACGTGCCGGTGAAGCAGTCGCCAACCACTTTGGGCCAGAACCTCGCGCGCATCCGCCATCCCCAGTTATCGCTGCGGCAGCGGCGTTACATCCTGGCGTTTGCGCTGATTACGCCCGCTGTGGCGCTGCGCACGTTCACAACGTTTTACCCATTCATACAGACCCTGATCCTGAGTTTTCAGAAGTACAACCCGGCATTCCCACCGCGCCAGTATGTCGACTTCCGGAATTTCGAGCGCATCTCGACCGATCTCGTCGTGCGCGAAAGTCTCGAATTCACGCTGGTTTTTGTGTTCGTGTCAACCTTCTTCCAGATGTTCCTGGGGCTGGTTATCGCCCACCTGCTCAACGCCAACTTCCGGCTGCGCGGCCTGGCCCGTACCATCAGCCTGATTCCCTGGGCCGTACCGATGGTGGTCGCCGCGATTGGCTTTCGCTGGATGTTCGACGACCAGTTCGGCATGATCCCGGACTTGCTGGGGCGCGTCGGCATTCATGAGAAATGGCTGGTGGATCCGGTCAATGCCCAGGTGGCCGTGATCTTCGTCAATGTCTGGAAAAGCACGCCGTTTTGTGCGCTGCTGTTGTTAGCCGGGATGCAGGGCATATCGCTGGACCTGTACGAAGCCGCAAAGGTAGACGGCGCGAACTGGTTTGATTCACTGCGGTTTATCACGGTGCCGATGATCATGCCGATCATGGTCACTGTGACCATGTTCATGCTCGTGTGGCAGTTGGCGGTCTTCGACCTACCCTTCGCGATGACGGGCGGCGCGCCGGGGTTCGCCACCACCGTCGTCGCGCAAAAGATCTACCTGGAAATCAACTCGCTGAACTACAGCTTCGCGGCGGCTATCAGCGTGATGCTCGTACTGATTGTGACATTAATCGGTGGCGCAGGGGTTTACACGCTGCGCCGCGTCGAAGTATCGGCATAGGGGGCGCGATTGTGGGTACACAACAAATGCTTGCCAAACAGCGTGTACGAGAGCAATCCTGGTTGAGTCGTCACAGCCACTCGATCGTGACGTATACCGGATTCGTGCTGTTCGTGATCTTTATCTGCTTTCCGTTCTACTACATCGTGCTGTCCTCTTTCACCCCTAAGAACGAGCTGTTCACCATCCCCCCGACCTATTGGCCGTCCCGTTTCACGCTGGAAAACTACGACAACATGGTCCAGTCGGTGCCGTTTCTGAAGTATCTGCGCAACTCGCTGATCTTCTCCGTGGGGTCAGCGGTGGTGTCGGTGACAGCGAGCGCCATGGCGGCCTATGCGCTGGCGCGTATCCGGTTTCCGGGCAGCAATGTCGTGTACATGCTGCTGATCATGTCGGCGGCGCTTCCGCAGATCGCCGTGTTGGTTCCGATGTTCGAGACATTCCAGCAGTTCAAGCTGATTAACACGCACCAGGGCTTGATCCTGCTCATGAGCAGTCTGGTGCTGCCATTTACGATCCTGATCCTGGTGTCGTTTATCATGCAGGTCCCCGCCGAAATCGAGGAAGCGGCCTTGATCGACGGGGCGAACATCGTGCAGGTGCTGACGCGCATGGTGCTGCCGCTGATTTTACCAGCGATATCGACCATGACTGTGATCAACTTCATCATTGGCTGGAACGAACTACTCTATCCGCTTGTGTTCGCGCAGCGCGACAATACTAAAACGCTCAGCGTCGCGATGGTCGAGTTATCGTCCGACGCGTCCACGTATACGCGGCCCTGGGACATGTTGAGCGCGCTGAGTGTGTTTATGGTGATTCCCGTGCTGCTGCTGGTGCTGGTCGCGCAGCGCATGATCATCGCCGGGCTGTCGCGCGGCGCAGTCAAATAACGCGGCAGTTTAGTAGGTTGAGAAAGTTGATATTTCTTATACTCGACTTTATCCATTTTCTAGACAAACAAAGGCGGGCAAGTTAAGCTGACCTCAATCATAACAAAGAGGTGTATATGCTCAACTTGCCCACAGAGATTATGGTCCTGATGCAGTCTTTTACGCCAGTCTTCAGTGAACGCACCTGGGATTGGGTGCAGGTATTGGTGGTGGGCGCGATCCTTGCGCCGGGCAAACGCACGGTGACGTCAGTGCTGCGGGTCATGAGACTGAGTGAGGAACGGCAGTTCCTACGGTATCACCGCGTGCTGAACCGGGCGGTGTGGTCGAGTTTGCGCGTCAGTCAAATTTTGCTGGGGTTGTTGGTGATGATCTTGGTGCCGCCCGGTTGGCCGGTCATTGTGGCTGCCGACGAAACATTGGAACGGCGGCAGGGAGACCAGATCAAGGCCAAGAGTGTGTTTCGGGATGCGGCCCGGTCGAGCAAACAACACAAGGTGACGAGCTACGGGTTGCGCTGGGTGAGTATGGCCCTGCTGGTGCCAGTTCCCTGGAACCGCCGCGTGTGGGCGCTGCCTTGTCTGACCGTGTTGGCACCCAGTAAAAAGACTAACCAGGCCAATGGTAAACGGCACAAAACCAGCATCGACTGGATTGGACAAATGATCGGCCAGGTGCGGCGTTGGCTGCCGGACCGTCAGATCGTGCTGGTGGTGGATGGCGGTCTGGCCGCGATCAAGTTGGGGCAGCGTTGTCTAGGTTATGCCAATCCAGTGACTTATATCTCGCGGTTGCGTCTGGATGCGGGTTTGTACGACTGGCCCGGTCCGCACCCCGCAGGCAAACGCGGTCCCAAACCTAAGAAAGGTCCCCGTCAAGCGTCGCTCAAGGCGCGCTTGTCCGATCCGGCGACCGTGTGGCAGTCGCTCACCATCGCTTGGTATCAGGGGGAACGGCGCACC
>JAFGNU010000073.1 GCA_016926875.1 Anaerolineae bacterium | reverse complement strand
TCCAGCGCGTCGGCGGAAACGCGCGCTGCCGGGGAGCGCACATGGCCGATAAAGCCGACCTGCTGCGGCGCCCCGTCGGCGGCGGTGAAGGGGATAGTCTGCCCGCTTGCCACGTCAAACAGGCTGAGCGCCAGCGGGTACACGCGGCCCGCGTCGAGATGCCCTGTGATCTTCAGGTCGAACGTGTCGCAAAAGGCTTTGCCCGGTTCCCAGAGCGTGTACGTGCCCAGGCCGGGGTAGGATTCGCGCCCGGCAAGGCGGGTATTATCCGGGCCGACGACGTGCAGCGCGTAGGCATACGGCACGGGCACCCGCTGATCGCCGTCCGGGGCCTGCCAGCAGAGCGTGATCTGCCGCCAGCCGCCGGTATGGACCGTTGGATCGTCCAGCGTATAGCCGACAAAGCGCGGCCCGCCGAAGTCCAGGACCGGGCCGGACAGGTCGGCGGGGGGATCATCGAGCAAGGCGGGCGGTCCAAACGCGGGATAGATCACCGTTGGCACCATGATCACGGCCACGCCGCCGAGCAGCCCTGCGATCCAGGTGCGCGCGTGTTCAAACGCCCGCAGCCCCCAGACGATCAGCAGCACAAACGCGCCGTAGAACGGGAACAGCAGCCGTCCGGGGACCAGGTTGCTGACCTGTATCCAGCGAACCATGGCGATGCTGCCCAGCAGCACAGCCAGGACCAGCAGCAGCGCGCGGTCATCGGGCCGCGTTCGCAGCCAGCCGACCAGCCCCAGCAGGGCAATCCCCGCCGGGATGGTATAGCCCCAGGCAGCCGGGCGCACGCTGCCCCAGCCAAAATCGGCCCACAGCCCCTTGACGATCAGCGGCAGGCGTTCGATCACGTCCTGGCTGGACGGCGCTTTGCCCATTGCTTCCCAGGCCCATGCTTGCTTTTCGTGCGGTCCAAAGCCGAACGGGTCATCGTACAGCGCCCAGCCGCGCACGGTCCACCAGCCGCCAACCAGCGCCGCGATCCCGATCAGCAGCGCCAGCGCCAGGACCAGCCGCCGGGTGGGCAGCCGGTGCGGCTCAGACCACCAGCCCATGATCACTGCCAGAACCGGTACCGGCCACAGCGCCAGCCCGGCCACCTTTGACAGCGCGGCCAGGCCCATCAGCAGCCCGGTCAGTGCCAGCAGGCGGGGCGCATACCAGCGATCCCGCAGGCGCAGCGCCCCGGCTATCACCAGCGATCCACAGGCGATCACGGCGGCGTCATTACTGACTATCGAGAATACTTGCAGCAACTGCGGAGTGAGCGCCATGCCCAGCGCGGCCAGCAGCGCCCAGCGCCGCCCGTCCGGCCACAACGCCAGCCCGGCCAGGTACACGCCCGTCACCGCCAGCAGCCCGCAGCCGTGCGACAGCCAGCGAAGCCAGTTCAGTGCCTCGGCGAGATGCTGTTGGTTGACATCCTGCATGTTGGTCGTGGTGGACGCCATCATAAAATGGTTGCGGTTATCGCGGCCCGTGTTCGGTCCCTGGTAAGCCCACCAGGGGTTAGGCGTTGGACTGCCGTGCCACGTATCGAGCGGGCGCAGGCGGCTGAACAGCGCGGCCAAAACGTAGTACAGCGGCGGCTGGGCGACTTCCTGCCCGATCAGCGTGTCGGCGTCGGTATCGGGATCGGGCAGCCTGCCCGTTTCGCGCAGGTGCGTGATATAGGCGAAGTGTTCCAGTTCGTCCGGGCCTTCGAACGGCGTGATCGTGCTGGCGTACAGGCGCAGCAGGATCAGGAATATGATCAGCAGCAGGCCAAACGGCCCGTGCCGCCGGACCACGCGCAGACGGTCAGGCTTCAAGCTGCGCCCTCCGGCTCAACCAGAACCCGGCCAGCGCCACAACCAGCAGCAGCGCCAGCGTGATCCCGCTGATCCAGGCGCCAACCCGGACCGTCCAGGGGTGGTAGTGCAGTTCAACGGTGTAGGTGCCCGCTGCGGGCAGCGCCGCCGCGCTCAGGCCGCCGTAGGCGCGCAGGATGTCGGCGTCTTCGCCGTTGACGGTCATCTGCCAGCCGGGGTAATCGGGCAGGGCAATCGCCAGCGCTGCCGGGCCGGTGGATTCGGCCTGGATGGTGATCGCTTCCGGTTCGAAGCGGGTGACCTCGGCGTGACCGGGATCGTCGGGTGGTTCGGCGGGCAGGTCAAGGCCCGGATCGGCGTCCAGGATCACGGCTTGCCGCGAACTGTAGCCCGGATCGGACAGCAGGCCGTAGGCTTCGTCGTCGCTTCCGACCAGCACAACCTCGGTGAACAGGTGCGCAAAGCCGCGCGGATCGTCGAGCGCGTGCACGTTATACGGGCCGAAGGGGTCTTCGGCGGTGTCCACGATGGTGCTGGGCGCCATAAGCTGCTCCCAGTCGGACAGCACGTAGCGCACGGCCAGCAGGTCCCAGGTCCGGTCATCCGGCAGGTCCAATATGTGTTCGATGCTGTCCAGCTTCAGCGGACTGATGCCGCGAATATCCGGCACGGCGTACAGCGTGCCCAGGTTGTCGCGCAGGCCGCGCAAGCCGTCCACACGCGCGCCGGGCGGCAGCATCGTCTCGCGTAGCTGACGGATCATGGCCGGTTCGGGCAGGCGTTCGTCCGCCGGGACCGGCTCCAGGTTGCCCACACTGAGCGTCACGCTGAGCAGGTCAAAGGCGATCAGCGCGACGACCGCCAGCGCGCGGCCTGGACTGTGGGGCTGGCGCAGCAGCCAGGGCAGGGCGGCAGCCGTCAGCCCGGCGATCAGCGCGGCCAGCGTGGCCGATTCGAGCGCGGCGGCGTAGGTGGGACCGTCCGGTGTGCGCCACAGCACAAACAGGATCGCCGCAAAACCCGCGCACAGCGCCGTCAGCCCGATCAACAGCCGCCGGAACTGCTGCACGGCTCCTGGTTCAATCTCTGCCCGCAGCAGGTGCGCCATGCCCAGTCCGGCCAGGATGCTGAGACTGTGCGCGACCAGGAACGCGGCGCGCTCCTGGCCCCGGAACCAGCTCATGCCCGGCGCGATCAAATAGGCGATGTCGTACAGCACCGTGCCCGCGCCAAAGCTCAGCGCCAGCCCGACCGCAGCCGCGCCGCCAAAAAAGACCCGGTGCGGAGCGCCGCGCCACAGCGCCCAGATGACCAGCGCCAGGCCCGGCAGGCCGATATACAGCGGTGACCAGACGGTGATGAAGCCGGGAAACAGCATCTGCGCGATGTCCATATACGGGAAGCCGTTGGCTTTGGCGTCAAAACCCATCGTGTCCCGCGTGGTGTGCCCCAGGTATTCCAGGCCGGGCAGCAGTTGGACTGCCGCCAGCCCGCCCGCTGCCAGTCCAAACAGGATCGCCGCCCAAACAAAGCGCCGCCCCCATGTCCGCCAATCGCGCAGGTCGTGCCCGCGCAGCCGGTAGACCAGGAAGGCTAGCGCCAGGTAGAGGGTGAACAGGCCGGTCTGGGGATGGCCCGCCAGCAGCGAGAGGCCCATCGCCACGCCCGCCAGCACGATGCAGCGCCAGCCGGGGCGGGGTGTGCGCGTGGCTTCCAGCAGGCCAAGCAGCACCAGCGGCAGCCAGATTCCGGCTTCCAGCACGGCCAGTTGAAGCTGCGGGTAGCCGCTGAGATAACCGCCGTAGCCGAACGTGATGGCCGCCACCAGCCCGCCGAAAACTGCCGGGCGCGTGGAACCGCTGCCGGGGGGCGCGGCCAACCGGCGCACAAAGGCGTACATCAGCAGCGTGCCAAGCAGCACATGCAGCGCCATCTCGGTTTGCAGCGCGGTGTACAGCTCGCCCGGCGCAGGATCGCCGCCCATCGACACCAGCGCAACGCTCAGCAGGCGCGGCGGGTAAAACACGGCGGACTGCGTATCGGCCAGGAAGGGGTGCCCGGCCACGTTGTACGGATTCCAGAGCGGGACTTCGCCCGCCGACAGGCGCTCGACCTGGTAGCCAAAAAACGCGACAAACTGCCCGGAAAAATCGCCTTCGGCCAGCGAGAGCGCGTCCTGCTCGTTTGGCGTCAGGATACGCCAGGACGCCAGCAGCCACAGCAGGACCAGGGCCAGGACGGCCAGCGTATCCGGGCCGGTGAACCGGCGGCGGGTGGGTGGGATACCGGTTGGCGTGGGATCGGACATGATTCACTCTACCTTTAGCGTTACGGTGTGCGGCAGGATGGCCGCGCCGGGCAGGGTGTCGAGTTGAGTTTCGACGGGCAGGCGGCTGAGATCGGCGGGCCGGTAAAAACCGACGGCGAGCCGGTATTCGCCGGGGGGCGTATCCGGCGGGATGGTCAGCGTGTGCTCGTCCACAAACGGCGATCCCGGCACCCAGGCGGACGTCGGCCAGCGCCCGACCAGCGGCGGCGCGTCGCCCTGGGCGATGGGCGAGTCAGGATCGGCGGGATCGACCAGATGCACCAGGATGGTGAGGTCTTCGCCAATGTCGGCCAGCGCTTCCCATTCCAGCGCGACGGTCAGCGTTTCGCCGGGAGGCAGCGTGTCCGGCGCGATCCGGGAGTGGTTGAGCCGCATCACGCCGCTGAAGGTCGCACCCGGCCCGGTGCCGCCGATCAGCGTGCTCCCGTCGCCCACTACGCGCCCGGCATCGATCACCACCGGGTCACGTGCATTGCCGTCAAACGTCACCGGCTCGATCACGGTTCGAGTATCGTAGTCCCACCAGCCGATCTTAAGCTTAGGTTGCACGGGGGTGCGCGCGTCGGCGTCGATGGTCAGGTGGTAGGTGTCGGCGTACACCCGGTCCAGGTCCCAGGTGGTCGTGCGCAGCAGGCCGCGTCCGGGGAAGCTGTCCAGCTTGGCGATCTGCTGCAAGCCCTCGTCGGCGGTCGGATCGTCCAATCCGAAGACCTGCACGTACAGGCTCAAGTCCTGGTCGGTATGATCCAGTGCGCGCCAGTAGAGTGTGATCGCCAGGCTGTCGCCCGGCCTGACCGGTTTGTCGTCCACGTCAACGGCCAGCAGGTCCACCGGGCCAAAGCGCGCTTCGACCGGCAGCGCATCGGCGGGCGGGGCGCTCACCGTGTCCGGCGGGGCGTAGCGCGGCGCGATGGTGGTAAACGGCAGCAGCACAGCAGCGGCGATCAGCGGGATCGTCAGCGCCGGGACAAACCGCTGCCAGCGTGTACGGGGGATCAGGCTGATCAGGCCAAGCGCGCCCAATACGGCCAGCGGCCCGATCACCGAAAACATCAGCCGCCCCTGGCTGGCGTAGGTGCGCCGCGTCCAGTTGACCACGCCAACGAAGACGATGATCACCTGGATGACCAGGAAAACGACGGGCAGCACGTCCCGCCAGCGGTCCAGGCGAGCGGCCATGCTGGTTTTACCGGGGGTGGGGCGCTCGTGGACGGCGCGGATGGTGCGAACGGCATAGAACACCAGCCCGGCCAGCGCCAGCAGGCACAGCGCATCGGTGTAGTCAAAAAAGCGGTCCGGGGCAAGCACGTTCACCGCGCCGAACAGCCCCCAGTACGACAGGCGAAAGCCCTTTAGCTCGTCCCAGGCGTCGGACAGCGTCGGCAGGTTTTCGCGCGGCCCGGCGATCTCGACCATCACGTTTAATCCGGTGGGATCGTCGTACAGGTCATAGTTGCGCCAGTACCACCAGCCGCCTATGACAACCCACACAGCCGCCGCGATCACGCCCACCTCGATCAACCGCCTGGGCGGCAGGTGGTCGCGGATGCCGACGAGCAGGATCACCAATCCGGCCAACGGGTAAAACGCCAGCCCGCTGAGCTTGGTGATCGATGCCAGCGCCAGCAGGATCGCCAGCGCCCACAGCCGCCGCGTAGTCATGCCCGCCCGCCAGCTATGCAGCAGCAGCGCCATCACCGCCGCGCCGAGCAGGTTGATCAGGTTGTCGTTGTTGGCCGAGGCCGAGATGAACAAAAACATCGGGTTGAAGGCCACGATCAGGACCGCGGTCAGGTGCAGCGCCGGGCGTCCGGGAACGGCCAGCCGGGCGATGTGATAGGTCAGCCAGACCGTGCCCGCGCCAAGCAGGATCGAGAAGAAGCGCACCAGGTGCACGGCCAGCGCCGTTTGCTGCCAGGGGAAGGCTTCCGCGTCCTGGTCGTGCAGCACGATGTTGTTATTGTCCGCCGCCAGCCCGATGCCCGCTTTGCCGTGCGGATTCTCGACCAGCCGGTCCCGCATGTCGCCGTGATCGACCGGCGCGGCGACCAGCGCGGCCAGCCAGTAGTACAGCGGCGGCTGGCTGCCTTCCTGCTCCCATAAGCCGTGATCGTCCGGGTCCTGGACCGGCAGGGCGAAATTATGCGCGATCATGTACTCGATCACAGGATAGTGCCACAGCTCGTCGGACGCTTCAAAGATCGGCGTGGTCACGCTGTACACGGTCGCCAGCAGCACAAACGCGGCCAGGATCAGCGCCAGCGCGGCGCGCGGAGACGTGATCGCGGTGCGGGCGTCGGGCATCATTCCACCTGTATCCAGCTTAGCAGCACAAAATCTTCGGACTGGCCGCCCGCGTCCCCCACCACGCGCAGCGGGTGTTCGGCATCCCCGGCGGGATAGACGCGCACCATCAACCGGTAGGCGCCCGGCGCGGCGTCCGGGTAGATCGCCAGTCCGCGCGCTTCGGTGACCGGGTCGCCGGATCGCCAGTCGGGCGTGGGCGGGCTGGGGGCGCGATCATCCTGGGCGGCTTTGGTCAGGCTGGCCGGGTCGATGATTTGCAGCGAGATCACGTAGTCGGTCGTGATGTCGTCCAGCGCGTCCCAGTAGAGCGTGATGTTTGTTTCCGCGCCGGGCGAGACAGAGCGGTCGCCGATCTCGTAGCCGCGCAGGCGCAGTTTGCCGCCAAAGTTGACATCGACCGGGTTGGGGACACTGCCAGCGGGTGTTTCCAGCCGGATTTGTCCCAGGTAGACGCGGGCGTTTTCCGGGTCGGCGCTGTCACCGGAGGGGAGCATGCGAGCGCCGGTCGGCAGGTAGTACAGGCCCAGGTACACATCCAGCGTTTGCGGCGTGTAAAGCCCTTCCGGCAGGTGAACGGCGATCAAGTTGTTCCATGTCTCGTAGCGCTCGATCTCCGACGTAGCCAGCAGGCCGCCGCCGGGATAAACGTCGCGCTGGGCCTCGATCAGCCCGTCCTCGTTGACCAGGTGGACAAAGATGCTCCAGTCCCGGTCCATGTCGCCCGTAGCTATAAATGTAGGCGTGAATTTCAAGTAATCGCCGGGCAGCAGGTCGCCGTCGATGCGTTGGTAAGCGGCGCACAGGGCAGAGTTGTCTGCGCCCGGTTCGGTAAAACAGACGCCGCGCTCGCCGGGAATTTCGAGCGTATCGTCCGGCCAATAGGCAGCCTGATCGAGCGTGTAAGCCGGGTGAATGGTAGTCAGCGGGGCCAGGGCAGCCACGCCCACAAAAGCGGCGCACGCGATCCCGATGTTCAGCCGGGCGTTCCAGCGCCTGTTTGACCAGTTCGCCAGTCCAACGGACAGCCACAGGTTAATAGCCGTGATGGCGCTGAACCACAGGCGGCCCTGAGACGCCCAGGTTTGCCGCGTCCAGCTTAGCAGCGAGATAAACACGATCAGCGGCCACAGCGCAGCGAAGAAGCGCGCCAGCAGCAGGTCCCGCCGTTGGGTGGTGGCGGTGGACGGCGCGGTCAGCCATCGCACCAGGCCGATCAGCAGGCCCAGCACGCCCAGCCCGGCCAGGGCGTTGAACAGGGTGTAAACGCTGTCGCTCAGGGGTACATTCACCCCGCCGAAGAAGCCCCAGAAGGCCATCATAAACGTGTCGCGCTCGGTCCATAGCTGGTGTAGATCGGCGGGCACGGCGCGGCGGCCTACCATGTCCAGGAAGACGTTGATCCCGGTCGCATCGCCGTACAGGTCATAGTTGCGCCAGTACCACCATCCCGCGATCAGGATCGTCAGCCCGCCCGCGATCAGCCCGCCAATTATGACCGGGCGCCAGTCGCGCCGCCGGATGGAGACGATCAGCAGCGCCAGCGCGATCAGCGGCAGCAAAAAGCCGATCTGGTACTTGGCGAGCATCCCCGCGCCCGCTGCCAGTCCCAGCAGCACGTAGCAGCGCACGGTTGGCGCGTTGTCGCGCAGCTTCAGCAGGCGCACGATCAGCAGCAGGATCAGACTGGCGAGCAGAGTCGAGAGGTTGTCGTTGTTGATCACCGCGCTGACAAAGATAAACATCGGGTTAAAGGCGGTGAACGCGGCAGCCGCCAGCGCGATCAGCGGCTGGGCGGGGAACAGCTCGCGGCCCAGCGCATAGGCCAGGGTTATCGTGCCCAGGCCCATCAGGATCGATAGAAAGCGCACGATGTGCACGGCCAGCACCGTCCCGTCCCAGGGAAAGCTTTCGCGCTTGTTATTGTGCACGACCATGTTGGCGTTGCCGTCCGGTACTACCACGCCGATGTCGGCGTGCGGGTTGATGCGGCGCACCGTGTCCAGATCGGACGTATCGATCCAGAAGGTCGCCGCCGCGCCGATCATATAGTACAGCGGGGGCTGGCTGCCTTCCTGCCGCCAGGGGCCGGGATTGGCCGGGTCCTGCACGGGCAGCGACAGGCCGTTATCGGCCAGGTATTTGACCATCGGATAGTGCCACAGCTCGTCGGACGCCTCAAAGATGGGCGTGACAAGACTGTAGATGGTGGCGAGCAGCACAAAGCCCGCCAGGATAAGCGCCAGCCAGGTCTGCTGGCGTGTCAGGATAGGTGGTATCGACACAGGCAAGGTTTCCGATCCTGGACCTAAAAAAACCGGCATTATCGAGCCGGGAGTTTACCGGATGCCGGGATGGTCTGCCAGGGCGAGAACCGGGCGTGTGGCTGACGGTGGGGGGGAGCGGCAGCCGTTAGCGGTTGGCGTTTGGTACTGGCTGCTGTTCGCTAACGGCTGAAGGTTGTATTTATCAGCGGTGCCGGTTGGCGAGATAGGTCAGGGCCGCCGGGCGGAGCCGCGCGCGTACCTGTGCCCGGACCAGCCGCTGGCGACGGTGGATGTGGTAGGCTTCGGCGTAGAACCGCTCTAGCTCGGCCATCGTTTTTTCCCACGATAACTGCCGGACGTAGGCCAGCGCGTTGTGCGCCATCACGGCGCGCTGTTCCGGGTGATCGCGGATGTGCAGCACCTTGCGCTTATAGTCCTGGGGATCGGGCTGGCAGATGCAGCCGTTGACGCTGTCGGTCACGTAGTCGATAATGCCGCCCGAATTGGGCACCAGCACAGGCAGCCCGGACGCCATCGCCTCCTTGACCACCTGGCCCGCCACTTCGTTCACGCCGGTGAAGCTGAACAGGTCGGCGCTGGCATACGCCTGGGCCAGGTCCTCGCCGGACAGGAAGCCCGTAAAGTACGCCGTGCCGTTGAACAGGCGCTCCAGGTCCGCCCGCTTGGGACCGCTGCCTACAATCGCAACCGCAACACCGTCAAGCTTCGCCACCTCGCGCAGCAGGTCAACCCGCTTTTCGTTGGCGAGCCGCCCGACATACACCACCAGGAAGCTGTTTTCCGGTTTTCCGTTCAGCAGACGCCGCCGCATAGCTGCCGAGCGCTTGTCCGGGTGAAAGCGGCGCGTATCACAGCCGCGCCACCACAGCCGAAGCCGGGCAAAGCCGTGCTCTTCCAACTCGCACAGGTTGGTTTCGGTTGGCGCCAGGGTCAGTGTGGCTTTGCTGTGCAGGTGGCGCAGGTAGGCCCAGGCGGGTCTTTCGAGTGCCCCCACCCCGTAGCGCCGCGTATAGCCGGGCAGGTCCGTCTGGTAGTTGGCGATGACCGGGATATTGTGCTGGCGGGCATAATGAATCCCGCTCCAGGCCAGCAGTGCCGGGCTGAAGAGATGGACCAAGTCCGGCTTGAAGTCGTACAGCGCTTGCAGCCGGACATACGGTATGCCGCCGCGTGATTCGGCAGGGAAAAACCAGAGCCGCCAGGATGGCACGCTGACCACCCGGCAGCCATCGAGGGTGTCCGGGGTGGTATGCGGTCCGATCCGCAAGCTGGGCGCGTAGATGATGATCTCGCGTCCCATGTTCAGGTGATAGCGAGCGGTCAATGTCGCCAGCTTGGTGACGCCGTCCATCTTGGGCAAAAACGCCTCGGTGATGATGGCAACACGTTTGATCGGCAGGTGGTCGATGTCGGCTGCGGTGTGCCCGATCTGCCATTCATCACCCGGCTGGTAGTCTTGGTGTGCCATGTTATGCACCTCCGGTTGGTGCGGCCTGCTTTCCATGCTGTCACGGTTATACACGGTATTATGTCTACTGCGGTTAAACAGCCGTTAAAACCATTTTACCGCATGGCTGTTGGCGGATCGTGAGACATGGTGTTAAACCACGTGCTTGTGTGTGATGAGGCTGCGGTTACGGACGAATCGAGTTCACGCCGGGCTTGCTCCCACCTATGATTCTGTACGAAAACAGCCAGCGAGAAGTTTCAAACGCGCCGCGACACGCGTCACGGGATGACCAACAGATCCTCGAAGTAGGCTGCTGTCTGCGCGGCGATATTGTCCCAGGTGAACTGCGCGGCCAGGTCGCGGGCGCTGCGGCCCATCTGCGTGCACAGGTCGGGGTTATCGGCCAGGTCTTCGATGGCAATCGCCAGCGCGGTAGAAGAATCGGGCGGGATCAAGCGCACGTGCTTATCGCTGACCAGTTCGGGTGTATCAACGTCGGGATGGGTGGTGATGATCGTGCAGCCGTGCGCCAGGGCGGCCATCAGGCTGCCGCGCCGGAACGAAACGCCGTCCCGGTAGGGCAGCGCGACCAGGTCGGTTGCCATCAGGTGCCCGCTGACGGCGGGGCCGTCCACAAAGCCGGTCCAGTGCACATGGTCCAGCAGGTCGAGTTCTTCGACCAGATCATCGATTTCGCGCGCGTAGATGATATTGGCCGGGTCGCTGGTGCCGGTCCGCCCGCCGATCATCAGCAGTTTGACGGGCAGCGCCCGGTCACGCGTGATTTTGACGCTGTGCAGCAGCGCTTCGATGCCTTTGCTGGCATTCAGGAAGCCAAAATAGCCGACGACAATATCGCCGGGCTGGAAGCCCAACGCCGCGCGCCAGACTTCGCGGTTATAGTCTGCCGGGAGAGCAGGCCGGATGTTGGAGCCGATTGGGATATGGCGCAGGCTGGCGATTGGTTTTTCGGACGCCAACCGCTCGCGGTCGCCGCGATTGGTCACGATCACGCCGTCGCTGCTGCGCGCCAACGTCAGCACAGCCTGGTAGCGCAGCGGCCCGGCCTTGGGGAACAGGTAGGGCACCAGCAGATCGTGAAACGTAGTGACCACGCGGACATCATCCAGCCGCACGGGCAGGATATGCACAAAGGCGGCCATGTTGTAGGCGGCGGCTTGATACTGGATGTTAACCACGTCCAGCGCGTGCGCCTGCGCCCAGCGGCGAATCCGGCTCAGCGTACCCCAGCCCCAGCTATGCGCGTCGGCGGTGATGTGTACGCGGTCGTTATCCAGACCGGCTGCGGCGCGGTGATCGGTGAAGATGTACGTTTCGTGGCCCAGGGCGAGCATGGCGCGGCTGAGTTCCTGGGTAAACGCGCCGACACCGCCTTGCATCGGGGGGTATTCGCCTGTGATTTGTCCGATCTTCATAGCTTTGGGTTTCTATCTGAGCGCGCAGCCGGGGTTTGAAAGCCAAACGCCAGCGCGCGGATCACTTTGGCATAGGTAGCCAAACGGGCGCGGCGCATGGCACGCCTGGAGCCGACCAACGCCTTCAGACTCTCCAGCGCGAACTGGTGCATATAGCTGAGCAGTAAAAACAGCCGGAGCGCCAATGCTACCATCCGCCCGTGAAATTTGCGAAAATAACGGATTTTGCTCTGTTGAAAGTAGATGTGTTTGTTCGCCTGGACCTGCTCGGTGCTCTTGCCGCCGTGATGGGTGATGAATGCGTCTCCCACGTAGGCCACGCGCCAGCCCGCGTTTTTGGCGCGTTTGCACCAGTCAAGTTCTTCCGAAAACATGATGTAGCCTGTGTCCAGCGGGCCGATCTGCTCATACACGGCGCGGCGGGCCATCAGCGCGCAGCCCTGCACCCAGTCCACATCATAGGTGCCGTCGTCAGGTTGATCGGTGACGTAGTACTGTTCCAACACGCGGCGCGGGGCGCGGCCCTGCAACCAGGTGCTCTCAAAGATCGCGGTGCGCGCCGTCGGGAAGCGCCGTCGGGTGGACTGGTGCGAGCCGTCGGTGTTCAGCACGTGCGGCCCGGCGATGCCCACGTCCGGGTGGGCGTCCAGGTAGGCCAGCAGCCTGTTGATCGCGTCGCCGTGTATC
Organism: Anaerolineae bacterium; assembly: GCA_016926875.1. Lineage (GTDB taxonomy): Bacteria > Chloroflexota > Anaerolineae > Aggregatilineales > Aggregatilineaceae > JAFGNU01. Next base: position 126,309 of record JAFGNU010000073.1, on the reverse strand, counting down.
TCGGTATCCGGGTTGAGCAGCAGCAGGTAACGGCCCTCTGCGCGTTCTAGCGCCAGGTTATTGCCGCGCGTGAAGCCGATGTTCTCGTCCAGCGCGACCAGGCGCACCCACGGGTAGCGCTCGCGGATCATGGCCGGGCTGTGGTCCTGGCTGGCCGAATCGACTACGATCACCTCGGTGCGCGGACCGGAGTCGCCCAACTCGCGCCCATCCGGAGCCACGCGGATCAGCGGCGCGCCGGTCATGCTGTCCAGGCAGGCGGCCAGCAGGTCGGCCACGTTCCAACTTACGATGATGATCGACAGGTCCATGATCAATCCTGTGGGCACGGTTCGATGCTGAGCAGCATATTGCCAAAGCAATAGTACGCGCGGAACTGCCCCGGATAGGTCGGTTTGAGCCGCTTCCAGCGCCGGAAGGAGATCGTCAGTTCGCGGTCCCCCACGCAGACGCACGGGCATGTTTCTTTGCCGCAGCGGGCCAGCGATCCGGTAACCGTTTCAACTGCCGGGCGGAAAACCCGGCAGGCGGCGAAGAACATGAATACAGTCAACAGCACCAGCAGCCCAACGATCACGGCCAGCAGTACAACCTCGTGATCCTGGTCGGCGCCCGGTGCGAGATAGATCGCCAGGATCAGCGTCAGGATCAGCATTGCCAGCCCTCGAACGAGGTAGCCAATGCTCAAAAAGAATACCCGCTGGCGCTGCCGGTCGCTGAGCTGTCCCGCGCGGTTAAGCGCCAGTTCGTCCGGCGTAAAACCGAACCAGGCCGCCAGGTCGCCGGAATCGGGCGGGCCGGTGGTATTGAGCGCGTGCTGCATGAGTCCAGATGTCCCACCTGTATATCGACCGCTGATTTTACCAGTATTTTACAAAACGCTGGTAGTTGTTTGATGGAACCGTTACATTTACTGCTGACAATAGGGGCACAGAAACGAAATTCACGTCACAAGAATGTGATTGGACTATGAAAAAGGAGAGAAGAGTATGAACAAGTGGGGAATGCGAATCGGTGTAGTGGTTCTGGTAGCGGTGATGGCACTCGGCGTAGTCGGTGTCGCGGCGGCGCAGGGACCCGAAAACAAACCGGACCGCCCGCGTGACCGGGTGACCGGTCCCCTGCTGGATGCCATCGCCGAGGCAACCGGCCTGAGCGTTGAGGAACTGCGCGACCAGGTCCGTGACGGCAAGACGCTGGCCGAGGTCTGCGAAGAATACGAGGTCGATACCGAAGCGCTGCTCGCAGAGGTGAAGGCAGACATCGCGGCGACTGTGGACGAAACGCTGGACGACGCGCTGAACCGCGCGCTGAACGCGCACGCGCCGGTCAGGCCGTTTGAACCGCTGCGGGACCGGTTCACCAACCGCATGGAGAATACGCTGGTGGCCGTGCTGGCCGAGATGGCTGACCTGGATGTGAAAGACATCACGCAAACGCTGCGCCAGGACGGTGGCTCGCTGGCCGACATCGCCGAAGCCAACGGGGTTGAGGTTGATGCCGTGGTCGAAGAAGCAGTCGCCCGGCTGACCGAAGACCTCCAGGCGGCGGTGGACGACGGCTCGATCACGCAGGCGCAGATGGACGAAGCGCTCGACGCGGCGGCGCTGCTCTACCCGGATATGATGACCATGCCGTTCGCCGGGCGTCCCCGGCTGGTGTGGCAGACGGTCGAGGAACGCCTGGACAGCACCCTGGTCGGCGTGGTGGCCGAACTGGCGGACGTTGAGCCGCGCGATATTCTGAAGGAATGGCGCGACGCGGGCACGCTGGCAGACGTGGTTGAAGCGTATGAGCTGGATGTCGCAGCCGTAGTGGATGAAACCGAGGCGCGCATCACCGAGGACGTGAACCAGGCAGTGGCCGACGAAAAAATCTCCCAGGAGCAGGCGGACTGGGCACTGGACGGCCTGCGCGACCGGTTGGAGTGGCGCATGGATGCCTCGTACTGGTGGGCGCGTCCCGCCGGTGGACCGGACACACGCGGCGCGGGTGGTCAAGGCGGCGGTAAGGGACCGGGTGGCCAGTCCACCTGAGGACTGTAGTTGAACACACACAATTGCGTGACAGAATGTACGCAGGGCGTCCTACAGCGGGACGCCCTTAGTTTTTGCCGGGGGATCACTCCGCCGGGATGACCGGCAGCGTAACACTCGATGATTTCTCGCCGCCCAGGTACAGGCTGATGGTGGGGGGCGGATCAAGGCCGAGCGTGGCGTAGTTGTCGGCATCTGCCCCGGTGATCGTGATACGGATGCGGTGCCCGGCGTCGAAGATGTTGGACGTGGGCAGCAGGTCGATCAGCAGTTCAACCGGCTCGCCGGGTGTCAGGGGGGCGATGTCTTCCTCAAAACTGCGATGGTAGGGCAGGCCCATATACGCGAACGGCGGCTCGCTGGTGGCGCGGTGCGAGGCGCGCAGCACGCCCTCGGTGATGTAGGTCGAGGTGCCGTCCGCTTCCACTTCTTCCAGGTAGACGTAGACATCGGCGTCTTCGGCGTCGGCGCTGATCCACAGGTGCGCGACCGGGTGCCCGGTGATCTCGGTGTCAACATCGAGGGGCGGGGTGGTGTAGGTCAGCCCTTTTTGATCGTTGGTCACCATGTCCGGGTAGCCGTAGCCGCCGCCGTAGCCATCGGTCCAGCGGGTGGTCTGGCCGGTGGTGGTGCTGTAATCCACCGTGTACGGGTCAAACCCGGCGCTGGCGGGTGGCTCGGTGCCCAGCAGGCCGTCGTTGACCGATGCAATGCTGTCAGATGGGCCGGGCTGGAAGTAATAGACGGTCGGCTGCTCGTCCGGCAGCGGCCACTGCTCCGCTGTCCGCCAGCGTTCCCCGTCGGGCGCACCCATCACGAAGTAGGTGATCGGCGGCTCGTCCATGATGCCGTTGTCGATGTCCTTGAGCCAGTAATCAAACCAGCGCAGATGCTCGGTCATCAGGTTGAACCCGCCGGAGCCGCTGTGTGACCAGTACGTAACGATGATCTTCTGCGGCACCGTCAGGTTATTGAACCAGGTCAGCGCGGCACGCGGGTACATGTCGTACCACCCGGCCAGGTGGTAGATCGCCACGCCGGACTGGTTGATCTCTTCAATGTAGCTGGCCGGACTCCATTCAAAGTGCAGCATGGTGTTGGCCGGGCCGGATGTGCTGTCGCGGTAGGGCTGGTCCAGGGCGAGCGTATAAATGTTGACGTTGTCCTGGTGCTCCTCGATGGCCTGTTCCAGCAGCCGCAGGTCGGGATCATCATCGACGGGCGCGGCGGGCCAGCTTTTGTCAAGCATCCGCGTGCGGAAGCCCCACTGGGTGAGGAAATCATCCCGAAAGACGCCGCCCGGATAGACAAACGAATACATGTCGAACATGGCCATCTGCGGGAAGATGGCTTTCAGGTGCGGCGGGCGCGTGCTGGCGGCCATGTACTGTGTGATGCCCAGGTACGAAATGCCATACATGCCAATATTGCCGTCACACCAGGGCTGCTCGGCGAACCACTCGGTCATATCGTAGGCGTCTTGCGCTTCGATGCGGGTGAATTCACCGGGGCGCGTGCCGAACGACGCGCCGCCGCCGCGTACATCCACCGCCGCCACCACGTAGCCGTACTCAATCAGCGTTTCCAGGGCGGGCACAGAATCCAGGATGGAATATACCCGACCATTCTCATCCGTATCGGCGCGGTGGTAGCGGTGGTGCGTCCAGATGACGGGCAGCGGGTCATCGACCGGCACGCCGTCTGCCACCGGGCGGAAAATGTCTACCGCAAGCCGGGTGCCGTCCCGCACCGGAACATACTGCGAAATCCGCACGTAGTCATCATACAATGGCTCGGAATAACCCCGGTATTTGCCGAGGCTGGAAACGCGGTCGTCATCCTGGGCGGCGGCGGGCGCGAGCAGCGGCAGGACCAGCACGCCGATCAGGATCAGCGCCAGGGTCGTGCGGCGGAAGGAAACAGTCTTATGTAACATATTTCGTTCTCCCTGTAAATATCAGCATGTATAGCGATCTACGTGCAGCGCACGCGGTTGTTGCGGGCGGTCGTTTGTAGTCTAGTGCGCTGTGGTCGGCAGGGCAAACAATCGTTCGGCGTTGGCGGTGGTTTGAGTGGCGAAGTCATCAAACGGCACGCCGCGCAGCGACGCCAGCCGCTCCGCGATGAAACGCACGTAGGCTGGCTTGTTGGGGCGCCTGCCGCGATGGGGATGAGGCGTCAGGAAGGGGCCGTCGGTTTCGATCAGAATCCGGTCGTCCGGCACGGCGGCGGCGATGGCGCGCAGATCGTCGGCTTTTTTGAACGTCACCGGGCCGGTAAAGCCCAGGTAGAAACCCAGCGCCAGTCCTCGCTCCGCGATGGTCGGCGGCGCGGAGAACGAGTGCAGCACGCCGGGGCGATTTTTCAGCGCGTCCGGTAGGGTGGGCACCCAGGTGCTCAGGATATCAAGCACATCGTCGCCCGCGTTGCGGTTGTGGATGATAACGGGTAATTCCAGTTCGGCGGCCAGGCGGAGCTGCGCCTCAAACGCGCGCCATTGGACCGGTTTGGGCGCCGTATCCCAGTGGTAATCCAGCCCGATCTCACCGATGGCAACCGCTTTGGGATGCGCCGCCAGCGCCCGCACGGTATCCGGCCAATCGCCGGGCAGGTCGGGCGTGCTGTTGGGATGGATGCCGACCGCTGCGTAGATGGCCGGGTAGCTATCCGCCAGTGCCAGCGCGGCGCGCGAGGTGTCCAGGTCGATGCCGGGGTTGATGATGCGCGTCACGCCGGACTCAGCCGCTTCGCACACCACGTCGTCACGGATGCCGTCGTAGGCGTCAAAGTTCAGGTGGCAGTGCGTATCGACGAGTGTCATTTAGCGGTTTTCTCCGGCATGGATGCGTTAGTAGAAGGGGGCAGGGCAGGTCACGCCTGCCCTGGTATGACGAATTACGCTTCTTTCCCAGACTTCAACAGTTCCAGGTCGGCGTCAAGCATCATGTGAATCAGTTGTTCAAAGGTGATGTCCGGTTCCCAACCGAGCTTTTCACCCGCCTTGGCTGAGTTACCGACCAGCAGATCTACTTCGGCAGGGCGCATAAAACGCGGGTCCTGTACGACAAAATCGTGCCAGTCCAGGTCCAGGTATTCAAACGCGACGGTGATCAACTCTTCAACCGAATGCGTTTCGCCGGTTGAGATCACGTAATCGTCCGGCTCGTCTTGCTGGAGCATCATCCACATCGCCTTGACATAATCCCCGGCAAAACCCCAGTCCCGGCGGGAATCCAGGTTGCCGAGGCGTAGTTCGTCGGCCATGCCCAGCTTGATCTTGGCGACGTTGTAGGTGACCTTGCGCGTCACAAACTCGATGCCGCGCCGGGGGCTTTCGTGGTTGAACAAAATGCCGCTGGTGGCGTGCAGGTTATAACTTTCGCGGTAGTTGACCGTGATCCAGTGGCCGTACACCTTGGCGACGCCGTAAGGGCTGCGCGGGTAGAACGGCGTGGTTTCGCGCTGGGGCACTTCGCGCACCTTGCCGAACATCTCACTGCTGGATGCCTGGTAGAAGCGGATCGACGGGTCAACGTGCCGGATGGCGTCCAGCAGGCGCGTCACGCCCAGGGCGGTCACGTCACCGGTAAACACTGGCTGGGTCCAGGATGTCTGGACGAAGCTTTGCGCGGCCAGATTGTAAACTTCGTCTGGCTGGCATTCGGCCAGCGCAAGCTGCAAGGATGTCTGGTCGAGCATATCGCCGGAGATGAGGTGTATCTTGTCCTGGATGTGCTGAATCCGGCTGAAGCTCACCGTGCTGGTACGCCGGACCAGACCGTGCACTTCGTATCCCTGGCTCAGCAGGAACTCGGCCAGATAGGAACCGTCCTGACCTGTGATTCCGGTGATCAATGCGCGTTTTGTCATGATTTTTCTCCTGAGAGATGACCGGCGCCGGGTGCTAGACCAAACCGCACACGCCAATCATTGAGAATGTCCAACAAACATTGTTCAAACGAGATGGTCGGCTGCCAGCCGGTGCATTCCCGCAGCTTGGTTGCGTCGCCCAGACGGCGCGGCACATCGGACGGGCGCATCCGGGCCGGGTCCTGCCGGACCTCGATAGGGTGTGTGCTGTAGCCCCGCAGGGTATCGAGCAAGTACTGGATGCTGTGCGCCTGGCCGCTGCACACGTTGTAGGCCTGGCCCGGCGTGCCCCTGGTGAGCATCAGGTAGTAGGCGCGCACCACGTCGCGCACGTCGGTGAAGTCGCGCTCGGCAGCCAGGTTGCCGACGTACATGACCGGTTCCTGCTGCCCGGCTTCGATGGCAGCGATCTGGCTGGCGAAGTCGGCGGCGACAAATCCGCCCTGCTGGCTGGGGCCGATATGGTTAAAGGGGCGGGCGCGGATGATCGGCATCTTGTGCGCCAGGTAGTACTGGAGCGCGAGCATATCCTGTGTTACCTTGCTGACGCTGTACGGGCTGGCGGGCTGGAACGGCGTGTTCTCGTCCAGCGCTTCGCCGATGTCTGCCGGGCCGTATATCTCCGCCGAACTCACGATCAGCACCCGTGTATCCAGCTTGAGCGTGCGCACGGCTTGCAGGAGGTTTACCTGGGCGCGGATATTGTTTTCAAGCGTTTCCCAGGGGTTCTTGAACGATTTGCCTACATCGGCCAGCGCTGCCAGGTGAAACAGCAGGTCCGGGCGCACAGTCTCGACGATAGAGCAGGCTGCTTCTGCGTCCCGCAGGTCAAGCTGCTGCTGGCTGATCGGCCTGTTATCCAGCCTGGGGTTTTGGCCGGGCGGGAAAAAAACGGCGGCGTGCAGCATCAGTTCGGGCTGTTTGAGCAGCAGGTCAACCAAGTGCCCGCCTACGAAACCACCGGCCCCGGTAATCAGTACTTGCACGTGTTTTTTCCTTCCAGTGTGGCTCATTGTAAATAGGTTATTGGGATCAGGGATGCAGGACATATGACCCGCTGACATCCGGTAATGACTGGCAGGAATACGGCTGCTTGCTGCTGCCGTGCTGTGCCAGGTTTACACATGAGCCGCCATGCTCGCGGCGTGGCCGGTGGCCCGGCAGGTGCCGAAACGGGCACCATTATACCGTGCCGGACTTTGGCGGCAAGGCAAAAATGCAGGCGGCGGCGCTACGACTGCCCACCGCCCACATGACAACACGAGTTTTTACGCCCCGGTTTATGGCGTCGGGTGCGCGACCAGCTCCAGGCGAACACTCAGGCCGCTGGCGTCTGGCAGGATCAGCAGGTCGTAGAACACACCGGCTGCGAATGTATTGGCGGGCACAGCCACGATCAAAAAGCCCGCGTCTTTGTCTACGATGCGCAGTTCGTATGTGCCCGCATAGATGTTTTGCGGCTCGGTGGGCTGGCCGTAGACTGCCGGTTGGCCCAATACGATCTCTTCGGGCATTTGCGTGCTAACCGGCGTCCCTTCGCCAACATCCAGCGGGACCGGTGTCGCGACTACGGACGCATCGGTCATGACCAGCAGGACCGGCTGGTTGGGGGCATTGTGCAGGATGCGCAGCCGCGCCTGCCCGCCAGGTATTTCGTACCGGTCGTCGGGCGCGGGTTCGAGCCAGATCGCATCACGTTCACCGGTCACAAACACGGTTAGCTCTGTTCCCCCGATCCAGACAAATTCATCAGCATACAGCACATCGCCGGAGACGCTGTCACGGATTTGCAGGTTGTTCTCGCTGGGATCAAAGGTGTGATACAGGGTGGATGAACCGGGCAGCAGGGATTCGAAGATGGTTTCATCGTTGGCGTCAATGTCGATGGGGCCTACGTCCGGCAGGGCGTGTACAAACCGCATATTGAATGTTTCGCTCGATGCTGCGTCCAACTGGCCGGGTACGGCTTCGCTAAGCGACGCTTCCGCCAGCGGATCGAAGCCAACCTCGGTTTCAAACACCAGCGGTTCGGTGTTGGGATAGCCGGTGATCACGACGGTGTAGGCGTGTCCGGCGGTCCAGTCCCGTTCGTGCAGGGTATCCACCTCCTGCGGGTCGGATGGATCGGTGGTCTGGAAGAAGTAGGTTTCCGGCTTGCCGGGTCGCAGAACGGGCTGTGAAGCCGATCCAAACCCGACGGGCGGTAGATCAGGCAGCGTGCCGCCGTGTGTCTCGATGGCGACCCGCATCGTACCAAGCGCGGTATTAATAAACATCAACCGCACTGTTTCGGCAGGGACCGGACTCAGGTCTTCCGGTAAGGGGACCACGCGCAGCCGGTCGGACGTATCGAGCAGCACCAGGTTAAGCGGCTGGTTGGGGTTGAGCGCCACGCGCCCCTGGTAGAGCGGATCGGCGTCCGGTTCTCCGGCGGGTACCACGCGCAGGTCATAAGTAGTTGAGCGGTGGACCGTCCAGTCCTGCCACTCGCGGTAGCTCAGGTTTTCGACCAGCGGGCTGTTTTCCAGGTAAAAATCGACAGGCGGGGCATCGGGTGAGGCATGGATCACGCGGACCGGCGTTTCGCTGATCACGGGCGTGCTGAAGCTCACCGGCTGGTACGTGTTATTGGCCGCGTTGCCGATCAGCACGATGGTGTAGGTGTTGTTGGCAAGCATGTTCAGGTTTAGCGTGCTCAGCCGGACAGCGCCGCTGACAAAGTCGAACGTGTGCGGCCCGGCGGGAATCTCTTCCGGCCCGCCGACCAGCCCAAAGTCCAGCCCGCCCATCAGTGTTTCTTCATCTTCTTGAAGGTCGAAGGCGGCTCCGCGCAGCACGGCATGGATCACGTTGAGGCGCACCGTGTCGACGGGCAGCGGGTCGATATTTTCCTCGAACGGCACGGCCTGGATCGAATCGGCTGCGCCGACCAGCAGCACGACTGTGCTCAGGCCCTCGCCCAGTTCCAGCGAGGTGTCGAGCAGGGGTAGAGTGGTGCTGAGATCGGCGCCTGCCGGGTACGCGCGCAGCGTGTAGGACCCGGCGCGATAGGATAAGGGCGTGCTGTGATACAACCCCTGTGTGAAGCGTGACCCGATTTGTGCCCCGTCCAGGTAAAGATCAACCGCCGGTAAGTCCGGGCTGGCATGTACCACGCGCAGCAGCGCCCGTGTGAGCGGGTTGGTGTCGGTTTCCGGCATGATCACCGGCGTACCCGTGGGACGCGGGGTAGGGCTGGGCGGGATGGGAGTTTGGCTGGCAGTTGCGGTCGCGGTAGCAGCAGCCGGGGCGGGCGTTTTGTCTTCCTCGTTGCCGCCACATGCCGCCAGCGCCAGCGCGATCAGGGTCAGCGCCACAACAATCGGGATCAGGCGTCGCATGGTATCCTCCGGTTAGTACGCCTGGCTGGTGGTAAAGCGCTGTTTGTTGGTGGCAGTTGGTTTTTAGTTACAGGTTCTTGAAGCGGTTGAGGCTCCGCTGCGTGCTGTCCACAAACAACTGGCAACTAAAAACTAACGACTGGCAGCCAGGCGTAAGGTTTGCATGTCGTCTTTGGCATATTGTACTGGGGATGTGGATCAAAGGGTAGCGCACTCTGGTCCAGGGAGCACAGATGAATAGGCCACCGCCCGGCGATCAGGGAGACGTATCACCGGGCAGCGGAAGTTGTTGGTCGAATTGGGATTCGGGCTTCAAGTCTGCCAGCGGCTAACTGCTCTTGACCGTGATCTGGCGCGGCTTGACGGCTTCGGCTTTGGGCAGCACCAGCGTCAGGACGCCGTCCTTGAAGTTGGCTTCGACCTTGTCGTGATCAATCGGCGTATTGATGTTCAGCGTGCGTTCAAAGCGCCCGGTGGGCCGTTCGAGCAGCACGTACTTGCGGTTTTCTGCTTCGTCGCGCTTGATCTCGCCGCGAATTGCCAGGGTGTCGCCTTCGAGCGTAATGTCGATCTCATCAGCCGAAAGGCCGGGCACGTCGGCGCGGATGACGATAGCGGTGTCGGTAATGTAAGCATCCATCGGCAGCAGCCAGGCCCCGGTGCCGCGCGACTCGGAACCGCGCGCGAACGCTTCGTCCAACATGCGGTCAACAGCCTGACGCATGGTGATCATGTCCCGCACGGGGTCCCAACGAGTGATCCGTGTCATGATGTTTAACCTCCTCTAACATTCACGCCTGTTGTGTTTGATTGGGTTGTTTGTACTATAGATCAGGTGTGGTAGAAAAACGTAAGCGCCGCATAAAAATTGTGTCAGCGCGGCGTAGATGTTTCATCAACACCGGTTCGCTTAAAAACGAGCCTGCCAGTAAGATACTGGGCAACGGAATGTGAGTTGTGAGGAGGCAACTATCGATGAGGCGTTCACATGTGATCGGCGTGGTGTGCTGCGTGGTAGCGCTGGTGACGCTGGCGCTGCCGGGGAGCGCGCTGGCGCAGGGCGGGCCCGGCGGCCTGCAATGGTACGAGGGCGACGTGTTTGAACTGGGCTATCCGGCCAACGCCAGCCTGGAAGCAGTCTCGGATACCGAACTGCGCATCGTCGGGCCGGAGCTAAGCATCCGCCCTGCCGAGATGGATTTCACGGTCAGCGGCCCGGCGTACCAGATCGAGGTGACGGTGATCGAGAATCCGGACGAACTGGCGGCGATGGACTGGGCCGAGCAGCGTGTGCTGGCGGCCTGGCAGGTGGCGATGGACGAGGGCGCGCCGAACATCTTCCCGGTCAGCGACGAGGGCGAGATCGAAACCAGCAAGTTCACCGAACTGGTAGTCAACGAGTACCCGGCGGTCCAGGTGGAACGGTTTGGCGGCGATGCGGCGATCATGACGGTTTACGTGGTGCATGGGGCCACGGTGGTTGAGTTCGAGTATCGCGCCGAGATCGTGGAGAACAACCCGCTGGCGCTGGTGCAGCAAGACATTTACGCGCTGATCATGGACACACTGTTTTTCTACGACGAGTAAGCAAGCGTGATCGTACCGGCTGGGGCGCGTATGGCATAGATGCGCCCCGGCTTTACTGGCTGCTCGTTGCCAGCGGCAGCCGTTGGTTTTGTATCGCCCACATACGCCGGTAGTGCCCGTCGATCTGTAACAGGTCGGCGTGGCGGCCCTGCTCCACGATGCGCCCCGCCTGTAACACCACAACAGCATCCATCGCTTCCAACCCGACCAGCCGGTGCGTGATCAGCAGGGTCGAGCGGTCCCGCATGGCCGCGTGCAGGGCGTCCATCACGGCGCGTTCGGTCACGGTATCCAGGTTGGCGGTGGGTTCGTCCAGCACCAGGATCGGCGCGTCTTTCAGGATGGCGCGCGCGATGGCGAGCCGCTGGCGCTCACCGCCGCTCAGGCCAAGCCCCTGTTCCCCGATCCAGGTATCGTAGCCCTGGGGCAGTCCGGCGATAAAATCGTGAAGCCGGGCGCACTGCGCGGCGCGGACCAGGTCATCGTTGGTCGCATCGGGCCGGGCGATCAGCAGGTTGTCGCGGATCGTGCCGTTGAACAGGTGTGTGGTCTGCGCCACCACGCCGATCAGGGCGCGCACGTCTTCCCCACGATAGGCGCGCAGATCGATTCCGCCGAGTGTGATCGCGCCCGTCCAGCCGTCCCAAAAACGCAGCAGCAGCGCGACCAGCGTCGATTTGCCCGCGCCGCTGGCACCGACAACCGCCAGCTTGCCCCCCTGCGGCAGTGAAAAACTGATGCCGTCCAGGGCAGGGGGATCGTCCGGGTTGTAGCGGAAGCGAAGGTTGTGCACGACCAGATCGACGTGGTCCGGCGGCGGGAGCGGGTCGGGTGGATCGCAGGCGGCGGGCGGGGCGTCCACGATGTCAAACAGGCGCTGCGCGGCGGCGAGGTTGCTTTCGAGGTGCTGGAACGCGGCGGGCAGCGGCAGCACGGCCTCAAAGCTGGTGATGGTCGCCAGGATCAGCACGGCCAGCATCACGCCGTCGATCTGACCGGCGCGCACCAGCGGGATCGCGATCAGCAGCGTGGCCAGCGTGGCGAGGCTGATGAACAGGCTGATCAGCGCGGTGTTTAGTCCAGCGAGGCGGGCCATGTGCGCCTGCTGGCGGGTCAGGGCACGGCTGAGTGCCTGCACCCGCTCGAACTGGCGATCCTGCGCGCCAAACGCGACCAGGTCGGCCAAGCCCTGCACGCCGTCCACCAGTTCGACGTTGAGATCGGCGCGGGTGCGGACCAGATCGCGCCCGGTCCGGCGGCTGAGTCGGCGGGTGAGCAGCGGCACGCCGATGCCCGCCAGCGCCAGGAAGCCGGTCAGCGCAGCCGCCAGCCGCACGTCGGCGGCGCTCAAAAAGACCCACATCACCAGCGCGACCAGCAGCGCTACGGCGGGCGGGGCGATCACGCGCAGGTAGATATTTTCCAGCGTGTCGATGTCAGCTACCGCGCGGCTGAGCAGGTCGCCGCTGTGGACCTGTTCCAGGCGGGCGGGCGCGAGCGGTTCCAGGCTGCGGTAGAACCACACGCGCAGCCGGGCCAGCAGGCGAAACGTGGTCTGGTGGGAAACATAGCGTTCCAGGTAGCGGAACACGCCGCGCGCGATGCCAAAAAAGCGCACGCCGACGATGGCGACTTGCAGTTCGCCCAGCGGCGGGTGCAGGGCAGCGCTGGCGATGATCCACGCGGCGGTGGACATCAGGCCGATGCTGCTGCCGATGGTAGCAAAGCCCAACAGCGCCGAGAGCGCCATCCACCAGCGGAACGGCGCAGCCAGCCGGATCAGGCGGTAAAAGGTCCGAGTCATGACAGGCTCTCGTGGGCGGTCACCAGCCGGTGATACGCGCCCCGGCGCGCCAGCAGGTCCGCATGGGTGCCAGATTCGACCACGCGCCCGCCGTCCAGGACCACGATCTGGTCGGCTTGATAGACTGTGCTCAGCCGGTGCGCGATGATCAGCACAGTGCGATCCTGTTTCAACGTGTGCATGGCGTCGATCAGCAGCGCTTCGGTGTCGGGATCAAGGTTCGAGGTGGCTTCGTCCAGGATCAGCAGGGGCGCGTTTTTGAGAAAGGCGCGTGCCAGCGCGATCCGCTGCGCCTGCCCCCCGCTCAGCCGGGCGCCCCGCTCCCCGATGGGTGTATCGTAGCCAGCGGGCAGCGCCCGGATAAACGCGTCGGCATGGGCCAACTGCGCGGCGCGGATCACGTCGTCCAGCGGGGCACCGGGACGCGCCAGCCGGATGTTATCCGCAACGCTGGTGTGGAACAGGTAGGGAAGCTGCGGCGTCCACGCGATCCGCCTGCGCCAGCCGTCCGGCGGGATGGTTTCCAGCGGCATGCCGTCGACCGTGATCCGGCCCCCGGTCGGCTCGACAAAGCGCAGCAGCAGGTGCACGACGGTGCTTTTGCCCGCGCCGCTTGGCCCAACGAGCGCGACCTGCTGCCCCGGCTGGATAGTGAAGGACACGTCGTTCAGGGCGGGGCGGTCGCCGCCGTCGTAAGCGTAACATACGTCCTCAAAGCGAACGGCGAAGCGGGACGGGGCGATCAGCGAGCGGCGCGCGGTGGGCGGGGCAGGGACCGGCGTTTCGAGCACTTCGTAGATACGGGCGGCAGCCGTCGCGCCGGAAACGCCCGCATGAAAGCGCGTGCCGAGCATCCGCGGCGGCAGGTAAAACTCCGGGGCCAGGATCAGCACAAAAAACGCCTGGCCAAAGTCCAGCCGCCCGTACAGCAGGCGCAGCCCGATCTCAACCGCGACAATCGCCGTGCTGATGGTGGACAGCAGTTCGAGCGCCAGCGCGGACAAAAACGCAATGCGTAAGACGCTCATGGTCGTATCGCGGAAGCGGTCGCTGATCGTCCCGATGATCTGCGCCTGCTCGCGGCTGCGTCCAAACAGCTTGAGCGTGGTCAGCCCTTGCAGCACGTCCAGAAAATGCGCGCTGAGTCGGCTGAGCGCGGCCCACTGCCGCCGGGACTGTGCGCTCGCCAGCCCGCCGATCAGCACCATAAAAAACGGAATCAGCGGGGCCGTGACCAGCAGCACCACCCCCGACAGCAGGTCCAGCGGGAAGATGACGGCCAGCATCGCCAGCGGGATCAGCGCTGACAGCGCGACCTGGGGCAGGTATTGGCTGAAGTAGGCATCCAGTTCTTCGATGCCGGTGACGGCGGTATTCGCCAGTTCGCCGGTGCGTTCGCCGCGTGTGTAGGCCGGGCCGAGCGTCACCAGGTGGGCGAATAACCGTTCGCGCAGGCGGGTTTTGATCTGCCCGGCAGTGTGATTAGCCGCCACCTCGCCGCCCCACAGCGCCGCCGCCCGGACCAGCGCGATCCCCAGCAGGCCGGTCAGCAGTGGCGCCACGTCGCGCAGCCCTTCACCGTCCAGGAATACGCGGCTGACGATCTGGCTCAGGTAGTACGCCTGGATCACAAGCAGCACGCCTGCCAGCAGGCCGAGCAGCACCGTCAGGACCAGCGGGCGGCGCACGGTGCGTGTTTCGTGGAGCAGGCGTTTGTCAAGGTTCATAGGCGGACCGGAGGATGGGACCAGCCGATTGACCCCCGTGTCGGCAAAATATTAGCACGATTAGCTTGTGTCGCTGGCAGGTTCTACCTGCGCGTAGCCGCATTCTTCGCGCAGTGCTTTCGGCTAATGGCTTTAGTCTTGTAAAACTGGCTCGTCGGTCAGGATTGGCGTCAGATCAACTTGCACTTCACCGTTGATGTCTAGCGTGAATTCCTTAGCCTGATCCGAAACAGGCATGATCTGTGTAAAGCTGTAGACCTGTCCATCGGCATCAACCGAATACTGATTTAAATCCCCCGGTGACTCGTTGCCCGCCTCGTCGATCACCGTAAATTCCCAATCACTGTCTTGTGGTTTTTCTTTGGATACGATCTCAACCGTGACCCGGAGAAATCTCTGTCCATCCACAGGCCGAAACACGGTATCGACGTGAGTGTGCTCATCTTGCAGGTTGGCTTGCGTAACCTGAAGCTGATAGCCCTGGTAAGCCAGTTCGACTTTGGGAGGGCTGTCGTTTCCATCGTCACCACTATCATCACTACCATCATCTCCACCGCAAGCCGAGATCATCAACGTACATAACATCAGGAGTACCAGGTATAGAACCAGTCGTTTTTTGAACACGTTACCTTCTCCATGTGGGCTTTATGCGAGTTTTGGTTGTTGCGAGAACAAAGCCGGTTGATCTGGCCTCACTCCTCATACCCCAGCCCCTTTTCCTCTCTTTAGCTCTGCTGGAGAGGGGAGAAGGGGAGCCGGGCAGCGGGATAACAGCGTGCACGGTTTTGCTCCCCCTCGCCATTTTGAATGGAGAGGGGGCCGGAGGGTGAGGCCAAATCCCAAGCCAACCAGATCAATATTCCAGGGGACTGTCCGCCGTGATGCGCTTGCGGAACGTCCAGTAGCTCCACGCTTGGTACACCAGCACAAACGGCAGGAAGATCAGCACGACGACCGTCATCACCTTCAGCGTGTAGGACGAAGACGAGGCGTTATCCACCGTCAGGTTATTGGCAACGTTGCTGCTGGAGATCATGACGTTGGGGTACATGAACCAGAACAGTGCCAGCATCGTCAGCACAATCGTCAGGCCGGTCGCCGCAAAGGCACGGATCGGCTGCTGCGCGCGTTGGAAGTAGCCGACGGCCAGCACCGCCACCACCGCCAGCGCGGCCACGAAACCCGGCCCCGGCTGGTCGAACAGGTCCACATCGATGTGGCTGGCGATGAGCAGCAGCCCGGCCACCAGCACCGCCGGAATCCACAGCGCCCAGACGGCCCCCTGCGCTTTGCGCCGGACCGCGCCGTCCGTTTTCAGGTCCAGGAAGACCGCGCCGTGCAGCGCGAACACGATCAATGACGCCAGCCCAAAGAGCAGCGTGTAGGGGCTGAGCAGATCGAAGAAGTCGCCCGCATAGTTCTTATCGGCGCCAATCGGCACGCCGCGAATCAGGTTGCCAAAGGCCACGCCCCACAGCAGCGCCGGGAGCAGGCTGCCGACGAAGATCGCGCCGTCCCACAGCGTCCGCCAGCGCGGGTCGTCTTCTTTGCTGCGGAACTCGAAGGCCACGCCGCGCAGGATCAGCGCGAACAGGAGCAGCACCAGCGCCAGGTAAAAGCCGCTGAACAGGGTGGCGTACCAGTCCGGGAACGCGGCAAACAGCGCGCCGCCTGCCGTGATCATCCACACTTCGTTCGCGTCCCAGTGCGGGCCGATGGTGTTGATGATCTGGCGGCGCTCGGCGTCACTGCTTCCCAGGACAGGCAGCAGGATGCCCACGCCGTAGTCGAAGCCTTCCAGGAAGAAAAAGCCGGTGAACAACACCCCGATCAGAATGAACCACAGGTCTTGCAAGTCCATCGTGTTTTCCTTTCTTCCCTAGGCAGCAACCGGGGCTGGTTCGCCGTCGGTCTCATCGTCAACCGGACCCAGGCGGCTGTACTTGGCCAGCAGGTACACGTCGGCCAGCATCAGCACGCCGTAGATCAGCGCGAACAGCACCAGCGAGGCGGCGATCATCTCCGCCGACACGTTGGGCGATACTGCGTCCTCGGTGCGCAACTCGCCGAACACGATCCAGGGCTGGCGTCCAACTTCGGTCAGCAGCCAGCCGGTTGAATTGGCGATGTAGGGCAGGGCCAGCGACAGCAGCATCACCTGCAAGACACGTGTTTGGTTCAACAACTGCTTGCGCCATAGCAAAAACAGGCCGCCCGCCGCCAGCGCCAGCATCAGGAACCCGGCCCCGACCATCGCGCGGAAGCTCCAATAGGAGATAAAGATCGACGGGCTGTAGTCCTGGCCTTCGCCATACGTGGCTTCGTATTCCGCCTGGATGTCTTCAATGCCCCGCACCTCGCCCTCAAACTTGTTATGGGCCAGGAAGCTGAGCAGGCGCGGGATGCGGATCGAAAAGAGTTCTTTATCCTCGTCCAGGTTCATGATCGTGATCAGCGATAGGCCTGCCGGGTCTTCGCTTTCCAGCAATCCCTCGGCAGCGGCCATCTTCATCGGCTGGGTTTCGATCATGTGCTGGGCTTGGGCGTGCCCGATGCCGATGACCAGCAGCACACCGATCAACCCGTAGATCGCGCCGATTTTGAATGACTGGCGGAAGAAGCCGCGCAGTTCGTTTTGGCGCAGCAAGTGCCACGCGCTGATCCCCAGCACAAAGAACCCGGCGGTCGTGATGCTGGACGCGACGACGTGCGGGAAATGTGTTTGTACGGTGGGGTTAGTGATCAGGTCGGCAAAGCTGTCCATCTCCGCCCGCCCGGTGGTTTCGTTGATCACATAGCCGACTGGCTGCTGCATAAACGAGTTGGCGATCAGAATCCACAGCGCGGACAGGTTTGAACCGATGGCAACCAGCCAGATCGCCGCCAGGTGGACGCCCCTGGACAACCGGTTCCAGCCAAACAGCCAGATACCGAGAAACGTGGATTCCAGGAAAAACGCCAGCAGCGCCTCAATAGCCAGCGGCGCGCCGAAGATATCGCCCATAAAGCGGGCGTACTCGGACCAGTTCATGCCAAACTGGAATTCCAGCACGATGCCGGTCACCACGCCCATCGCAAAGTTGATCACAAACAACTTGCCCCAAAATTTCGTCATGCGTTTGTAAAAGGGCCTA
Organism: Anaerolineae bacterium; assembly: GCA_016926875.1. GTDB lineage: Bacteria > Chloroflexota > Anaerolineae > Aggregatilineales > Aggregatilineaceae > JAFGNU01. Next base: position 108,771 of record JAFGNU010000073.1, on the reverse strand, counting down.
TCAGTGTACACCCACATCGTCTGCATGATGGCGACCAGCAGCGACAGGCCCATCGTCAGGGGTACAAAGAAAAAGTGATAGACAGTCGTTATGGCAAATTGCAGGCGTGCAAGGTCCAATGCTTCCATATACGTTACCTCCTATCAACAACCGGCGGTACAAAACCGGCTATGACACAACGGCTAATTACCAGTTTAGTGTGATCCTATTCTGTTTTTCATGTGACAAAACCCATCAAGACCGGCGGCAATCGGCATGATCGCTCATGCAATCGCTTTGTATGGCTATTAAACTTTTGGCTCCTCTACCGTCACCGTGACCGGAAAACATACCCCAGTTTCTTCATGGGACTCGAGTGAATCAAAATCGATTGGCGCTTTTCCCAGATCAGTTGTTTGAGCGTATCCGGTGTATCCGGTGATTGGTACAGATCGCCCAGCGTATCCGCCGCTGCCGTCTGGATGTGCCGGAATGGACGCCGCAGCGCGTCGATCAGCGCCTCGACCGCCGCCGCCCCGCCGATGCTGCCCAACGCCTTGATAGTTGACCCGCAGAGATCCGTCATGATGGTGCAGTCCTGGAGTACAGCGATCAGCGGTTCAACGGCCCGCGCATCGCCGATGGTGCCCAATGCACTGGCAGCCGCGCCACGGTACCAGACATCTTCATCTTTCTCCTGGAGCATGGCGATCAGCGGCTCGATGGCCCGCGCATCGCCGATCCTGCCCAGTGCGGTAGCAGTCGACCAGCGGACCTCCCGGTGATCGTTATTCCGAATCAGGGCGATCAGCGGCTCAACGGCCCGCGTATCGCCGATGGCGCCCAGCCGCCTGGCTGCCGCTTTGCGGACATTCTTATCCTCGTCCTGAAGCGCAGCGATCAGCGGCTCGACGGCAGCCTCGCCGAATGTGTCCAATGCCCCGGCAGCCGCTTTACGGACGTCCCCATCTTTGTCCTGGAGCGCATCGATCAGCGGCTCGATGGCGCGCGACTCGCCGAGCGTGTCCAGCGCGTTGATAACCGCTTTGCGGACGCGTTGATCGTCATCCTGGAGCAGGGCGATCAGCGGTTCGACGGCCTGCGTATCGCCGAGTGTACCTAACGATTCGGCGGCCACCGCGCGGACCAGGGCGTCGGTATCTTGCAGCGCGGCGATCAGCGGCTCGATCGCGCGCGCATCCCCGCCCCGGCCCAGCGCACCAACAGCGTTCAGGCGGACATCCCTGTCGTTGTCCTGAAGCATGGCGATCAGTGGTTCAATGGCGTGTTCACCGCCAACGGTCCTCAATATCCTGATAGCCGTCCGGCGAACGTCCGCATCTTTATCCTGGAGCACGGCGATCAGCGGCTTGGCCGCATCCGCGCCGAAGCGTTCCAACATCTCAGCAGCCGGGCCACGCAGGTTCTCGTCCTTGAGCGCGAGGGTAAGCCGCTTGGTGATCTTGCTGCCGAACGCATCCAGCGCCTCCTCAGCCGCCCGGCGGGCACCCCGATCCTGGTCCCGGCACGCGAAAAGCAGCGGTTCGACGGCGCGCATATCACCGATGGTGCCCAGCGTCCTGGCCGCATCCTGGCGGACCCACTCACTCTTGTCCTGGAGCATGGCGGTCAGCGGCTTGACCGCAGCCGATCCGATTTTGGCGCACCGCTCCCAGTCGCGCTGTGCAATCCAATACAACACGACGTGTTTACCGGACTTGGGCCGCTTGCCCATGTCTTCCAGCGCCTTGGCAGCTTTTTTGCGCACTTCTGCCTCATCATCCTGGAGCATGGCCAGCAGCGGAGGCACTGCCCGCTGGTCGCCAATGCTAACCAGCACGCGCAAGGCCGCGTCATCTCCATCCTGGAGCATGGCGATCAGCGATTCGACCGCGTCCGGGCCGATGTTTTCCAGCGCTCTGGATGCGGCGCTGCGAACTTTGCCATGTTTGTCCTGGCACGCGGCGCTGAGCGCGGGGATGGCACGCGCATCGCCGAAGTTGCCCAGCGCCCTGGCTGCTTCCTCGCGGACTGAGAACTCGGTATCCTGGAGGGCGGCGATCAGCGGGTCAATGGCGCGCGCATCGCCGCGTTTGCCCAATGCCTCGGCTGCCGCTTTGCGGACCCAATCATCCTGGTCCTGGAGGGCGGCAATCAGCGGCTCGACGGCGCGTGCATCACCGATGTTGCCCAATGCTTTGGCTGCCTCCTGGCGGGTATCCTTGTTCCTGGCCTGGAGCACGGCGATCAGCGGCTCCACCGCGCGCGCGTCGCCGATCTCGTCCAGCGCCAACCTGGCCTTGAGCCTGGTAGAGCCGTCCTTGTGACGCAGGGCCTTAACCAGCCCGTTGACGTCTTGTTCTGCTTTCAGCTTGTCGATGTCTGGGGGGCCAAATAGCGGCATGTTGACTGTGCTCCTTACTACTTGCATCAAACGAATTTGTACGACATACCCAAAATCCGGGGTGTAATTTCATCATAAAGTGAACTATTGTATAATAAAAAGCGCCAATTGGCATTTATCAGGGTTTTTCCGCTACCTGCGCTGGGGATGCACGTAGATGATTGTATCAACAGCCCAGGGTATTCATTCGCAGGATGACATTATCGGAGAGGCTGACGATGAGGTTAGAGGTACTTCTTGGCGGCTTGAAGAACCCCCAACCAGCGGTCCGGCTGGACGTGGTGCGCGTGTTGGGGATGTTGGATGAAACGCGCGCATTGGATGCGCTGCGGCAGCAGTATCAGGCGGAGACTGAGGCGGGTGTGCGCAGCGCCCTGGCCTGGGCGGGCAAGCGTTTATACGAGGCGAAGCAGGCCGGGTATGCCACAATTGACGAGCTGTGCAGATATTTTGGCGTGGATCGTGAGGTCGAAAACACGCCCGACGCTGATGAGGCCGAGCTGATTCAAAAACTGCAAGACGGGCTTGATGTAGAGCTGCGACAGATGAAGCAGCGCGCGCAAAAACGCCAGATCGGCATGGCGATGGCGGCCAGCCTGGGGGCGGGGATGGTAGGTGGATCGCTGGTGGGGATGAGCGCGGCGGTTGGGGCGATGTCGCCGGGCGCAGGTGTGGCTTCATCCAATATCGGTGACCGCCCGCAGATCGGTGTCAAGCGCACGCCTGCCACGGCGCCGTCTACAGCAGATATTTCGGTCTGGCTGCGGCGGCTGCGCGAGGGTGCTACACCTGCGATGCGTGAACAGGCCGCGATTGAGCTGGCACAATTGAATAACCCCGCAGCGCTGCCACATCTGGCCGCAGTATTTGTATCCGACCAGTCGCCTAAGGTGCGGCAGGCGGCACAGCGTTTTGGCAAAGTGCTGTATTGGGGTGCAATCTATTGGGAGATGGAGCAAGATGGATCGCTTGAACGCGAGATGATCCGGCGCGGGCAGGCGCTTGGCAAGAACATCGCCAAGCCAGGAGCGCAGTCCGCGCCCGGCACTCTGAATGCCTCCTCATCGACTCCCCAAGGGCAGCCGCAGACGCCCGCATCTTCATCAGATGAAGATGTTGCCGCCATTCTACGCCAGGCGCAGCAAAAGCGCGCGGCGCGGCGTCGAAAACGACGACGGTAGACGTGGCTCACAATGGCTGCCTGCGGGCAGCCTTTTTTGTGGGTGGGCGGTTGACGCTGCCAGGGCGAGTGGTTAAACTGAGGTTTGGAAAACCTGACAGTATATCAACCGAGGATGGAAAGAATGCGGACGGTAGAATGGACCGCTCAGAACCGCGTGCGGATGATCGATCAGCGGCAGATTCCCTGGCAGTTGGCGTATGCAGAATATGACGATTACCGGGACGTGGCGCAGGCGATCACCGATATGGTGGTGCGCGGCGCGCCCGCGATTGGCGTTTCGGCGGCGTTTGGCATGGCGCTGGCGAGCTGTCAGTGCCCGGCGCTGGACGTTGGTAGCCTGCTTGAGTTTCTCGAAGTGGCGGCGGTTATCCTGAAGAAAGCACGCCCGACGGCGGTCAACCTGGCCTGGGCGGTTGATCACATGCTGGCGCTGGCACATGACGAGCGCCTGGACCGCGCGGACGACGTCCGGCAGGCGCTGCTGGACGAGGCAAAACGTATGGCCGACGCGGATGTTGACACCAACAGGCAGCTTGCGGCACATGGGGCGGCGCTGATCAGCGATGGCGACACGATCCTGCACCACTGCAATACCGGTATGCTGGCCACGGTTGATTATGGCACGGCACTGGGCGTGATCCGGATGGCACATGAGCAGGGTAAGCGCGTGCATGTGCTGCTGGACGAGACGCGACCCCGGCTGCAAGGTGCGCGGCTGAGCGCCTGGGAGTGTGAAGAACTCGGCATCCCGTATGATATTCTGCCGGATACAGCGGCGGGGTATTACATGCGGCGTGGCGAGATCAATCTGGTGTTGTTTGGCGCGGACCGGGTCGCCGCCAACGGCGACGTGGTGAATAAGATCGGCTCATACCAGATCGCCGTGCTGGCGCGCGAAAATCACATTCCGTGCTATTCCGTCTTCCCGACGTCTACAGTGGACCTGTCGGTCAGGACCGGCGATGATATCCCGATTGAGGAGCGCGATCCCGACGAGGTGCGCGCGCCGTATGGCTGCTCGATTGTGCCGGATCACTACCGCGCGCGGAACCCGGCGTTTGACGTCACGCCGCAGAAGTACCTGTCTGGGCTGGTTACGGAAACCGGGATCATCCTGCCGCCGTTCGAGGATAACCTGGCAGAAGCGGTCAGGAGTATGCAGGGTAAATAAGCGCTTTCAGGGGTCGGCACAAAAAACACAGCGGGGCATGGGTTGCGCCCCGTTTTGATTCTTCGACGTCCTCACTCCCAAAAATCGTCGGGCAGGTCAAGCGGGCGCGTGGGGCGGTTATCGGCTACCAGCCAGCCGTCCTCTTGCTCGGTCAGCAGTGGGCGCAGCACCAGCGGGACATCATCGCCTGCCGGTTTGCCGAGCGCCCATTCTGCGACCAGGTCCAGGCGCGGGGTGCCCTCGATGCGCTTCACGGCGGTGACAAACGGCAGGTGGCGGGCCAGCAGGCGGTGAATCTCGGCCTGGGCGATGGTGGGCTGCCCCTGGCGGATGGTCATGCTGAGCGCGTTCCGCAGGCGGTCGGGCTGGCTGTCGCCCCGGAAGACCCACAGGCAGCGCGGCGTATTGTCCCGGTTCAGTGCGTCCCATACCGCCGCCGATTCATCCCCGCGAATCTCGTCCACGATCAGCCAATCGGGCGTATCGTCCAGCGCGGCCCGAATCTCGGCGATAAAATCGGTACCGGGATTGTCAGGCGTGGCAGGCGTGGGCGACCGGCGCCGGATGTGCGGCGGCAGGTGCATCTCGGCAGCGCGCTCGACGGCGGTGATCGCGGCATCAGCAGGCAGGCTGTGCGCCAGCGCCCCGGCGAGCGTGGTTTTGCCCAACCCCACATCGCCCACAATCAGCAGGCCATGCCCGGCGGCCAGGATCGCGCGCAGCAGGGCCGCGGCCTGAGGCGGGACGGCGCGAAAGCGGGTGTGCAGGTCATCCAGCGAGAGCGGCTGGCGCGGGTGCAGGCGAATTTCCAGGCTGTATTCCGGGCTGACCGGCGGGCCGATCAGGCTGATACGCGCGGCGCGACCGGACAGCGTCACACCGGCTTCGAGAAACGGTTCGCTGTGCAACAGGTCGATCCCGGCAGTTGCCAGCACCCGTTCCAACACGCCTTCCAGGTGGAAGCGGTCGTCAAAGATGGTGCCGGTCGGTTCCAGCGTACCCATGCCGCGTCGGGCGTGAACATCCGCCGGGCCGTTGATCGTGATCTCGGTGATGGTTTCATCGTCCAGGCAGGCGTCCAGCGGGCCAAAGGTGAACAGGCGGCAGTAGGCGCTGTCGAGCAGGGCCAGCGTGTCTTTGGGCGAGAGCGTGATCGACTCGACCGCCAGCACATACTCGATGATGTCGCGCAGGTGAGCGCGGCGCTTGTCCCCGGTGTCCAGGTCGATCAGGATGTCGGACCGGTGAGCGGTTTCCTCGTGAAACTGCCGCTCGACCCGCTCGCGCAGCGCGTCCAGCGAATAACTGGGGCGTCCGCTGCGTCCCGGCACGATAGGCGATAGGCTGTCCGGCGGGGGGCGGTCGCCGTGACCGTTGTTGTGATCGGATTCAGACATGGGTGGGTGATCCTCCTGCGGGCGTCAGGTGCGCGCCCGTATGCGTCACAGTTCAACATATTCCTCGTCGAAGCCTTAAAGCGCGGCTTGCAGCGGGCTTGTGATTATCTCCGATACGAGAAATAGCCTAAGTGAGGATTATTTGCAACTGGGGCTGTTGGGGCGTGACATCCCGATATGCCGAGATGCGGCGGGCTTTGCGGCGTGCGATTTAGTGGTATACTTCCCCTGTTTTTTTACTCGTCATTCGACAAGTTGGACGGAAGCGAACGATGAAAATAGTCATTACAGGCTCCATTGCGTTTGATTACCTGATGCAGTTTCCGGGGCGGTTCCGCGATCACCTGATCGAAGGCAAGCTGGACCAGATCAGTGTTAGTTTCCTGGTGGAAAACCTGACCCGCCAGCGCGGCGGATCGGGGGCGAACATCGCGTTTAGCCTGGCGCTGCTAGGTGAACGCCCGATCCTGATGGGCACGGTCGGCAGCGATTTTGGCGAGTACCGCGCGTGGCTGGATCGACATGGTGTGGATACGTCGGCGGTGATCGAGATCGAGGACGTGTATACGGCGTCGTTCTTCGCCAATACGGACGCGGAGAACAACCAGATCGGCTCATTTTATACCGGCGCGATGGCCTACGCGAAGAATTACGCGCTGGCCGATGTGCTGGATCACATGCCCGACTTTGTGACCGTCTCGCCCAACGATCCAACGGCCATGTCGCAGTTGGCCGAAGAATGCCATAAAAAAGGTGTGCCGTTCATGTTTGATCCAAGCCAGCAGGTGATCTGGCTGGACGCCGAGCCTTTGATTCACGGCACCGAGCGCTGCACGATGCTGATCGTGAACGAATACGAATGGGAAATGATCGCCAAAAAGACCGGCCTGACACGCGATAAGCTGGTGCAGGCTGGCAAAACGCTGATCATCACGCACGGCGGCGACGGGTCGCACATCTACGCCGGGGGCGAGCACTATGTTATACCGGTGTTCCCGGTCGAGAAGATCGTCGAGCCGACCGGCGTCGGGGATGCGTACCGGGCCGGGCTGCTGAAGGGCATCGCGTCCGATTTTGGCTGGGAATTGTGCGGCCAGATCGGGTCACTGGCGGCGGTCTACGTGTTGGAGCAGAACGGCACCCAGAATCACAGCTACACGGTGCCGGAGTTTGTGCGGCGCTTCCGCACGGCCTTTGACGACGACGGCGCGCTGGATGCCTGGCTAAAGGAAGCATGAGCATCGAGACGCTGCGCCTGACCGATAAAACGGCGATCCGGGCCTATTTGAACCGGGATCGCGCCCTGACCGCTTACGCGCTGGGCGACCTGGATGATGCGTTCTGGCCGGACAGCGTTTTTTATGGCGCGCGGCAGGGAGGGCGGCTGGCAGCACTGGTGCTGCTTTATCATGGCCTGACACCGCCGGTACTGACGGCGTTTGGCGATCCGGACAGCGTGCGCGCCATCTTTGACACGCAGCCCTTGCCCGACGAGATTTATTACCTGATGCCGCCGGAACTGGAAACGCTGCTGGGGCGTTATTTTGAGCTGCCGGAAATACGGCGCGAGTGGCGCATGGTGCTGGACGCTGAGGCATTCGTATCGCCGCCGCTGGATCGCGTCTCGCGGCTGGGCGGCGAGCATACCGATACGCTGATGGCCCTCTATCGCCAGGAAGCCGGGCCGGGCGAAGAAGTGATCGCGTTCAGCCCGTGGCAGATCGCGCACGGGGCGTTTTTTGGCGTATGGGACGGCGGCAATCTGGTGGCAGCGGCGGGTACGCATGTCTGGTCACAGGCCGAAGGTGTGACGGCGATAGGCAATGTGTTCACGCACCCGGCCCACCGGGGACGCGGCTATGCGACGGAATGTACGGCGGCGGTTGTGCAGGCGGCGCTGGCGGCGGGCCTGGATACGGTTGTGCTGAACGTGCGCCAGGACAACGCGCCCGCGATCCATGTGTATGAAAAGCTGGGGTTCCGGCTGTATCACACGTTTTTAGAAGGGCCGGGCTGGGCGCGGACCTGACGGTTAGCGCGCGGCACCGGGTTGACCGTTAACCAATAACCAATCTGTGTTACAATGGGCGGCTGCCTGCGCGTCGGCGTGGGAGCTAAAAGCAAGGTATGCATACGAGGAGTAATCCATGACAGTTGAGCATGATATCCGTGATTTGAACCTGGCGACCGGGGGCCGCTACCGGATCGAATGGGCAGAGCGCGATATGCCCGTGCTGCGGCAGATTCGCGAACGGTTTGAGAAGGAAAAGCCGCTGGACGGTGTGCGCCTGTCGGCGTGTTTGCACGTGACAACCGAGACGGCCAACCTGGCGCGCACGCTCCAGGCAGGCGGCGCGGACGTAGTGCTGGTGGCCTCAAACCCGCTGAGCACCCAGGATGACGTGGCCGCGTCACTGGTGTCGCACTTTGAAATCCCGGTGTTCGCCATCAAGGGCGAGGACAAGGATACCTATTACGATCACATCACGCGCGCGCTTGATCACAAGCCGCACATGACGATGGACGACGGCGCGGACCTGGTCAGCGAACTGCACAAAAACCGCACCGAACTGCTGGACGACGTGCTCGGCGGGACGGAAGAGACGACGACCGGCGTGATCCGCCTGCGGGCGATGGCCGCCGACGGCGCGCTAAAGTTCCCGGTGATCGCGGTTAACGACAGCATGACCAAGCACCTGTTCGACAACCGCTACGGCACCGGGCAGAGCACCATTGACGGCATTATCCGCGCGACCAACGTCCTGCTGGCGGGCCGGACGTTGGTCGTCGGCGGCTACGGCTGGTGCAGCCGGGGGATCGCGTCACGGGCACGGGGCATGGGCGCCAACGTGATCGTGACCGAGATCAATCCCCTGAAGGCGCTCGAAGCGGTGATGGACGGCTTCCGCGTGATGCCGATGATGCAGGCGGCGCCGCTGGGTGACGTGTTTGTGACCTCGACCGGCGACAAAAACGTGATCGATACGCATCACTTTGCGCTCATGAAGGATGGCGCGATTGTGGCGAACAGCGGTCACTTCAACGTTGAGATCAACATTGAGGGACTGCGCCAAATGGCCGACGACGAGCCGCGCCGCATCCGCCCGTTTGTCGAGCAGTTCCACCTGCCGGATGGGCGGCGGATTAACCTGCTGGCCGAGGGGCGGCTGGTCAACCTGTCGGCGGCGGAAGGGCACCCGGCGAGCGTGATGGATATGAGCTTCGCCAACCAGGCGTTGGGCGCGGAATTTATGCTCAACAACGGCGACAGCCTGGAACCAAAGGTATACACGATCCCCGAAGACATCGACCAGCAGATCGCCCGGCTGAAGCTGGAATCGATGAATATTGAGATCGACACGCTGACCAAGGAGCAGGAACAATACCTGAACCAGTGGCGCGTTGGCACGACCTGAGCGGGCCGGTCAACTGGCGTGAGCGTGCGGTTGCATCAAACGCCCTGGCGGCGGCTGAGCGTCAGGACGGCGTTGGGTAACGCGCCCTGCGTGCGTTACAATGGGGCTGCTCACGACGCGAAATCCGTCGTTTGGAGATGAGTTTATCAGGAGAAGATGAAGCATGAATCGTCAAAAATGGGTTCTAACCTGCCTGCTGATGGCTGCTGTCGCGCTGGCGCTGGTTGGGCCGATGAACAGCGGCGCGGCGCAGGCGCAGGATGGTATGGCGCGGCTTCGCTTCCTGCACGCTGTACCGGGCACACCGGCTGTTGATGTGTATCTGGATGGCGCGCTGGTGGTGCCCGGCATGGGATTCACCGATGCAACACCGCATATGAATGTGACCGGCGGCGAGCACCAGGTTGCCGTCCGACCGGCACGCACGGGGCCGGATTCGCCTGCTCTGGTTGAAGGTCCGATCGCGCTGCCGCCCGGCCTGGCCTATACCCTGGTTGTCCAAGGCGGACCGGACGCGCTCGAAATGGCGTTTTACGAGGATGTCCTGGATGAGATCGCGCCGGGCATGGCGCGTTTGACGGCGTTCAACACCATTGCCGATGCGCCGCCGCTGGACGTGCTGACCGCTGCCGGTGGACCGCTGTTCCAGGGCGTGAGCTATGGCATTCAGTACGGCACTATCAATATCAACGCCGGGCTGCAAGACCTGGCAATGGTCCCGGCAGGTGGCGCGCCGGAGAGCGTAGTTGCTTCGATTGGGCAGGTGAAGTTGCAAAGTGGGACGCTGTATACCTTTGTAGCGTTGGGCACGCTCGAAGGGGATGTCGCCCCATCTGTGATCACGCTGCCGACGCCGCTGAACACCACGGCAACCGATCTGCGCGTGCGGTTTGCGCACGCCAGCCCGGACGCGTCCGCCGTGGACGTTTACGCCGATGATATTTTGCTGGTACCAGGGCTGGAACTCGGCCAGATGAGCGGGCATATCCCGTTCCCGCAGGGCGATCATACCCTGGCGCTGCGTCCGGCAGGAACCACGACTGCCGATCCGGCAGCGGTGACGACTGATGTCACATTTGCTGCTGATACGCCCGCTGTAACGGTGGTGGCGTTGGGCGAGCTGGCCGACGGTTCGCTGGCGCTGGAAGTCTTCCCCGATGCGGTGGCGGATATGGCTGCGGACAGCGCCCGTATCAGCGTGGTAAATGCCGTTGCGGGCGCGACGACCACCGTTGCGCTGTCTGACCCGGACGCGACGGTGCTGGCGTCTGCGCTGGCGGCGAACATGCAGGGCGAGCCGGTATATGTCCCGGTTGGCGATTACATGCTGACCGTCAGCCTTGAGGGGATCGATACCCCGGTAAGCGTGGCCGTCCCGGCGCAGTCGTACATCGGCGGCACGTATTATTCTGTGCTGGTCTATGGCGGTGGTACGGCAGGCGCGGCGTATGATGCGCGCGTGGCCGGAACCGATGTCAATGTTACGCCCGACAGCCTGCCGGGGGCAGTGCCTGCGATGGCAGCGGAACCCGAAGCGGTCGAGGCCGAGGCCCAGCCGGAAGCCGAGGCAGCGGTTGCCGAAGCCCAGCCGGAAGCGGTCGAGGCGGAAGCCGTTGAACCCCAGCCGGAAGCAGTCGAAGCGGAAGCTGTCGAGCCACAGCCGGAAGCCGCTGAACCGCAGCCGGAGGCCGAGGCAGTTGAGCCGCAGCCGGAAGCGGTCGAACCGCAGCCGGAGGCAGTAGAGCCGGAAGCTGTTGAACCGCAGCCGGAACAGCCAATCGAAACCGAGCTGGTATATGATGAGCCGGGCGCGAGCAGTGAAGTAGTCGAGGCGCCAACCGAGGCCCCGCCGACCCAGGCGCCGCTGCCGGTTGTAACAGAGAAACCAAAGCCGGTGGCGGTTGTTGAACTGAACCCCGGCGCGAACCTGCACTGCCGTGAGTATCCGCGCTCGGATGCGCGCTCGTTGGGCCTGATCCCAAGTGGTACGACCGTGACCGTGATCGGGCGCACCGGCGAGCCGCTGGTGCCCGAAACCGGCAACCCCACGCCGGAACCGACCCCGGTTGTCGAGACAATCGAGGACCTGTGGCTGTCGGTGCAGTGGGATACACCGGAGGGTGGGTATCTACGCTGCTGGGTTGCGGCGCAGTTCTTGCGCGTTGAATTCAACGGCCAACTGCTTGATAAGCTCGAAGAGCTGTGGGAGCTGCCCGAAGAGCCGTTTAACAATCCGGGCGAAGCAGTCGATACGGCTGTGACTCCGCCCACGCCGCAGTGGGACGCCGTGCTGGCTACCGTGAATCTTGATCCCGGCGTGAGCTTGCAGCTTCGCCGCCATCCGAAGACCGATGCCGAAGTGCTGGATCGTGTTCCGGCGGGCGCGCAGTTGGAAGTGCTGGGGTATGCCAAAGTGCCGAGCGAAGGACTGGTCGGCCAACCGGTTGATCCGCGCTGGCTCCGCGTGCGCTACGTGAAGGAAGACGGCAGCGCAACCATTGGCTGGGTGTCGATGGAATACGTGCAGGTGACGCAGCTTGACAAGGAAGTCGAGGTGCTCGAAGAGGTGGTGGACGAAGTATCGCCCGAAGAGGCCGGATACTACGAAGCCGAGAGCCAGCCCCCGACGGTCCCGCCGGAACAGCAGGCCGTAATGGGCGTGGTGAACCTCGATCCGGGCGCGAACCTGAACCTGCGCAACCGTCCGACCGCCGACGGGCGCGTGGTGCGTGCCGTTCCCAGCGGCGAGATGGTGATCGTCAACGGGCGTAACGCCGATGGCACGTGGGTGCATGTCACCTATATCGCCAGCAACCACGAAATCTTTGAAGGCTGGGCGGCGGTGGAATACCTGGTCATCACGCAGGGCGGCCTGCCGGTCGATATTCTAACGCTGGACGCTGTGCCGGATGACGCGACCTTTTTGACTGGCGGGATGTTACCGGGTCAGCCGGGCCAACAAGGCAGCGGTGGTGTTGTTCAACCACAAGCCACGGCGATCTTTATCGTGCCGCCGCAGCAATAGCAGGCTGCAACGCGGCAAAACCAGACAACAAAGGCCCCTCGCCAACCGGTGAGGGGCTTTTTGATGTAGTGGGGTAGGTGGGCAGGTGTCACTACTCTGCGTTGGCGGCTTCGGTCAGTTCTTTGAGCGTGTCATAGGTGCGCTGCACTTTGGCCCACTCGTTTGAGTCGCCGTAGCTAACCAGCATGGTCGGCGTGCCGGTTATGCCGTTGTCGTTCGAAAAACCGCGAAAGGCGATCAACTCGTCCCGGTAGCGCCCGCTGCGCACACAGTCTACCAGTTCGTCGGCGTCCAGGCCCATGTCATCAGCCGAGAGGCGAATTTGCGCAATCGAAAATGCGTCCTGGTAGTACATCGAGTTGCCGAGACGAAACAATTCATCGCTCATCTCCCACAGCGCGCCCTGTTCGCCCGCACACAGCGCGCCCTGTGAAGCGATTTCAGAATAGGCGCCCCCGGTGCCGGTCAGCATCGCAAAGTAGAGCGTAGCCTGTCCGGTCAGCACATAGTCGTCTATAAAACGCTGCAAATCAGTCTGGTGATACAACTGGCAGTGCGAGCAGGCGAAGTCCGTCACCATGGCAAAATGGATCGGCGCGTCTGGATCGCCAATGAACGGCATCCCGTCCGGCGTGTACCCGCGCACCACGCCGGGCGCGCCCTGGCTTTCGCTGTCAAGCTTGCGGGCATCAGGTGATTCGTTCAGTGCTTTGTCACTCTCGTCTGCCAACCCGCCGACCAGCGGCACACAGTACTGCGGGAAGGTGTCGCAGCTCACGGTCTGGGCGGATCCGGCGCCCTGCCAGTTGAAGTAGATCGTCAGCCCGCCCGCCACGACGGTTGCCAGCAGCACCACCGACAACACGGTGATCTGCTGTTGGAACTGAGCCTGGCGCTGGCGTTTGGTTTTTCCTGCCCGGAAATCCGCACGCTTGCGCCAGAACCGATTCAAACCAGATTGTTTTTCAGAATGTTTGGTTTGTGTCGTCATATAGATTGCTCGTCTCTCGAAGTTGATATCAGGATGCCAGAGATTATAGTAAATCTACCGTACAAAGGGGTAGTGTCAAGGGTGGGGTGACAAAACGAGACACATGAGGCAGGTGCGCGGGCAGTCTTGGTACGCGCCCGTTGTGGTATACTTCGACGTAAGGGTTATGGATAGTTTATTGTTGGTTCATGAAGGATTTGAGAATGCGCGCAACAGATATTATTGCGAAAAAACGCGATGGCGAAGAGTTGACAACAGAGGAAATCCGGTGGTTCGTGGATGGCTATACACACAACGAGATACCGGATTACCAGGCGGCGGCGTGGCTCACGGCGATCTACATGCAGGGTATGTCGCGGCGTGAGACGTTCGACCTGACAGTGGCAATGGCCGAAAGCGGCGATCAGCTTGACCTGTCACCGGTCATACCCTATGCGGTCGATAAACATTCGACCGGCGGCGTGGGCGATAAAGTGTCGCTGGTGGTGCTGCCGCTGGTGGCGGCGGCGGGTATCCCGGTGGCGAAGATGAGCGGGCGCGGGCTGGGGTTTACCGGCGGCACACTGGATAAAATGGAATCTATTGCCGGGTACCGCGTGCAGTTGACCGAAGAAGAATTTTTACAGCAGGTGCGCGATCACGGCATTGTGCTGTGCGGGCAGACGCGTGAGCTGGCGCCCGCCGATGGGCTGTTGTATGCCCTGCGCGATGTCACGGCGACGGTGTCCAGCCTGCCGCTGATCGCCAGCAGCATCATGAGCAAAAAACTGGCCGCCGGGGCGAACGCGATTGTGCTGGACGTCAAGGTTGGTATGGGCGCGTTTATGCGGCGCGTGTCACAGGCGCGCGAACTGGCGCAGATCATGGTAGACATCGGTGAAAGCGCCGGGCGCCAGATGGTCGCGCTGCTGTCCGACATGAACCAGCCGCTTGGCTGCGCGGTTGGCAACGCGCTGGAAGTCCGCGAAGCGATTGAGGCGCTGCAAGGCGGCGGGCCGCTTGATTTGCGTGAACACTGCCTGGCGGTGGGCGGGCACATGCTGCGCCTGGGCCGCCAGGACACCAGCCAGTATGCGCTGGCCGAAGCGATGGCCGACCTGGCCGACCTGATGGATAGCGGCGCGGGTTTTGCCAAGTTCCGCGAACTGGTCGAAGCGCAGGGCGGCGATGTGTCGATGGTGGACGATCCCGACCGGCTGCCGCAGGCGGCGATCCAGCATGATATCCTGGTGCCGGGGGATGGCTTTGTGGCGCAGGTGAACGCGATGATGGTCGCGCTGGCGTGTGTGGAACTGGGCGCGGGGCGCGCGCGTAAGACCGATAGCATTGACCCGGCGGTTGGCGTGGAAGTGCATTACAAGGTAGGAGACCAGGTCGGGGCGGGTGATGTGATGTTCACAGTGCACGCCGACAACGAAGACCAGCTTGAGCGCGCCATCGCGCAGTTGGAGCAGGCGCCGGTGTATGATGAGCGTGAGCAGCAACCTTTGCCGATGTTTTACGATACTATCTATAACGATTAGTGCTTCGGAGTGAAGGCTGGTGTCGATTCATAACGCATTCAAATACACCGACTATGCCCTGAAAGCTTTAGACCTGGTGGAAGGAGCCATCAACATGAGTGAACAAGACGACAAAGGACGCACGCTGATTGAGGAGATCGAGCTGGAAGGACGCCAGCTTGTTGATCGCGTCAAGGAGTTGATCCAGGAAGGCAACGTCCGCCGCCTGATCATCAAGGATGCGGACGGTAAATTCCTGCTGGAAATTCCGCTGACGGTGGGCGTGGTGGCGGGCGGCGCGTTTGTACTGGCCGCGCCGGTGCTGGCCGCGCTGGGCGCACTGGCAGCGCTGATGACGCGCGTCAAAGTGGAAGTGATCCGCGAGGAAGACGGCGGCGAGGAGTAACTACCCACGCCTGACCGCCCACCGTCTGGCTGAATAGAACAGGGCGGCTCGACGCTGACAGCGCCGGGTCGCCCTGGCGTGTTTGTATCAGGCTGAACGACCGATCACGAGCACGTGAAATCTGCGTGATCGGCCTGCTGTTCGAGCGTAAAAAAGACGTGCCGCCCGTCGCCGTCACAGCCCGCGCGGAAGTAGTAATACTCGGTTGGCGGGGCGTCCAGCACGGCGGTGATCGATGCCAGCCCCGGCGAGGCAATCGGGCCGGGCGGCAGGCCCTCGTTCAGGTAGGTGCTGTAGGACTGGTTGGGCAGGCCGTCGGTGCCGTAGTAATCGGCCTGGGTGATCTGCGGCCACCACGATCCATCCCGCGAGTTGCCGATAGCGTACTGCACGGTCGGATCGGCGTCAAGCTTCATCGGCAGGCGCAGGCGGTTGAGGTAGACCGAGGCGATGACCGGCGCTTCGTCCGCGACGACGGCTTCGCGCTCCACGATCGAGGCCAGCGTGACGACGTCGTACATGGTGAAACCCTGCTGGGCGGCTTTTTGATACAGGTCGTCGGTCACGTACTGGTTGAACGTGTCCAGCATGGTGTCACGCAGTTCAAAGACGGTGATGCCCGGCTTGAGCTTGTAGGTGGCCGGGAACAAAAAGCCTTCGAGCGAGGGCGGCTGCCCGTTGCCGAGCACGTCCGGGATGCCCACCTGCACCTTGAACTCCGGCGGGATGCCTGCCCCTGGGCCGACGGTCGCCAGGAAGTCCGCGCCGGTGAAGTTCAGCAGCGGGTTGGTATCGATCACTTCCGCGATCTGCTCGATGCGCCAGCCTTCCAGCGTGAGGAAGGGCACGGTCGCCGCGCTGGCATCGGTCAGGGCGCGGGCGATGTCGGGGATGGTTTGCGTTTGCCGCAGGTAGTACGTCCCCGCCTCAAGCTGGCTGTCCAGTTGGTGATACTGCACGTAATCAACAAACAGGTCGGCATCGGTGATCAGGCCCATATCGACCAGGTTCAGGGCGATGTTGCTGGCCGTGTCGCCCGCGTAGACCTCAAACTGGCGGTAGGTGGGATCGCTGCCTGCCGGGGTGTTGAGTTCGTCGTTGTTCAGCGACAGGCTGATCCGCAGTTGGATCGCCTTGACCGGGTTCAGCCCTTCCTGCCGCGCCCACAGGTACAGCCCGCCGACCACCACGCAGCCGATCAGTAAGCCGCTCAGGACCAGGACGATCAGCAGGGTGCGGGCGGTTTTCCACATGGAGTTAGAGCCGGGAACCGTGTTATTCATACCGTTGTCTCCGGGTAGGTGTCGACTATCGCATGTCTCAGGCGAGATTATACGCGCAAACCGGGCCGGGGGAAAAGCAGGCTGCCGGGCGGTCGGGCGGCGATTGGGCTACGGCGCGGACTCGTCGGCAGGCGAGACGGGATCGGGCCAGGGGGCACCGGCGCGCAGAGCGTCCAGAAACGACTGCAAGATCACGGCGGCGGCCACCGCGTCGATCCGCTCCGGGCGCGGGCGTCCGGCTTCGGTCAGCAGGTCTTCGGCGTCCTGGGAGGAATAGCGCTCGTTCCACAGGTAAACCGGCACGGGGGTCGCTGTTGCCAGACGCGAAGCCCACAGGCGCACAGTGTCGGCCTGGGTGTGGGCGGTGATGTGCGGCGGAGACTCCGGCAGGCCCACGATCACAGCGGCGGCGTCCTGCTCGGTCAGGATAGTATTGATGACGGCGAAGTCTGCCTGTTTGGACGTTCGGTGCAGCAGTTGCAGCGGGCGGGCCAGCAGGCCGGTGGGATCGCTCACGGCCAGGCCGATCACCTTCAACCCGTGATCGATGCCGAGCAGCCGACCGGGGACGGGCGACGCGGCGGTCATGGCGTCTCGATGCGCACGCTGATTCGGACGGGCAGCACGGGCAGGCGGTTGTACCAGCCGGGCCAGGTGTCGATCTCCGGGGGATGATCGGGATCAAGCAGCAGTTCGCGCTGCAAGCGGCTGATCGCCTCTCCCACGTTGGCGCCTGCCACCCGGTCACGGACGGCGTCCTCGTCAATCGAGACAGCAATGTCGCCCTCGACGATCATCAAAAACATCACGCGCCCGTTAGGTTCGATCTGCTGGATGTCGCCGCGTGTGAAGCGCAGCGCGTCCGGCGAGACTTCGAGGCCGGGTTGGATATAGGGCGCCAGGCCGGAATAGGCCACCTGCCGCGCCTGCTGTTCATCAACGACGACGGCCTGCACGCGGGCGCGAAAATCCAGGCTGACGCTTTCGGCAGTGTCGCCCACAATCGCGCTGTAGATCGTCCATTCCGGCTGTTCTTCGATGATGACCACCGAGCCGGGCACCAGGAACTGATCGCCGGACAACTGGTGCAGCAGCGTATCGCGCGCGCGTTGGAGCACCTGTTGGCGGCCCAGCACCAGCAGCCGCGCGTGATCGTCGGCGGTGACGGTGGCGTATTCCTGGGCGGCACCGCCAAAGGTCGCGTTGGGGTTGGTCACGGCGATGATCTCACCCAGCCCGCCCTCGATGCGGTTGATCGCGCCGGGATCGACGTTGCCCGCTGCGCCGGAATACTCCGCGAGCGCCTGGATCGGCACCTGGGTGGTGATATTGGGACCGGCGGGGATAGTGGTTTCGATCAGGGTTTCAAAGCGGGTGGGATACGTGCCGCTGGTGGTAACGATAGAGCCGAGCGGGATCACAACGGGCTGATCGGTTGTGTTGGTGACGGTGATCAGTCCTTGGGCCAGGGATGCGCTCGCCGTTTCGCGCCCGGACGATTGGACCGTAACATGGCTGGTGGCTTCCAGTGAGACAACGGCGGCGGGCATCCGGTAGTTTTCGATGTCGATGTCAACCAGGTCGGGGTCGGCCACGATGGGCACGCGCACGTAGACCTGATCATTGGCAGGCGTGAGCGTGACGGTGGCGCTTGGCGCGGCCAGGAAAAAGGCGATCACCAGCGCCAGCAGCCCTCCGGCGAACAACCCCCAGCGCAGGATCGCCCGTGCGTGCCCGGTGGGCAGCAGCGAACGTTCGCGCTGTTCGGCCACGATCTCGGCCAGTTCGGCACGGGCGGCAGGATCGCGCCGGGCAGTGAATACCTTGCTGCGCGGGCGCTGCCAGGCGGTGCGGCGGGCGGTGTCTACGCTGTCGAAGACGGAGATGTTCAGGTCGTGCGCGTGGGCCGTGACGGTTGGATCGGCGCACACCAGCGCGAGCCACATCCCCAGCCGGGCGGCCTGGCGTTGGACCAGCAGCAGGTCCAGTTTGCGGCGCAGACCCGGCGCACCAGCGGGCCAGACCAGCAGCACCCGCCGGGCATCAACAAACGTCAGCCGGTCTCGGATCGAGACCACGTCGTCGTAGGGTTCAAGCCGGAGGATGTGCAGGTTGGATGTCATGGTATTGAATAGACCGGGGGCGACCCGGTAGGCCGCCCGCATGTATGAACAATGAACGTCCCCCCATTACGCGCGCAGGGCGTCCACGATCAAATCAACGGCGTGTTGCAGGGCGTCGTCCAATTTATCCGGGTCTTTGCCGCCCGCCTGGGCCATATCGGGACGGCCTCCGCCCCCACCGCCCATGATCCCGGCGGCGGCCTTGATGATCTTGCCCGCGTGAACGCGCCCGGTCAGGTCTTGGGTCACGGCGGCGACCAACTGCGGTTTGCCGTTGTCGGCCACCATGCCCAGCACTACCACGCCGGAGTCTACCCGGTCGCGGAACCAGTCGGTCATCTCGCGCAGCGTGTCGGTGGTGGTGGATTCGACGCTGGCGACCAGCACGGACGCTTCCCCGATCTGCTGCGTGTCGGCCAGCAGGTCGTTAAATTCCAGCAGCGCGATCCGGCGGCGCAGGCGGGCGTTTTCATGCTGCTGCGTTTTGAAGTCGTCTTGCAGCGCCCTGATCCGGCCCGGCAGCGCGTCTGCTGTTGCGCCGAGCAGTCCCGCCGCGTGATCCAGGCGCTTCAGGCTGCGGCGGATATACGCTTCGGCGGCGTGACCGGTCAGCGCCTCGATCCGGCGGATGCCCTGGGCAACGCTGCCCTCGGACGTGATGACAAACGGGCCGATTATGCCGGTGTGCTCGACGTGGTTGCCGCCGCACAGCTCGTAGCTGTAGCGCGCGTCGTTATCTTGCAAAATGTTGATGGTCCGCACGCGGTCGCCGTATTTTTCGCCAAAGAGCGCCATCGCGCCTTCGGAGCGGGCGGTATCCAGGTCTTTCCAGACCGGCACAACGGGCATATCGGCCAGGATCGCCTCGTTGATGTTGTGCGTGATGGTATCGAGTTCGTCGGCGGTGATCGGCTGGTCGTGGCTGAAGTCGAAGCGCAGCCGGTCCGGGGCGACCAGCGAGCCGCGCTGCTGGACGTGTGTACCCAGCACGGCGCGTAATTGGGCGTGCAGCAGGTGGGTGGCCGTGTGGTTGCGCTGGATGTCCAGCCGTCGCTCGCCATCTACCGTCGCGGTACAGCCAGCGCCGACGGTCGGCTGGCCCTCGACCACCTCGCCAATATGGACGATCAGGCCGCCGATGGGCTGGCGCGCGTCTTCGATGTCGATCATCCAGTCATCGCCCGCGATCACGCCCGTATCGCTGACCTGCCCGCCGGATTCAACGTAAAACGGCGTGCGGTCCAACACCACCTCGACGCGGTCGCCCACGCTGGCGCGCTCGACCATGTCCCCCTCGTGCAGCAGCGCCAGCAGCCGCGTCTCCTGGCTCAGTGGGCCGTACTGGTCCTGCTCGACGCCATCCTGGGCAGCGCCTTGTTCGCGCAGAGTGTTCAGCGCGACCTGGTAGGCTTCGCCCATGTCAATCGTGCCGAACGCGCCGCCGCTTGTGCCCCGGCTGACGGCCTCGTGATGTTTTTGCGCCGCGCGGAAGCCCGCCTCATCGACGCTGTAGCCGCGCTCGCGGGCGATGTCGCGCGTGATTTCCAGCGGCAAGCCCTTCTCGGAATGCAGGCGGAAGGCTTGAACACCGGGCAGTTCGCCGCCCGTCGCTAAATCGGCCAGCATGTCATCCAGTTCGGCCAGGGCGTTATCCATCGCGCGGCGGAAACGCACCTCTTCATTGGTGATGGCGCGGCGAATGGCGGCGCGGTGATCGTCCAGTTCGGTGTAGTGATCGTGCATGGTGTCGATCACGGTGTCGGCCACGTCGGCCAGGAACGGCTCCTCAAAGCCGAGCTTGGTCGCGTAGCGCACCGCCCGCCGGATGACCATGCGGCAGACGTAGTCGCGCCCGGTCGCGCCGGGGCGCACGCCGTCCGCGATCAGGAACGTGGCCGCGCGCATATGATCCGCAATGACACGGTAGGGCACAATGTTCGCGTCGCGCTCGGTATCGCTGTCACCGGTGAGTTCCTGCACCCGCTGAATAATCGGCATGAACAGGTCGGTTTCATAGTTGGCGCGCGCGTTTTGCAGCACGCTGACGATACGCTCCAGCCCTGCGCCGGTGTCAACGCCGGTCGCGGGCAGCGGCTCGCGGTGGCCGTCCTCGAACTGCTGGAACTGCATAAACACCAGGTTCCAAAGTTCCACGTAGCGATCACAGCCGTTATCCAGGTGCAGATGTGGCTCGGCGCCGATGCCGCAGGTGCACGCGTCCGGCCCCCAGTCCCAGTGGATTTCGCTGGTGGGACCACACGGTCCGACGTCGGCCATCTGCCAGAAATTGGTTGCGTCGCTCATGCGCAGGATGCGTTCTTCCGGCACACCGATCTCGTCTGCCCAGATGTTCCAGGCTTCGTCGTCGGAATCGTGCACCGTGAACAGCAGGTGATCGAGCGGCATGTCGTAGACTTTGGTCAGCAGGTCATAGGCGAAGCGGATCGCGCCGCGCTTGAAGTAGTCGCCAAAGCTGAAGTTGCCGAGCATCTCAAAAAAGGTGTGGTGACGGGGCGATGGGCCGACGTTTTCCAGGTCGTTGTGCTTGCCGCTGACGCGCATACACTTCTGCGAGGTGGTGGCGCGCGAATAGTCGCGCTTGTCCAACCCCAGGAACACGTCCTTAAACTGGACCATGCCCGCGTTGGTAAACAGCAGGGTCGGGTCATTGCCGGGCACAAGCGACGAGGACGCCACCCGTTTGTGGTTCATTTCTTCAAAAAAGTCCAGGTACGCCTCGCGCACTTCAGCGCTGGTCATTTTTTTCATGCTGTATGTCTTTCTTGTGTTCGCGTTCAGTTGCCATGCCAAGTGACGCGATTATAGTGAAGGGCAGGCGGCTTGACAATGGCAAAGCCCTGCCTTCCCCGGCTTCTCGTCGGACTGACCAATGATCGGCGGCAAGGGCTGTGGTATGATAATGCATCGTTGTTCATAGCCGCGTACTTGTGGAAGGAAGTATATCTCATGGCAAACATCGATGAGCAGGTCGAAGTCTTGATGTCAGGGGCCGAATACGGCGATCCCCAGACCAGGGAAAACATGACCAGGGAACTGCGCGAACGCCTGATCCAGGCCGAAAAAGAGAAACGGCCTTTGCGGGTGTATTGCGGCTATGATCCGCGCAAGCCCGACCTGCACCTGGGCCACACGATTTCGATGCGCAAACTGCGCCAGTTTCAAGAGTTTGGGCACGATGTGACGTTCCTGATCGGGACGTTCACCAGCCTGATCGGTGACCCGTCGGACGTGGACAAGGCGCGCGAGCAGATCACGCCCGAACAGGTCGAAGAAAATGCGCGCACCTACCAGGCACAGGCATTCAAGATTCTGGACCCGGCGCGTACGCGCGTGCGCCGCAATGATGAATGGCTGGCGGACCTGGACTTCCGCGACATCATCCGGCTGGCGCAGAACTTCACCGTGCAGCAGTTCCTCACGCGCGAGAATTTCGCCAGGCGCCTGGACGCAGGCGAGCCGATCTACTTGCACGAGATGTTTTACTCGCTGATGCAGGCGTATGATGCCTACGCGCAGCAATCCGACGTGCAGGTTGGCGGGCAGGACCAGTTGTTCAATATCCTGGTGGCTGGTCGCAAGCTCCAACAGGCGCTTGGTATGCCGCCGCTGGTAGCGATCATTATGGGTGAGAGCCTGCCCGGCACCGACGGCGAAGTAAAAATGAGCAAGAGCCTGGGCAACGATATCCCGCTGATGACCACGTCCGAAGATATGTACGGCAAGGTGATGAGCGTGCCGGATAAGGCGATGCACGTGTACCATAAACTGCTGCTCGGCTGGAACGCGGCGCAGTTGGATGAACTCGACGCGCAGATGCAAAGCGACCCAATGGCGGTCAAAAAGGCGCTGGCGTATGAGATCACGCGCACATTTTATGGCCAGGATGGCGCGGAGCAGGGCGCGGCGCATTTTGCGCAGGTGCACCAGCGCGGCGAGCTGCCGGACGAGATGCCCGAATATGCTATCGTGAGCGAAGCGCGCGTGGTGGACATCCTGACCGGTGCCGGGCTGACATCCAGCAAGGGCGATGCCAAGCGCCAGATCAAGGGCGGCGGCGTGCGGTTGAACGGCGACAAGATAGCCGACTTTGACGCGATCCTTTTGCCGGATGACCTGCCGGTTGTGTTACAGGTTGGTAAGCGTAAATTCGTGCGCGTGGTTCCTGCGTAATACGCTAAATAGTGTTAGAATGATCTGGTTCTAGGCGGCAGAAGGACTGCGCATGTGCAGCGTACTGCCCTGAACCGGCGATTGCGCCAACACACACCGCTATAGTAAAGGGAGGTTTGTTAATGGGTTTTTTGAGGAAAATCTTTGGTGGTGGACAGTCGGGCGGCGGTTCGTCCGGCAAGAAACCGAAGTTTGTTAGCAAGACCAAGCGCGGCAATAACACCTACGAAGTCTATAAAGGCACGGACGCTGAATCGGCGCGCGCTTTTTTGAAGACCAAAACCGTCACGCAGCCGCTGTATTACGTGGTGGTCGAAACGCCGTCCGAAGGCAACTGGGGCATGGACAAAGAAGGGCTGTACCTGGAACGGCTGCTGCCCTGGCAGACAGACCTGAGCAAGGCGACTGTGACAGGGGCATGCAACCTGGTTCCGGATATGTTCAGCCTCCAGATGGCGGCACGCGGTATTAATGACAATTTCATCAATACGATTCAGTGCGGCTCGTGCGAACACGAATGGCAGGATGGTCTGCGCTATCAGAAGACGACTGTTGTGCGCTGTCCCAAGTGCAAAACCTACAACAAAATCGATACCAGCCACATCAATGTGATCCTGGTAGGCTAGGGTGGCGCTGCGCTGGTTTTCTGATTGAATTGTGCCCCAAGGGACTGCCGGAAAACGAAAGGGCGATCATGTGGATTCGTGATCGCCCTGTGTTTTTGGTGGAAGCAGGGTAAACGGCCCGGCTAGTCGTGTTCGCCGTCGGATGGATAGGTTGACGGGTTCCGGTGGCGCCGGGACAGCCGTCGCATCAGCGCTGCAACCCAGGTTGTCGGGGAGAGCAGCATCAGCCGCCGCCACCAGCGGACCACCGGGCGGCGCAGCCCGGCCATCGCGTACTGCCCCTGGCGGCGTCCCCAGGTCAGCGAGTAGGTGGGCCGGGTAGACGGCAGCGCCGACCATTCAAGGACCATGGCGCCCCATGTCAGGCCGCCCCCAAAACCGACCAATCCCAGCAGGTCGCCCGGCTTGATCCGTTCGCTGTCGGCTGCTTCGGCCAGCGCGATGGCAATCGACGCGGCGGAGGTGTTGCCGAAGCGCGCGACGTTGCTATACACCTTCTCTTCCGGAATTTTCAGCGATTTGGCTGCGTAATTGATGATACGCTGGTTAGCCTGGTGTGGGATGACAAGGTTTAGCTGGTCCGGCGTCAGGTCGATCTGGTCCAGGGCTTGCCTAAGACTGTCACCGATCACGCGCGTGGCGAAGCGATAGACGCCTTTGCCATCCATGTAAATACGGTGCATCTCGTGCGAGCCGTCTTCCAGGTAGGTGTCACGGCTGCCGACCGTTGGCAGGGTGAGCAGGTCCCAGCCGGAGCCGTCCGAGCGCAGCACGCTGTTCAGGATGCCGCCGGGGACGTCGCTGCCCTGGAGCACAACTGCGCCCGCGCCGTCACCAAACAGGATGCACGTACCCCGGTCGCTCCAGTTCATCACGCGGCTGAGCGTTTCCGCACCGATCACAATCGCGTTGTTGATGTCACCGGTGCGTATCTTGTTGGCTGCCATGTCCAGCGCGTAGATAAAACCGGTGCAGGCGGCGCTGAGATCGCATGCGCCTGCGTTGCTCGCGCCCAGGAAATCCTGGACCATGCTGGCTGTGCTGGGGAAAATATGCTCCGGCGTGGCAGTAGCGACAATGATCAGGTCGATCTCGCTGGGCAGCACATCCGCAATATCCAGCGCTTTTTGGGCGGCGCGGGTGGCCAGGCTGGTAGTGGTTTCGCGCTGTTCGGCGATACGCCGTTCTTTGACGCCGGTGCGGGTCACGATCCACTCGTCGTTGGTGTCCACGATCGCTTCCAGATCAAAATTGGACAGCACCTCAGACGGCACTTCCATGCCCCAGCCGATCACATGCGCGTAGCGCAGCGGGCGCGGCCTGGCTGCCCGGATGATACGGCTTGGATATAAACGGCGCGAACGCCCCTGGTGATTAGTCATGCCCATCATATTTGCTAAAGATCAGCACCGCGTTGTGCCCGCCAAAGCCAAACGAGTTACTCATGGCGTGCGTTATATTGGCTGGAACGCCTATGTTAGGCGTGTAGTTCAGGTCACAGTCTGGATCGGGCACGTTCAGGTTAATGGTTGGTGGGATGAACTGCTCGTCGATAGCCTTGACCGTCAGCACCGCCTCGACGCTGCCCGCTGCGCCCATCAGGTGCCCGGTGACCGACTTGGTTGAGCTGATCACCACGGAGTAAGCCGCGTCGCCAAAGACGCCCTTGATCGCGCGTGTTTCGCTGACGTCGTTCAGCTCGGTGCTGGTGCCGTGCGCGTTGATATAGTCGATGTCTTCGGGTTGCAGCCCGGCGCTTTGCAGGGCCAGGCGCATGGCGTCTTGCGCGCCTTCGCCGTTTTCGAGCGGGGCGGTGATGTGGAATGCATCACATGTGCTGCCATACCCGGTCACCTCGGCATAGATACGCGCGCCGCGCGCTTTGGCGTGTTCGAGTTCTTCCAGGATCAGGACGGCGGCGCCTTCGGCCACGACGAATCCGTCGCGGTCTGCCGAAAACGGGCGTGATGCCTTGGCCGGTTCATCGTTGCGGCGCGAAATGGCGTGCATGTTTGACAGGCTGGCGACGGTGATCTCGATCAGGGCTGCTTCAGCGCTCCCGGCCAGCATCACGTCGGCGTCACCCCGCCGGATGATTTTGTAGGCTTCACCGATGCTGTTGTTGCCGGTGGCGCAGGCGGTCGAGATCGACATGTTAGGCCCGCGCAAGCCGTGTTCGATGGCGACTTTGCCAACCGGGCTGTCGGGCAGCATCATGGGGAGAAGCAGCGGGCTGATACTGGCATGGCCTTTTTCCAAAAAAGTGACGATGCCGTCGAACAGGGTTTGAATGCCGCCGATGCCTGTGCCTATCAATGCGCCGATGCGGTGACGATTGTCGTCGGTGATCACCAGCCGGGCGTCTTCGATAGCCTGCTGGCTGGTATACATCGCCATTTGCGTAACAGGATCGGTGCGGCGCAGATCTCGGCGCGGCAGGTAGTCTTCAGGATCAAAGTTTTTTACCGTTGCGCCAAAAGTAACCTTCAGGCCAAGTTCTTCAAACTTAGGAATATGCACCGCACCGGATATACCGTTGGCGGCGTTATGCCATGCGTCGGCGGGTGAGTTGCCGATGGGACTGAGAATGCCCAGCCCGGTGACAACAACACGTTTAGGGTCCACTGCTTTTCCTCCGGTCAGATTGTATGGTATCACTGCCAGAACCGGCAGCGCATTAAAACGTACTGGTCAGGGTTACCTTAAATAACAGGTAATGGGTGATTATACCATGTTTGCCGGACGCCTGGCCTGTTCCGCGATTCAGTGACTATAACCCGTTGAAACACAAAAGGTTACACAGGGCTGCCGATTGTGTCCGGCGACAGGCTATGGCATACTAGCGCGCCGGAGGTAAACAGCGATGATCTTAGTGACGGGCGGGACCGGGCTGGTTGGGCACTACCTGATTCCAAAGCTGGCCGGGTCAGGCTGGCCGGTGCGGGTGTTGGTCCATTCCCGGCGCGGCGTGCGCGCACCGCGTCTGGGCTGGCCGGAAGGCGTCGAGGTCGTGGTGGGCAGCCTGGACGATACGCGCGCCTTGCACCAGGCAATGCAGAACGTGCACACGGTTTTTCACCTGGCCAGCGCACAGTGGTGGGGCAGGCGGCGCGACCTGGAACGAATCGACATCGAAGGCACGCGCAACCTGGTAGCGGTGGCGCGTTCGACGCGCGTCGGGCGCCTGTTTTACCTCAGCCAGCTTGGCGCGGAGCCATCCTCGGCCTATACGCTGCTGCGCGTCAAGGGGCAGGTCGAGGGCTTGATCCGGAACAGCGGGCTGGCGTATACGATCCTGCGCTGTGGGGTGCTGTTTGGTCCCGAAGACCGCTTCATCAACAGCATTGCGATGCTGCTGCGGGCCAGTCCACTGGTGTTTTTCCAACCGGGGCAGGGCGAAAGCCTGCTGCACCCGTTGTATGTGGCAGACCTGGTTCAGGCGCTGGAAAACAGCCTGGAGAGCGTTGATCTGGTGGATGCGACGGTTGAGATTGGCGGGGCGGAGTATAAGTCGTATAACGAGATCGTGCGCACGGTGATGCGGGTGACGCGCACGCGGCGGATCGTGGTCAGCCTGCCGCCGCATACGCTGCGGAGCATCACGGTCATGATGAACCGGCTGGTGCCGCGCTGGCCTGCCACGGCGCAGTGGTTCGATGTTTTGGCCAGCAACCGCACGGCCCAACTCGGCAACCTGTACGATTACTGCGGCGTGCGGCCTGTCCGGTTTGAAGACACGCTGGTAACGTACATGCCGGGGCGGCGCTACCTGGCGGAACTGGTGCAGTTCGTATGGCGGCGGCCCTATTGAGCGGATGGTAACACAAGGGGCGATCACCGGATCGCCCCGATACGCCAGTGTATGCGCCCGTTGGCGGGCTAAATCTCCGGGTTCATCGCGAAGTAGGTCGCAAAGATGATGATGGAAACCACCGTGTACAGCGTCAGCACGTTGTTGATATAGCGCCGTTCGTCGGGAACGTTTGGTTTCATATACAGCGGGATGATGAAGGGCGGCGGCAGGATCAACAGCGTGAACAAGGCGGCCTCGAACGCTTCTTCCAGGTCCAGCAAGCCCCGGATCAACACGATGTTCAAAAGCAGTGCCAGCGGGATCATCAGCGCCAGCCGCACACCGATCACCAGCGCGGCCTCGCGGAACGTGCTCCGCTCAAATTTGATGCCGTAGCCGACGATGATCAGGATCAGCGGGATGGTCAGGTTGCCCAGGAATTCCAACGTGGACATGACCCCGCCTGCAACGATGCGCTCGTACAGGAATTCTTGCGCGTCCAGTATGTTCAGGGCGATGCCCGCCAGAATCCCGATGATGACCGGGGACGTAAAAAACGCCCGGACTAGCTGGCGGGGGTCTTCGTGCCCGTCACGCTTCATCAGCAGCAGGGCCAGGAATACGAACCAGATAAACAGCTCGTGCCCCAGGTCAACGACGGCGATATAGCCGATCTTATCCAGCCCATACGCGCTGCCGAACAGGCTGACGCCC
Organism: Anaerolineae bacterium; assembly: GCA_016926875.1. GTDB lineage: Bacteria > Chloroflexota > Anaerolineae > Aggregatilineales > Aggregatilineaceae > JAFGNU01. The sequence goes on along the minus strand of JAFGNU010000073.1, from coordinate 80,567 downwards.
AACATCCCGTATTCGAAACCGGTCATCAGGAACGGGAAATATTCATGTTCGACCTTGAGCCGCCTGTGCAGCCAGCGGCCAAAGCCAGCCAGTCCCACGCACAACACAAACGCGGTGATGAAGATGACGATGTACTTGGTTTTGAGTTCGATATTCAGGAACGAGATGAACAGCACCGACGGCAGCGCAATGTTCACAACGATCTTGCGCAGGTCATCGACGGTGCTTTCGGATAAGAACCGGCTGCGGCGTATCCAGTAACCTAAGCTGATCAGGATCAGGATGGGCAAGACGCGGTTGATGATCAGGGTGGTGTGATCCATTGTGTTCGGCTTTTTCCCCTCTCGTGTTGGTAGTAAGCAGGTGAGGCGTACTGTGCCGCCGCATAGATACATAATCAAAAACGAGGCGAATGTCAACGCTTCGCCCCGTTTTGGTGGATTATCCGGCTATTCGAGCGGGCCATCCGGGTTAGATGCGGGCCAGACCGGGATCGCCAGCGGATCGCCAAAACCGAGGGTTTCCGCCCAGATGCGCTGGTAAGTGCCATCCTGGGCCATCACTTGTAGAGTGTGATCGACCAGGGCGCGGAAGTCGGCATCGTTGCGCGGTACGGCGAACGCAACCGGCACGACTGTGCCGTACCACGTATCCAGAATCTTCACGGCGGGCAGGCTGTCCCCGGCGTCACGTTGCAGCGCCAGCAGGCGCAGGCTGTCGCCAAAGATGGCGGTGATGTTGTTCTCGACGGTCATAGTATAGATCGCCCGGTCGTCGCCCTGGAGCGCGAATATACTGATGTTCTGGCCGACGTTGAAGATGTCGGCGTACTTCTGGATGTGTTCTGCGTCGGTCGCATCGTCTGCGAAATAGCCGATCCACCAGCCCGTGCCCAGCATATCCGAGAAGCCGGTGATCGTCTCTTTTTCTGGGACCATCAGGCGGTCGCCGTGCTCGGCATAGGGCAGCGAGTAATCAACGCGGTCGGCGCCGTCCCAGCGCGGCGTGATCCCGATGGCGATCTCGGCCTGCCCATTGGCGACCAGGTTCACCGCGTTGAGCGCCGAATCCGGCACAAAGTTAACCCGCGCGTTCCAGCGGCGCGCCATTTCTTCGATCAACGCCTGGTTGAGCGCGTTGGTGATGCGCAGTTGGGCGGGCGCAGTGTCGTTTTCGGCCAATCCGGCGACCCGGACCGGCTTGTTTTCGTCGATGCGATCCAGCACCGGGCGATCAGGCAGGGGCAGGTCGGTATTGAACTCGTCCAGGGTGCGCTCGTCTTCGTACAGCGTATCGTAGACCGGCACCAGGGTATGGAAATCCAGCGTTTCGCCGGGGAACCATTCCGCGAAAATCTCGTCCAGCCGCCCGCTGGCGCCAAGGCGCTGCAATGAGCGGTTCAACAGGTTGCGCAGGTTGATATCCCAGCGGCGGACCACAATCGCATACGGTTCTTCAAGAAGCGGCTGGTCGATCAGGCGCATGTGCAGGCGGCCCGCGCGGCGCAGGCTGTCCAGCACGCCGATGGTACCCTGCACTTCGCCGTTCGCCAGGGCGTCGAGCGCGTCGCTCTCGGTGAAGTACGTGCGCACGTCGAGCGTGATGCCGGAGCGGTCGATCCAGGCGTTCAGGGCGTGCTCGCTGCGGCTGCCGATCTCGACGCCGACCGGCTGGCCTGCCAGTTGGGCCAGGTCGGAATAGGCGCTTTCTTCGACCACGACCATATACTCGTAATTGAGATAGTACGGGTGCGTATAGTCCAGCAGGCTTTCGCGGTCCTGTGACAGCACCTGCTGCCCGATCAGGAGGTCTATCTCGCCGCTTTGCAGTGTTTGGATGGCGTTGTGGCGCGTTACCTGGACAAACTCAACGTCAACGCCCAGTTCAACGCTGATGGAGCGCACAATATCCGCCTCGTAACCGACCACCTCGCCTAGCTCGTTCAGCCAGGTGAACGGGTAGGCGTTGTAATACGTGCCCACGCGCAGCACCCGGTCGGCCTGCACCCGTGCCAGCGCGGACTCGGTGATCGCGGCGGCGGCCTGCGGTGTGGCCTGCTGCGGGATTGGCGTTGGCGGGACCAGCGTTGGCGCGGGGTCGGTTGGCGTGGCCGAGGGCAGCGGCGTCGAGGTGGCAGTCGGCGGATCGGTCGGTGTGGGCGAAGGCAGCGGTGTTTCGCTGGCCTGCAAAAACGCCTGCACCGTGCTGTGCCCGCCGACAACCGGCAGCAGCCCTAAAAGCGCGGCCAGCAGCACAGGCGGCAGCGCCCGTTTCAGGTTGGTGATGTATCTGGGGTTACGATCTGGCTTCCGGTTCATAAGTCTCCCTGTACAACCTATGTTCCTCGATATATGCGCCTACGGCATCCGGCACCTGGTAGCGCACGCTGCGCCCGGCGGCGATCTGCGCGGCGAGCGTGGTTGATGCGATCTCAACCAGCGGCGCGTCGATCCACTGCAAGCGCTGAAGCAGGCCGGGAATCTGGCGTTCCAGCGCGGGCAGGTCCGGCTCGACACACGACCGGCGCATAACACCCAGCCGCGCCAGCCGGATCAGCTCTGATGGGCGGGACCACGTCGGCAGGTCGCACAGCGAATCGCTGCCGATCAAAAAGAACAGGTCAGCGTCCGGGTAGTCCCCGCGCAGCCGGTGCAGCATATCTACGCTGTAGTGCGGGCCGGGGCGATCCATGTCCACGCGCGAGAGTGCAAAGCGTGGATTGCCGCCAATCGCCCGCTCGACCATAGCCAGCCGGTGTTGCGCGGCGGCCTGGATCGAGGATGCAGCTTTGTGCGGCGGATCGGCGGCGGGCACAAACAACACCCGCGACAGCTCCAGGCTGGTAACGGCGCACTCAGCCAGGATCAGGTGGCCGGTGTGCGGCGGGTCGAAGGTGCCGCCGTAGATACCGAGACGTTGCATAGTGTGTCCGTGTCCTTTGCGCAGGTCCGGGCGCTAGTACAGTCTGGCAGAAGGTAGCAGGTGTTTTCTGGTAGGGGCTACCCGGTGGGTCGCCCAGGGCAGAGCAAGCTCTGCCCCTACACAAACCCGGCAGTGGTTCCGCCGATGTGTACTAATCGCTCCATTCGAGTTCCATATCGCCGATGAATACCGTATCGCCCGGCTTGACTCCCGCGTCTTCCAGCGCCGCCGTAACGCCCATTGACTCTAGAATACGCTGGAAGCGGGTCACGGCCTGGTCATAGTCCCAGTAGGTCATGGCGACGGCGCGCTCGATGCGCTTGCCGGACACACGAAAGACGCCCGCGCCCTCTTTGGTGACGTCGAAGGCGAGCGGGTTTTCGTCCAACTGGTAGACGGGCAGTTCCGCAGCTTCGGGTATTTCTTCGGGCAGCGCGTCCAGCGCTTGCAGCGTGCGGTTGAGCAGATCGCGCACGTTCTGGTGCGTGGCTGCCGAGATCGCCATCGGTTCGTAGCCGAGCTTTTGAAGCTCGTCGCGGATCAGCGGCCAGTATTCCTGGGTCTGGGGCAGGTCCAGCTTGTTGAGCGCCACGATCTGTGGCTTGCCGGACAGTTTTTCATCGAACAGTGCCAGTTCGGTATTGATCTGGTGAAAGTCGGCAATCGGATCATCGGCAGCGCCGTCGAGCAGGTGGATCAGCACCCGCGTGCGCTGGATATGGCGCAGGAAATCGTGCCCCAGTCCCACGCCCGCATGCGCGCCTTCGACCAGTCCCGGAATATCGGCCAGCACCAGGTCACGGTCGTCCAACTGCGCCACGCCCAGGTTGGGTTGCAGCGTGGTGAAAGGATAGTCCGCGATCTTGGGTCTGGCATTGCTGAGCACCGACAGCAGCGTCGATTTGCCCGCGTTCGGCACGCCGACAATGCCCACATCGGCCAACAGCTTCAGTTCCAGGTGCAGCCAGCGTTCCTCGCCCGGCTCGCCTTTTTCAGCGATGCGAGGCGCCTGGTTGGTGCTGGTTGCAAAGCGCGCGTTACCGCGCCCGCCGCGCCCGCCCCTGGCGACCGTCACGCGCTGGCCCGGCTCGACCAGGTCTGCGATCATGTTGCCCGTATCGGCGTCGCGCACAATGGTGCCTGGCGGCACGTTGATCAGCGTATCCGCGCCGCTGCGCCCGGTCTTGTTGCTGGACCCGCCCGGCGCGCCGTTATCGGCCCTGAAATGGCGCTGTTGAGCGAAGGCGATCAGCGTGTTCAACGTCGATTTGACGACCAGGACCACGTCACCGCCCTTGCCGCCGTCGCCGCCGCTGGGACCGCCGCGCGGTACATATTTTTCGCGGCGAAAGTGGACAATACCGTTTCCCCCGTCGCCGCTGCGCACGTGTATTTTCGCTTCGTCAAATGTCATAGCGTGGGGGAGTTTAGCGTGAGGAGGGAGGCGCGTCAAACCACGCTTGACCGCCGGGTGAGCGACGCTGCCCGTTCCTGCGTAATTGTGATGGATGCGCTAAGAAGTTAGTGATCCCGCTCGATGATCTTGCGCGTCAGGGCGCGCAGTTCATCCCGCGCGTCAGAGGGCGGCAGGGCGTCCAGGCTGGCGGACGCTTCACCGGCCAGTTCGCGCGCTTTGCGGCGGCCCTTTTGGACGGCGGTATTGAGCGCCCGGTCGCTGCCCAACAGGCCGCGTCCCAGCGAATCAAGCAGCGTGCCATTGTCGGATTCGATGGCGACTGGAGTCGCTGCCGCCGGTGTGGCGCTCTGCCCGTCTTGCAGCGCGATCACAAAACCGCGCCCCTGCGATAGATCAACCCCTACATTTTTGCCGAGCTGCTGTGGGTCGGCGACCAGGTCGAGCACGTCGTCGGTGATCTGGAAGGCCAGACCCAGGTTGAAGGCGTACCGGTGCAGCGCGTCCACCTGTGCCTGGGCGGCGTTGGCTGCCATCGCGCCAAGCTTGACCGCCGCTACAAACAGGGCCGCTGTCTTTTTGGCGATGATCTGCATGTAGGTATCACGGTCCAGCCTGCCCTCTTTGGCAGCCTGAATCTGGATCGTTTCACCTTCGACCAGGTCGACTGCTGCGCGGGCCAGGATGGCGTTCAGCGCCGGACCGTGGGGCAGCATCAACTCGTAGGCTTTGGTGAACATGTAATCGCCGGTCAGCAGCGCGAACGTGCCGCCCCAGCGTGAATTGACCGTTTCGCGGCCCCGGCGCAGCGTGCCGTGATCGTTGATGTCGTCGTGGACCAGGGTGGCGGTGTGGATGATCTCAACCGCCGCTGCCAGCGACGCGGCCACATCCCAGTTGTGCCCGCCTGTTGCCTCGTGTGCCAGCAGCAGCAACCGCGGGCGCAGCCGTTTACCGCCTGCGTTCAGGATGTGCTCGCTGGTCTGGCGCAGCAAAAAAACATCGCTGTCGATTGTGGAAAACAGTAATTCTTCTACAGCCTGGAGTACATTGTCTATCGTCATGCGGCCTCCCATGTCACGGGCAGCACTGTGTTGCGGCTGTTTCGTTTGCATCTTTCAAAACTTTCTAAACGAAATTATAGATAACCGGCAGCAAAAAAGCAATGGTAGACTGTTAGAGAAGTATAGAGAATCAAGTCAATCGAAGCCCTCCCGCTTGATATCGCTGACATCCGGCGGGTTCTGACCCTGCTCGATGACCGACAGCAGCAGAAGCTGTGCGAACCGGAAAAAGCCCTGCAACTGCTCGATCCGGTCGATATAAAATTCGGCCAGGGCGCGGTCATCTTCGTTCATCGTCGGTATGGCGGCAGACAGCCGGTCGGCGTCGTCCCCCAAAACACGCAGCGCCTGGTTCACGTCGCGCAGTTCGCGGCTGCGGAGCATGTTGGTTACGATGTGCCAGAAGTCGCTTTCGGCCTGGTAATACTTGCGGCGATCATCCTTGACCCACACTTCGTGCACGGTGCCCATATGTTCCAGGGTGCGCATGTTGGTGCTGACGCTGGCTTTTGAGACGCCCAACTGCTCCGCCAGGTCGTCCAGACTGAGCGGGCCAGGGCTGAGCAGCAGCGCGCCAAACAACTGGCCCATGACCTTGCTGAAGCCAAAATAACTGGCAAGCTGGCCCAGCCCTTGCAGGATGCTGGTGCTGACCGCGTCCAGGCTGGGATTGTGTGGACCGTTTGATGCCGGGTTGTTCATTGTGAAACGTCCGTGTGCGACAGATTCGATGCTGACCCTATTATACCGGGCAGGCTTGCATAAACTGTAGCAGTCCCCGCCGGGCGTGGCAAGTGAGACCGCCTGCCTGATATACCTGGACACGATGGCCTATCCGCGCATGGTGCCCTGCCTGTATATGCTGCGGTGGTTGGCAGCTACTCGGGAGGCTGGTAGCCGCCGGTGCCGCGTGACAGGCCCGCCGACTCCGCCAGCGCGTCCAGGTAATAGATCATATACCTGCCGGGGCACTCGGTGAAGTCGTTGAATTCGCTGTGTCCGGCCAGGTGTGTCAGTTCCAGGCGCAGCGCCAGCCAGTTGATAAGCTGGCGCCCAACGTTTAGCTGCTCCGGGGTGGGGACTTCGTGCTCAAAGTCGCCAAAAAAGACCACGCCCAGGCTGCCCGTGTTATAGTCCGATACGTGCGCGCCGCGTACATCCAGGGCGCGGCCTTCAAAGACCTGCCCACTTTTGCCTACCGCGAAATGATAGGCGATGTCGGCCCACCCACGCGAATCGATGTGCAGGTCTTGAATAGTGCGCATGGTGACCGGATCGTCCTTTTCATAGAGTACGGAGTGGTGCACAATGACCGTGCGGTAGATTGTACGCAGATCGCCGTCATAGACACACCAGCCGAGGGGATTGATCGCGCTGTAAAAGCCCGGCTCGTTTTTGGCGCTGTGATCCGGGGCGCGCGCGTTCCATTCTGCACGGGCGATGATCGGCGGGCAGTCGATGTGTTTGACCCGGTTGGAAGACGGGCCGGATGGGGCAGGTGCAGGGCTGGTTGGCGAGCCGGATGTGAGGTAATCCAGCGCGAGATAACCCAACGCGCCGCCGATACAGCTCAACCCTGCTGCAACGGCGGTCAGCCCGGCCAATCCCAGGAAATCCCGCCGAGAAGCCGATCGGGCCATTCGTGTGTGCTCCTGTGGTCATGATGCATAAGCCAATGTCTGCCGAAAACAGGTGTTCAGGGTAGAATTAAGGTAAATCTATCAAATTGTTGGCTTGTTTTATCTGGTTGAGTTGCATAATACGTTACAATGTCATGGGAAATGGCAATACTGCTGCTGAATCGAAAAGGAGGCAGGCGGCTTGTTTTGGCTTTTTCGGATGCCAGAGCCTGCTGCCAAAGTGACCGTGATGAGCAATTCGAGTATACCGGATATTGTGATTGGACGACTGCCGATCTACTTGCGTGCGCTGAATCACATGATTCAGGAAGGCAAAGAATACACTTCGTCTCACGAGTTGGGCGGGCGGTTGGGGATCAGTTCGGCCCAGATTCGGAAAGACCTGTCGCATTTTGGCGAGTTTGGCAAGCAAGGCACCGGTTATAACTTGGCCTATCTATCCGAACAGATTCGGCATATCCTGCACGTGGACCACCAATGGCCGGTTGCCGTTGTGGGTGTGGGCGACCTGGGGCATGCGATTGCTCATTACCGGGGGTTTGCCTCGCGGGGATTTCGGGTAGCGTGCCTGTTCGATAACAACTCGGATGTGATAGGTGAAAAGATCGCCGGGCTGTCAGTACTGCCAATGGAGCAAATGAGCACGGAGATTCAGCGGCAGGGCGTTCAGGTGGCGATGATTGCCGTTCCGGCAGAAGCGGCCCAACTGGTTGCAAACCAGCTTGTCCAGGCGGGGGTGAAAGCGATCCTGAACTACGCGCCAATTACATTGGCGGTGCCACCGGGCGTGCACGTGCAGTACATTGATCCGGTTGTGCATCTCCAGCGTATGACGTACTACCTCAAACCCTAGTAGCTGCTCTGTATCCCAGTTGGCGCGCTCCCTGGTTGGGCAGGAGCGTTTTGCCCCAACGTTACAGCGTAATTGATGGATTATGGCCCGTTTGACCGGTGGTCGGCACATAGGCTGCCGGATCGAACAGGGAAACTTTGATCTGGCAAATTAAACCTGATAAAAGCAATCAAAAACAGATCAAATCGAAGGAGTGATACTGGCTCGATAGCATAGACGAGGAAGAGAAACAATGCTTGACAGCGAACTGCAAATCACAGTTGTTGGAGCCGGGCACGGTGGCAAAGCGATGGCTGCTGACCTGGCGGTGCACGGGTATGCGGTGCGCTTATATAACCGCAGCTACCACAATATCGAAACAATCGCTGCACGTGGCGGGATCGAGGTCACGCTGGAAGACGGGCAGCAGTGCTTTGGCTCGCTGGATACCGTCACCAGTGATATGGCCTGTGCGCTGGATGGTGCCCACCTGGTAATGGTAGTGCTTCCGGCATCAGGCCATCGTGACGTCGCACTGGCCTGCGCGCCGCACCTGCAAGATGGGCAGATCGTGGTGCTGAACCCAGGTCGGACGGGGGGCGCGCTGGAGTTCCGCAACACGCTGCAAGAGATCGGTTGCACGGCAAATGTTATTGTGGCCGAAGCTGAAACGTTTATTTTTGCCAGCCGGAGTACCGGCCCGGCCCAGGCCCAAATCTTCCGGCGCAAAAACACCGTCCCGCTGGCGGCGCTGCCTGCGACAGGCACTCAGCAGGTGTTGGATATTGTGCAAGAGGTATATCCCCAGTTTATCGCCGCGCCGAATGTATTGCACACCAGCCTGAATAACATGGGCGCGGTGTTTCATCCTGCTCTTGTTTTGATGAACGCCGGTTGGATCGAGGCGACCGGCGGTGATTTCGAGTTTTATGTCGATGGCGTTACGCCGTCAACCGCTTGTCTGCTGGAACGCCTGGACCGCGAGCGCGTCACCGTTGCCACGGCGCTGGGCATCCGGGTAGAAACGGCGTGCGAATGGCTGGTACGGGCGTATTCGGCGCATGGCAAGAACCTGTACGAATCACTGCACGCCAACCCCGGCTATAAGGGGATTCAAGCGCCGCGTACACTGCGCCACCGCTACCTGTTTGAAGACGTACCGTTCAGCCTGGTGCCGATTGCCGAGTTTGGCAGGCGCTTCGGCGTGGACGTGTGGGGGATCGAGTCGATGATTCAGCTTGCATGTGTGATCGACGGCACAGATTATCGCTATCGTGGGCGCACGCTGGAGCGGATGGGCCTGGTGGGCCTGTCGCTGCGCGAGATCACGCGGTTGGTGCAAACCGGCAGCGTGCAACCACCGCCGGAGGGCAACCAACTGGGCGACAAAGCGGCCTCCTGACAGGCATACCGGCTGGTAACTGTGCATCCGTATGTACGGGAGGGGTATATGCCCGATCAAAAAAAGGTGCTGGCGGGCTGTTTGGGGGACTGTGTGCATGTGGCGGGGGTGACGCGCTTCCTGGCAGTGGCCGAGGATGCCGGGTATGAAACGTTTTTTACCGGCCCGGCGACCGACCTGGAAGCGTTTGTGGACGCGATCCTGGCGTTTGGCCCGGATGTGATCGGGGTCAGCTACCGGCTGACGCCCGACAATGCTCGCACACTGCTGCACGATCTGCGCGGTATGCTGGACGCCGCCGGTGTGTTAGGGCGGGCGCGCATCTTGTTTGGCGGGACGCCCCCGGTAGCGGCAGTCGCCCGTGAACTGGGGTATTTCGACGCGGTGTTTTCGGGCGAGGAATCCCCGCACCTGGTGCGGCTGGCGCTGGAAGGGCAGGTGGTGGATGAGGCCCGCCTGGCGGATTTTCCACAGCGGGCCGTTGAGCGTATCCGCTGGAAAGCGCCGTCTCCCATCTTGCGGCATCACTTCGGCATCCCCGCGCAGACGATTGCGCCGACGGTAGATGGTATCGCGCGCATTGCCGGGTCAGGTGCGCTGGATGTGATCTCACTGGGCGCAGACCAGGACGCACAGGCGCACTTTTTCCATCCCGTCAGGCAAGACCCCAGGCGCACCGGGGCGGGCGGTGTGCCGTTCCGCACCGAGGACGACCTGGTGACGTTGTACGAGGCCAGCCGCCGGGGCAATTTCCCGCTGCTCCGCTCATATTCGGGCACGGCGGATCATATCCGGTACGCGGACCTGCTGGTTCGCACGATCCAGAACGCGTGGTGCGCAACGTCGTTGTTCTGGTTCAACGACATGGACGGGCGCGGCCCATCGCCGCTGGCCCGGTCGATTCGTGAACACCAGCAGTTAATGGAATGGCACGGCGAGCGTGATATTCCGGTCGAAGGCAACGAATCCTATCACTGGGGAATGCGCGACGCGCCGGACGTGGTAGTCTGCGCGTCGGCCTACCTGTACGCGCACAACGCCCGGCGGTTTGGCGTGCGCGATTACATCATGACGTATATGTTCCAGAGTCCGCCCATGCTGTCGAATGGTATGGACCTGGCGCGGGCGCTGGCCGTCGTGGAACTGACCGAAGCATTCGCCGCTGACGATTTCCGCATCTGGCGGCAGACGCGCACCGGCCTGCTGAGCTACCCGGTCGATATGCGCCGGGCACGCGCGCACCTGGCGCAGAGCATGATGTTGCAGATGGCGCTGCGCCCGCACATCGTGCACGTAGTGGGCTACAGCGAAGCCGATCATGCGGCCACCGCGGACGAAGTGATCGAAAGCGCGGTCATGACGCAGGAAGTAATCGACACGGCGCTGCGCGGCAATCCTGACATGACCGCAGACCCGCGTATCCAAAGGCGCAAGGAACAGTTGATCGGGGAAACACACCGGCTGATCGATGCTATCCGCGAACTGGGACCGGGCGAGGACGATCCGCTGAGCAGCCCGGATGTGCTGGCGCAGGCGGTAGCGTTGGGCTTGCTGGACGCGCCGCAGTTGATCAACAATCGCTACGCGCCCGGACGGGTGCGCACGCGAAGTATCGACGGGGCGTTATGGACGGTTGATGCGCATGGCGTGCCGGTAGACGAAACGACCCGGATCGCCGCGATCCGGGCGGCGGGTGATCACGTGGCACCGGGGTAGGCAGGTGCACGCCGGGCCAGCACACAGCGTGCGCCCAGCGTGGCGATGATTGCCCCCGCCGTGTCAAAGCCAATATCCAGCAGTGAGGCATAGCGCCCCGTGATAAATGACTGGTGATACTCGTCGGTCAGCGCGTAGCCGACGGTGATCAGGATCGCCAGGTAGGACGCGCTGCGCAGGGACTCCCCGGTTATCAGCAGGGCGCGCAGAATCGACAGCGCCAGCAGCCCAAACACGATCATATGCCCGCTTTTTTTGAGCAGGAATTCCCAACTGCCGGGAAAGACCGGCATCAAGCCGGAGAAGTAAATCCGGTCCGCCCCGCCGGGCGGTTCGTATTTGGGTTGGGCCGACGCGATAAACAATACGGCCATCATCACCAGGACCGGCCCCCAGGTGAGCAGTACGGCGCGTCGAGCAAGGATGTGAAAGCGCGGCATTGGTTGAACTCTACATGTTTTCTGATAGGTTCTACGTTAACATAAGGGGGATACACTGGGCAACAGACGCTTTGGCGGCGCTTACCTGATGCGCCTGCCGGGCAAAAGCTAGGAGAGAACAGCATGTTTTCTGACATCACGCTGGCATTTATCGGCAGCGGCAACATGGGCGAGGCGATGATCCACGGGTTATTGAAGCAGAGTTTGCTCGCACCGGAGCAGATCATTGCCGCAGACCCGCGTGTGAGCCGGGGCGAGGAGTTGAAGGAGCGCTACGGTATCCGGCCCACTACCGATAACCTGTCGGCAGCAACCCAGGCGGATATCCTGGTGCTCTCGGTCAAGCCGCAGGTGCTCCCGGTTGTGCTGCCGGAGGTGCGCAGCGGGGCGCGAACGTGCTCGTTTGTGTTGAGTATTGTCGCGGGCGCGCCGATCCGGATGATCGCTGACGGGCTGGCGAATGCCTACGTGGTGCGTGTGATGCCAAACACCCCCGCGCGCATTGGCCAGGGGATCAGCGTGTGGACGGCGACGGCGGAAGTGCCCGATAAACAGCGCCAGCAGGCGAGCTTGCTGCTGGGAGCGCTCGGTAAAGAGATTTATGTCGATGACGAGGACTACCTCGACATGGCCACCGCGTTGAGCGGCACCGGCCCGGCATATGTGTACCTGTTCATGGAAGCCATGATCGATGCCGGGGTGCATCTGGGTTTTTCGCGGCACGTGGCCGAAGAACTGGTCTTTCAGACGGTGCGCGGCTCGGTCGAATATGCCATGGCGTCAGGGGAGCACCTGTCCATGCTGCGCAATCAGGTAACCAGCCCTGGCGGCACGTCGGCGGAAGCGATCTATCACCTGGAAAAGGGCAGCCTGCGGACGGTGGTCGCCCGCGCCATCTGGGCCGCCTACCAGCGCAGCGTGGGACTAGGCGGCGGGCGCAAGGTGTCGCGGCTGGCCGGGCGTCACCCGGATGACTCAGGTAATTCGGAGGAGGGGGGCCGGTAAGCAAAAAGCAAACGGTTGGCTTCTGGCGATCTGCGGCCACCGGTCGCAAACAAGTGTCGCAGGTCGAGGGAGAAAATCTTATAATCTTTTTTGATTTTTACCTTTAAGTGTTCTATGCTAAGCCGAGCGTTACTCAGGCCAGGTTGCTGTGCCTGATGTGCCGGTTATTGGCTGACTATGCAGCGAACTGCCTTCTGGTGTTCTGAGGAGAATGTGTATGCCGGATGCCAGCGACATTACTAAAGGACTGTTAGATCAGGTTAGGGGGTTTAAGCCCAGGCGGGAAGCCGTCGAGGTCGGGTATGTAGAAGACATCGGTGACGGCATCGCGCGTGTTACGGGCCTGGACAACGTCCGCTCCCAGGAATTGGTAGAGTTTCGGAACGGTACGCCGGGGATCGCCTTTAACCTGGAAGAAAAATATGTCGGCGTGATCATCCTGGGTGATTACACCGACATCAAAGAGCGCGACGAGGTGCGCGGCACCGGTGAAATTATCTCGGTCCCGGCCAGTGACGCGATGATCGGGCGCGTGCTTGATGCGCTCGGACGCCCGATTGATGGCAAGGGACCGATCCGGGCGGAACAACACGTGCCGATTGAGCGCATCGCGCCGGGCGTGATCGAGCGTAAGAACGTGGAACGCCCGGTCCAGACCGGCATCCGCGCGGTTGACGCGATGTTTCCGATCGGGCGCGGGCAGCGCGAGCTGATCATTGGCGACCGGCAGACGGGCAAGACTGCTATTGCGGTGGATACGATCATCAACCAGGATGACGGCGACCTGATCTGCATCTACGTAGCCATCGGGCAGAAGCGGGCGCAGGTGGCGCGCGTGGTCGCCACGCTGGAAGAATACGACGCGCTGAGTCATACCATCATCGTCGTGGCGTCGGCTTCTGACCCGGCAGCGGAACAGTACATCGCGCCGTATACAGGCTGCGCGCTTGGCGAGTACTTCATGGATAGCGGGCGAGACGCTCTGATAGTCTATGATGACCTGTCCAAGCACGCCTGGGCGTATCGCCAGGTGTCGCTGCTGCTGCGCCGCCCGCCCGGACGTGAGGCGTATCCCGGCGACGTGTTTTACCTGCACAGCCGCCTGTTGGAGCGTGCCGCGCAGTTGTCCGACGATCTCGGCGGGGGCAGTCTGACCGCGCTGCCGATTATCGAGACGCTGCTGGGCGACGTGTCGGCTTATATCCCTACCAACGTTATTTCGATCACCGATGGGCAGCTTTACCTGGAAAGCGACCTGTTCTATACCGGTGTGCGCCCGGCAGTCAACACCGGCCTGAGCGTCAGCCGCGTGGGCGGCAGCGCACAGCGCAGCATTTTGCGCAGGGTCGCGGGGCGTTTACGGCTGGATATGGCGCAGTATCGCAGCCTGGCCGCGTTTGCCCAGTTTGGATCGGACCTGGATAAGACCACCCAGCAGCAGCTTGATCGGGGACAGCGCTTGCAGGAAATCCTGAAACAGCCGCAGTACCAGCCAACGCCGTTGATCGACCAGGTGGCGCTGCTGTATGCCGGGACACAGGGCAAAATCGATGAGGTGGATCCCGGCCAGGTGAAAGACTGGGAACACCGCTTTCTTGAATATTTCCATGCCAGCCATCCCGATTTTGAAGAACAGGTGATCGCTGCCGACTATGCCTATACGGACGAGCTGGAGGCCGTGCTCAAAAAGGCAGTGGACGAGTTTAACCTGACCTGGGTTGAACCAACTGATGGGCAGACATGATACCGCCTTCCCGGCGCAGGAATCGACTGGAGTAGAGTGATCCATGCCGACAACACGCGAGATCAGACGCCGGATCAACTCGGTCAAGAATATCAACCAGGTGACTCGCGCGCTGGAAGCGGTCGCTGCATCCAGGGTACGCAAAGCCCAGGATGCGGTCATCGCCAGCCGCCCCTACGCGCAGTATGCGTATGATGTGCTGGTCAACGTAGCCGCGCAGAGCCAGGGTACAGATATTCACCCCTTGCTGAAGGGGCGTGACAAGATTAACGCGGTTGGCATCCTGTTGATCACCGGCGACCGGGGGTTGGCCGGGGCATATAACGCGCGGATCATCCAGCGGGCCAAACAAGTTGCCTGGCAGCGTGTTGAAGACCATCAATGCCCGGTCCGGTGGGTGACGGTTGGGCGGCGGGGAAGCACCGCGATCCGGCGTTGGATCGCCAACCTGCATGAGGATGAGGACCCCCCGGAGATTTTTAAGCAGCAGGAAATTGTGTACGCATTCCCGGCAGCGTTTACCGATCCTGATCTCGGCGACGTAGTAGCCCGTATTGCACAGGTGGTCACGGACGAGTTTATCAGCGGGCAGGTGGACGAAGTGTTTGTAGCATACACGCACTTTATCAACACCATGACCCAGAAGCCGCGCGTGCTGCCGCTGCTGCCGCTGCGCCCCTTTGAGGCCCAGGACCGCCGGATCATGGACCTGGTTGAACCTGACCCGGAAGTAAAAAACCGGGGACTGGCGTATATTTATGAGCCGGATGCAGCCAGCGTCCTGGGCGAGGTCATCCCACGATTTACCACGTTGCAGATATTGCACGCTGTGCGCGAAAGCCTGTCCAGCGAGCACAGCGCGCGGATGGTGGCGATGCGCAACGCGTCAGACAGCGCGGAAGCGTTGGGCGAAGCGTTACAACTCGAATATAACAAGGCCCGCCAGCTTGCGATCACGAGCGAGCTGCTCGATATCATCGGCGGCGTGGAAGCGATGAAACTGGACTGATCGAGCAACCAGTCCAGACCTGCGCGTAATTGGCAGGGCGGAGCCATGCTCTTTTACAAATCTGCGCGGTAACGTGAGCACGTTTGAATGTATCCAGGCACTCAATGATATCGTGATCGTGTAGGGGCGACCCACCGGGTCACCCCTACAACAAGCGCCAACGTGACCGGTGCTATAACGATCACACCAGTTGCTGCCGCACTATAGAAAATAACGGTGCATTACTCCGCACTGGGCACAGCAAGCTGCGCCTCTACAGGGTCATTGTGCGGATTCTGATTATCACCCCATAGGCACGCGGCTTGTGGGTCCGGCTGACGGTTCGTTAGGAGATGAACAAACCATATGGCAGTACAGGTTAAGCAAGAAGTTGAAGGCTATGTATCACAGATTTTGGGCGGCGTGGTGGACGTGGCGTTTCCGCCGGAAGCAGACCTGCCGGATATTTACGACGCGATTCGCGTGCCGCGCGGCAATGACCAGTCGGACCTGATCCTGGAAGTGCAGCAGCACATGGGTGATAACCGTGTGCGCTGCGTGGCGATGGATTCAACCGACGGCCTGCGGCGGCGCCTCAAGGCGTATGCGACCGGCGCGCCGATCATGGTGCCGGTGGGCGAATCGACATTGGGCCGCATCTTTAATGTGCTGGGCCGCCCGATTGACGGCCAGGGCGAGGTCGAGTTCAAAAGCCGTTACCCGATTCACCGCATGGCTCCCCCGTTTGAAGAACAGTCGACCTCGGTCAAGATGTTCGAAACCGGCATCAAGATCATCGACCTGATCGCGCCGTTCCGCAAGGGCGGCAAGTCGGGCATCTTTGGCGGCGCGGGCGTGGGCAAAACGGTCGTGATCATGGAGCTGATCCGCTCGATTGCCAAGAAGCATAAGGGCTACTCGGTGTTTGCGGGTGTGGGCGAGCGCACTCGTGAGGGTACGCAGCTTTACCGGGAGATGCAGGAAAGCGGCGTGATCAAGCAGACGGCGATGGTTTTTGGCCAGATGAACGAGCCGCCGGGCGTGCGGCTGCGCGTGGCATTAACCGGCCTGGCGATGGCCGAATATTTCCGCGACCAGGGCGGCGACGTGCTGCTGTTCATTGATAATATTTTCCGCTTCTCGCTGAGCGGGGCGGAAATGTCGGCGCTGCTGGGGCGTATGCCGTCGGCGGTGGGCTACCAGCCGACGCTGGCGCAGGAGATGGGCGACTTGCAGGAGCGCATCACCAGCACCAAGATCGGCTCGATCACGTCGCTGCAAGCGGTGTACGTGCCCGCCGATGACTATTCGGACCCGGCCCCGGTGGCGGTCTTCAGCCACCTGGACGGTACACTGGCGCTGGATCGCTCGATTGCGGCACAGGCGTTGTACCCGGCGGTCGATCCGCTGGCCAGCACCAGCCGCGTATTGGACCCGCAGGTGGTCGGCGAGGAACACTACAATACGGCGCGCGAAGTGCAGCAGGTGTTGCAGCGCTACAAAGACTTGCAGGACATCATCGCCATCCTGGGGATCGATGAACTGACCGAAGAAGACCGGCACATGGTAGGACGTGCCCGGCGCTTGCAGTATTTCCTGAGCCAGCCAATGTTTGTGGCCGAGCAGTTCACGGGCCGCGAGGGGCGCTATGTGTCGGTGAATGATACGGTGCGCGGCGCGCGCATGATCCTGGATGGTGAAGTAGACCATATCCCGGAGCAGGTGTTCTATATGGCTGGCCCGATTGAGGATGTACTGGATCGGTATGATGAAGCCGGAAACAACGGCTGATAGGCCGGTTGAGGAGCGAGAACGATGCCGCTGGAGGTTCGAGTAGTGTCGCAGGTGCGCGAACTGTATCACACCTACAACGCCGACATCGTGATTGTGCCGGGCAGCCAGGGTGAGATGGGTGTGCTGCCCCGCCATACGCCGCTGCTGACCACGCTGCGCGATCAAGGCGAGTTACAGATCATTGAAGGCGATACAGTCCACGGTTTTGTTGTGTTTGGCGGCGTGGTCGACATTCGCCCGGACAAGGTGATCGTGCTGGCAGACGATGCAAAAGCTGCGGCGGAAATCGATTATGAAGCGGCCAGGGCTGCCCGTGAACGCGCCCGCCGGTTGATGGAGTCAAGTCCGGCTGGCGAACGGACCCAGGTGATGCGCGAGCTTCGCCGGGCCGAGATCGAAGCACGCATCGCCCAGCGGGTGATGGATCGGCCCCGGTACCAGATTCAAGTACGGGAAGACGAAGACGAGATCGGCTGAGTACAACCTGGCGCCGCCTGTAGACGTGCTGCCGGAAGAATCAAATAGCATCGCGCCAGGGCGTGCGATCCCGGTGCGATCTTTGTTTTCGCCTCGCAGCGCAGGTTGCGGTATGTTTAGCGTGAGTGGTGACGCTGAACCTGGAAGGCGGTTACAGCATGGGACTTTTCTCAAAGAAGCTTGGCGTTGACCTGGGGACGGTCAATGTGATGATATACGCCGGGGGACAGATCGTGCTCCAGGAACCGGCGATGGTAGCGCTCACGATTGAGGAGGAGCGCGTGGTAGCGGTGGGCCAGGAAGCCCGCGATATGTACGGGCGCCACCCGGAGCATATCGAAGTGCTGCGCCCGCTGCGCGACGGCGTGATCGCGGATTACGAGGTCACCGAAGCGATGCTGCGCTATTTCTTCCTGAAGGTTGGCGGGCGGATGCGGTTTCGCGGGCCGGAGGTGATGCTCAGCGTGCCGTATGGCGTGACAAGCGTCGAGAAGCGTGCTGTCCACGAGGCGGCGGTGCGGGCCGGGGCGCGCGAGGCGTACCTGCTGCCGGAGCCGCTGCTGGCGGCGCTGGGCGCGGGCCTGCCGATCAGCACCCCGGCGGGCAACATGATCTTTAACCTGGGCGGTGGGGCCAGCGAAGCCGCTGTGCTGGCCATGAACGGTATCGTTGTGGCCGACAGCGTGCGGATGGGCGGTATGCGCCTGGACGAGGGGATTATCAACTATATCCGGCGCAAATACAGCCTGGTGATCGGTGAGCCGACCGCCGAATCGATCAAAATCCAGATCGGCGCGGCGGCGGATATTGGCGAAGAACTGAGTATGGAGATTCAGGGACGCGACCAGGTGGGCGGGCTGCCGCGCACGATCACCGTTACAACCAGCGAAGTGATGGAAGCTATCGAAGAACCGCTGTCTTCGATTGTCGGCGCGGCCAAAGCCGTATTGGAAAAAACCCCGCCGGAACTGGCTTCGGACATCATCGACCGGGGGATCGTGCTGACAGGCGGCGGGGCGCTGCTGCGCGGCATTGACAACTATATCACGCGGGCGGTGGGTGTGCCCGCCTATCGCGCCGAAGACCCGCTGGTATCAACGGCGGTTGGGGCCGGGCGCGCGTTGGAAGACCTGGCGTTTATGCGCCGGACACTGCAAGGGATGTAGCAGGCGGCGAGTCCAGGCGCTGCATAAAAGTTGAGTAAGAACGCCGGGCGGCGGTTGTCGCTGAGCCGGGCGTTTTTTTATAATCACCAATATAGAGGAAACGGCGTGACTGCTTTATTACCACCTGGTGCCCCTCTGAATGTACTTTTCGCCGTTTTCTTGCACTGGCTGGTCACACTCGCACGTTCTGCAAAACACGCGAATTTATCAAGGAGAGGAAACTCATGGCAAACAAACACGAACTGCCCCCGCTGCCGTATGCATACGACGCGCTGGAACCGTACATCGACGAGCAGACCATGCGCCTGCATCATGATAAGCACCACCTGGGCTATGTGAACGGGCTGAATAAAGCGGAAGAAATGCTGGCGCAGGCGCGCGAGTCTGGTGATTATGGACTGGTCAAACACTGGTCGCGCGAGGCGGCGTTCCACGGCTCCGGGCACTTTTTGCACAGCATTTTCTGGCCGAACATGGCCCCACCCGGCAACGGCGGCGGCGGTTTGCCAACCGGCGAACTGGCCGGGCAGATCGATAAGGACTTTGGCAGCTTCGAGAAGTTTAAGGCGCACTTTGGCGCGGCGGCAAAGGCGGTTGAGGGCAGCGGGTGGGGGCTGCTGGTCTGGGAGCCGGAGCTGGGACAGCTCCAGATGCTCCAGGCAGAAAAGCACCAGAACCTGACCCAGTGGATCGTGACCCCGCTGCTGGTGCTCGACGTGTGGGAACACGCCTATTACCTGAAATACCAGAACAATCGCGGCGCATACGTGGATGCGTGGTGGAACGTGGTGAACTGGGCCGACGTGGCCGAGCGTTTTAGAGCGGCGCGCGGTTAGACACTCCTGGCGGCTGGCCGGTATGGTCCGGCCCTGACCGCTGATCGCTTGACTGGGCACGGGCGGGCACCTGGCGTATAATGCTGGGTGCCCGTTTTTGGTATATAAGATGGGCGTTTGGGGGTAAGCTGTGCTTATCGTCATGGTTTCTCGCTATTATTTGTCACAGGAAAGCCTCCATATATCGCGGTATAGTGAGATAAGTCGGCTACCGATGGATCTCCTTTTTGTGACTAACCTGATAGAGGAGCAGTTAAAATGACGCATATTATTACCAGCCTTTGCTTGCGCGATGGCGCATGCGTGGAAGTATGCCCGGTGGAATGTATCGTTCCCGGCAAGCCGGAGAATGAATGGCCCTGGTTTTTCATCGATCCGGACACCTGCATTGACTGCGGGGCGTGTGTGCCGGAGTGTCCATTCGAGGCGATCTTTGTCGAGGACGAGGTGCCGTCCGAGTACACGATGGCTGCGGGGCAGGGCCGTATCCCCTTCGGCGGCAAGCAGTACGAGGCCGAGGGCGGTGAGGTCGTGGACCTGACGGAAGACATCCAGCCGAACTACGATTTCTTTGAAAAAGGCCCCGGCTACGACGCCGCTGGCTAAACCCCGTAGCTAAACGACTGACAGAAAAGAGGAACACCCAACGGTGCTCCTCTTTTTTGATCCGGGGAGCGCAGCAGGGTGGACAGCCGCCGGTCAGGTGTAAAGGATCGCGTTGGCGCGGGCCAGGCTGTCGTCGTCCGGTGACGCGACGCACAGGTCGCGGGCCTGCTGGGCGAGCACTCGCGCAGCTTCCGGTTCGTAAGCGTGGAGTGGTTCGGCCATGTCGAGCAACTGCGCGGGATCCTCGTGGCTCTGCATGCCGTTATTGCGCACGATCAAATGGGCGGCGACGCGGAAAGCCCGCCCGGCCCGCTGGCGCTCGTGGATGGACTCAAAGGATGTGCCGATCAGGTGTGCCAGCAGAATGATCTGGTTGGCTTGTGAGTAGGCGATCTGTGCCAGGTCGTCCCGGTGTTGTTCGGCCAGTCGTTCGAGCGAGGGCAGTATCAGGTTGATGCCAATACGCCGGAGCCAGGACGAACGGGGCAGCGGCATCGCTGGCATACTGCGCGCCATACTGGTCAGGTCAACAGCGGCGACACTCGGCAGGTGCTTCAACGCGGTATCGAGCCAGTTTCGCTTGGCGTTGATGTTGCCCAAAAACTGGTGCGCATTGGCGATGGCGAGATCGATCTGCGCTTCGTTGATGCCCTGTTCGGTTTCTTTGAACACCCGGTGAAAATCCTCGCGCGCCTGTTCGTAGGGGTTCAGCTTATCGTCCGGGGCAGGCGGCGCTGCCTGCTGCGCATCTAAGCGATACAGCAGCCGGGCCGTGTGCAGCCGCAAGACGTTGTTTACCAGGGAATAGTTGATGCTGGTTGTTTTGCCAGCATCTACTGTAGCGTCGAACTGCTTGCGCTCGGTTGCGGTGAGAGTGGCAGCATGGTCGTTGATCCAGCGTTCGAGGAAATCCAGTACTTCGTCCAGGCCGCGACTGCCGTTCATTACCCTGTCGGTCAGGATGTCGATGTGTTCGCTCAGGGTTGTCATGCAAAAAAGCCTCAGGTTGTTGGATGGAACCGGAGGCCAGATTGTACACGTGATACGCGAAACCGGGTAGGGCCGCTTATTCCGCCCGCGCCAGTTGATCGTAATGCAAAAAGAAGTTTGGCTCTAGCTGGATGCCGTTGATGTCCTTCCAGGCGACGACCTGGAGATGCTCCTGCCACAGGGGGATGATGTCGTAGCGCGCCAGCAGCCATTCAGATACGTCGCGGTAGCGCGCGCCCTGCTCTACCGGGTCATCCAGCAGCGCGGCCTCGTCCAGCAATGTGTCCGTTTCGGTGGAGGCATACCTGCCGCTGCTGGGGATTGTTTCGGCGGAATGGACCAGCGGGCGCAGGTAGGCTGCCGGGTGGGGCACAATCGGCGTCCAACCGAAGACCATATTGGGCGCCTCGCCGCGTTCCAGCGCGGGCAGCATGGCGTCGGTTTCGACGTCCCAGTAGATGCCGCTTTCAACAAAATCGCTGGGCGAGAAGCTGGTGCGGTATAGCTGGTTGACGGCGGAAACGAACAGGTTGCCGTAGGTGTGAAACGAGATCAAGACAGTGAAGGTCAGGCGCGAAGTGCCGCGCGGGCTGTAGGCTGCCGCGCGCAGCACGTCTTCGGCGCGTTCCTGGTCGCGGCTGTCGGGCCAGATCGGCGCGTAGGCGTCTGCGAACTCGGACGGGATCATGCTGGTTAGCGGGGTGAGATGCCCGCTGAATACCGTGTCGACGGCGCTCTGCCGGTCGATCAGGTACGTGATCGCTTCACGGACCAGCGGATCGTCAAACGGGTCACGGTCGTGGCACATATACATATAAAACACGCGGGTGCTAGGCGTTTCAATCAGCGTCAGGTCATCTTCGGCTGCCAGATCGATCACGTCCTGCAAGAACAGGGTGTGCCAGGCGAGATCAACATTGTGATCCCGCAGCGCTTCGCGCAGGTCCTGCGATTTCTCGTAGCGCCGCAGCACGATGGTCGATGTCGTGGCAGGCGGGCCGTAGGCGTAATCCGGGTTGGCGGTGAGCACGATCTCGGTGCGGGCGGTGAAGCTCTCCAGCAGGAAGGGGCCGTTGCCGATCAATGCTTGCGGGTAGGGTACGGGCTGGGTTTTGGCGACCAGGATGGGATGTACCGGGAAGTAGGGCGGCAGCGCGAGCAGCGCCAGGAAATAGGGCACCGGGCGCGTCAGGTGAAAGACCAGCTCGCCGCTGCCGGTCGCATCGACGGCTGCCACATACGGCTCGATGGCCTGCTCGGCATCCTCTTTTAAGGCGCGGACGCGGGTGATCGAATCGACAAACGTCTGCGCGGTGATCGGCGTGCCGTCGGTGAAAACGGCATCGTCGCGCAGGGTGAAGGTGTAGGTCAGCCTGTCCTCGCTGACGGTGTAACTCTCGGCCAGCGCCAGTTCATAATCAAACGTGCCGGGCACCTGGCGCGTCAGGCCGGTGTACAGGTGGCAAAGCACTTCCCAGGCTGCGAAGTCGTAGGCTTCGCCGGGATCGAGCGTGTTGGGCAGATCGGTCATGCCAATGGTGATCGTGCCGGTATCCTGGGCGCGGGCGGGCGCGAGTCCCTGCCCAACGGCGGCCAGCGCAAGCGCGAACAACAGTACAAGTGAAAACGTCCGGCGAAAAACGGGCATCGTGATTTTTGTCTCCAGATGTGAGCGATCAGGGTTCAGCCACTTCATTATACGCACCAGGCGAGGGCGCTTGTCATTGGCCTGAAACATCCCCGGCGGGCCGGGTGCGCTGATCCAGCGATGGCGTGGGGTCGATGATAACGCCGTTTTGAAAGATCATGTAGTGCAGGTGCGGGCGGTTAGCCGGATTCCAACGCCCGATAGCCTGTCCCCGGTGGACCACGTCGCCATCTTGCGCCAGCCAGTTTTCCACGCCGGAGATCACGACGGTGATATCGGCGGCGCGGTTGGTGATCTGGATGCGCGTGCCGTAATGCACGGTCCAGCGGATAACGTTGATTTCACCGTCCAGCGGGGCGATCACGTCCAGCGGATTGTCTGGCGGTGACCCGGTGAAGCCAAGCTCGATGGCGGGCTGCGCCAGTCCTGCCTCAGCCGCCTGGTCGTAAGGGGTGACAACGGTCAGCGCCGGGTGGTGAGCGGGCCAGCCTTCCGGCATGGCATATGGCACGTCGGCGGGCGAACGCTGCTGCCAACCCAGGTTAAAGAGCGTGGCGAGGTGTTCGGCCC
Source organism: Anaerolineae bacterium (assembly GCA_016926875.1). Lineage (GTDB taxonomy): Bacteria > Chloroflexota > Anaerolineae > Aggregatilineales > Aggregatilineaceae > JAFGNU01. The sequence goes on along the minus strand of JAFGNU010000073.1, from coordinate 57,313 downwards.
CGTTGACGGCGGGCTGGTGATCCCAGAGCGAATCGCACGGGCCGATAGCCAGGTGCAGGTGCGGCTCGATGAACTGCGCGCTGTTGCCGGAGTTGCCGATGATACCGAGCGGCTGCCCGGCGACCACGTGCGCGCCGTCCGGCACAAACTGCTCGGCCATGTGGGCATAGTAGTAATCCAACCCATCATCACCGTGCAGCATGTACCCCTGCCCGCCGATGCTGCCGCTGTAGTTCTCAACGCTGCCGCTTGTGATGGCTACCAGCGGGGCGGTGGTGGCACGCACAAAGGCCGGGTAGTCCAGGCCAAAGCGGGCTTCGATGTCCACCGCGTTGCTGCCGTCCCAGTGATAATGTGTCCAGGTGTACAGGCCCGGATCGGCGGCGATGGGGAAGGCATAAGCGCCGGTGACATCATACACAACTGGGCCGGTATGGGATGGATCATCGGGGGGGAGATCAACCGGTTGGGTCGGCTGAACAGAGGTGAGCGTAAAAACAGGGCTGGTGGTGGGCGATGGATGCGGGCCGGTGGGCCGCGTTGGCCTGGGTTCATCCGTGAGCAGCGAATAGACGATCAGCACGCTGCCTGCAAACCCGGTCAGCGCCAGCATCCCGATCAGGGCAATTACATGATACGGCAGCAGGGACAGCAACCGTCTTGCCCCTGCTGCTATGTTTCGTAGCCGTTTGAAAACGCGCACCAAGGACTATGCTTCTTCACTCTTGCCCTTGGCAGGCTTGGCGGAACCCTGCACGGCGGTTTCTTGCTGGCTGAGCACGCCAGGAAGCTGGCTGAGCGCCTGCGTCAGGTCGAGGCCGGTCAGCGCTTCGACGGTGGCCGGAACCTGGGCGATGATGCTGGTGATGTCGGCGCTGATCTTGGACGCGCCCGCACCTGGGCCGTCGCCGTTGCTGATCACGACAATACGGTCGGTCTTGGCGAGTGGCTGTGCAATCGCGTTGGCGACCTGCGGCAGCACGTCGATCAACTGCTGGATGATGGCGGCCTGGTTGTACTGCTGCCAGGCAGCGGCTTTTTTGTTCATCGCTTCGGCTTCGGCCAGCCCTTGCTGGCGGATGACTTCGGCAGCGGCGATACCTTTGGCGCGGGCCGCGTCGGCGTCGGCTTCACCACGCTGGCGGATGGCTGCCGCGTCACCAGCGGCGCGGGTTTCGGTTTCATACTTAGCCGCGTTGGCGAGCGTTTGAATCTCGTACTGCTGGGCCTCGGCGGGCTTGCGCACGGTCGCTTCGAGTTCTTTCTCGCGGCGGAGCGCCTCTTGCTCCTGGACCTCGATCTGCTTTTGCTTCTCGATGACCTCGATCTGGACTTCCTCGGCACGCACGGCCTGGTTGGTAATATTGGCCTGGAGCGTTCCGGCGAGGTCGGCTTCGGCGCGCCTGCGGGCGACTTCGTTATCGTAGGTGGCCTGTTGCAGCTCATAGTCACGCTTGGCTTCGGCTTCTTTGGTGCGGGCTTCCTGTTCGGCGATGGTCGCGTCCCGCTTGACTTCGGCGATCCGCGGACGGCCCAGGGCTTCGAGATAGCCTTCTTTGTCGCGCACATCTTTGATCACAAAGGTATCGATGCCAAGCCCCATGTTGGACAGGTCGCCTGCCGACACGTCCTGCACCCGCTGGGCGAAGATGTCGCGCTCGCGGTAGATTTCCTCGACGGTCATCGTGCCGATGATGGCGCGCAGGTGCCCGGCCAGCGTTTCGTGCGCCACGTCGATGATCTCCATCCGGGTCTTGGACAGGAAGCGCTCGGCAGCGGTACGGATTGACACGTTGTCGCTGGCGATCTTGATCTGCGCCACCCCTTCGAGCGTGACGGCCACGCCCTGCTTGGTGTAGACGTCGTCGGTAACCACCTCGATGGTCATCAATTCCAGCGACAGCACATCTACACGCTCCAGGATCGGCCAGATGAACGCGCGCCCGCCTGTAACGATGCGGTACGGTTCTCGTTCGCCGGTTTCGCGGTTGGTCTGGCCCCTACCGGAGATGACCAGGACTTCATTCGGCCCGACTTTGCGTACGCGGCTGGCCCAGGCGGCCACCAGCGTAAACACGATGAACAAAAACAGCAGAATTACAAATGAACCTACGGCTACTGACATGAGCTTAAATCCTTTCTACAACAGGCACTAACCCGAATTAATCGATTTTGCTGACAAACGCCACGCCCCCGACGATGCGCTCGATGCGCACCGGCGTACCGCGTCCAACAAGAAGTGTTTCGTCGGTCGAGCGGGCGGAGTAGGTCATCCGGCTACCCTTAGCGACAAACGCGATCTGCCCCGTGCCGTTCGCCGGGATAGGCGTGGTGATCTCGCCGACAAGGCCGATCAGACTGGTCTGCTGGACATTGCTGCTAACGGTTGGTGACAGAATGTATACGAAAAACGCCTGCGCCGCGATGCCCATCACCAGCCCGCTAAGCAGGGCCGTGATCAGGCTGCCGACAGCGCTGGCTTCAAACAGCGTGACGGCGATCAGGCCAAAGGCGCCAAACGCCGATATGAAGCTGGCGACGGCCAGCATACTGACACCGGCTGCTTCGCCCGCGTGATCGACGTCCAGATCGATGTCGGCATCAACGTCCAGGTCGAGATCGATGTCCAGGTCACCAAATGCTTCGCCGATCCCGTGGAAAAAGAGCAGGAACACGGAGTATACCAGCCCGACAAACAGGGCGGCAGCAAAAACCAGATTGAGCGTGCTGTCACCCGACATATCACTGAAGATGCTAGCTGTGAGGGTCAACATGGTAGGATGTCCCTATCTATTAACTGGGTTATTGATCGGTTTCAATTTTATTATAGAATCTCAGCGCATTCGGGGCAATTGGAATCCCTGACAAGTGGCTGACGTCGCGGCGATAGGCAGGCATGGAAACTGACGAACCTGTTTGCCGGGGAATTCTGCTATAATCCTTCGTGTTGGAGGGTGAAACGATGACGGATCGGGCGGCGGCAAGCCGTGTTTTTTTGCTGGTTCTGGTGGTATTGATCGTGGCGCTGGTTGTGCTGGGCAGCGCGTTCAGGCTGCTGCCACCCCCGCCGGTTTCGCCAACGCCCACCGCGCCGTACACGCTGGATCGGCCCGAAGGACGGCCTCGTATGCTAGAATAAGCAGGCAGGAAGGACGAGATCGGAAGATGGAAATCGTGTTAGCAGTTTTCGCCGGACTGGTCGGCGTGCTGGTTGGCGGCCTGATCAACGCCCTGGCGGACGATCTGCCGGACCAGCGGAACCCGCGCCTGCCGCATTACCCGGACGGCATACCGCGCCCGGTATCGGCCTGGTTGGGCATCACGGCCTTTGTGACCGGGCAGCGTGAATCACCCGCAACCGGCGACCCCGTAACGCCTGATCTGCCGGAGTCCGGCGAGGCTGAAGCGGTACCGGTCCCCCGGCGGTTGGGCTGGCGTTACCCGCTGGTGGAGATCGTTTCCGGGCTGATGTTTGCGGGTATGGCGCTGGGATTGGCGGACGAGCCAAACCTGCCGTTCTGGTTTGTGTACGTGGCGATCCTGCTGCTGATCACGGTCATCGACATCGAGCACCGGCTGATCCTGTTTATCGTGATCCTGCCGTCGTGTCTCTTTGCGCTGCTGGTGGCGGCCATCTCGCCGGAAGAGGGCCGGACATTTGCCAGCTACGGCTACGGCGGGCTGCTTGGCCTGGGGCTGTTTTTTGCGATGTACCTGGGCGGCGGCGCGTTTTCGGCGCTGACACGTAACGAAGAAGTCGCGTTTGGTTTTGGCGACGTGATGCTGGCGACGCTCAGCGGCCTGATGATCGGCTGGAAGGCGTTTATCTTCGCATCGCTGATCACGGTCTTCACCGGGGCGGCGGGCGCGGTGCTGTACCTGGGCGGGCGCCTGATCGTCCGGCGGCGCTACCGCTGGTTCACGCCGCTGCCCTATGGCCCGTATATCGTGATCGGCACGCTGGTGATGCTGCTGCTGCGCGACGAGGTGCAGCAGGTGATCAAGCGCAGCGTGTATTGAGTCTTGCAGTTAATCGTTTACTCTACGCAAAAATCATCGACTGCTTTGTCTCATTCAACGATAGTGCCTCCCGGCCAATCGCCGGGCACGTCCAATGGCAGCGACGGCTGATCGATTTCGGGAACGGGGGTGCCTCCCGGCGGATCGTTTGGCGGCGGTGGCGGCGGTGGCGACGGCTGATCGATTTCGGGAACGGGAGTGCCTCCTGGCGGATCGTCTGGCGGTGGTGGGGTTTTGGGTTTATCATCTGGCATGATGTAACTCCCTGGAGGAATGGTGGTGTATTAAATGATGGACGATGATAATGAAGTATACAATAATATTGAGCGAAAACGCGAATTAGTGAACTATCTCAGCGCACTACTAAAAAGCCAACGCGAATCGGCTCGAATCCTGGATAAAAAGGCTTGGGACATATTAAGCGTTACCAGCGGGGTGTTTGGAATCATTGCCTCTCTGCAAATAACGCTTACAAAAGCGAAAGTTGGAAACCTGTATTGGGTTGGACTTTTTGTAGTGCTGCTCCTGTACTATTTGCTTGTTCGTGCTGTTCAACGGGCAGTTGGTCCAATGGAATGGTGGGATGTACCAGGGGTTGCTGATGGGCAATTGAAGTATGCGTCTTATCTATACAAGTATATGCCTCCTTCTGAAAGCAGGTATTTGGATAAGCTGATTGTTGACTATATTGGCAAGCCGAACCCTGATGATGAAGATGAATACCTGTTAGGTGCTATCCAAAAGGCACAACATAACAACAAGTACAAGTCGGAGCAGATAATACAAGCAGCTTGGCTACTTGGTCAAATTGTTGTGGGGTTGGTTGTTTTAGCAATGGCAGCAGTAGAGGCCGACCAAGTTGTAGTGATAGTGGGGATTGGTATCGCTGTTCTGTTTCCTTGGATAATGGGGAAACTTGAGAAATTTGGGCAGTGGCTCAAAAACCGCATAAAAAAAGACCGTAATGCCGAACAGTGATGCGCTCTCCTATAAGGCGATGATCCCTCCGCCCAGACAGGTATCCCCCTCATAAAACACCGCCGCCTGGCCGGGCGTGATGTCGCGGACCGGCGCATCAAACACCACCTGCACGCGCTGACCGTCCAGCGGGTGGACCGCTGCCGGGGCAGGGCGCGCCGTGTAGCGGATTTTGACGTCCGCGCGGAGCGGTTCAGGCGGGACGCTGCCTGCGATCCAGTTCACATGCCCGGCGATCAGCGCCGACCGGCCCAGTTCGGCGCGCGTGCCGACGATCAGGGCGTTGCGCGCGGGATCAATGGCGAGCACGTACAGCGGTTCCGGGGCGCTGATGCCCAGTCCCTTACGCTGGCCGATGGTATAAAACGGCAGGCCGGTATGCTGGCCCAGCTCGCGCCCGTCACGGGTCAAAATCGGGCCAGGGCGCACGGCGTCAGGGGCATGTTCGGCCAGGAAGCGGCGATAATCCCCATCGGCCAGGAAGCATAAATCCTGGCTGTCGTGTTTGCTGGCGACGGGCAGCCCGTGCCGCGCGGCGATGGCGCGGACCTCGGCTTTCACATAGTCACCAACCGGAAACAAGACCTGCCGCAGCTTGTCCTGGGTCAGCACGGACAGCACGTAGCTTTGATCCTTGCGCGGATCGCGGCCTTTCAGCAGGCGAATTGAGCCATCCGGGGCGGGGGCGGTGCGCGCATAGTGGCCGGTGGCGAGGCAGTCCGCGCCGACCGCCCGCGCATGGTCCAGCAGCCACTCAAAACGGATCAGGCGGTTGCATTCCAGGCAGGGGTTGGGCGTCTGCCCGGCGGCGTAGCGGTCGATGAAGTACTGCACGACCGTGTTTCGGAACACGGCCTGCGTGTCGATCACGTAAAAGGGGATGCCGAGTTGATCCGCGATGCGGCGGGCGTCGGCCATCTGGTCGGGCGTGCAGCAGCGGTTTGATCCGCCTGCGCCGCAGTCCTCGGACCACAGGCGCAGCATCATACCGATCACATCATGGCCCTGCTCGACCAGCAGCGCCGCTGCAACCGAACTATCCACCCCGCCGCTCATGGCGACCACTACGCGAGGCTTCTGGTTCATACGGGGTCAGCTCATGGAAATCGCGCTCAGCTTGCGGGTGCGCTCAATGATGTCGGGCAGCACGTCGATCACGGTATCGATCTCGTCCTGCGTCGTATGGCGGCCCAGCGTCAGGCGCAGCCCGCCGCGTGTCCAGTCCGGCCCGTAGCCGAGCGCTTCCAGGATAGACGAGGGGCGCGGATTGCCGACCTTGCACGCGCTGCCGGACGAGGCCGCGATGCCGTGCTGGTCCAGGATCATCAGCAGGGTGTTGCTTTCCACGCTGCGAAAGGCAAAACTGGCATGGCCTGCCAGGCGGTCGGCAGGGTGGCCGGTCAGTTCAACATCCGGCACGCGGGACAGCACACCGTCGATCAGCCGGTCGCGGAGGGCGCTCAGGCGGGCGGTGGTATCGTCCAGTTCGGCGCGTGCGATCTCAAGCGCTTTTGCCGTGCCGACGATGCCGGGGGTGTTGTGCGTCCCGGCGCGGCGGTAGTCTTCATGCCGGGCGCCGCTGTGCGACGAGAGAAAGTCCACGCCGTCGCGCAGCACCAGCGCCCCCGTACCCTTTGGCCCGTAAAGCTTGTGCGACGAGATCGACAGCATATCCACGCCCAACACGTCAATATCCAGCGCAAAGTTCCCGGCGGCCTGCACGGCGTCGGTGTGTACTATCGCGCCGAACTCGTGCGCAAGCGCGGCGCACTCGGCCACCGGGTTGAGGGTGCCAACCTCGTTGTTGGCGTAGATCAGGCTGACCAGCGTGATACCGTCCGGCGGCAGGTTTTGCAGCGCTGCGCGCAGGGCGTCCGGCGAGACGCGCCCGAAATGGTCTACCGGCACAATCCGCAGCGCTGCGCCAAGCACCTGTTGAAGCTGCCGCGCCGTGACCGTGATCGCCGCATGTTCAACCGGCGTGGTGATCAGCGTGAAGGGGCGACCGTCCGTGCGGGCAGACTGCGCCGGGCCGCGCAGCGCCAGGTTGTCGCTTTCGGTGCCGCCGCTGGTAAAGATAACTTCGTGCGGGCGGCAGTTTAGCAGGCGGGCGATTGTGTCGCGGGCCTGTTCGATGGTGCGTTCGGCGTCCCGGCCAAAGCTGTGCACGGACATCGAATTGCCATACAGATCGCCCAAAGCGGGCAGCATCGCTTCTAGCACGCGCGGATCGAGCGGCGTGGTGGCGCTGTGATCGAGATAGATTCGCGTCATGGGTTTACCAATTTCTTTGATAGTTGTCTGGAAAATCGGGTAAGATTGTAACGCGCTCGGGTAGAATTGCCAGGGGATGTAATTTGACTGCTAGGTGGGTGACTTCCCTCTGTAGCATGTTGGGGTGAGGGGGGTATAATGACGCGTGGCCTGGAAGAATGACCGCGCTACATCTCCGGGTGCGCCGGAGATGGTTTTACGCAGCCAGGCGGGGATACCGAGTCTGCGCACGGTTCCCTGGTCCGGGCCTGTAACTCCACTCAAATACGGTTGCCGTACGCTAATCTGGGATTAGCTTAGTGATCCTCGTAGGAGTCTATATGCTGAACGCATTTTTCAAACCTAAGTCTGTGGCTATTATCGGAGCCAGTTCCAAACCCGGTAAGCTTGGGTATACGGTGGTGAACAATGTACTCCAATCCGGGTACAAGGGTAACATTTACCCGATCAACCTGAAATCCAAGGAAATTTGCGGGCTGAAGGCATATCCAACAATAGGCGATGTGCCGGAAGCAATTGATCTGGGCGTGATCGTGGTACCTGCGCAGTATGTGGCCGGTGTCATGCACGAGTGTGGCGAAAAGGGTATCCGGGCCGTGGTGATCATCACCGCCGGATTCCGCGAAGCCAGCGCAGAGGGCAAGCAGCGCGAACTGGAACTAATCGAGATCGCCAAGCAGTACAACATTCGTATCATTGGCCCGAATGTATTGGGTATTATTGACACGGCCACTCCCATCAACGCGACCTTCGCTTCCGGGACGCCCCCGCGCGGCGGTATTGCGTTTATGTCCCAGTCCGGCGCGCTGCAAACGGCCATCCTCGATTGGTCGCTGGCGACGCAGGACCTTGCCTTTAGCAAGTTCGTCAGCCTGGGTAACAAAGCCGACATCAGCGAGATCGACCTGATGCAAGCCTGGGCCGATGATCCCGAAAGCCGCGTGATCCTGGCCTATATTGAGGGTGTACCAAACGGGCAGGAATTTATGCGCGTGGCGCGCGAAGTCAGCCGCAAGAAACCGATCCTGGTGCTCAAGAGCGGCGTCACGGCCTCCGGGTCGCGCGCGGTGTCCAGCCACACCGGGTCGCTGGCCGGGTCGGAGCAGGCATACGATGCGGCATTTTACCAGTCGGGCGTGCTGCGGATGCACTCGCTGGAAGAGCTGTTCGACAGCGCGCGCGCATTTGCCAACCAGCCGCTGCTGGAAGGTGACCGGATCGCCATTGTGACCAACGCGGGCGGTCCCGGCATCCTGGCGACCGATTCGTTGGAGCGCAGCGGGATGAAGCTGGCGAAGATGGAAGATGCAACGATCCAGAAATTGGAAGAAATCCTGCCGGAAGAAGCCAGCACCGGTAACCCGGTTGACGTGCTGGGCGACGCGCTGGGCGAGCGCTACGCGGCGGCGATGGAAGTCATCGCGGCGGATCCAAACGTGGACGGGCTGCTGTGTATCATCACACCGCAGGCCATGACCGAGATCGAAGAAACGGCCAACGCTATCGGGCAGCTTAGCAAGCGGGTTGGCAAGCCGATCCTGGGCGCTTTTATGGGTGAAGAACGCGCCCAGGCGGGCGAGGTGATCCTGGCCAGCTACGGCGTACCCAATTACAAATTCCCGGAGCAGGCGGCGCACGCCTTTGCAGCCATGCGGGATTACTGCGACCTGCGGGACCGGGACGGGGCCAAAATCGTGCAGTTCGACGTTGATAAAGCGGCGGTTCAAGAAGTGATTGACGCCGTGCGCGCCGAGGGCCGTACCAGCGTGGTCGAGGCCGAGAGCCTCAAGGTCGCGGAAGCCTACGGGCTGCGCCTGCCCAAGAATGCCCTGGCGGCGACAGCAGACGAGGCGGTGAAGGCCGCCGACGCGATCGGCTACCCGGTGGTGCTCAAGATCGCCAGCCCGGACATTTTGCACAAGACGGACGCGGGCGGCGTGAAGGTTGGGCTGAAGCACGCCGACGAAGTGCGCGCAGCGTTTGCGACGATTATCGAGAGCGCCAAAGCTTACAAGTCCGACGCGCGCATCTGGGGCTGTCTGATCCAGGAAATGGTATCGACCAGGGGCATCGAGGTGCTGGTCGGCATGAACCGCGATCCGCAGTTTGGCCCGTTGGTGACTTTTGGCTTAGGTGGTATCCTGGTGGAAGTGCTCAAGGACGTAACCTTCCGCGTGGCGCCGTTTGGCCGCCAGGACGCCGAAGCTATGCTGGGCGAAATCCGCGCGGCGGCTATTCTGCGCGGGGTGCGCGGCGCGCCGCCGTCGGACCGTGCGGCGATTGTTGACATTCTGCTGCGCGTTGGGCAGTTGGTGACCGACTTCCCGGAGATCGCAGAAATGGACATTAACCCCTTGATGGTCTACGAAGAAGGCCAGGGTGCAACTACGCTGGATATGCGGCTGGTGCTGTCGAAGTAGGTTTCTGGCGCATCTGGACCACAGAAGTTGATTTAACAGGGGCAGAGCTTGCTCTTTTACTAAATAAGGCGGTCATGTGTGAGAGCGGTTGATGGTGTCGTGATCTTGTAGGGGCAACCCGGTGAGTCGCCCCTACACACAACACAAACCTGCTGATGCTAGAACGACACCCAGGTACTGCCGCAGTAAAAGCATAACTGCATCCGGGGCGCCCCTACATCAATCCGGCTGCCTGCATCTGCCGGATTTGCCAACCAACGCACCGGCAGTGAGTTGGGGACTTGCCCTGGTTCCTGTTGGACGAGCGCTTATCATACGAGAAGGCAAGCCGATGAAAAGCCTGTACATCACGTCGATCAGCACGTTTTCAGGTAAAACCGCGCTGTGCCTGGGGCTGGGACTGCGGGTGCAGGCGGCGGGCAAGCGGGTTGGCTACCTGAAGCCGGTCAGCGCTCAGCCGACTACCGCGGGGGGCCGCGTGCTGGACGAGGACGCCGATTTTGTGCGGCGCACGCTGGGACTGGCCGCCGCGCCCTGGATGCTGTCGCCGGTTGTCATCACGCCCGCCCTGCTGGGTGAGGTGATGAGCGGCACGCTGAAACGCGACCTGCTGGCCGAGGTCGAGGAGGCATACCGGCAGGCGTTCGAAGATACTGATCTTCTGATCCTGGAAGGCGGCGCGACGATGCGCGAAGGTTACGCCGTCGGCCTGAATACGCTTACGCTGGTAGAACAGCTTGACGTGCCGGTATTGAGCGTGGTCAACTACAAGGCGTACCCGACCCTGGCCGGAATGTGCGTGCTGGATGATGTGCTAGGGGCCAAGCGGCGCCTGGACGACCGCTTGTTGGGCGTGGTGATCAACGGCGTGCCCCGCGATCAGGCGGCGTTCTTTCAAGAGCAGGCGATCCCGTTCCTGGCGCAGCAAGGCGTGCGCGTGTACGGTGTACTGCCGTTCGACCACTACCTGCGCGCGATCAGCGTGGGAGAGATGATCGACGTGCTGGCCGCCGAGGTGCTGACCGGCGAACACCTGCGCGAGCGGCTGGTTGAACAGATGACCGTCGGCGCGATGTCGGTGGACGCGGTGGCGCCGCGCTTCCGCCGCCAGTCGAATAAGGCGGTGTTTACCGGCGGCGACCGCACGGATATCCAGGCGGCGGCGCTCGAAACATCTACAACGTGCCTGGTCTTGACCGGCAACATGCGGCCTGCACAGACGATCATCAAGCGCGCCGAAGAACTGGGCGTGGCGGTGCTGCTGGTGCCCGACAGCACGCTCGAAGCGGTGGAGAAGGTCGAGGGCATTTTTGGCAAGACCAGCCTCGGCCAGCCGGGGAAGCTGAGCCGCTTCCAGGCGATATTGTCCGAACACCTCGACTACGCCCAACTGGTAGAAGACCTGGGTTTGTAATACCGCCGGACTGGCTGGTTTTGACCGTGTCCGGTTGGAACTACCTGGGCGGGAATGGTTTGGCTCGCTCCAACTGAAACAGCCTGGGGCTGGGCAGGTGCCCGGCTCGTGTGAAATTTTCGAGTTACAAGGAGATGTCTGGCAATGACGATTATTGAAGCGGTTATCGGTCGGGAAGTGCTTGATTCGCGTGGCAACCCGACGGTTGAGGTCGAGATCGGCCTGGAAGACGGTAGTTGGGGCCGGGCGATTGTGCCCAGCGGCGCCAGCACCGGCGAGCACGAGGCTGTTGAACTGCGCGATGGCGACAAGAAGCGCTACGGCGGTAAGGGCGTCTTGAAGGCGGTTGATAACGTCAACGGACCGATTGCGGAAGAACTGATCGGCTGGGATGCTATCGAGCAGAAGGGCATCGACGAGATGCTGATCGAACTGGACGGCACGCCAAACAAGGGCAAGCTGGGCGCGAATGCGATCCTGGGCGCGTCGCTGGCAGCGGCCAAGGCAGCCGCCAGCAGCCTGGGTTTGCCGCTGTACCGCTACCTGGGTGGCACCTATGCCCATACGCTGCCGGTGCCGATGATGAACATCCTCAACGGTGGCAAGCACGCAGCAGACAGCACCGACTTCCAGGAGTTCATGGTGATGCCCGTTGGCGCGGGCAGCTTCCGCGAGGCACTGCGCTGGTGTGCAGAAATCTACCAGAGCCTCAAAAAGGTGCTGGCGGGCAGGGGCTACCGGACCACTGTCGGCGACGAGGGCGGTTTTGCGCCCAGTCTGCCCAGCAACGAGGGAGCGATTGAAGTCATCCTCGAAGCGATCCAGAAAGCCGGTTACACGCCCGGCCAAGATGTTTTCATCGCACTTGACCCGGCGGCCAGCGAAATCTACCAGGATGGCAAATACGTGCTGGCCAAGGAAGGTCGCAGCCTGAGCGGTGAGGAAATGGTCCAGTTCTGGGTCGACTGGGTGGACAAATACCCGATCATCTCATTGGAAGACGGCCTGGACGAAAACGACTGGGATACCTGGGTGATGCTGCAAGAAGCCATCGGCGACAAGATTCAGATCGTGGGCGATGACCTGTTGGTGACCAACCCGCAGCGCGTACAGAAAGCAATCGAACTGGGCGCGTGCAACAGCCTGCTGTGCAAGGTGAACCAGATCGGCACGCTGACCGAATCGTTCGCCGCCAGCCGCCTGAGCCAGAAGTACAACTGGACGGTGGTGGTCAGCCATCGCAGCGGAGAAACTGAAGACGCGACCATCGCCGACCTGGTAGTGGCGCTGAACGCCGGGCAGATCAAAACCGGCGCCCCGGCGCGTTCGGACCGCATCGCCAAGTACAACCAACTGCTGCGCATCGAGGAGCACCTGGGTTCGTCGGCGCAGTACGCGGGCCGCAGCGCGTTCCCGAACATCAAACGCGTGCTGTAGGATTGTAAACGAATCTGGCCGTGCTGGATGACTGGTAAATGACACAGACCTGGGGACGGGTGGCGACGCTCTTCTCAGGTCTGGTATTTTATAGCGCGGTCGATAGGAAAAGGGAGTGTTGGGGCATGGCCACCAAGATCAAAGACCATAAGCGCACCAAGATTGTTGCCACCATCGGCCCGGCATCGCAGGATGTCGGGATGCTGCGCGCGATGATCCGGGCGGGGATGGACGTGGCGCGGATCAACTTCAGTCATGGCGATCATGACACGCACGCGCGGAATATCGCCAACATCCGGGACCTGGCTGCCGAAGAAAACGCCGTGGTGGCGATTATGGCCGACTTGCAGGGGCCAAAGCTGCGGTTGGGCACGCTGGTAAAAGACCCACTCGAACTGATCGAAGGCGACCAGGTCACGCTGACGGCGCGGCAGACGCTCGACCCGGACCAGCCGTTTGTGGTGCCGATGCCGCACCCGGACGTGCTGCGCGATCTCAACGTTGAGAACCGACTGTTGATCGATGACGGGCAGCTTGAGCTGGTAGTACGCAGCAGGGCCGGTGACGACGTGGTATGCGAAGTGGTGACAGGCGGGCCGTTGAAGTCGCGTAAGGGCGTGAGCATACCCGATGCCAACCTGTCGCTGTCATCGATCACCGAGAAAGACCGTGAAGATGTCAGGTTCGCGTTGGAACAGGGTGTTGATTATATTGCGATGTCGTTCGTGCGCTCGGCGGAGGATATGCGCGAGCTGGGCTGGCTGGTGCGCCATCTGAACGGCGAGGCGGCGCTGATCGCCAAGATCGAAAAAGCCGAAGCGGTCAACAACATTGACGCGATTCTGGAGCATTCGGACGGGGTCATGGTTGCACGCGGTGACCTGGGCGTAGAGACGCCTGCCGAACGCGTGCCGGTGTACCAGAAAAACATTATCCACCGCTGCAACCGGGCAGGCAAGCCGGTGATCACGGCGACACAGATGCTCAACAGCATGATCGAAAGCCCGCGCCCGACCCGCGCCGAAGCGAGCGATGTTGCCAACGCGATCTTTGATGGCACGGACGCGATTATGCTGTCCGGCGAAACGGCGGTTGGCAAGTACCCGCTCCAATCGGTTGAAATGATGGTGCGGATCGCCCACATTGCCGAGCAGTATCTCCGCGATCACCAGGAATTGCACCCCGGCCTGAGCCTGGAAGCACTGCACGAAGAGAGCCGCCGCACGGTCCCGGCAGCGATCAGCCACGTGACGAGCGAGCTGTCACGGCTGCTCGGCGCGCGCCTGATTGTGGCCAGCACGTGGTCCGGGTATACGGCGCGGCGCATGGCCCGCGAGCGCCCCAATACACCAATCCTGGCGGCTACTCCCAACCAGGCGACGTATAACCGGCTGGCGCTGGTGTGGGGCGTGACGCCGGTCCTGGTGGAGCAGTTCGAAACCATTGACGAGATGATCGAGGTGACGGTCCGCAAGGCGTGCGAGATGGAGTTGGTGGAACTGGAAGACCTGGTGATTATCACGGGCGGGGTGCCATTTGGCGTGGGCGGCCAGACGAACTTTCTCAAGGTGATGTGTGTCGGTGAAGTGGATGACTGCTAAGTGAATAGCTTTTGGCAGTTAGCGGTCAGCGGTTAGCCAAAAATCCAGGCGGGCACCGGGTTGCGCCGACCGGTTCGGTGTGTAGACTGCCGCCTCATTTATCATTGAATATCTGCCTTCACCTGAGAAAGTGGGCTGCGCGTGTCGTCGTTCTTTGAAGTCGCGTACAACCTGATTCTGCCCATCTTTTTGGTGGCGGGTGCGTCCGCCTGGCTGGACCGGCGGTTTGCCCCCGATCCGCGCGCCCTGTCGCGGGTGGTGATCTACCTGTTCACGCCGTGCCTGGCGCTGGATCGCATTGCCAACTCAGATTTGACGGCCAGCGAGGCCGGGCAGTTGATCGCGGTTGCCGGGACCATGTCGATCCTGATCGTGCTGTTGGCCTGGGGCGCCGCCGGAGTGATAGGACTGGATCGCAAGGTCGGCAGCGCATTTGTGCTGTGCGCCGTGCTGATCAACGCCGGGAACTACGGCCTACCGTTAAGCCGGTTTGCCTACGGTGCAGCAGGCGAGGAGCGGGCGCTGGTATTTTTTATGGGAACGGTGGTGCTGTCGAACACACTGGGGATTTACCTGGCGTCATTGGGCAGCGTGTCGGCCAGGCAAGCGGTGATCAACGTGGCGACGGTGCCGCTGCCCTACGCGGTGCTGGTGGGGTTTATTCTCAACGCGGGCAATATCACCATGCCGGTGCCGATCCAGCGCTCGGTGGGCTTGCTGGGGCAGGCGGCGAATCCGGCGATGCTGGTTGTGCTCGGCATTCAGCTTTCGCGGGCGTCGTTCAAGTCCCAGGTCAAACCGGTGCTGCTGGCGTCAGGGATGCGGCTGGTGATCGGCCCGCTGATCGCCGTGGGGCTGACGGCGCTGCTGGGCGTGGAAGGGGTAACGCGCCAGGTGGCGATCACGCTGTCCGGTATGCCGACCGCCGTGATCAGCGGGGTGCTGGCGACCGAGTTCGGCGGGGATGCCGAGTTCGTGACGACGGGGATTCTGACCAGCACCCTGTTGAGCATTGTGACGTTAAGCGTAGTGCTGTCGCTGCTGACGTGATGGCAACAGAGCACGCAGCGACAGACAAAACGGGCGCTATCCGCATCCGGCGCGCCCGCATGCTATGCAGAACGGGGTAGGGTGTGAAAGCCCTGCCCTGTTATGTTACGGTGTGATGCCCCACAACTGGATCGTGCTGGCCTGCCCGTCAAACAGGCAAACGACCAGCGCGGTGCCGTCCGGGCTGAACGTGATACCCGTGATCACCGCGTCCGGTGCGGCGCCGAGATCGTCCGGTGACAGGACGGCCAGTTGGGTTTCGGCGTTTGGGTCCCACAGGTGCAGGCTGCTGTCGCCCACCTCGTCTACGCGCCCACCGCCAGATGCCAGGATGTCGCCAACAGGGTTAAACGCCAGCGCCAGCACGCTGCCTGCGTGCCCTTCGAGCGCCACCTGGTCGCCGGTTGTTGGATCCCACAGGTACAGCAGCCCGTCATCGCCGCCGGAAGCGATGCGATTCGCGTCCGGGCTGCACGCGATGGCCCGCACCGGCCCGCTGTGGCCGGAGAGCGTGATCGCCAGCGTGGCGCTGACGGCGTCCCACAGCCGCACGCTGGTATCCAGGCTGCCCGATACAAAGAACGTGCCGTCCGGGCAGAACGATAGAGTCGTGACCGGGGCGGTATGCTCTGACAACACGGCGATCTGGGTGCTGGTCGCCGTGTCCCACAAGCGGATCGCGCCGCCTTCGCCGGTTGCCAGGTTCCCCGCGCCAGATGCCAGCAGCGACCCGTCTGGGCTGAACGCCACAGCCAGCACCGGCTGGGCATGATCGCGCAGCACGGCCTGCTGCCCGCCGGTGACGACATTCCACACGCGCACGCTGGCGTCGTTGTGTGCGGTGGCCATGGTGGTGCGGTCCGGGCTGAATGCCACGTCATAGACCGGGCCGTTCGGGTCTTGCAGCAGGCGCGGCGGCAGCGTGAACCCGGCGGTGCTGTACAGCCAGATACCGGTCGCGCCCGAAGCGGCCAGCGAACCGCCGTCCGGCGACCAGTCCAGGGCGGTCACTTCCTCGTTGATCGTCAGCTCGACAAATCGGACCAGCAGCGGCGCGTTGGTGGGCGTGATCGCCTGGCGGTTGGAAGGCAGATCATACGGCTGTGGTTCCACCGGGATGGCCGGGGCCGGGGCGGGCGTTTCATCTGCCGGGGCGGGCGAGACGTCGGGCGCCTGCGCCAACGGTTCGAACCAGTAAATGCCGTTCTGTCCTTCGGATACCCAGCCAACCAGCGTGTCGTAGTCGACCTGCCACCAGACCATGTTTTCGGCGCATTCCGGCCCGTCCAGAATAGTGATCACGCCGCCGCCGGGAATCTGGCCCAGGATGGCGCTGGTCGTGTTGGGCGCGCTGCGGATGTTTTTCGGAATCTCGTTATCCCGCGCGGTGGCCTGAGTGCCCGCGATCAGCCGGGTGGGCATGGCGCCCGCGCAAACCACGCGCCCCGGAATCGTCGGCTCGACGGTAGCGGGTGGGGCGATGGTGACCGGCGTGGTTGCGGGGGCCGGTGTCTTGACGGCTTCGGTCGATTCCGGTTCGGCGGGCGGATTGGTGCACAGGAATAAGATGCTGCGGTCGGCGGACACGCGGTAATCATAGTACGCGCCGTTGTAGATGAATTCAAACCGGTAGCCGGTGGTGAGCACCTGCGCGTATACCTCGTCCGGTTGGGGACAGCCCAGGCTGGTATCCGGGTAATTGGTCTGGCTCCAGTTCCAGGTAGACAGGTCATCCAGGGTCAGGTTTTGTCCGACGCGGGCGCTCAGGTCGGCCAGGGCGTCGTTGATGGCGTCGGGCGGCTCTTGCGCAGAAACGATCACCACCGGGATCATCAAGAGGACGAACAGCATAAGCGCAAGGCGGTACGTTCGTTTGAACATGGCGCGGCTCCTTGGTGGTTGGCAGGCAGTGAGCGATCAGTAATTGTCGTCTTCGATAAACTCCAGCATCTCATCTTCAGGCAGATTGCCATAGCCGGGTGGGGGGGTAGGCGTGGCGCCAAGCTGCGAGGCAATGCTGCGCGCGCGGGGGGCGTCCATCATGGCGCCCTGGTCAACTTGGCTGGCGGCGCAGTAGGGGCACAGATTCCAGGGCAGCTCAAGCATCCGCCCGCAGTTTAGGCACGGTTTTTTCAGCTTGGTGTGGCAGTAGGGGCAAACCTGCCATTCGTCCGTAGTGGGACGCCCACAGCCGGGGCAAACGGCGCGTTCTTCGATGTTTTGAAGCAGGGCTTCTTCTTCGAGCGAGCGCTCGTAGGCTTCGGCCAGCGTTTCCGGCGGGCGGAGCATGACGTAGATGATCACGCCAAAAATGCCCAGGACGGCTACCATCAGGCTGGCGGCGATCTGGGCCAGCAGGTCACGTGAACGCAGGTGCATATCGCGCCACGTCCACAGGATTAGGCCCATCCAGATGGCCGTTACAACTGCCCCGCTGATGGTGATAGAGATCAAGAGAATGCTGTTAATGGTATCCTGGTTGAGCGTCATACCCTCACTCCGGCGGCGTATCGCAGCGCTGGCCCGGCACCGGTTCATGTACATGCCGGGACGTCGAGAGTATAGCATGGCGGGGATCGGCGGGCAATTGCGCGTGAGCAGCGCGTCTTACGGCGCGGCGGCTGTCTCCTCGGCGGGCAGCGTGGCGAGCAGTGCGACCTCGTTGATCATGATTTCGTATTCGTGCCCGGATGCATAAAACCTGACCTGGATGATCGAGCCAGGCCGCTGGCCTTCCGGCAGGTCGGTGAACAGGTTGCCGGATTCGTAGGTGTACCAGGCATCTTTGTTGATGCGCTCGTGTTCTTCCAGGCACGTATCGCAGCGCGTGCGTCCAACACTGGGCGTATATTCAGCATAAAAGCCGTGATACCACTCGCGGGGGTTGCCGTCCTGATCCAGGTAGGATATGTACAGCATCACCGGGCACTCGGACCCGGCCACGCCGCACGCGCTGAGCTTTTGATAGTGCACCATCATGCTGGCGCGCAAGACCAGGCTATCATATTGGCTGACATCCAGCCCTTCCGGCCCGGCCAGGAACTGTTCGCAGCCGGTGCCGCCGGGACCGGGATTGGATTGCAGGCGTTGAATGTGCAGAGTTGGGCGCCCATCGGTGGATGTAAATTCGTATTTGCCGGTAGGGCCGTTGGGGTTGTCCGGCGACGGGTAGTTGGCGCAGCTCCAGGCGACCGGCCAGGCCGAGTCGTTGGTTTCGGTAAAGGTGCTGTTGGGCAGCAGGTCGGTCGGCGCCTGTGTGAGACGGATCACCGGGTCACCCTGGTAGATGGTGGCTTCGGTTGTGCTGGCGAGGTGCTGCGTCTGGCCGTTATCGTCGATCAGGGTAAGGGCACCGCTGCGCGCGGTAGCCTTGAAGTAGGACGGGTTGCTTTCGAGGAAGTAGTTCCCGCTCTGGCTGATGCGCGCTACGCCGAGCGCACTCTCAATATTCAACCGGATCTCGCGTGTCAGGCCGGAATTCACCCAGACGTCTAGCTGGCCGTTGGCTTCTGTCAGCCGGATGGTGTAGGCGTTGTCGCTCAGGCTGAAGCGCGGGCGGTTGGCGCTGTCAAGCGTGATGATTGTGTCATGGTGCAGCGTCACCGTTGCCAGGATTTTGCCGGAATAGGGATCGGAGAACGCCAGGTAGCCCTGTGACACGTTATCGGTGCTCAGCCGGTCGCCGCTGCCAAGCTGGGCTTCGCCTCGGACGGCTTTTTCATCGGACGTTTCCGGCTCTGCCAGGCCAACCGTACCGCGCCCTACGTGGACGGTCACGCTGAGTTCGGTCGGTGATTCCAGCAGCAACCAGCGTACAAAAGCAATCGTCCCAATACACAGAAGACAAAAAATTACCAGCGCGCCGATCAACGTAATCCACGCAAAGCGATGGGGGTGTGCTTGCATAGCGCCTCGTCAGTAGCGAATGTGGAACCCGCTGAACTCGCCTGTTGCGTTGCCGTATGTCACATCTACCCGCTCAACGGTGGCGGCCAGCGGCCCGCGATGGAGATACTGTTCAAATTGTTCGAGTGTCCGGCGCGGCCCTTCGGCGATTACCTCGACCGTCCCGTCCCAGCAGTTGCGCACCCAGCCGGTCAGGCCACGCCGCACGGCTTCGCGCTGCGTGTTCGCGCGGAAGTTCACGCCCTGCACGTACCCGTGCACAACGGCGTGCAGCCGGACCGGCGCGTCTGCGGGGGCATCCGACATAATACCAGCATCTCCTGAACACGAAAAGCCATTAGCGTCAATTTTATATGATTAGCTGGCGGGAAGCGGATTGCCACTCCTGGGAATCAGGCAAGAAACAAAGCGTTCTCCCGTTTTGTGCTAACCGCTGATCGCCAACTGCTAAAAGCCGTTCACTTAACGTGCTGGTGCGCCATTATAACAGGCAGGCGGGCGCCTATCCACAAGCGCCGACCGATGCCAATAACGCCGCATCAGTTGTTGTTGGGGTTTGATGGGCGGCTGCGGACCTCGTCCACCTGCTGGCGCATCCGTTTAGCATCGCCGTCGTGGGGATTGGTTTTGATAGCGCGGGTGAAGGCAGCGTGAGCGGAATCCCAGTCGCGCCGGTCCACGTAGATCAGGCCCATGTTGTAATGCACGTTGGGATAGGCCGGGTCGATCTCGATCACGCGCCGGTAAGCGGCCAGGGCGCGGTCCTGACGCTCGCGCGTGGCGGTCACCAGCTTGCCCAGGTGAGCGGCGGCCAGGTTAGACCATACTGCCGGATTATCCGAAGCGATCTCGCTGGCTTTTTCCAGGATCGGCACGGCGTGGCGGTGTTTTTCGGCCAGGATATAGGCCCCACCCAGGTTGGTCAGCACGTCCACGTCATCCGGACGGAAGGCATAGCAGCGTTCCAGCAGGGGGATCGCGTCATACGCGTTGCCACTGGAAAGCAGGTTTGCCGCCCGGCGCATATCACGTTGGAACTGCTTCTCGGCCATGTGTTGGAGCTGGTTTTCCAGGCGTTCAGAATCGTCCTGGTGATCGTTTTTGCCGGGGCCTGGGCTGGACGGCGTCAGGTCGGTCATGAGCAGTGCGTCTCCGGGTGCAATAACGGCGCTCGAACAGGGCGGCCCCGTCGAGCGTCAGATTCAACAGGTAGGCTAAAGCCGATCACACGGATCAGCGGTCGTCGTCCAGATCATCCATGTCGTCGATCTCGATTTCGTCCAGATCGTCGTCGTAGTAGGAAAAGTCGAACAGCGGGAGCATATCATCATCGGCCAGCGTGGCGTTGGCCTGCGCTTCCGCGATGGCGTCTAGCAGCTCGTTGTCATTGACTTCTTCGGCCAGCGCGGCCAGTTCGGTCAGGGCGCCGCGCGCCGCGCTGCCGCCGATCTCGCCTAACGACCAGATCGCTACTTCTTGAATCTGGCGGTCGTCCTCATAGGCCAGTTCGATCAGTTGGGGCAGCGCCCGCCGGAGTTCAAGCTCACCGGCGGCGCGGGCGGCCTCGTAGCGCATTTCCGGGTAGTCGCTGGCCAGTTCTTCGAGCACCTGGGGCGCCCAGCGTTCGTCACACGAACGGCCCATGGCAAATACAGCGCTGGCGCGCATTGGCAGGTCGTCGGCGTAATACGCCTCGCGGATGCGCTCCTGGACGCCTGCGCGCCCGCAGTTGGCGATTGCTTCCAGCGCACGGCGGCGAACGTCGAGGGATTCGCTCAAATTGTCGTGCAGCGCCAGCACGGTGTCTTGAATCTGGGTATTGATCGGTTCGCGCAGCTTGCCAAGTTCGCCTTGCAGCACAAAGATGCCAAGCGCCCCGACAGCCGCCGCGCGTACTTCGGAGAATGGATCGCCGGTTGCCATGTCGATCAGGCGCCGGACGATGGTCATGGGGCATTCTTCAAAAACGCCGTCGATAGCGGCTCTACGGACCTCGGTGCTGGGATCATCCAGCGCCAGCCGGATCACGGCGCTGAAGTCGTACTCAAAGTTTGTTTCAGACGTTTCGACCAGCCGCGTGATCAGGCGGTGGCGGCGGCTGGCGGGCATGTCCGGCCAGCGCGCGCGCAGTGCGTCCAGACGTTCGCCTGCCAGATCGGACAGGCTGTAGATGGCTTCCGCGGTAAACGGCGCATCTGGATCGCGCAGCAAGTCCAACGTGCGGCCAAACTGGGCGGCTTTGTCGGCGGGTGCGTTCATGTCAGGTCGTCCTGCAATTACTTCAAGTTCCCAACATCGATTGGATTGACGATGTCATTGACCAGCGCAAACGCGATCAGGGCGAGCATCAGCAGCAGGCCGATGAAGTGAATGATCCCTTCGCGTTCGGGTTCCATCGGTTTGCCCCGGATCAGCTCGATGATCACAAACAGGATGCGTCCACCGTCCAGGCCGGGGACCGGCAGCAGGTTGGTGATCGCCAGCGCCACGCTGATCAACGCTGCAAACATCACGATCGGGTACATGGCCTCTTCATCAAGGCTCTGTTCCAGCACCGGCCCGCCGATCTGGCCGATGCCGACCGGGCTAAGCGGGCGCGCTTCGTTGGCCGACATGTTGCCCGCGAATAACTCCTTCACAAAGTCGGCCATCAGCCGGTGCAGGTCGACAAACTCGTCCACGCCGGTTTCGATGGCTTTGCCCAGGGGCAGCGCTTTTGTGTAGGTTTCGGCGTCGCGATTGACGGCAGTCAGACCGATGATAGCAGGCTTGACGCCGGTGATGCCGATGCCCATGCGCGGGACGCCTTCCGAGTCTTCTTTGGGCGTCACCGGGATCACCAGTTTATCACTGCCGCGCAGCACGGCAACTTCGATCTCGACGCCTTTGCGTGCTTTGGTATAGTCCTGGAGTTCTTCCAGGCTGGTGACTTCGACGCCGTCTACAGCGACGATCAGGTCTTCCACTTCGAACCCGGCGTCATAGGCGGGCATATCCCGCTCGATGTTCGTGATATAGACCCGCTCAACATCGGCGGAGTCTACCACACTGGCTGTCAGCGAGACGCCGACCTGCTCACCGTCGCGTTCGATAACCAGGTCAACCGGCTCGCCGGTGTTGTCGCGGATCATATCGTTGAATTCGTCCGCCGATTCCACCTTGTCACCGTTGACCTGTAGAATCACATCGCCCGGCAGCAGCCCGGCCTGTTCGGCGGGCGAACCGGCCAGCACTTCGTAGATGGTGACATCGGCGCGGGCGAAAGGCTGCCCGATCAGCGCGACGAGAATAAACAGCGCCAGCGCGGCGACCAGGTTAATGCCCGGCCCGGCGGCCATGAAAAACATGCGCTGCCAGGGATTGGCTTGAAATACGCTCTTGGGGTTGCTGATGCCGCGCTCGTGGACTTCGCGCCAGTCCAGGCTCATCTCGGCCTCGGTCTTGGGTTTGACAAAGTCTTCGCCGAAGGGGCGCACAAAGCCGCCAATGGGCAGCCAGTTCAGGGTGTACAGGGTTTCGCGTCCCTTGTACAGGATCGTGGCGCGCGGCGGGAAGCCGATCCCAAATTCCAGCACGGTGATGCCGGACAGTTTGGCCGCGATAAAATGCCCAAATTCGTGAATGATGATCAGCGGGATCAACACCAGTCCGAACGATGCTACCCCTAACAGGAAGTCAGTCATACCCTATACCTTTACCTCTTGTAGTGCGCGGCGAGGCGTGCTGCACATCCTGCAAACAAAGAGGGCGTCAGACGATGACACCCCTTGAACCCGTGTAGAATGTTTGCAGTGCGTCATTTATCAAAATTATAGCTGTGCGAGTGGGCAAGAGCAAGACTTGTCGCCGCTGCCCCGCGTACCAGGAGGGAATCTAACACCGGTCTTATGTTTGGACCGGGCACCAAAAACGCCGCGTGCTCAGAACCGGGGGATTTTGCGTTTGTGGGGCGCGGGCGGCTTTTCGAAGCCCAGCGCGTTGACCCGTTTACCCTGGTGTTCGGCCAGCGCAACGGTGTGCGCCACAAAGTCGACGGCATCCTGGCGTCCATCGGTCGGGATCGGGATGTCGATTGTGCTGCCGCTGACGGGCACGATCAGCAGGTGAAACGAGTAGCCGGTCGTGTACTGGCCGTCGGTTGAGCCGTCCCGGTTAAAATCGACCAGCTTAAAGCCGGGCTGCATCCGGATACCAACCCCGCCAATGCGTGTCCAGGGCAGGTGATACAGGTCCGGGCTGGCAGCCGGATCGCGTTCTTCCACGCCGTAGTAGTCGATGGTATACCGGCGCTGGTTGGGTGCCTGCCAGGTGATGACGTTGCTGGACGTGACCTGCGATTTGATCTGCTGATAGCGCTCGACAACCTGCGCAAACGTGACATGGCAGCGCTGGTAGGCAGCCGGGAAGTTGGTGGTCAGCGCTTCTGGATGCTCACCGATATACTTCAGGGCTGCTCTGGACACCAGGACGATGAACAGCAGCAAAACCAGCGCGGTGATTATGGCTATGGGCAGCATAGGGGTTTAGCCTGGCGTTTGATCGGTATCCTCCGGTGACGTGACGACGGTGGTGATCACGTTGACGGCTCCGGCCTGGCGCAGCGCCTCGGCAATGGGTTTTGCCTGGGCCGGGTCGGCCAGCGCGATCATGTTGCCGCCGCGCCCGCCGCCGGACAGCTTGGCGCCCCACGCGCCCGCCTGCCGTGCCGCGTGGCACAGCCGCTCAAGCTCGTCGGACGAGACGGTCAGGTCGCGGAGCAGGGCATGGTTCGTGTCCATGAGCGGGCCGAGCACCCCAATTGTACCGGATTCTATCGCCCACCGCGCAATGTCCACGAGGCTGCCGATGTGGGTGAAGATGGCGCCGATACGATCCGGCTCGGCTTCGAACAACTTGCGCACGTCACCGACTGTGATATGCGTTGGACTGCTGCGCCCGGTGTCGGCCACCAGCAACGTAAAGGGCCGGGCGATGGTGAAGGGCTGGATTGGCTGGTCCTTGACGAAGTACACTGGCTGATTGGTGACGATCACGGTATTGTCGATGCCGCTGGGCGTGCCGTGATGCCGTTTTTCCACCTCGTAGACCAGCGGGTTTAACGTCTCGTTATCAAACGGGCAATCAAGCGCGCTGCCCAGGGCGCGGATCAGCGCGGCGGCCAGCGCGGCCCCGCTGCCCAGGCCGCTGGCAATTGGGATCGTGGAGCGCACCGTCAGCACCAGGTCAGGAACGGGGACATCCAGCGCGCGCAGCGCCACCTGGAGCGGGTAGCCGAGCGCGTTATGCAGCGGATCATCTGCCGGATCATGGTCTGGCGTGACGCGCAGCGTGTGCCCCACATCCGGCGCGTGGACGCTCAGCCCGCTGCCGGGGGATGCGGGATCGGCGGTCACGGTGACCTGCACGGCGTTTAACGGGACGGCGATGGCGGGTTGGCCGTGTACGACGGCGTGTTCGCCAAACAGGATGATCTTGCCGGGCGCGGACGCCTGGGCGGGCTTGGTGACGGCCATGCGATCAGCTCACATAGAGGACGATGCCAACCGCCAGCACCCACAGGACTACTGCGCCGAGCAGCGGCAGGTCTTTGAACAGCAGTTCGTCCGGGGCGCTGCCTTCGTCGCGCACGTGGATCAGGTACAGGTAGCGGAAGATACCGTATAACACGAACGGCACGGTGAGCAGCATCCGGTGGCCGTTGCTGCGGATGGTTTCGGCTTCGATGGTATACAGCGTGTAGGTGATCACGGTGCCGGTAGTCACCAGCCGCAGCATATCATCCAGCAGCGGCATATTGTAGTCTTTATAGGTGACACGGACGGTTTCGGCGTCGTCGGCCAGCATGATAAGCTCCTGGCGGCGTTTGCCAACGGCCAGGAACAACGCCAGCATCCCGGTGCACACGTACAGCCAGGGCGAAAAATGCATCACGTCGATCACGACGATGCCCGCTACCACGCGCAGCGGGTAGCCTGCTGCAATGGCGAACACGTCAATGATGACGATATTCTTCAGCCAGAACGAATAGGCGATGTGCAGTCCCAGGTAGGTGACCAGCACGGCTGTCAGGGCCGGGCAGTAGAACAGGCTCGCCCCGACGGCGATCACCGGCAGGAGCGCGGCAGCAACGACAGCCCACGCCACCGGGAGCTGGCCGGACGGCAGCGGGCGGTTACGTTTTTTAGGATGCGCCCGGTCGCGCTCGATGTCCACCAGGTCGTTTATGATATAAATAGTGCTGGCGGACAGGCACAGCAGGGCAAATGCCGCCAGGACGCGGGCGAACGGCTCCGGGTCAGTGATCTGTTTGTCGAACAGGATTCCGGCGAATACCGCCGCGTTTTTGGCCCACTGCCGGGGGCGCATAATGCGGAGCAGACCGCGTACCGGCGCGGGGATGGTGACCCAGATCGATTTGAAAGGTGCTTTCACGGCTTGCACTGTAAACCCCTGGTACATCTACCTATACAACAGACAACAGGTTCGCATTATACCAGGGAATACGCCGGATGATAAGTTGCATGAGAATCTGTACAATGGGCGTGAGCCGGTCGTTGGGCGTTCGTTGGCGGGCAGATACGCCCCGGCCACATGAACCAGATGGGGGATCGTGATGGCGGACAAGGTGCGGTTGGATGTGCTGCTGGCCGGGCGTGGATTGGCGCCCAGCCGCGAAGCAGCGCGCCGGATGATCATGGCCGGGGAAGTGCGTGTCCGGGGCGAGATACGCGACAAGCCGGGGATGCGTGTGCCGCATGATGTCCCGCTGGAAGTACAGCAGCAGCCGCGCTTTGTCAGCCGGGGCGGGGACAAGCTGACCGGGGCGCTGGCGGTCTTCCCGCTGGCGGTCGAGGGGCGGGTGTGTGCGGACGTGGGCGCGAGCACGGGCGGGTTCACCGACTGCCTGCTGCAACACGGCGCGGCAAAGGTCTACGCGATTGACGTGGGCTACGGGCAGCTTGATTACCGGCTGCGCACCGATCCGCGCGTGGTGGTGATGGAGCGCACCAACGCGCGTTATGTCGAAGCGCTGGACGAACACGTCAGCCTGGTGGTGGTGGACGCGTCTTTTATCTCGCTGCGCCTGCTGCTGCCGGTGATCCAGGGCTGGCTGGCGGACACTGCGGACGTGATCACACTGATCAAGCCGCAGTTCGAAGCGGGCAAGGAGCAGGTAGGCAAGGGCGGCGTGGTGCGCGACCCGGCCATCCACCGGCGCGTGCTGCGCGACGTGCTGGCGGCAGCGCAGTCGGTTGGCTACGTGGTGCGCGGCGTGATTCCGTCACCGCTAAAAGGCCCGGCAGGCAATGTTGAATTCCTGGCGTGGCTGGCGATGGGCATGGCTGCCGGGGTGCCCGATCTTGACGACCTGATCGACGCGGTGGTGCCACACAGCGGACTGGGAACCTGATCGAAATTGCTACCATTACCACGAGAACACGGTGTATACTTGTACCACGTTCTGACAGGAACGCGCTTTCTTCTGGCATGATCCTGGTTATCAAGGTGCGCGACACAAGGGAAAAAACAATGCAAGCTTGCCCTAACTGTGGAAAAGAAAACACCGATATGGACACCTATTGCTACGCCTGTGGACATATCCTGCCGCTGGGCCTTGGCGAGCTGCCAAACGCCACCATCCGGCTGGATGACGACGCCTACCAAGCGCTTTCGCCACAACGGCGCTGGGGTACAGCCTATTTTGCCCAGGAGAACAGGTTAAAACTGCATTTTCGAGACGTGGACGAAGAACTGATCGTAGATATCAGCGGAAGCCTGGTGTTGGGACGTGGTCACGACGATCCGGCGGTATCCCAGCCCGACATCGACCTGACGCCCGTAGGGGCCGTTGAGACAGGCGTATCACGCCGCCATATGGTGCTGAGCCGCGAACATGACACCATCACTGTGATGGACCTGGGCAGTTCGAACAACACCTATCTGAACGGGCAGCGCTTGATCCCTGGCGAACCCCGGATTCTGCGCGATGGGGATGAACTGCGGTTGGGGCGGCTGGTGATTCGGATCAACTTTGTCTGAACTGCCCGCCACAAGCCCGGTGTCCAGCGGCCCGTCCGTCTGAGCTTGCCTGATCGGCGGCCTGCTGTAGAAGAGCTTGAAGGCTGACGATTGATGTCTTTCCGGTTTTCCCGCAACGCCCGCAGCCAGGCGGGTGTTCTTGTAGATGGCATAGCGTCATCCGGCTATCGGCATGGCCGGATAACTGAGAGCGAGGGGGTACAGGCTTATGCTCGATCTAAACATGATTCAAGAGCAGTTTGGCATCCGGTTTGATGACCTGTCGTTGTTGCAGCGCGCGCTGACGCACCGCTCGTACCTGAACGAGCACCCGGAGCACTCGCTGGAAGATAACGAACGGTTAGAATTCCTGGGGGATGCCGTGTTGGACTTCATCGCCGGGGCGTGGTTGTATGATCGCTACCCGGAAATGGACGAGGGGCGGCTGACGCGCCTGCGCGCCGGGCTGGTGCGTACCGAAACGTTGGCCCGTTTTGCGCAGCAGTTTGGCCTGGGAGAAGCGCTGCTGTTGGGGCGGGGCGAGGACGAATCCGGCGGGCGGCGGCGCCCCAAGAACTTGTGCGGCGCGTTCGAGGCGCTGTCCGGGGCTTTATATCTCGACCAGGGGATGGACGCGGTGCGCAGGCTGGTTGAACCGCTGTTCGGCCCTGCTGTGAGCAGCATCCTTGAATATTCAACCGATAAGGACGCTAAAAGCCTGCTCCAGGAGTGGAGCCAGGCGACATTGGGCGAAACACCTGTCTACCGGACGATTGGCAGCCGGGGACCGGATCATGCCAAAGAATTCACAGTAGTGGTGCTAATCGGCTCAGTGGAGTGTGGACAGGGCGTTGGGCACAGCAAGCAGTTGGCTGCGCAGGCTGCCGCGCAAAACGCCCTGGATGCAATCGACGCGGGCGACGTGATCTTTGATGAGGCACGGTAGCCGGTGCCGGAGAACACGGACCGGCGGCTGTTGGTCACCGGGGCCAGCGGCACGCTCGGCGCTCCGCTGACCGAACGGGCGGCAGCGTCCGGCTGGTACGTGACGGGCACCTGCCTGGCGCATCCTGACCGGGTGCGCGCTGGCAGGCCGGTCCGGCTGGATTTGCGCGATCCGGGCGCGGTGCATGATCTGGTGCGCGCCGTGCGTCCAGACGTCATCATTCACACTGCTGTCACCGAGCGCAGCGGCGCGGGCTTTGCAGACGCGATCCGGCTGGCGGGGCGGCACGTGGTCCAGGCAGCGGTTGAGGTGGGCGCGCGGCTGGTTGCGCTGTCAACCGACCTGGTATTCGACGGGGCCAAGACGCTGTATACCGAGGATTCGCCGCCCCAACCGGCACCCGGCAGTGATTACGGGCACGCCAAGGTGGATATGGAACGCGATACGCTGGCGATCTGTCCGGGGGCGCTGGTGGTGCGTACCAGCCTGATCTACGATTTTGATCCGGCCAACGCGCAGGTGGCGTGGATGCTGCGCGCGATTGAACGGGGCGAGAGACTGCGCCTGTTCGTCGATCAGGTGCGCTGCCCGATCTGGGCGGTGAACCTGGCCGATGTGCTGCTGGAACTGGCCGACACGGATGCGGCAGGGCTGCTGCACGTGGTCGGACCGGAACCGCTCAGCCGCTACGACCTGGGTACGGCGCTGTTGGACGCGCTGGGCATTGACCCGGCGTTGCACGTCGATATGGCGCAGGCGCCCGGCAGCCGCCCTAAATCGCTGGTATTGGATATTACGCGCGCACGGTCGATAGTGAATACGCCCCTGCTCACGGTAGCGCAAGCAAGGGCGCGGTGGGAAACCAGCAGAAATCAGTAGATCGTATAGATAAACGAGTCAACCTTCGGGAACAACACATCGGCCAGATAGCCCATCTGCCCCCAAGTCGATACGTCCGGGTACATGGCTTGCAGCGCTTCACGGCTGTGATGCCCCAGCACCAGCGGCGCAAACAGCAGCGGCGGCAGGCGCAGATCGCCCCCGTCGGTGAAGCCGACTGCTTCCACGTTCGCCAACCGGCCAGCCTGGAAGCGCAGGTCAAACGCTTCGCGGTACAGGTCCAGCCGGATCGTCTGTGTCAGCCCGGCGAACGGGCTGGCGTCCAGGCGGCGTTCAAAGACCGGCGCCAGTTTGCGCAGCAGGCGCGCCACGTCCACCAGGTGAATCTGCCACGCATAGCGGCCTGTGTCGCGCGCATCCCAACAGCGCGCCGCCTGGACCAGCGCCGTGTTGGTTGGCGCACCGAGCTTGATATACGGTTTTTTGCGCTCGATGGCGGCTGCTTTTAGCTGGCGCAGCAGCGCGACGGCGGCCTCGTGACTCAGGCGCGATACTTCCATGACGTTCAAGCCCTCGCCAAATCCAAACCGGTCCAGGCGGTAATATCCGACCAGCGTCCCAGTATGGTCCAGCAGCAACCAGATTTCGCTCTGGTTGGCGGTGCCCGGCTCGTGCTCGATCAGGAAGCGCCAGACCGCTTCATCACGTACGGCGGAGATGCTCAGGTCTTGCGCTGCGTCGTTGTATAGCTGCATCAGGACGGGCAGGTCGTCCAGCGCGGCCCGGCGGACGCTGTAGCGCGGCACCTCGTCCGTGTCGGCGTCGGGAATCTGGTGCATCTGGATATGCCAGCCGCCTTCCAGCGGGATCGCGTACTCGTAGCCGTACTGGCGGTAGTAGTACGGGATGCCTTGAATATGGCTCAGGTCGAACTCGCCTTCGTGCAGCAGCGTTTTGAAGCGCGCTACCAGCTTACGGATCAGGCCGCGCCGCCGGTAATCTTCGTGCGTGCCGACGATGCCCATTTCCCCGGCTTTGATCGTGACATCCTCATAGCGCCAGGTCCAGGGGATCAGGCACAGCGCCGAGACGATAGCACCGCTGGCCTCGTCTTCGACATACAGCCAGTGCTCCGGGCGGGTATGCGGGTGGTGTTCGATCAGGGCGCGGGTCATGGGGTCAACCTGCGCGTCATGGATCGCGGCGTTGAAGGCCGCCAACCGCTCGACGTCGCCGTGTGTGGCGACCGATTTCATGACTAGGCCGTCACCGAGTTGTTCGTGATAGGGTGTGGTAGAAAAGAACAAGGTCAATGCCTTCCTTTACATGCAGACATGGGATGAATCTGGACGCAGGTGCGCGCCCGGATTCGGTTGGGTATTGGGACTGGAAACAAGGAAAACGGAACCGGCGCGCTCCCGGCAGGTCACCGGGGCGCGTAAGAACAACCGGAGGGGGTGCCGGGATGTGGTCCCCGGCTAACTGACTTGCGCCATATTCATCGTGGTAATCATGCGGCCAACTATACTGGCCCCGGCGTGTTCCGTCAATGGTGACATGCTGTCCGAGCCGGGATTCTACGGCTGGCAGGTGACCCCCTCGCGGCGGTTGATCGCAACAATGGCCGGGCGGTGATCGGACGTATTGGCCGCTTCGGCGCTGTCATCGACCAGCACGCCGGTGAACGGCAGGTTAAAAATCCACAGGTAATCGTAGCGCGCGGTGGTGCCGTCCACCAGGTAGAGCGTTTTTGCGTTTTCGGCGCGCAGCCCGGCGAATGGGTCTTTGATGGCGGGATTGTCCAGGTTGTCCATGCGCAGCTTTTTATACAGCGGCGAGTCCGGCCCATGGTTAAACGTGCCGCCGAGCATGATCCGGTCGGTCCAGGCGGGACCGTGCTGTCCGGCGAGCCAGTTGAGCATGGTGCTGAGCTGGCGGTTTTGATCCTGCTCGCCTTCGGGGACCGGGGAGCCGTCGCGTTCGGCTTCGCGGAAGCCCAGCCAGGCGTTGTAAATGTGCAGGTTCCCGATCTCGTCGGCCAGCGGGTCTGCAACCAGCCGCTCCGGATCAAGCGTGACATGCATCACCGCCGCCTGGTTGCCCTCGCTGGGCAGCAGCAGGCCCTCCATATCCACAATCGGTACGCGGCTGAGCACGGCCAGACCTTGCAGCGCTTCGTTTTGCGGGAAGAAAGTGTGCTCCATCTGCAACCGGCGCGCCAGCCAATACGGTTGATCGATGCCAAAGCTAACCAGCCGCCCGGCATCCACTTCTTGCAGCAGCACGACATCCGCTCCGGCCAGTTCGATGATCTCGGCCACGCCGTCCAGGTTGGAATCAAAGAACTGCGAATATCCACCGTGAATGTTGTAGGTTGCCACGCGCATACAGTCCGGGTTTGGTGGGCGGCGAACAACGGTGTTACCCACGATGGCCGCCCCGGCGAAGCTCACGCCCAGCACCAGCGCCAGCACTAGCAGCGTATGCCCGGCAGGACCGCCGCGCCAGGGGATGCGCCGCCGCGCCAGGATCATCGGGATCGAGAGCAGCAGCACCGCGATCAGGGTCAGGCCCAGACCCATATCCCGAAAGGCGCGCAGCACGTCGCCTACGTTTTGATATGGATCGGACAGGTTACGCACATAGGCGTAGTCATAGGTGAAGTAGTCGCCGGTTGCCAGCACGGCAAACGTCACCACCGCGAACAGCACCGTCAGGCCGGTAAAGTTGCGGCGGGGCAGGCCGGTTTGAACCAGCCACCAGAGCGTCAGGCCGACAAAGAACTGCGCAAAGACGAGCGCCACGCCCGCCAGCAAGCCGTCGTAGCCGCGCCCGATGACCAGCAGCAGCGAGATCAGCAGCACCCAGAACCAACCGCGCCACGCGCTGTCGAACATGCCCGCAAAGCGGCGCGCAACGTCGCGTACTTCGGGCACCAGGGGCAGAGTGGTAGCTGCCAGCAGCCAGGGCACCAGCCCGGCGTAATCCGTACCTGACCAGCGCGCAACGGCATTGGGCAGCGAGAGCAGCGTAAATTCGATAAAGAAAACACCGCCCAGCGCCAGCCCGCCCCAGGTATTTAGCAACCCGCGCAGAGGCGGCGCGTAGCCTTCTTCCTGCCGTTCGCGCAGTTCCTGCCGCCGCTCGATATACCACAGCACAATCGAGAGCAGGATCAGCAGCACGGCGGTGATCGATACCAGCAGGCCCATGTCCGGTTCAAAACCATCTGCGAACCTGACCACGTAGTCGCTTTGCCAGGTGCGATCATATGTATCGCCCAGCGCGCGGATCACCTGATCGGCGGCAAACCCGGCCAGGATCACGGTAGGGAAGTGCGCCGGGCGGCGGGCAATCACCAGTGCTAGGTAGAGCAGCCCGGCCCCGGCAGCCAGTGACGCCATCGGGACTTCGAGGTCCGGCACCTGGAGCGCCATCGAACGGCCCAACGCGGCCAGGATCACGGTCAGTGGGAAGCTGATCCCCCACCGGCTGATGATCAGCGCCAGCAGGGGCAGCAACAGCAGCGCGATCAGGGTGGCGATTTCGCCCTGGGTGGTCGCCAGCTTGACCACGCCCGGCACATCGCTCAGCGTGTCCGGGTTGGGCACACGCTCAACCAGGTCGGCGCTGCTGGCGTGCGCATAGAGTGTAGCGAACACATGGCGCACCGTCTGGATCAGGAGCAGGCCGACAATCCCGGCTTCCAGGGAACGCAGTACATCCCGTCGAAATAGCTGCATGGCACAGGTTGCCTCGCTGTCTTTCGTATGATTTGTAACCGATCAAACAGCCAGCTATTAGCAATTAGCGATTGGTGGTTAGCAAAAGCCAGGTGAGCGCTTTGGTTATTGCCTGGCAGCAGTGGACGGAATAACCGGTTGCTGCCTGCTAATCGCCAAAAGCTAACGGCTAATGGCTCTGGTTTGTGTATGATTGTACGCAGCCTGCGGGTTCTTGCCAGCCCGGCGATGTTGGCAATTGGCGGCGGTGCACCGACAATCAGAAAAACAAGCTGGCGATCTGGGTGCGGCGGATAGCATCGCGGTCGTGTGGGGACGCGGTGATCGGCGGCTACCGTCCGGTAGGGAATACGCTATAATACGCGGAATTTTACATAGGGAAGGAAGATACTTATGAAGAAAGTCGATACGCTGCTTGTTGGTGGTATGGTTCTGACAATGAACAAGGCGCTGGACCGGTTCCCGGACGGCGCGGTTGCGATCCAGGGAGACAGCATCGCGGCGGTTGGTCCCGCCGAGGTCATCCGGGCCGAATACGAGGCGGACGAGGTGATCGACTGCCGGGACCAGTTTGTGCTGCCGGGCCTGGTAAACACGCATACCCACATGGCGATGACGCTGCTGCGCGGGATGGCGGATGACCTGCGGCTGGACGTGTGGCTGATGGGCTACATGATGCCGACCGAGCGCGAATTCGTCAGCCCGGAGTACTGCCGCTTGGGGACTCAATTGGCCTGCGCCGAAATGATCCG
Source organism: Anaerolineae bacterium (assembly GCA_016926875.1). Lineage (GTDB taxonomy): Bacteria > Chloroflexota > Anaerolineae > Aggregatilineales > Aggregatilineaceae > JAFGNU01. Next base: position 23,913 of record JAFGNU010000073.1, on the reverse strand, counting down.
GGGCGGGACGACGCTGGCGGTGGATATGTACTACTATGAGGCCGATGTCGCCGCCGCGATTGCCGAGGCCGGGCTGCGGGCCGTGTGCGGGCAAACGGTGCTCAAGTTCCCATCGCCGGACGCGGACAGCTACGAAGACAGCCTGGCCTATACACGCCGCTTTATCGAGGAGTGGAAAGATCACCCGCTGATCGTGCCGTCGGTGGCGCCGCACGCGCCGTATACCTGCACGGACGAGATTTTGCAGGCGTGCGCCGATCTGGCGGTTGAGTTTGATGTGCCGCTCCAGATTCACATCTCCGAAACGCGCCTGGAAGCGGATGAAAGCTGGGAGAAATACCAGAAGCGCGTGGTGCATCGCGTGGCAGACCTGGGCGTCTTCCGGGCCAAGACGATCGCGGCGCACTGTGTGCACATCGATTCGGAGGAGATCATCGCGCTGGCGAAGCACCGGGTAGCGGTGGCGCATAATCCCACCAGCAACCTGAAGCTGGCCAGCGGCATTGCGCCGATCAAGGAGATGTTGGAACGCGGTGTCCGGCTGAGCGTCGGCACGGACGGCCCGGCCAGTAACAATGACCTGGATATGTTCGAGGAGATGCGGCTGGCGGCGCTGCTGATCAAGGGTGCAACTTACGACCCGATGGTGCTGCCCGCCAAAGATGCGCTGCTGATGGCAACCCGCTGGGGCGCAGAGGCGATGCACCTGGGCGATATCACCGGCAGCCTGGACGTGGGCAAGCGGGCTGATCTGATCGTGCTGGACCGCGACCCGCTGCACAACGCGCCGAAGTTTGAGCGCGATCCGAACAGCGCTTATTCACAGGTGGTGTATGCCAGCCAGGCATCGGACGTGCAGCACGTGATGGTCAACGGCCAGTGGTTGATGCGTGACCGGTCCCTGCTGACGCTGGACGCGGACCAGATTCGGCGGGAGGCGGCAGACTATGCACGCCGGATCGACGCCTTCCTGATTGCGCGCGAGGGCAACGTACTGAATAAGCTGGTGGCGATTGGCGGCCTGGAGCAGGAAGAGAGCTTTGAGATTCAGGTCAAGGCGCGGATCAACGGCGACGGCGAAGACCTGATCCGGCGCCTGCTGGACCATCCGAGCGTGGAGATCGTGCGGCACAAGCATTACCGGCAGTACGACACCTATTTCCTGTTCGAGGACGAGCAGCAGGGGCGCGTTCGCTACCGCGAGGATGACTTGGTCAGCGAAGACGGTCAACTGGTCAGCGTGCGCACCCGGCTGACGTACACCATCCCCGAAAAAGAGCGCGAGTTTGACGAGGCGGTGCTGCTGTCGCGTTCGCGCTTTATCGCGCCCGCCGACCGCCCGCTGCGCTTTTACCGCGAATATTTCCAGGCCCGGCGGGAATGTGAAGTGCAAAAGGACCGGCTGCGCTGGCATATCCTGTATAAGGGCGTGTTGTTTTATGCGAACCTGGACCGGATCGTGGAACCACAGGTCGAGGCGCGTTATATCGAGATCAAGTCGCGCACGTGGTCGCAAAAAGACGCGGAGTTTAAAGCCGCGCTGACCACCGAAATCCTGAACGACATCCTGGCTATCGAGCAGGCGGACCGCGTGCGCATGGAGTACGTCGACCTGTGCTGAGCGCGCTGCTGGCTTAGCGCGGGTTCTTAATGTCATATGGAGTGGCGCCCCGGCTGCACACAATGCGGCGGGGGCGTTTTTTGATGCAGTTCACGGTTTGCGGTTGCTTGATGCGGCGGCTCCGTTAATAATAGGGGCAGTACCTGCTACAAAGTGACCTGACACCATGAAGATATTCATCAGTTACGCGGACGGGGTGCGGGTGCTGCGCGGTGGGGCGTGGCACCTCAGCCAGTATTTTGTGCGCGCCGTGTATCGCTACTACGGCCTTCCGGGGGACCAGGTCAACCTCATTGGATTCCGAATAGTGCGGCCCCTTTCTCCCTGAAGCGCTGATTGCCGTGGGGGCGGTGTTGTTGTGTTGCTTGGCGGCAAATCGGGCGCGATATATACTACCGGACAGGTGTCCGCACGCTGGTTCAGGGGGCTATCATGGCGCGTATTTTCATTTCCTACAGCCGGGCAGACCGCCAGTTCATTGATGGGCTGGTGCCGCTGCTGCGCCGCGTGTATGGGCCGGACAGCGTCTGGTTTGACGACGATATTCACGGCGGCGTGGACTGGTGGCAGACGATCCTGGCCCAGGTGGCAGACTGTGAACTGTTCGTTTACCTGATCTCGAACGAGTCGCTGGCCTCGCCCTACTGCCAGTCGGAATACCGCGAAGCGCTGCGACTGCACAAGCAGGTGCTGCCCGTGATCGTGCGTCCCAAAACCAACTATCCCGGCCCGGTGCCACCTGATCTGGCCGCGCTGCTGCGGCGCACGCATTACGTCGATATGTCGCGGGGAGTTCGGGATACCGGCGCGATCACGCGGCTGTATGCATCGGCCCACCGGCTGCTGGACGAAGTGCCGCCAAAGCCACCGCCCCCGCAGAGTCCTCAGCCGATCAGCCGCCCGCCGGTGCCGGATAAGCCGCCCGAACGGTCAGCAAGGGGCCTGTGGGTAGCTGGCGCGGTGATCGCGCTGCTGGCGCTGGCGGCGATAGTGATCGCGTTGAGCGGGGTGCTGGGGGATGGTGACGGCGAGGACACCACGCCGGAACAGACCAAAGCGGTCGCCGCCGCCGGGACGGAAGAAGCCGCCGAAATCCCGCTGCCGACCGAAACGCCAACGTTGACTGAAACGGCAACGGCCACTGCTACCGATACCCCGACCGAGACGCTCACCCCGTCCGATACACCCCCGCCGACCAGCACCCCAACGCCTACCTTGCCGCTGGAAACCCAGGTGTGGATGGATGTAACGGCCAGCAAAGTCGCGGCGGACCAGGATGCCAGCGCGACGGCGGCGTTGTGGACCTATACGCCCTCATATACGCCAACGGCGACGGATACCCCGCTGCCGACGCCCAACCTGACGCTGACCTATGATGCTGCGATGGCGGTAGTGTTCCAGACGCTCACGGCGACGATGTGGACATTCACGCCGACGCCCAGCGATACGCCTTCAGCCACACCCACACCGACCGCTACTGCCACGCCCAGCGATACACCCACGTTCACGCCGACGGTCACGCCGACGCCAACCAGCACGCCCACCAATACCTCTTCAGCCACGCCCACGCTAACAGCAACCGCTACGCCAAGTAGTACACCCACGTTCACGCATACACCAACCAGCACGGCGACAGCCACTGCCACCTCAACATATACTTCTACTCCCACCAGCACGCCCACCACAACCCCCGACCCGCGGCAAGCCGCGCTGGACCGGGCGCGCACATTCGAGGGGGGCAACGATGACTGGGAGCCGGTGGTGCAGACATTCGACGGCGTGGAGATGGTGCTGGTGCCTGCGGGCTGTTTTGAGATGGGCGAAGATGTCGAAGACAATGAGCAGTGCTTTGAAGAGCCGTTCTGGATCAGCCGGTACGAAGTGACCAACGCGCAGTACGCGGCCTTTCTGAACGCGCAGGGCAACCAGTCGGAAGGCGGAACAACTTGGCTCGAGGCTGACAGCGACTATGTGCGCATTCACCAGCAGGGGGGAACGTGGGCAGCGGACGCAGGCTATGAGGATCACCCGGTGGTAGAGGTGTCGTGGTACGGGGCCAGGGCTTACAGTGAGTGGGTAGGCGGGCGTTTGCCAACCGAAGCGGAATGGGAGTACGCCGCGCGGGGACCGGATGGGTGGCTGTATCCCTGGGGAAACGAGGCACCAACCTGTGAACAGGCAAATACGTCTGGTTGTGAGGGCGGAACGGCACCCGTTGGCCCGGAACAGCGGACAGGGGGCGCGTCGTGGGTGGGGGCGCTGGATATGAGCGGGAACGTGTGGGAATGGACCAGCACGTTATACCAGGCGTATCCCTACCGGGCGGACGATGGGCGTGAGGACGGGGACAGTGACGCCTCGCGGGTGGTGCGCGGCGGGGCGTGGTTCTTCAATCGAGACTTCGCGCGCTGCGTGTCCCGCGACCTCTACCATCCGGCTTCTCGGAACGACCACTTCGGGTTTCGGTTGGTGCGTCCCCCTTCTCTATAGGTTTTTCTGATCGCTGGGGGGGCGGTGCTGCGCAGCAGCAGGCGCGTAGCGCCAGCCCCTTTCGCGCGCAGCGCGAAACGATTTTGGTGGTTTTTGGCAGCACAAAGGCGTCATAGCGGAACGGCCAGCGTTTCCCCTTATGGCACAAAAACACGCGCGACACGGGGCAGCAGCGCCGTCGTGACCTCGTAGTTGATGGTGTCGGCCCAGCGCGCGACTTCTTCAGCCGGGATGCTGGCCTCCCCCTGGTTCCCGATCAACACCACCTCGTCGCCCACGGCCACACGGCCAGCCGCCGACACGTCCACGACAAACTGGTCCATACAGACGCGCCCGATCAGCGGCGCGCGCCTGCCGTTGATCAACACCGCGCCGCGATTGGAAATCAGGCGGTGGTACCCGTCGCCATAGCCGACCGGCACCAGGGCAACCGCCATCTCGCGCGGCGTGATATACGTGCGCCCGTAGCTGATGCTGGACCCGGCAGGCAGCGTGCTGACGCGGACCACGTGACTTTTCAACGCCAGCGCAGGTTTCAGGGGCACGGACGGTTCAACCTCGTCTGAGGGGCGGAGTCCGTACAGCGCAACGCCAACCCGCACGGCGTCGAGGTGCATGGGCGGAAGATCAAGCGCACCGGCGCTGTTGGCGATGTGGCGCACCGGCACCCGGTAGCCCGCTGTGTCCAACTGCTCCAATACCCGCTCAAACGTGTGGAACTGCTGCCATGTATACGCCTTGTCGGGGAGTTCGGCTACTGCCAGATGGCTGAAAACGCCTTCGATAGTGATGCCGGGCAGGGAGGCCAGGTGATCAAACAGCGGTACGACCTCGTCCGGCAGCAGCCCGTAGCGCCCCATACCCGAATCCACCTTGACATGCACGCGCGCGGTCTTCCCCTGGCGCTGCGCCGCGCGTGAGATGCGTTCCGCCACCGGCGGTTCGGTGACCGCCAGCGCCAGGTCGTGTTCGACCCCGGCTTCGACGGCATCGGGCGGCGTGTAACCCGCCACCAGGACCGGCGCCGTGATGCCAGCGGCTCGCAGTTCAAGCCCTTCCTCGATCCGCGCGACCACCAGCCAGTCCGCGCCGGACGCCAGCGCGGTACGTGCCACCTCGACCGCGCCATGACCGTAAGCGTTGGCTTTGACGACCGCCATCAGCGCGACGGATGGCCCGATATGGCGCTTGATAACGCGCGCATTGTGCGCGATATGTTCCAGATTCACTTCTGCATACGTCAGCGGCGTTGCGCTCACGGTGTGCCTTCCTTCGGATGTAGTTATTGCAATCGCAAAAGACGCAACTCCGAGGACGGGGTATTGTCATCCCCAGAGTTGGCAAAATCGAACGTGATGAACCGGTATCGATCTAGTCGACCGGGTTATCAAGGCGGAAGCCGTGCCCCCGCACCGTCACAATGTACTGGTGCTCCAGGTCGACTTCGGCCAGCCGGTCGCGCAGGCGGCGCACCAGCGCGTCGATAGCCTGCTCGCTGACGCCTTCCCCGACGGCGTCCGGCCAGACGGTGGCGATCACCTCGTCCCGTGTGCAGACCGCGCCCGCCCCGTCATACAGCAGTTCGAGCAGGCGGTACTGCGGCAGGCTGAGCGGCGGATCGACTTCGATGCCGGTAATGAACACGCGCCGCGAGTCGCGGTTGATCTGGAGGCGGCCCAGCGTGCCCGGCAGTTCATCGATCAACAGCGGGGCAGTGGCCTCGGAACCGACGAACGTGATCTTGACGGCCAGCGCGATCTGAATCTCGTCGCCGTCGCGCAAAAGTATCTGGCTGGCCTGGATTTGCTTGCCATTGACCCAGGTGCCGTTTTTGCTGTCCAGGTCTTCCAGGTAGTAGGCGTCGCCGTCGCGGAAGATGCGGATATGCTCGCGCGATACCTGCCGCTCCGGTAATACGAGGCCGCATTCGCCCCCGCGCCCGATAACCAGCTCGTCTTCGTGGATGGTCCAGCGCTGGCCTGCTTTTTCACCCTCATGGATGATGAGTACCGGTTTATCTGCTGCATCTGACATGGCTTTTTCCTTGACAATTTGTGTGCGCCGGGCTATGGTGAGCGCACCCTGCCAATACCGCCGCCTGAGCGAATGAGAGCCGCAGTCGAATCGACGTGATCACCGGCCCGGAACATGCTACCATTACCCACCAGAGGGGACTTAGCCTGTCCTGTACGGCAGCGCTGCCCGGCTGCCATTGTGATCCATTCGCCACCGGCGACTGATTGGAGTATAGCCAAACTGATGATTCGCCTCAAGCCCGGCGATGTGCTGCGCGATCGCTATAAAATCATCGAGATAATCGGCCAGGGCGGTATGGGCTGCATCTACAAGGCAGCCGACGTGCGCCTGGAAGGGCGCTATACGGCCATCAAAGAGATTCACCCCGACCCGGACATCGAACCGGATATCCTGGAACAGGATCGCCGCCAGTTCCAGCGGGAAGCCAGCATCCTGGCCCAGCTTGATCATCCCAATCTGCCGAAAGTCTCCGACTTTTTCTCGGACGGTGAGCGAGACTTCCTGGTTATGGATTTTGTGCCAGGATACGATTTGAGGCAAGCGATTGATCAGGCGCTGCGGCGCGGCGAATTTATACCGGAACGGCAGGTGCTCGAATGGGCGCGGCAGCTTACCGACGCGCTGCGCTACCTGCACACCCAGGAATTTGCCGTGCTGCACCGGGATATCAAGCCCTCCAATATCAAGATAACACCCGATGGCCTGATCAAGCTGGTTGATTTTGGCCTGGTCAAGCTGCTGTCCTCCGATGAAAGCCGGACGATCACGGTTGTGCAGGGCCGGGGCACCGCGCTGTATACGCCGCTGGAACAGTACGGCGGCGATATGGGCCATACCGACGTGCGCAGCGACCTGTACGCGCTGGGCGCGACGCTGTACCACCTGCTGACCAGCACACCACCCGCCGAAGCCCGCCAGCGTTTTCTCCGACCGCGCTCGCTGCGCGATCCGCGCGACATCAACCCGGCGATCAGCGACCGGACGGCGCGCGCCGTATTGTGGGCGATGTCGATGCATCCCGACGACCGCCCGCCGGATGTGCAGACGTTTATCGACGCGCTGTTGAGGCAGGGCACGCTGCCCGCACGCGGTTTTGCGCCCGGTTTGCGGCGGGCCGATCTGCGCGCCCTGGATCGCTCATCTGAGCTGGCGATTGCCCAGGGAAACATGGTGCTGGCGATCCTGGCCGGTATCCTGGTGCTTGTAGCCCTGATCGTGACGCTGGCCGCGCCATAATCCCTGGTGTTATCGGATCGGTAAATCCTCACTATGACTTCGGCCTGATCGTGATCGTTTGCTCACCCGCGTCTGCGCCGCGCCAGGCCAGGATATGCGGGTTGTCGTCCTGCGGCGAGCATGTCCCACTGTCTGCTTCGACGGTATAGCCTGCCCTGTACCAGATGCTCGGCACATAGATCAGCGTTGGAGCATCTATCCCGGCATCAACCTTAACGGAAGCCGAAAAGACGCCGCTGGTGTGATCAAACTGCACCCGCGTGATCGCGCCTGCCGCGCGGCGTATGTAGGGACGGCTGAAACCCTTGATCGCACGCCCGCCGCTGTGAATGTCTAGCGGGTTGGCCTGCTGGTCCCGGCTGAAGATGCTGAGGTCTTCCTGGTTCCAGTTGTCACCCCAGCAGTTGGAGTTGTCGGGTGTATAGTTCCACTGGGTGGAGTGGCACAGGTTGGCATCCAGCGCGTCGTAGTACAGGCTGAGCGCCAGTTCGTGCAGCGAAAAATCGCCGTCTTGATAGGCGCGCTGGTCGTTCATATCATAGGCCAGCCCAAATTCCCCGATCAACGTGGGCACGCCGCCCATTCGCTGCGAAACAGCGCACAGCGCGGCAATGTTTTCTTTGTAGATGTCGGCGATCCGGCTGCGTCCCCTGACAATACGCCCCTCTATACGGTCGTAGGCTTGCTCGCCGTCAAAGCGCTTGGTGAGCAGCATCAGGCTGTCATACCAGTGGCCCGCATGGACGACCGCGTCCAGCTCGCCGGGCTTGATGGCGAATTCGGTTGATTCGGAGGGGTTGCTTTCGAGAAAGATGATCGCGTCCGGCTGCTCCTCGCGCATGGCCTGCGCATAGCGTTTGCTGAAGGGGATCAGCCCGTCGCGCAGGAAGTTTGTGGCGGCGAAATAGTCCGGCTGCCGGATCACCGGGCCGCCGTCGGCGTCATAACCCCACACGCCAAGCTGCTGCCAGATATCTGCACCCTGCCAGGCCGAGACGCCATCCGGGTTGATGGCGGTTGTCTGGTCGGTGGGCACATAGGTGAGATCGCGCCGCTCAAGCTGTGGCACGGTGCGCGGGAATCCGGCCCCTACCAGGATGCTGTCGGCAGGCGTCAGGAACGCCTCGAACTGGTGGAGGGATGGCTGCGGGGCGTTCAGGTCTTGAATGCCCAGGTAGCCGGTGCCCGGTTCGTTGAGCGGACCATAGCCGAGCACGTGCGGCATGTCCTTGACGCGCCGGGCGATCTGCTGGATCGAGCGGATGAACGAGTTTTGTAGGAAGTCCTGAACGGGCAAGCCGTTGATGGTGATCCCCGGTGCAACCAGGCTGCCTGCAAAAAACAGCGTGAACATGGTCGCGCAGGCCAGCCGGGATGCATTGGTAGGCCAGACCATCGTCGGGTAATTGGGATAGCGGTGCTGCATGGTGATCGCCGCTTCGCTGGCGTCCAGCCGGGTTATGTCAAATCCAACGGCTTCCAGCGTCCAGCCCGGCGCGCCATCACCGCCGGTCATCCGGCTCCACACATCCTGGTGCGGATCAATGAATACATACAGGCCGTATTCGCCCGCTAGCGCAACCATTTCTTCCAGGTAGTCCAGGTAATCGGTATCGTACTGGCCCGGCCCGGCGTGCTCGACTGCTTCCCAGGTAGTCAGGAAGCGCAGCACGTTGAATCCCCAGTAGCGCAGGCGCTCGTAGTGCTCACGCGCTTCGTCACGCGGACAGGGACGCCCGATGAATGATACATCACGGTGGTGAGCAAAGTTGTTGGCGATGTGGGTGGGTTCGTCCGGCGGCGTTTTGGTAGCGCCGCTCAGGTTCACGCCGCGCAGCATCACCTCGCGCCCGGATGTGTCGATCAATCTAGAACCGCGTATTGTTAGTTTGTCCATGATGCAAATTTCCTTTAGAGTGAGCGAAAATAGTAGTTTGCCCGCTGTTTTGTCAGCGGTGGTGGGGCAGCGACCACCACGCAGCCAGCAGCCCTACCAACCCGGAGGCCAGCGTTGTTACAATCGGGGCCAGGCTATCCAACAGCGTGTGAAGTTGGTTTGCGCCGGGGGCGCTCACACCATAATAAATATACCCGATCAGGCCCGCGACGACGCTGCCCAACACAACCCGGATGCCGCCGCCGGTGGTGAGTGTGGCCGACAGTCCCAGCGAAAACGCCAGTATGCTCATCAGCGCCAGCCCAAACAGCGACAGGAACAGGTCGGTTACATGCAGCCACCGGCTGTCAGACTCGTTTTGTGCGCCGGACGTATCGCCGCCTGCACCGGATTCATTTTCCGCCTGGGAGAGTGGTTCGCCGAGGATGCTGGCGAAGTCGTCGCCGGTATCGTCCGGGGAGGTGAGCGCGGCTTCGGGCGATGGCGTTTCGCCGGGGCCGGGCGAACCGTTCTCGGCAGCCGGTTGGTTCGCCTGGGCGTCGGTGCTCGCGTCGGTGATAATGATCTGGAACGTGTACGACTGGGTGGCGTCTGCGCAGGCGGCTGTGATCTGGACATGTCCCGCCCGGTTGGGGGTGAAACTGGTATAGGCCACGCCGTCCAGGGTGGCGCCATACTGGCGGGTTTGCAGGTTGTCCGTGATAAAGGTCAGCATGAACTCAACCGGGGTGTTATCCGGTACGGGGTGCCCGTTGCGGTCCTCGATTGGTTCGGTGCGCAGGGTGAGTTTTTCGTCCACAAACATCGTCAGCGGCTCGGTGGGGTCGGTTGGCGAACGCACCGAGCGATCCCCTAATGTCTCGATCACAAGCTGGATCGTTTGGCCTGGTTCGGGCGCGGTTGCTTCAAAGATGTCGTATCCGACCGCTGGCAGACTGATCGGCAGCACGCCGGTGAAGCTGGTTTCCTGGAACAATGCGCGGGCGGCAGCGTCAATGGCGGGCTGGGTGTGGCTGTACAGGCCGTAATAGGCGGCGAGCTTGCCGATTTCGGTTGAAGACAGGTAGGTTGGCGCACCGAGCGCGATCACGACGACGTGCGCCTGTTCGGCCAGGGCGGTTTCGGTTTCGAGAAAATCCTGCACGATACCCGACTCGGTCCGGGTGGGAGAGATGCCCAACGAAACGAATACAATCCAGTCCGCGCTGCGCAGCGCGTCGCCGACAAGCTGCCGGGTTTTTAGCGCGTCGTCGTCCAGCGATGAGGTGCTGGCATCGCCGAAGTAGGCGGCAAATTGGACAAACGAAAAGCTGGTGATCTGTTCCGGGCGAATCTGCGCGCCCGCGTATGGGCCATACATGCGCTCGATGGCGGCTTCTAGCCCGTCAACCGGCACCTGATCGTAGATGGGACAACCGGAGCACTGCTGTGCGCTGCGCGTGTCGGTGAAGATCAGGATCGTGTCGTTGCGCGCCGGGGTAGGGGGCAGGCTTTCGCGGCCCGGCGCGATCAAGGTGATGCTGCGCTGTGCGATGGAATACAGTTCGGCGCCGGCCTGCCCGACGGCGGTGATGTCGCTGACGGGCGTCTGGACGTTTTCCGGCGAGAGGTCGCCGTCATACAACGTCAGCTTGAGCCGTAAAACACGTGTCAGCGAGCGGTCTACCTGGGTGCGGAAAACGGGATCGCTTTCGTACCGCTCGGCAAAAAACTTGATGACGTCGATCACGTTTTCGATCTGGTCATCACCAGGCCGGGGGCCAAAATCGTTCAGGTAGAGGATGTCGTTTCCGGCCAGCAGGGCTTCGCGCGCCACCTGGCGGTGTGGGAACGGGTCGATGTTGTAATAGCGGCGGATGGCCTGGCTGCCTAACGAACTGCTGATGAGCACGCCGCGCTCGTGCCAGTCGCGGAAGTAGTCCAGGTTGAGCAACTGCCCGGCGGCCTGCTCATCCACGCAGATCGGGCGGGTAATCGAGCGGATATTTTCGCCCTGGTAGCGCACATTGGCGCATTGAATGCCTTCTGCGCGGGCGGGTGTATTGGCGGCGTCACCTGTAACGGCGTAAAAGGGCAGCAGGTCGAAACGGCGCAGTTCTTCGGCAGAGCGCGGCACGACCGGGATTTCCTGGTCCGGCTGGGTATCGGCCAGCCCCAGGCCGGGGAAGTGCTGGGCGATCACGGCAATGCGGCCCTGGCTGCTCTCGTGCACGCCGGTGATATACGCCTGGGCCATCTTGCCGACCCAGAACGGTTCACCGCCAAACGACTGCACGCCCAGATCAAGCGTGTGTTCGGATTGGGGCTGCTGCACGACATCCAGCGCCGGGCCGAGCAGCATATTGATCCCCATGGCACTCAGTTCGCTGCCCGCGATCTCGCCAACCTGCCGGGCATAATCGGGATTCCAGGTAGCGCCGAGCGTCATATAACTGGGCAGGGGGGTCGTGCCCAGCGCGATCTGGGTGCCGGGCTGGCCGTTGCCTGCGTGCGTGGTAGCAATAAACAACGGGACAAAGGATCGCCCGCTGGCCTGCCCATCTGTTTCCAGGATGGCCTCGTAGGCAAGCTGTTGCAGGTCTTCGGCCAAGACTTTGACCTGGCCCGGCGTGTCGTCTGGCCCGGCGATGTTGTCGTTTTCGGCCAGCAGCACCACGCCGCCGAGGTTGTATTCTGTAATCAACGTGTGGATCGCGGTGCCCGGCCCGATGTCGGTTCCCCGGAACGTGACCAGCATCAACTGCCCGACGCGTTCCTCTGCTGACAGGGACGCGCGGATCGTCTCGATTTTTTGGCTCATCGGGTCGTCAATGGGCATGGCTGATCGAGCGCAGGGCGCGCCCGGAAGACATGCCAGCGCGATCAGACCGATCAGAAACCAGTGGGCAAACCGTCGCATCACAAGCCGCCAGTGTCCAATTGGGCCAAAGCCGCGTCGTGATGATCAGTATACTCGCCCGGTGGGGCGAAAACCAGGCCGCAGCAGCGCTCTATACTTATGATACGCCCACGCGCGCCGATCTTTTCACCTCTGCGGACGCGGTTCAATTGCGACTCAATTCGACATTGATTTCAACCGGGCTTTTGGTCTGGTCGACCACGATGATGCCGTCCGCGCTGAGGGGCAGGTAGCCTTCGGCGCGGGCGAGCACGCTGTAAAGGATCGGTTCATCCAGCGTGCCGCGCGGCAGCAGCGCCGGAATCTGGAAATAGCCCTGGCTGTCGGCCAGCGACACGCCGAGCACCTGTGCCTGCGTCCAGGTGAAATCTTCGATGCTGTATTCCGCGTCCAGCACGATGAACATCGCGCCGGGAATGCCCTGGCCGGTGTCGGCGTCGGTGATGCGCCCGACCATCTGCGCGCCTGCCGCGCTGGCGAAGGCTTCGACCGGGAGCTGGCCCAGCCCGACCTTGGCCGTGACGCTGTGCAGCACCACGTTGGCGATGCTGATCTCCAGCCCATAGGTGCCGTCGGGCAGCGTGCCCAGGCTGTCCAGGCTAACAAAGTAGTTCTGCCCGTCCGGCCCGGCATCCCACGGCCCGGTGACCTCGAACAGCACGTCGCCATCGACCAGCCAGCGGCGCGTCCAGGTGGTGCCGGGCGCCAGCAGCCGCCAGTCGAAAAAGGTATACAGCCTTTCGGTTCCGGCAGAAAACTCGCTGCGGATCGTCCCGGCAGGCGCCCCTTCAGCCACGTCGGTAGCAAACCGGAAGTTATCAAAGATGACGGCGCTTGCCACCTCGGCCCCGCCCGCGATCACAAAATCCGCCGTCGCGCTCAGCACGCTCTCGATGTACAGTTCCAGGCGGTACTGGCCGGGCAAAAAGTCGGCCTGGGCGGTGATGATGCGCGTGCCCTGGTCGCCGCCGTCCCAGGATTCGTCATTGCGGAAGAGTTCGGTCCCCTCGTAAAACCAGCGGTGCGTCCAGGGCGTGCCGGGTGCCATATTGCGGTAGTTAAACCGCGCCTGGATGCCGCTGCCTTCGGGCAGGACATAGTTGGTCCCGGCCAGGTTGCCGTCGGCATCCAGCAGGCCAAAGATGATGTCGGAAAAGGCCGGGTTGTCGCGCGGGCCGCCGCCGATCAGGATGCGGGCACTGGTGGCTTCGCGCCCTTCGATGAACAGGCGGAAATCGTAAAAGCCGTTGCGCCAGGGCGTGCCCGAACTGCCGATATACCATGTGCCGCGCGCGCCGCCGCTCCAGGTGACAGGCGGCAGGCTGTAGATCGCGTCGGGGACGTCGTCCACGGTAACGCGTAGTTCGTAGATCAACCCATCAACCATGTTGTCATAGTCAAAGAACAGGTACAGGCTGTCGATGCCGCCCGGCACACCGCTGACAACATTGGCTGGCACGCCCGCCTCATTGATGCGCGTGGAAAAAAACGGGCGGCTGAATACCGGGCTGCCTGCGGTGGCAGCGGCGGTGCTCCCGGTCAGTTCTTCACCCTGGCGGATGCCGAGCGCCGTAGCCCGGACCAGTCCGCGCGCCAGCCGGGATGGTCGCAGCGCGCTGATAAAGCCCCCGACCGGCACGCAGGTATCGTTTTGATCGGCACGCCCGTCGCGGTTGGTGTCCTGGATTACGCGGCAGTCTACCGTGACGCCGCCGGAACGGGCGGGCGCGATGGTAGGAATGCCGACCAGTTTACCGTCCCGGTTGTACGCGCCGCTGCCGCTCATCGTGCCGGGAATGGTGGCGCTGGTGCGAATCCAGGCGCGGTCACCGGTGCGCGCCTCTGCCGTGAAGCCGCTGACCGTGCCGCGTTCGACGCTGACCGGGTCATTGCCGATGTTGGGATAGCCGATGATGGTGATCGTATCGTCCAGCGCGACGGCCTCGGAATCGCCCAGTTCCACAAACGGGAGCTGCAAGCTGCCCGGCTCGATACCGCGCCCGTCCAGGTGGCCGTTGATGCGCAGGATCGCCAGGTCCAATCCCCGGCTGGCATCAACGATTTCGGCGGTATAGGTGGGGATCGGCGGCTCGTCCAGGCGCACGGTCACGGCGATGACCAGCGTATCGGCGGGGCACATCTCGCTCGGCAGGGCGTTGTGCGCGTTGGTCAGGATCAGCCCGTCGGCGCTGACCAGCGTGCCCGATCCGACACACGAGATATTCGGCTGGCCTTCGGTGTTGTACGTCTGCATGATGAACACGGTCGCACGCTTGATCACGTCTTCGTTGAGTTCAACCAGGGGCGGCGGCGGCTCGGCTTCTGTTTCTTCTTCGTTTTCCGGTCCTGTCTGCGCCTGCCCGCTGCGGGGTAGGGGCAGCAGCACGCCCAGCCCGATCAGCAGGCTGATCAGGCTGATAGCGAGCGCGATCCGGAACAGGAGAGAGTGGTAGCGATGCAGCATCAGAATATTTCCACGCTTTGCAGCAGGTTTTCGAAGTAATACAGGTTGTTTTCGAACGCGCTGCGCTCTTCGCGGTAGGTGATCACGACCGCCTGTGAGCGGCGCAGAACAACCACGTCTACACCCTGTACCACGACGGGGACGCTTTCTAGAAACGGGTTGCGTTCTTCCTGGGTGTAGGCGTAGGTCATGCGGATTGCGTCGGAGCCGTCGCGCAGGGTTTCCTCGGTGCGCGAGATGACGCGGTAGGCGGAAAACCGGGTGGCGCGCTGGATGTCCAGAATGTCCAGCACATTACGCGGTGTCGCGTCCGACCCGATGGGCAGCACCGACACCTGGAGCAGCGTCTTGAACGGCAGCGCGTCGGGGTTTTCGGCGCGGAAGACGTAATCGGCGCTTTCAGCATCCAGCAGCCAGCCGCGCGGAAGCTGCGCCCGGACGCCTGCTTCGAGGTCTTCGAAGGTTTGGGTAGCGTTCAGGGCATTGTTGCGCAGCGTTAAGCCAAAGGCCAGCATCAGCAGCACCGTTGCCACAGCCAGGTAGCTGTTCCAGCGCTGGGTAAAGGTCAGGCCGGGCGCGGCGTCGTCGCGGATCAGGTAATCGCTCATAGCGCCTCCCGCCGCCCGGTGAGCGCTTCCATCCGGGTATCCGCGCTTTCGATGATGAATGCCATCGAGATAAACACGATTGCTACCAGTCCAAAAGCCAGCGCCAGGCCGCGAACCGGCGAACTGCCTGTTGCCCCGACGTTCAGACCGCTGATGATGGCGATGCCTCGGAAGGCGTAATACAGCCCGCTGAGAAACGAGGCCAGGAACAGCCCTATCGGCAACCAGGCAATCGGTTTGCGCCCGATCAGCAGTTCGACCAGGAAAAAGCCCATGACCGGCGCGACGGCAAGTTGTGACAGCGTGGTGCTTGCGACACGGAGAGCGGTCGCGTTCAGGGTGGCGTCGGTATAGAGCGCAAAACGCACGTTATACACGCCCGCGAAACCAATCGCAGCCGCCAGTGCATAAGCTACCCCGTCCAGGCGCTGGTTAAAGTGGCGCGGCCAGACGGTGTAGCGCAGGACGGCGTATTTCAGGAATTCGGCAGTGACGCCCAGGGTGAACATGTAACCCAGCACGCGTCCAAAAAAACCGGCGGACAGCAGCCAGCGGTCCGGGGTAAAGAGGCGTTCTTCAAGCGGGACAGCGATGCCATTGGCAACCAGCGCCCCCAGGATCAACGTGCCGACCAGTCCGGCGCGCGGCTGAAGGGCGCGGCGCTCACCCCGGTACGAAAAGACGAACCACGCAGCCAATGGCAGCAGCGCGACGCCAAGCTTGGGCAGCCTGTCGCTCAGGTCCGGGGGCAGGGCGCCGAGGAAGTCGGTCAGCACGTAGATGGTCAGCACGGCGATCAGCAGAACGCCAACTTCCAGCCAGCTTGTCCGCCAGACGCGCCGGTAGGGGTATAGCTCTTCCGGTTCTTCTTCCGGCGCGAGCAGGATCGGTTCAAATGACAAACCTCATGCTCCTGTGTATCTATTGATTACAGGCGGGGGCAGTGGTAGACTCACCCAACTGCTTCCCGGTGGATTTTACCGCGCCGCCGGGAGTGTGCCCATCAATCACTTAGCGCCTTGGCGCTTGATATGTTCTGGTGGTGAGCATCTGGAGTCTATATGTGTGATTCATTCGACAAATCAGCCGCCTGGTACGATGCCATCTACGATTATAAAGATTACGAGCGCGAGGCGCAGATCATCCACACCCGGATCGAACAATATGGACGCAGCGAGGGCAAAAACCTGCTTGACGTGGCGTGCGGCACCGGGCGGCATCTTGAATACCTGCGGCAGCATTACACGGTCAGCGGGCTGGATATCAGCCCTGGGTTGCTGGACGCTGCCCGGCAGCGCTGCCCGGATGTGCCGTTCTTCGAAGCTGACATGGTCGATTTTGAGCTGGGCGAACAGGTGGATGTGATCACCTGCCTGTTCAGCGCGATTGGCTACGTGCGGACAGTGGACCGGCTGGGGTTAGCGTTGGGTACAATGAGCCGCCATATCAAACCGGGCGGGCTGGTGATCATCGAACCCTGGTTCGCACCGGACGACTGGCATCCCGGCAGCGTACACGCCAACTTTGTAAACCGGCCCGACCTGAAGGTGGCGCGGGTAACGATCAGCGAGCGCGACGACTCTATCAGCCGCAATGTGTTTCATTTCCTGGTGGCTACGCCGGACGGGATCGAGTATTTCACCGAGAATCACGAACTCGGCCTGTTCACGCACGAAGAATACCTGAAAGCGTTCCAAAACAGCGGCCTGGATGTGATCTATGACGCAGACGGGTTGACCGGGCGCGGGCTGTACGTGGGGCGGCAACCGCAGGCGTAAGACGAGCGAGGCAGTTTAGTCAGTTATGAGCTTTGAACCGATCCGAAAACGTGCACCGGCGCGCCTGGGCGTGTTGGGCGTGCTGATGCTGGTGTGCTGCCTGGGTATGGCAGTGGTAGGGCTGCTGGCCCTGCACGACGATGCGGAGTCCGACGAGGACGCCGGGAATAAGATTGTCTACGGGCTGACGTTGAACCCGTCCGGCTTTGACCCGCATATTCACCTGTCGAACGAGCTTGGCATCCCGTTTTATTCGGTCTACGACACGCTGATCTACCGCCACCCGCAGACGATGGGCTTTGTGCCTGGGCTGGCGGAAACATGGACGATGGCGGACGACGGCCTGGCGTGGACGTTTTCGCTGCGCCGGGATGTAACATTCCACGACGGGACGCGCTTTGATGCGGCGGCGGTTGGCGCGAACCTGAACCGGATTATGGACCCGGAGATCGGATCGCAGAAAGCGCGCTTTTTGCTGGGACCGTACACCGGCTACGAAATCGTAGATGAGTACACGATCCGGCTCAGCCTGTCGGAACCCTACGCGCCGCTGCTGGATGCGCTGAGCCAGGTGTACCTGGGTATCGCCAGCCCGACAGCTTTGAGAGAGCAGACTAAAAACTCGTACCAGTGGCACCAGGTCGGGACCGGACCATACAAGCTGGTGGAATTTGTGCCCGGCGACCGGATCGTGCTGCGGCGCAACGAGGATTATGCATGGGGACCGGTGTTTTATGCGCCTGCCAGTGACCAGTCGGTAGACACGGTCGAATTTCGCTTCTACACCGATCCGCCCACGCGCAGCCTCGCGTTAGAGGGTGGTGATGTGCAGATGATCGGTGAACTGCTGCCGACCGACGCGGAACTGCTGGCCGGTAACACGGCGCTGCGCATCCTCCGCACGCCGATTGCGGGCACGCCGCAGCAGTTTTTTATCAACACCCGGCGCGCACCGACCGATGAATTCATGATCCGGCAGGCGCTGTTGTACGCCACCAACCGCACGGCGATCAGTGACGCAGTGTTTCAGGGACAATCGCCGGTTGCCTACGGGCCGCTGGTATCGGTCACGCCGTTTTATAGCCCCGAAGTTGAGCGGCTGTACCCATATGACACGGGCTACGCGCGCTCGCTGCTGGAAGGGCTTGGCTATGCGGATACGGACGCCGACGGCATCCTGGACCTGGACGGCGAACCGCTGGCGCTGACGATGGTGTTTGCTTCCTGGAACCAGATGGCGGACGTAGCACAGTTAATCCAGAGCCAGTGGCGCGACCTGGGGATCGATCTCGAATTGATCCAGGTGCCGGATTATCCGACGCTGCTCGAATATGCCAACGCGGGCGAATACAACCTGATCGGGATGTACGACTTTGGCGTGGATGCCAGCATCCTGGACCAGTTTTACCGCAGCGATGGGGCGCGCAACTGGTCCGGCATCAGCGATCCCGAACTGGACGGCTGGCTGGCCGAAGGAATCCGGCAAAACGCCGACGACGCCCGCGCGCAGTTGTATGCGGCGGCGCAGCTTCGCATCATGGAGCAGGCGGTGGTGCTGCCGATCCGTGAGTACATCAACCTGAACGGTACATCGGCGCGGCTGGACGGCGTGATTTTCAGTGCGCAGGGCTGGTGGCCGCTGCTGCGCAACTTGCAGCTTACCTCGTAACTCATCCCCGGCGATGATCGCGTATGCTTTGCAGCGGTTCGGCGCGGCAATCCTGGTCGCGTGGCTGGCAGTCAGCCTGGCGTTTGGGGTGCTGCGCTGGCTGCCGGGCGATGCGCTGGATGCGACGATGGCCCGCGCGGGCGCGTCGGACGCCGAGATCGCGGCGCGGCGGTTAGCACTCGGCCTGGATGACCCGGTCTGGCAGCAGTACGCGCTCTATCTGGCGGACGTGCTGCGCGGTGATCTGGGTGAATCGCTGGTATCCGGCCAGCCGGTCAGTGAGATGATTGCGCAAAACCTCGGTCCCACGGCGGCACTGGCAGGTGGGGCGCTGCTGGTAGCGGTGGCGCTGGGGGTAGGGCTGGGCGTGTTGAGCGGGGTCGGGCGACCGGCGGGCGTGCGCTATGCCGCCGAGGGGATCGCATCGCTGGCGCTGTCTACACCGGTGTACTGGACGGGCACGCTGGCGATTTACCTGTTTACGACAGTGCTCGACGTGCTGCCGGGCGTGGGCGGGCGCGGCGTGCGCTATTTGATCCTGCCGGTGTGCGTGCTGGGCTTCCACACGGCGGGCAGTATTGCGCGCGTGACGGCGGGCAGCATCCGGGCTGCGGCGGCGATGGACTTCATACGGACGGCGCGGGCGAAGGGCCTGCCGGAAAGCGACGTGCTGGATCACATTCTGCGGGTTGGGCTGCTGCCGGTGACGGCGGTGGTGGCGCTGCAACTGGGTTTTTTGCTGGGCGGCACGGTCATCACCGAGATGATCTTCGCGCGGCGCGGGCTGGGCAAGGTGCTGCTGGCGGCCATCGACACGCGCGATTACCCGGTGATTCAAGGGCTGGTGGCGCTGTCGGCGGTGACTTACAGCCTGATCAACGCGCTGGCGGACGTGCTGTACGGGCTGATCGATCCGCGCGTGCGGATGGACCGGTGAGCCATGATAGCGGCGCGAACCACAAACCACCGGCGGCGGGTGGCAGCGGGATTGTTAGGGCTGATCGTATTGCTGTCGATCCTGGCGCCCCTGCTGACCGGCACCGATCCGCGCGACGCCACAACCGGCGCGGAGCTTGTATCCCCCTCGTGGCAGCATCTATTTGGGACGGACCTGTTAGGCCGGGACGTGTACAGCCGGACGCTGTACGGCGGGCGGCGTACATTGGGCGTGGCGCTGCTGACAGTCGGCGTGACCCTGCTGCCGGGCCTGATCACCGGGCTGGCGGCGGGCTACTTTGGCGGCTGGATCGACCGGGCGCTGATGATCCTGATGGATGCGCTGCTGGCGTTTCCGGCGCTGCTGCTGGCGCTGGCGCTGGTGGCGCTGTTGGGCAGCGGAGCGATCCAGATCGCGCTGGCGGTGGGGATCGCGGGCATCCCGGCCTATGCGCGGGTGACGCGGGCGGCGGTGCTCGAAGCACGGACCCGCATGTTCATCGAAGCGGCGCGGGCTGCCGGGGCGGGACCGGCTGGCATTCTGTGGCGGCATGTGCTGCCGACGATTGCCCCGCCGCTGCTGGCCTTCGCGGGCGTGATGCTGAGCTGGGCGATCCTGAACAGCGCGGCGCTGATGTTCCTGGGCTATGGGGGCGACCTGTCCGCGCCGGACTGGGGCGTGATGCTGGCCGACGGGCGGGCGGCGTTCCGTACCGCGCCCTGGGTGGCGACAGCGCCCGGTGCTGCGCTCAGTTTGACGGTGCTGGCTATCAACCTGCTGGCGGGCAGCCTGGATTCGCGGCCCGGCAGAGAATAAGCGCGCCTCATCACGGGACGGGCGTGCTGGCTCCCGGCTGGATGACGGTGAAGATCACTTCCTCGGATGATACATCCCCGGTCCAGACGCCCTGGTCAAAGTAGGCGGGCGTGGCGGTCGCGTTGGCAGGACGGATCGGGGCGGGATCGCCGGGGTTGTTGTTGCGATAAAAGGCGCGAATGCGGTACTCGCCCTGCGCCAGTCCAATTGACTGGAGCTTGGTCGCGGAGAACTCAAACGTTTCGGTGCAGCGGGCGCGCGCGCCCAGCAGGTGCAGTTCTTCGTCGGGATCAAACGTCGTCGGCGGGGCGGGCGGCGCGACGGGATCGACCAGCGCCACGTTGGTATCGATGCGCGTGATCTCAAACGTGATACCTGCGCTGCCCTCGTAGCGGCTGAGGGACGGCGTAAGCGGGTTCAGATACAGGATAACCGGGCCGCTGTCCTCGTTGACAAACGTCAGCCGCACCTGGAGTGGTTCGTTTATCCGGATGGTGTCGTTTTCCAGGGAAAGGTTCAGGTCCAGGCTTTGCCGGTCGCTGCCGGTTTGCGCCAGGATCGAGCGGTTGTTGCCGCCAATCGGGGGCGCCAGGTCGGAGCACGTCGGGCCTTGCTTGGCTGCCGGGTAGACGCGCGGCATAACGAGCGCCAGCAGCAGGATCACGGCGGCCACGCCGATCCCGGTTGTCCGGCGGTCAACTGAGCTGATCCGCCCGCCGAGGCCCCACCTGCTCTGCTGCGTTCGTCTGCGTGCCATGCCCATTATGCTCCTTCGTTGGCAAGCCAGTGATGGACCAGCCTCACCACTGCTGCCGGGATGATCTGTGCTTGATCGAGCCAGTATGTCCCGGTGTCGTGTCCCTTGAACCAGGTATCCTGACGGCGGATGTAGGCGCGCGTTTCGCGCCGGATGGCGGCGACTGCCTCATCATAGGACGTGGCACCGTCCAGGTAAAGCTGCCACTGCGCATAGCCCAGTCCGCTCATGGCCGGACATGTCCAAGTATAGCCCGCTTCCAGCAGAGCGCGAACCTCATCCAGCAGGCCGTCCGCCAGCATCCGGTCGATGCGGTCGTCGGCGCGCTGGTAGAGCACCTCGCGCGGCAGGGTCAGGCCCAGCAATAGGATGCGGTACGGCGGCGGCTGTTTGCGCTGCAAGACGGAGATCGGCGTGCCGGTTTCCAGGTAGACTTCCAGCGCCCGGATGACACGTCGCACGTTGCGGTAATCGATCCGGTCGGCGGCGGCGGGATCGTGGGTGTGCAGGCGGTCATGCAGGGCGCGGGCGCCGTAGAGTTCGGCAAACGCTTCGAGTTCGGCGCGCAGATCGGGGTTAGGCGGCACTTCAGGGATGCCCCAGCCCTCGACCACGGCGGTGATATACTGCCCGGTGCCGCCGACCAGCAGCGGCAGCTTGCCCTGCGCGTGAATGGTATTGATGGTATCGTAAGCGGCGCGCTGGTACTCGGCCAGGGTATATGTCTGGTCCGGCGTGACCACGTCCAGCAGGTGATGGGGGACGGCGGCGCGTTCGGCGGGCGTGGGCTTGGCGGTGCCGATGTCCATGCCCCGGTATATCTGGCGGCTGTCGGCGCACACAATCTCACCGTTCACTGCCTGCGCGAGTGGGATCGAAAGCGCGGTTTTGCCGCACGCCGTCGGGCCGAGGATCACAACCAGGGGCGAGCCGGGCAGGGGGCTGATCTGGTCCGGCGCCGGATCGGGGATGGGATCGGGTGATGTATCAGGCTGTGCGCGGGCAGACACGGCGCGGTGGGCTGCGGTTGGCAGCGCGCTGATGGTTTGACTACCAGCCGACTGCATTTTTGATCACCTCCACTACCAGTTTACCATCCTGGCAGCCAACGGCGGCCACGTCGATCCGGCAGGCGGTGTTGTGCATGTCGTGCGCCGACAGGTAGGCTTCGGCCAGGGCGACCAGCCGCGCCTGTTTGCGCGCGTCCACGCTGGCAAGCGCCTGTTCGACGGCGGCGTGCAGCGGCCCACGCCGCGCGCGCACCTCGACAAACACGATCTCATCGTCCTGCCGGGCGACGATGTCCAGTTCGCCCAGCGTACCATGCCGCCAGTTGCGGGCCAGGATCGTATATCCGGCGCGCTGCAAGCGGCTGGTTACCAGGGTTTCGGCGCGCTGGCCCAGGGTTTGCCGGTGGCCGGTCATGTGCGTGTCCCTGATCTTAATCCGGCTGCATATACCAATCTTGCCAGGGTTTTTGTGATCGTGCTACAATCACGCCCAGATACCACATAATGCAAAGGGGCTGGAGTTGACAATGCCCATCACCAGCATACTGAAAAATGCGGATATTTTCTACGAACTGACGAATACACAGCTTGAACTGGTCGCGTCGATCTGCGAGGAGCGTACCTACCAGACCGGGGACGTGGTGTTCGCGGAAAACACTGCCGGTGACGAACTGTACGTGATCGCAGAAGGTGAGGTCGAAATTCAGCTTGACCCGGCGATGATCGGCGAGGATGACGACATTGGCCCGCGCACGATTGCAACCATGCGGCGCGGACAGTCATTTGGCGAGGTGGCGCTGGTGGATCAAGGGCTGCGGTCGGCAGCGGCACGCTGCACGCGGCACAATACCCAGTTGCTGATCGTCCCGCGTGATAAGCTGATGCTGCTGTGCGACACGTACCCGCAGCTTGGTTACCGGCTGATGCGCAACCTGGCGGCAGACCTGGCGATGAAGATTCGCAATACAGACTTGCAGGTTCGCGAGCATTTGACCTGGTCGCCGCCCCAATCCGACTAACACCGAACACAATACGGCTGAGTGTAGACGCACGGTTGAGAAGACAGGGCCGTGCGTTTTTTGCTCTCTTATCACTACCTGTGGGAGACACTATGAACGTTGAAGTCATCAGCATCGGGACCGAGTTGTTGTTGGGCGAGATCGTGGATACGAACTCGACCTATATCGCGCGCCAACTGCGCGACATCGGCATGAACGTGTTTTACATGATCACCGTGG
This sequence comes from Anaerolineae bacterium, assembly GCA_016926875.1. Lineage (GTDB taxonomy): Bacteria > Chloroflexota > Anaerolineae > Aggregatilineales > Aggregatilineaceae > JAFGNU01. The sequence goes on along the minus strand of JAFGNU010000073.1, from coordinate 456 downwards.
GCGACAACCGCCAGCGCATCACCGACGCGGTCCGCCAGTCATTGAGCCGTGCAGATGTCGTGATCACAACGGGTGGGCTGGGGCCGACGGTGGACGATATGACCCGGCAGGCAGTCGCCGACGCGACCGACCGCGAACTGGAATTTCACCCGGAGCTGCTGGATGAGATCGCGGAGCGCTTTCGCCAGTTCCGGGCGCGGATGAGCGACAATAACCGCGTCCAGGCGTACCTTCCGGCGGGCGCGATCCCGGTCCCCAACCGGCTGGGCACGGCGCCATGTTATATCGTGGAAACCGGGCAGGGTACAGTCATCAGCCTGCCCGGTGTGCCCAAAGAAATGAAGGATATTTTGGCCGCCACGGTGATCCCGTATCTGCGCGAACGGGTGGGTGGGGTGGGGACCATCAAGGCGCGGGTGCTGCGCACGGCGGACATCGGCGAAAGCCAGATCGACG
>JAFGNU010000012.1 GCA_016926875.1 Anaerolineae bacterium | reverse complement strand
GTAACCGATATTGAGTCGATTGACGCGGCAGTGCAGGCGTACATCGACGGCGATATCGTTGATCATACCGATAGGCTACATTAATCATATAACCGGAGGACACAAGGAGAGAATTATGGCTACAATGGACGATCTGATTAAGGGACTGAACGAAGACCTGGCAGCAGAACTGGGTACGGTGATTCGCTACAGCTACCAGGCCAGCAAGTCGTTTGGCTTGACGGGTGTTGAACTCCGCGAGATGTTCGAGGAAGAAATCGCAGACGAACTGGGTCATGCAACTTTTCTGCTGGATGTGATTGTGGATCTGGGCGGCGAGCCGACCACCACGCCCGCCGGGTTTGCCAAGCCGGACGGCATCAAGGCTATGCTTGAACTCGACGTCGAGATGGAGAAAAAAGACGTCGAAAACTACATGGCGCACGCCCAGTTGGCCGATGAGTTAGGCCTGGTCGAGCTAAAGCTGAAGCTGGAAGAAATGGCTGCCGACGAAGCCGGTCATGCGCGCGAGATTCGCCGTATCTTGAAGGGTCTATAGCGCGTGTGGCCTCGGGTAAATAAACGGCGTTAACAACACAGGCAGTGCGAAGACGGGGTAGGAAGCTGCCCCGTCTTTCGATAGATATACCTATGCATACCGACTGTTTTTAGAGGGGCAAATATGATTTCCCTGCGTTGCGTGGTAGAAAACAGCGTCTTGCCCAGTTCCCGGCTTTGGGCGGAACACGGCGTATCGTTTCATATTGAGACGCCCGACGGGCAGGTGTTGTTCGATACAGGCCAGAGCGGCGAGGTGCTGCTGCATAATGCTGCACGGCTTGGTATCGACCTGGCGCATGTGGATGCGTTCGCCATCAGCCATGCGCACTATGACCATACCGGCGGGCTGCGCCATGCATTTAAGCACACGCGCCCCATGATCCCGCTGTATGCCAATGCCGACCTGTTCCGTGAGCGCTATTCGCGGCGCGGCGAGGACTATGAAAAGATCGGTCTGCCGCTGGCACGTGCCGAGATCGCAGCGCATGTCGAACTGCGCCTGAGCGACGAACCGGCGAAGATGCTGCCGGGCGTATGGACAACGGGCCGGATCGTCGACCGCTCGGAATTTGAAGGGCGCAGCGTAGGACATCGGATTTTCGAGGACGGGGAGTGGCTGCCTGATCCCTACCGGGATGATCTCTCGCTCGTGTTGGAAACCGGCGATGGGCTGGTAGTGATCTGCGGCTGCTGCCATGCCGGGCTGTTGAATACACTGGCGCATGTGAAACGCGTCTTTAAGCGCGATATTATTGCCGTGCTTGGCGGTACCCACCTGACCAGCGCTACCGACGCTATGCTCAAACAGGCGATCAACACGCTGCGCACAGACTATGGCACGCCGCGCCTGTATCCCAATCACTGCACCGGCAGGCAGGCGTATGCCAGGCTGGCGGAAGCCTTTGGCGACAAGGTCCAACCCTGCCCTGCCGGGACGGTGCTGGCATTTTAAGCTGTATGCGACACGGTAGGAGACAGGATGACGCTGCTAGATGATTTGCAGGCGGTGCTAACCGACCGCGCAGTCCTTGATGTGCGTATTGGCCTGCACTGGACGGCGGTTGTGGTGGATGGTGACAGCGGGCGGCGCTGCGGGCTGGCCTCAACGCTGGTCAAGACGCACGAACACACCGGTAAGCCAGACGTGCCCCAGGCCGGGGCGCTGCATACGCTCTCCGGGTTGGAACTGGCACGCCTGGCTGCTTCTGACCAACCGACGCTCGCCAGTGTAGGCGTGGCGGCGATCAATGCGCTGGTGCCGACGCTGCCGGAAGCGTGGGTAGATGTCAATGCCGAAGAGGTTATCGCCACGCATGGCGCGGGTAAAACCGTCGCGCTGATCGGCAGTTTTCCCTTTATCCCACGACTGCGGGCGCGTGTGGGGAACCTGATTGTGCTGGAACGCAACCCCCAATCGGGCGAGCTTCCGGCGGGCGCGGCACCCGACGTGCTGCCCGGAGCCGATGTAGTCGCTATCACCGGCACAACGCTGATCAACCATACGCTGGAAGGGCTGCTCAAGCTGTGCGCACCGGGGGCGACCGTGCTGGTGTTGGGACCGAGCACCCCGCTAAGCCCGGTATTGTTTGAGCATAGCGTGGATTTATTGTCCGGCGCGGTTGTCACGGCGGTTGAACCGGTGTTGCAAGCGGTTTGCCAGGGCGCACATTTCCCGCAGGTGCACCGCGCAGGGGTGCGGCTGGTCAACATGACGCGACCGGGTTATCCAGAGTAAGGCCGGTAAGGCGCCTGTTTACGCGTACGATCGGATCAATTTACAAAAACTTGACATCGAACATCGGTTCGCTTTATAATTCCTGGTAATTCGAACTATTGTGCGGATAAGCACGGAGCGACTCTCATGGCACAAAAAGAGCTATCCACCCGGCAAAAAAAGATTCTGAGCTTCATCGGAAGTTTCATCGATGAGCACGGTTTCCCGCCTACCATCCGCGAGATCGGCGAAGCGGTGAACATTGCTTCAACCTCGGTGGTCAATTACAACCTGAACAAGCTGGTTGAGTACAACCTGCTCGAACGCGCACCGGAAGTATCGCGCGGGCTGCGGCTGGTTAAGGACGAAACCGAGCTGCCCGTCAGGTATGCCGAACAGTCAAACCTGCTGGCAGTGCCGCTGGTTGGCAAGATCGCGGCCAGCGAACCGGTCCCGCTGCCCGGTGAGGACTTTGGTTACTACTACGACGCCGACGATATGATCGAGGTGCCGCAGAGTATGATCGAGTCAACGCATCGCGAGGAGTTGTTCGCGTTGCGCGTGACCGGCGACTCGATGATCGATGCGATGGTTGCGGAAGGCGATATCATTGTGCTCAAGCGCCAGAACACCGCCCGAAATGGTGACATGGTGGCCGTATGGTTAAGCGAGCACGGTGAAACGACGCTCAAGAACTATTTTCTGGAAGGGAACCGGGTTCGTCTTCAGCCCGCCAACCCGACGATGGGCCCGATCTACGTGGACGCCAAGCAAGTTCATGTCCAGGGCCGGGTGCTGGCAGTGCTGCGCACGCTGCACCACTAAGCGGTAGCTTAACCCCAACGGCAGTGGTCTGCCTGCATAACTATCCTCGCTTGAAGCTGACCATCTAGCATGGCTGCCAAGTTGTGCTTCGTGCTGGTAAGTATGCTAGATTCTGATTCAGCACCTCGTCAGATTTCGATCCACCGATCCGCAATGGAGGGAACGTCATGCCCGCTGTTGGCGAAAAAGCACCTGACTTTGAACTGAAAAACCAGAACGGTAGCACGGTAAGATTGAGCGACTTTCGCGGCAAAAAAGTCGTGTTGTTCGTCTTCCCAAAGGCCGGGACAAGCGGCTGCACGGCGCAAGCCTGTGGCCTGCGCGACCAGTTCCCGCAGATCGAAGCCGCCAACGCGGTTGTGCTTGGGATCAGCCCTGATCCGCCGGACGCGCTGCTCAGGTGGAAAGAAAAAGAGAACCTGCCCTATGACCTGCTCTCCGACCCGGATCACGCTGTACTAGAAGCGTGGGGCGTGTGGGGTGAAAAATCCATGTACGGCAAAAAGTACATGGGAGTGATCCGCTCGCACTGGGTTATTGATGAAGATGGCGTCATCGCGGATGCCCAGATCAAGGTCAGCCCGGCCACCAGCGTTGAGCGGGCAGCCGAGTTCCTGGCAGGCTGAAAGGATTCCTAAGCGGTAATGGCATACACCAGGGTGATCAGCAGCACGGCGGCGTACAGTACGGATGGCAGCGCCCATCGCTGCACCGGGTTTTCATCGATCACGCGCAGACCGCTGGCGGCGGTCGGATCGTGCGTAACGTTGTAGGCAGGACCGATAAACCAGGCCAGCACCACCCCGCCAACCAACCCACCAATATGCCCGGCGTTGTCAATACGAAAATCGGTGCGCGTGGCGAACAGGCCCAGCGCCAGGTTGAGCACCATCAACAGGATCAACTGCTGCAAGTGCCGCCGTCCCATCTCGCCGTGCAGCTTCCGGTGCTGGTAGAAGTAGACCATCTCCGCGCCAAAGATCGCAAAGATCGCGCCAGACGCGCCCACCGATGGTGCATCGGTGAAGACAAAGCTGGCCAGCGCCCCCGACAGCCCGCCCAGGAAGTAGATCAGCGCAAACCGGACATGGCCGAACAGCCCTTCGACATCGCGCCCGATGACGTACAGCGCGTAACCGTTGAACACCAGGTGCATCAGGTTGAGGTGTAGAAACATCGAACTGATCAGGCGGTAGTATTCGCCATCCCGGATTTGCTCATTCACCTTCGCCCAGTCATTCAGAAACTCGATCTGCTGGGGTGTGGAGCGACTGAAAAAATACAGGTAGATCAGCACGATCACACCCAGCAGCGCGTAGGTCACGCGCGGCTCGACAACCGGCATACGAACTGCCAACCGGCGTGGTCCTGGCAGCGGTGTGGGATCGGGGGTCTGTCCCGGCGATGGGGGGCGTTCGTAGCGATACATCCGCTAAACCTCAATTCTGTACAGCGTGCACATCGTTCATATAACGATACGCAGATTGTAACGCAACCGGCGCAAACTTCTTTGGCTCGAAAGGCTGATTTTACTCGAATCTTACAAAGTCGCGCGGGTGGCTGCCGAGCGGCCCGCAAGCCATCCGGTTGAAAAAGCCGCTTGCAGGTTATAGCCGCCTGTGTCCGCATCCAGATCAAGCACCTCGCCCGCAAAATACAGCCCGGCCACCAGCCGGGATTGCATCGTGTGTGGGTCAACTTCGCGTATGCTCACGCCCCCGGCGGTGATAATCGCTTCGCTGAATGGCCGGTAGCGCGTCGCTTCGAGCCGGAAATCCTTGAGCCACGTTCGCAGCCGCGTTCGTTCCTGGGCTGTGATCTGGTGGGCGATTTTGTCAGGGGGAATACCAGTCATGTCAATACAGACCGGGATCAGCTTGCGCGGCAGCAGCCCTTTCAGCAGGGTGCTGAACTGCCGTTTGCCGTATGTATCAATATCGCGCAGCAGGCGCTCGTCCAGCCTGTGTTCGTCCAGCGCGGGTTTCAGGTCGATTGACAGAATAACGCGGTGACCCGCGTCCAGGGCGTCAACAACCTGCCGACTCAGCGTCAGGATAACCGGGCCGGACACGCCAAAATGAGTGAACAGCATCTCGCCAAACTCGTCGGCGTGCTTTTTGCCGTCGATCCACAGGCTGACCGATACGTTTTTGAGGCTGAGTCCTTGCAACTGCGCCGCCGTATCCCCGGCAGTTTCGAGTGGGACCAGCGCCGGGCGCACCGGCACGATGCTGTGTCCTACTGTTTCGGCCAGCCGGTAGCCATCTCCGCTGGAGCCGGTGCCGGGATACGAAGCGCCCCCGGTAGTGATAATCACGTTGGCCGCGTGCCAGGTGCGGCGGGGATAATCCTGGGCGGCTTCGGCCCTGGTGCGCCGGGTTGAAATCGGTGCCACCTGTACTCCGGTGATCTGTCCGTCTTCAACCAGCAGGCGCTCGACCGGCGCGTGATTCTGGACGGTGACGCCGAGACCATACGTCCAGCGCACCAGCCCGTCGACAACGTCCTGCGCCATCCCGCTGGCCGGAAACACGCGCCCGCCCCGTTCGGTGATCGTCGGGACGCCAAGCTTGAGCAGGAATTTGACCAGGTCATCAGCGAAGAACGCGTGAAACGCCGTCCGCAAAAAGCGGCCATTGCGGCCAAAATGCTCGATGAACTCCGGCAGCGGGGCGATGTTGGTCAGGTTGCAGCGCCCCTTGCCGGTGATCAGCAGCTTGCGTCCGGGCCGGTTCATTTTTTCCAGCAGCAGCGTGTTGGCTCCCTGGGCGGCAGCCTGCCCGGCAGCCACCAGTCCCGCCGCGCCTCCGCCGACTACGATCACGTCATACTGCGGTTGGTATGTCATATTGATCAAATTCAATGCATGGCAGGACTGCGATCAAACCAAGCTGATTCCCGGCGTTCACTCGTAACGCAAGGTGTTCAACGGTTTTTCGCCGGACGCGGTCCACACCGACGCAATCGCCGCGACCAGCGAGATCAGGATGCACAATCCCATCAGGACGAATGCAATGCCATACGGTATCTTATCGCCCAGGTCGCCCTCGAACATCTGGTACAGTATGAACAGCATGATCACAAAGCTGATGCCCACCCCGATCAGCCCGCCGATCACGCCCACCAGCCCGTTTTCGAGCAGCAGCATACCCAGCACGCGCTCCCGCTGCAAGCCGACGGCTTTCATCACTCCAATCTCGCGGCGGCGCTCCATAGTTGAAAGCGCGACCGAGTTGGCGATCACGAAGCCGCCCGTAAAGAGCGCGAGGATCGCTACCAGAATAGGAAACGATGTAAACTGGTCAACCAGCCGGTTCACCAGATCGTTGACGAAACGCGTTTCGATCACAAATGTCCCTGGCACTTCGGCCACGCTGCGCCGCACCCGCTTGAGTTCCGATTCGCGCACATCTGCCACCGCGAACACCTGGGTCGGGTCGTACCCCTCAAACGCGGCCAGCGGGGCGTAGAGATTCGCCTCACTCCCGGCTACCAGATCGGCTTGTTCGGCCACGCCAACCACGACAAATTCCATGGGGCCGTCGTCCCGGCCCGATCCGCCCAATATTTCGAAGGTCATCACGTCTCCGACGCCCACGTCCACGGCCATAAACTCGTCTTGCTGCACCACGGCAGCCCAGCGCCCTTCTGCATCCGGCGCGCTGTCCTGTGCGGGATCAAGGTTGCGTCCGTCAGTAAACGAAAGAGCGGGCAGGTTAGACGTGATCTGCCGCCCGTCGATGCTGTTAAACCAACCACTTATTCCGCGCTGCTGGTTGGTGGCTAGCGGGCGGTTGGCGCTGGCGTCCCAGTATTGGGTCAGGCGCGTGTCATACGTAGCTACCATCGCGTAGCTGCGCAGGTTGTCACCTTCTTCATCCAGCTTGATATTCACCGCGTCGAGGATCTCACTGCTGCCGGTTACTGTGAAAATCAGCAGGTTGCCACCGGTTACATCTTCAAGCAGGCTTTCAAACGCGGTCGTGATGGTGTCTACCAGCATGGTGATCACGCTCAAAGTAAAAATGCCGATCACCAGGGCCAGCACCGTCGAGGCCCCGCGCCCTTTGGTCGAGAGCATCCCGCGCATAGCGATCTTAAAGTCTATAAACATAAGGCGCTGAATGAGCCGCCCCAGTCCCCAAACGGGCAGCAGGATGACGATCAGGATCGGGATCAACGGCCAGAACGCCGGGAACAGCAGTACCAGGATGCCGGGCCAGATTTCGCTGAAGCGCCCACCCCCAACCGCCCAGATCACCAGCCAGAACAGGATGTACAGGTAGCCCACCAGTACCGCTGTCCCGGTCAGCAGCAGCAAAGCAGGTACGCTGTATCCAAACAGCGCGCCGCCCACCGGCAGTACAGTCAGCAGGACCGGCCATACCAATACATGCAGCAGCCAGCGACGACCGCGCCGCCTGCGCAGCGCCAGCAAATCCCCGATCACCAGCGGCACGGCGATCAGCACGCCGTAGGCCGTCCCGGTGCCCGTTGTGATCATTTCCAGGTTTTTGATGCTGTCCAGCAGGTCGCCCAACAATCCCTGCGCTACCAGGCTGAGCGCCATCACCAGGCACACGACTGCCACAAACGCGCTGAAACGCCCGGCCCTGGGGATCACCGTTTCGCTGGGTCGCAGCACACCAGCGGGGCGCACCTGACCGGCGGCCAGGGTAGGCAGAAAGCCGAAGATAGCCGTGATGATCAGTCCAACGACAAAACCATTCACTGCCGGGTTCAACGCTATGGTGAAGACCAGCGACTGCCCCAGGAAGTTTTCGGCAAAACCTTTGGTCAGATAGGCCAGCCCCCAACCGCCGAGGATACCCGCCAGGCTGCCGATCACGCCCATCATGAGCGCTTCGACCAGGAACAGAATGGTCACCTCGACGGGTTGCAGGCCGAGCGTCTTCAAGACGGCAACTTCGAGGGTGCGGCGGCTGACGATGACCAGCATCGTGTTGATAATGCCGATCCCGCCGATCAAGAGCGAAACCAGTCCCATGATCACAACCAGATCATCCACGCGTTCCGATAAAAACGAGTTTTGCTCTTCGAGATCGGTTGTGCTTGCCGTGTCGATAGCCCAGAACTGCTGTTCAAAGCGAGTCTGCACCTCGTCCACTTTTGATGGATCGTCCAGCCGGATGTATAACTCTGCGCCCTGGCCCGGTGCCACGCCCTCAAACAGATCGGTGGCGCTCACGTCCAGATAATAAAAGCCGAACAAGCCTGCCAGAAAGCCCATGCCAGAGTTGCGAAAGCCTGCTTCGGAGTCGGTGGATACGATGCCGCGCAGCACAAAGTCTTCGCTTGCCCCGGCGATACGCACCGTGTCGCCCACCTGCGCGTCCAGGTCATCCGCCAGGTTTTCACCCAGGACGATATCATTCGGGCCTTGCAGCATGTCTTGCAGCGCTTTGCCGTCTAGCGACTCGATTTCCCCGTACACAGGGTACGTGTCGGCCTCGATGATAAAGCTGAGCACGAACGTTTTGTCCGTATCGCGTTCGGGTACATACACGCTCCAGCCGGTACCAAACCCGCTGAGCGGCTGGCGGTAGGTGATCGTCGTGCCCGGATAGTGTTCGTCAAACCAGTCATAGATGTGTGCGATCCCCTGCCGGGTGAAGACCGTGCTGTCAAACAAAGCATCATCCAGGTCTTTGATGTAAGGCGGCCACGTGCTGTCCGGTATCAACCGCAGGTCGCCCTGGTTGCTCTCTTGCAGGCTGCCGGTCAGGGTGTCGTTGATCATCACGGCCAGTGTTTGCAGGCTGACAATCGTCGCCACGCCTGCCGCAATACATAGGATGGCAAACAACGATCGCTGCTTGCTGGCCTGCAAGTCGTTTAACGAGTACGTAATAAAAAACTTGATCCGGTCGAGCATCGGTCTTTCCTCCCGATGTGTCATGCGGCCTGATCAACTCCTGCCGCTTTTAGCGGCTACTGCCAGCCGCCCGGTATTTGCTGTGTGCTCGTGGTTCGCCGGCAGCCGGAGCGCTTGCCAGAAACGAGCCGTACTTGTCGCGCTTTGCCTGTCTATTATTCTTTATTTTACGTTTTTGCCCACTAAAAGATGCAAACACCTGCGTCAAGCACACTCCGACCATCCAGTGTCGCGGTCACGGAAGCCAGGGCAGAATATTGTTTACAAGCTGGGGAAGTCCTGGTAGTGCAAATTCGGAAGCGGTGACCCGGGCGCAGCCGGTCAATAAGGAAGAGGCTTAGCTGTCGGGAAACAGGCGAAGCTGGCGGCGGATCGCGCTGACCTCGCGCTGCAATGTGTCATCACTGGTGACTTCGTTGGCGATTTTTTGGTAGCCATGCAAGATCGTGCTGTGCTTACGTCCGCCCAACGCCTCCCCGATCTGAGGCAATGAGGCGTCGGTTTCCTCCCGCGCCAGGTAGATTGCGATGTGCCGGGCGCGGACAACTTCTTTTGTGCGCTGCTTGCTCATCAGATCGTCGAGCGAAAGCTGGTGATAGCTGGCAGTTGCTTCGAGCACATCGGACAGGTTTGTAGTGCGGCGAGTTGGGGCGCTGTTCCTGGTGAGTACACGTTTGGCAAGCTCGATGGTCAGTGGCTGCCTGGTGAGCGTTGCGCGGGCAAGTACCTGTGTCAGCACACCTTCCAGTTCGCGCACACTGCCCGTTGCGTGATGAGCCAACAGGTACGCTACCGCTTCCGGCAGATCAATATCCTGCGCGGCAGACTTGACCCTCAAAATTTCCAGGCGGGTTTCCAGCTCTGGGGGCAGGATATCGACCGACAGCCCGCTTTCAAGCCGTGTGCGCAGCCGCTTGTCGAGGTCCTTCATGTGGCGGGGATGGCAGTCGCTGGCGATGACAATCTGCCCGCCGTAATTGTAGATGGTATTGAAGGTGTGATAGAACTCTTCTTCAGTGCTCTTTTTACCGGCCAAAAACCGGATATCATCCACCAACAGCACATCGGCACGGCGGTACTGCGCCTGAAAATCTGCTGTATTACGACTGCGGATTGATGCGACCAGCTCATTAGTAAATGTCTCTGCCGTGACATAAATCACCTGCTGCCCGTTGACCCGGCAGGCATGACCTATAGCTTGGAGCAGATGTGTTTTACCCAGGCCGGTGTCGCCATAGATGAACAGCGGGTTATATGCCCCGGCAGGCGTTTCGGCAACTGCCTGGGCCGCAGCAAAGGCAAAGTCGTTGCTTGGTCCAACCACAAACGATTCAAACGTGTAGCGCCGGTCCAGGTAGATGTGGGATAGGCTGTCCTCGTCGGGAGATGGCGTGCGTCTTACATCTGTCAGGCGCGGATCCCATCGCGAATAATCGGGCCGGGAATCGTCCTCGTCGTCCTCCTCTTCCTCGGCTGCTTTTGAGGTATGCCTGGCACCAGCTTCCCTGGCCGTTGGGTGGGGTTCGGAGGATTCATCGACTTCGTTTTGACGTGCGTAATCCCACAGCGTGCCCGGTTGGGGTGTCCAGCGCTGGCGGTTGGGAAGGTATACTACAAAGTTGATGCGGACCGAGCGCCCGAAGATACCACCCAGTGTCTTGGTGATCATATGCTGGAGATGTCTCTCCAGCCAGTCTTTAGCATAGGCATGCCGCACCCGGATCACAAACTCGCCATCTTCATACGCCAGCACTTCAGCCCCCTTCAGCCACGTATCAAACGTAGCTCGATTGAGCTGAAGCTGGAGTTGGCCGAGTGTGGCCTGCCATGCATCTTGCGGGCTTAGCATCGACGGAACTTCTCCCAAAGGCCCCAATATGGTCCTGGTCCGACTGGCACAGAGATACCGATCTGACGGGTAATAGAACCCGGCAGGGCTGAGCTATATGAGTGTCTATCTTAACGATGAACCGTACCCTGTCAGGGTGGCGAAACGGAACTGCCGGTTAGGACATCGGCTGATGCCCGTAGCATTTCCTTCGCTGAGGAAATCCACCCCAACTTGGAAGTAAAACGATTTTAACAAACCTTGTTCTCAGACTCAATCAGATTCAAGCCTTGAATCTTAAATTGTTAAACTTTTTAAGATTTGCCAGAATCGACTCACGCACTGTTGGTTCAAGACTTCGAAAGCGCGACTCTGTCAATTGAGTCTGAGGGCGCATAACCGCTATATCTAGGGGGTGAAACCGGGCAACCTGGCAGTTGTAGAGGATGTACCGTGATTCGGCGCTAAGCACGTCAAGAAATGTTAAAATTTTCAGGCGCCCCGAAAATTTTAACATTTGCTCCTGACACACACAATCGTGAATCTCACACCATTTCTTTGGGTTTTGGTGGGAAATGCGGGATTAAAAACAGCCCGGCAGATTAACAGAATCCGGCCCTTGCTCCCACGACTGACGACTGGGAGTAAAGGACCGGGATATACTGGCACAATGAGAGATCAGACGCCTTGCAGTTCTTCACCGGGCAGACCAAAACCGTAAGCCCGTTCTTTGGGGTTCATGGCAGCGGACAATGTGGTTTCATCACGCGTATGCCAGGTGACAAAGATGTCTTTGACATAGCTGTAGATCAGCTCACTCGCCAGCGCTTCGAAGTCGGTGCTCTCGATGTCCGCCTGTTGTTTCGGCCAGCCATATCCCCAGGCGAACCATGAGCCATCCTGGAAGATGATGAAGTCGTAAAAGGCGTATCCGTCCGGATCGTCCGTCAGGAACACGCCAATCCGCCCGCACAGCTCCTTGAACTGGACAGGGGGTATGCGGGCTTCATCCACGACATTGGGCCGGGCAAGTCCAGGCAGTGGGACAAAGATAATGCTCCAATCCTCGATAAAGATTTGGAGCGCTTCGCGCCCATCGCCTGCCGGATGAACCAGGCGACGCGTTTTGCCAATGCCTGGAATGCCATGCGCGCGTGCATCGGCCAGCGTTTTTTCCAGGGCTGCAAACAAGTGACTTGTAAAGCTGTCGGCATAGGAAGTGAGCGCAGTGCGCTTTTCTGTTCGCTCACTCATTAGTTTGCCCAACGAAGTCAGGTATGTTTCACGATCTCGGTCTTCCACGGCTGTTCTCCTGCTTACCTTACCAGTTTACCGAAACGAACCTGTGCCCTGGATTCTGGTTCAAAAAACCGCTGCTGGCAAGCTGTTCAGCCGTAGCGCTGCATAAAGCGGTGAATACGCTCCAGCGCTTCCTCAATTTGCTCGTAGGCAGTCGCATAGCTGGCCCGCACAAAACCTGCGCCACATGCGCCAAATGCCGAACCGGGGATCATAGCGACCCGTTCTTCCTGAAGCAGCTTTTCGGAAAAATCCTGCTCGTTCATCCCGCTGGCGCGGATGTTCGGAAAGGCGTAAAACGCGCCGTGCGGCTCAAAGCAAGACAGTCCCAGCTCGTTGAAACCGCTCACAATCAGTTTTCGGCGGCGGTTGTATTCGGCGCGCATACGCTCTACTTCGTTATCCACCCGATCTAATGTGGGGGCAATGGCGTACTGGGCCGAAGTCGGCGCAGACATGATGGTGTACTGGTGAATGACGCGCATCACAGCCATTAACTCTTCTGGCCCGACGACATACCCCAGCCGCCAGCCAGTCATGGCGTGGCTCTTGCTAAAGCCGTTCAGCACGACGGTGCGCGGGCGCATGTTTGGCAGTGTGGCGAAATGCGTATGATCGACGCCATAGATCAGCCGGTCGTAGATCTCGTCGGAGATCACGAGCAAGTCATGCTTTTCGGCCACAGCGGCGATTTCTGCCAGCCGCTCACGTGACATCACCGCGCCGGTGGGGTTATTGGGATAGCTGATCAAGATCGCCTTGGTGCGCGGTGTAACCGCTGCTTCAATCGCCGCGCCTGTCACCTGGAAATTGTCCTCGACAGAGGTATCGACCAGCACCGGCGTACCGGTCGCCAGAATGACCTCCGGCGGGTAGGCTACAAAACTGGGCTGGGGGATGATCACCTCGTCGCCGGAGTCGAGGATGGCGTTCAATACCACGTAGACCGCTTCACTCGCCCCGACGGTTACCAGGATTTCGGTATCCGGGTTGTATTCGATGGCGTACAGCCGCTTGAGATAATCTGAGATTGCCCGGCGTATTTCGACGGTGCCGCTGTTGCTGGTGTAATGTGTTTCACCCTGTTCCAGCGCGCGCATACCCGCCTGTAGGATCGGCTGTGGTGTGACAAAGTCCGGCTCGCCGATGCCCAGCGAGATCACATCATCCATGGTAGCACTGATGTCAAAAAACTTGCGGATGCCGGAGGGCGGAATGGACTTGACACGCCGCGAAATAAAATCACGCATGTATGTTCTCCTCAGTGTGACGGCACAAGTTGACGGGTTAAGTATAGCAGGCTTCCGGGTTCCCAGTTGGGCTATTCGTATGAGGTTTCGGGATCGATCTGGCACTCTGTTACAGGCAGGATCGTTTCACCATAGTTGACAAACTGGCCGCTAGCGTCCTGTTCATACAGCCCAAACCGGACCTGTGTTCCGTCCGGCAGACGCGGCAGGGTGAAATCGTCACGCGCCAGTTCGCCCGGTGACCACTGCGTAAACGGGTACAGGCCATAAACCGGGTGGCGGCTGTCAGCGTTGGGCGGATTGGGGGCAGGCTCGTCACCGGTCAGGTGTACAAAGATGCTCGGATCGCCGGTTGGGCGGCTGTCAACCTGCCAGATGACATGCAGGTAAATCGAGGTATCGTCACATGTCAGCCACGCGTCGCGCCGTGCAATGCCGTACACAATTGGTACACCGGGCGGGTCGTCCGCTTCGGCCAGCCAGGGAGAATTTTGCAGCCGGATGATTCCCGGTGCGGCAGATGTCAGGTAAAGCTGCCCCAAGTGTTCGTGCCACCACTCTGACGGTTGGGGATTAAACGGCGTTGGCCAGGGGGGCGGGTAGGTATAAAACGTCTCCGGTTCGGTATAAAGCTGGTAGCCATCGGCCAGCAGGCGGCTGTAGTTGCCCTTGTGGTCGACCATCAGCACATCATCGTTTTCGCCCGTCACCAGCGACGAATAGGCCGCCGCTGAATAGCGCGGTCCCCAGGGCAGCATAAATGCCGGTTGCCCATCGCGCGGCACTTGCTTGATGCGTGCGATAGTTTCCTGGCCGGTTGGATCGGTCACCAGGTCGTGTATCCAACCGTGATGCAGCCCGATCAATGCCAGCGGCCAGATCACCAGCCCGATTAGCGCCGTCACGCCAAGCGGCTGCTTGACCCCACTCAGCCAATCCACCAGCAGCGCCGTGCTGAATACCAGCGCCAGCACTGTTGGCATCAGGATCGCTTCTGGCAGCACCGCGGTATGGTAGGCGATGGTGAACAGTGTTGGCCCGGCAGCGGACAGCGCCACAACGCGCGCGGCGCGGCGGTACGGCGAAACGGTTACAGCCAGCCCCAGCCCAACCAGGCCGAACAGCAAACCTGGCAATGTGATCTCACCAGCCAGGATGGCCCACACGTTTTTGATGTTATCCAGCCAGCCCGCTGCATCAGCCGGGAGTGTTACCAGCCGGTCGGCTTCTTTGCCGGAAAACTCGATCCACAGGCCGCGCAGCGTCCCTGGCTCGCCATACACCCACTCGCCGCCCTGCCAGTCGCGCAGCGGCAGGTAGATATAAGGCAGAAAACCCACCAGCGCCAGGCCAATCGACAGCGGGATCAGGTGCCGCCAGTTGATTCGATCATTTTTGAGGTGCGGCCAGAGGGCGAGCAGCAGTCCCGGCGCGATGAATGCTACCGCCCGGTGATGCGACACGCCGATCCCGCCCAGCAGCGCCAGCCACATGATCCGCCGTTCGACACGCCAGGCGCCCGTCCAGGGGACCGGCCACAGCACGACAACCAGCATCAGCACGGTGATCGCCAGGCCCATGCTGTACACCTCTGCGATCACGTTATGAATCCAGATCGAACGCGCCAACCCCAGCACCACCGCGCTCAAGATGCCCGGCATTACTCGTCCGGTCAGCCGCCAGACCAGCAGCCCGGTACCGCCCAGCGCCACAACGCCCCAGGCTGTTGCGTACAGGCTGGCAGCAGCGGCAGGTTCGATGCCCAGCGTGCGGAACGGCAGCGTAAACAGGTTGCCCAGAATGGCGAACAGCGGGTAGCCGGTGTGGTGGATCGTGCCCCACACATTGAGCGCCACCTGGATTTCGCCCACGTCGATCATGTACTCGTTGGAACTGCCGTTGATCTGGGTTTGGAGCGTGGTGGCATAGACCAGCAGCAGGCTCAGCGGCAAAACCAGGACGGCGGCCACTCGCGCGGGCCGGGCCGCCAAACGGCGAAAAGACAGGCGTTGAGAACGAGATTTTGCAGCTTTGGGCATAAGGATTTTCCGGGTTAGCCGACGGTTTCACAAGGCGCCCTGATTATACCGCGGAGATATTTACACTTGGAACAAGCGTTCTATTGCGCTATAATCATTTTACCGCCAGCATAGGCATACCGTATGATCAACGGATATCCGACACGAACTGCAAGGAGCGAAACATGGCTGGTTATCAATATACGATTATCATTGGCAATGTCGGGCGTGACCCAGAACTGCGCTACACTCAAAGCGGCGTGGCCGTTTGTGACTTCAGTGTGGCTGTGTCACGCCGGTGGTCCGACCGGAACACCAACGAACCGCGAGAAAAGACAACCTGGTTTCGTGTAACGGCCTGGCGGGGGCTGGCTGAGACGTGCAACCAGTATGTCCATAAAGGTATGCAGATCATGGTCACAGGCGAGATCGAGGCGTCGGCTTACATCGGTCAGGACGGCGAGGCACGTTCCAGCCTGGACCTCACTGCGCAAAGCGTCCAGTTCCTGGGGCGGCGGGGCGAACCGATGGACGAGGGCGATTATCCCAGCGAGCCGGAAGACCTGCCGTTCTAATCCGGTTCAGATGGTCTACTGCTTGCAATGCGGTATAGTATGATACACGAAAATAACAGCCGGTCTGAGGATGCTCGCGGCTGTTTCTTGTGCCACCCGATCAATAAGAGTTACGCGCTGAGGAGGTATAATGCCTGAGCCGAAGAAAAAACCGCAGCCCCGGCGGCTGAACCTGGAAATACCCGCCGATCTACCGGCCACTTATGCTAACTTTGCTATCATCACGCATTCGCCCTGGGAAGTCTTTCTGGACTTCGCGCAGATTCTGCCCAATTTGCCAAAGGCTCGTGTCAGGACGCGCGTGGTCCTGACCCCGACTAACGCCAAAATGCTGCTGCGGGCGCTTCAGCAGAACATCGAGCGCTACGAGAGCGAGCACGGCGAGATCATGCTGCCCCCGCGCCCTCAGTCGCTGGCGGATCAACTGTTCAGCACGATTCGGTCGGATGAGGATGACACCGAGGGGAACGGCGAGGAAGAGGGCCTGACCGATGAGTAACCTGGACTGGTTGGATTCGCTCGCCGACGAGATTCGCACAGATTTTGAAGCCAAAAACACGGCCCGTGACGCGACGATCAACCAATCACGGACGCTGATCCAGTACTGCGCAAACGCGATCCGGGCAGTCCATCGCCATGAATGGGAAACGGCCCAGGAGCGGCTCGATATGGCGCGCCAGGCAGCGGACGAGATGCGCGAGCGCGTGGCAGATTACCCGGACCTGTATCACAGCGGCTACTCTCAGGATGCATTCAAGGAATACGTTGAAGCGCATGTGACATATGCCCTGGTCCAGGGAAATGATTTGCCCACGCCTGCGTCGCTCGGCGTCGAGTATTCGACCTACCTGAACGGAATAGCCGAGGCTGCCAGCGAACTGCGCCGCCAGATTTTAGACATCATCCGGCAGGGACATTCGGACGAAGTCGAGCGCCTGCTGAGCGCGATGGATACAATCTATGGCATACTGATTACGTTTGATTTTCACGACGCGATCACGGGCGGGCTGCGCCGCCGGATGGACGCCTTGCGCGGTGTGCTGGAACGCACGCGCGGCGACGTGACGACCAGTCTGCGCCAGCAGCAGCTTCAGGACGCGCTGACCCGTGTCGAAGAACAGCTTGGGCTGGACGAGGAGGATGGGCCATCGGAGTGAGACTGGCGCCGGTGTGGCAGGCAGGGAGTCCATCAGGTGACCGTTGGCGTTCCGTCGTATGGACGTACAGGCTTGGGCTGGGTGACCTGTCATACTGGAAACAGTTATTCTTATGAAAGTGCGTCATGCTGGGGTGCGATCATGCCTTCAACACAACGTTTTTTGATCCATGAGGGAGATCACGCTGGCAAGGTGGTTGATCTCAAGTCGTTTCCATTCACCATCGGTCGCTCGCGCGATTGTGATTTTGTGCTGGATAGTTCCGATATTTCGCGGCTGCACGCCCGACTGTACAACGATCACCAGAATGTATTTTTGGAAGATGCAGGCAGCACCAACGGCACGTTTGTGAACGGTCATCGCCTGGAACCGGGCGAGGCCCATCGCTTGCGGGCGGGCGACATGGTGAGCTTTGCACAGGTGTGCACCCTGGTATTTGACGACCCGGTCACCACCACGCAGATCGATCCGGTCCAGTTCCCCCGGCCTGGGCTGGAAATCGACCTGGACATTGCGCAGGTGATGATCGACGGGGAACTGCTCTACCCCCCGCTCAGTCCCAAGCAGTTTGCCCTGCTATCGCTGCTGGTTGAAAACGCCGGGCGGATTGTCACGCGCGAAGAAATCTGCGAGCATGTCTGGATGCCGGGCGAACAGGTCACCGACCAGACGCTTGATGCACTGGTCAGCCGCCTGCGCAAACGACTTGAGGATGTCGATGCAGGCCACGACTATTTAGTCACCCGGCGCGGTTTTGGCTTGATGTTCCAGAATCGTAAGCAGGCGTTTTCCCCCGACCCACATTGCCCGGACGACAAAGGCGCACTGTGAACCAACTGGGAAAACGCGTGATCCTGTTGGCGTCCGGATCACCCCGGCGGCGCGAGCTGCTGGGACTGACCGGACTGCATTTCGAGCACACGACCGCCGACATTGACGAAACCCCACACCCCGGCGAGTCGGCAGCGGCCTATACGATCCGTCTGAGCCGGGAAAAAGCGCGGGCTGTGCTGGTCGCGGCAGCGGGCGACGCGCTGGTACTCGCTGCCGATACCACTGTCGCAGACGGCGATGTGATCCTGGGCAAGCCCACCGGCGCGGACGGCGCGCGGGCTATGCTGCGACAACTGCGCGGGCGGACGCACCAGGTGTATACCGCGCTGACGTTGATCGACGCGGCAACCGGTCACGCCATGACCGAACTGGCAGTAACCGATGTGCCGATGCGCAACTACACCAACGCCGAGATCGAGGCTTACATCGCCAGCGGCGATCCATTCGACAAAGCGGGCGGTTATGCGATCCAGAATGCCGCCTTTCACCCGGCGAACTTGACGAGCGGCTGTTATGCCAACGTGGTAGGGCTGCCGTTGTGCCACCTGGTGCGGGCGCTGCAAGCGGTCGGTATCGAGCCGGACGGAGACGTTCCGTTACGATGCCAGCAGCACCACCTGTATGATTGTGACGTTACGGACGACGTATTGGCCGGGCGACTGTGATCCGGCGCAGTTCGACGCGTTGTTGGCCCAACGATATAATCGCAGCGGTTTCAACGAAAATAAGTGAACACCCAGGGGGAAAGACCGGGCCTGCTGCCTGGCGCTTCACCTCTTTTGTTTATTGTGAGGGTTCATGCGCATGCGACACGTTAAACCAGTTCTTTTGATCGCTGTTACCAGTGCGGTGATGCTGGCAGCTTGCAGTGATGATTCGAGTGTGCCGGGGCTAAGCAGTGGGGATAACCCCTATCCAACGATACAGTTAACGCTCGAAGAAGCCGATCAGGTGGCCGAGACATTTCTCGACGCATGGCGTAAAGCTGACTACGCTTCCATGTACGGGCTGATCAGCCCGAACAGCCGTGATGCGTACATGGAAGAAGCGTTTGTCTCCGAGTACGAAACCGCCGCAGAACTGATGACACTCAATACACTCGATACGCAGATCGCCAGCTCATTACGCCAGGGTACGACGGCGGCGATCATGTACGACGTGACATTCCATACCGAGTTGTTCGGTGACATCCCGGACGGTGACCGGATCATGCGCCTGATCGAAACACCTGAAGGTTGGCGGGTCGCGTGGTCGCGCATGGACATCTTCGACGCCCTGGCTGAAGGCGCGCGCCTGGAACTGCGCCGGACGATGCCGGGACGGGGTAATATCTACGACCGCAACGGGCAGGTACTCGTGGATCAGAACGGACGGGCTGTGCTGCTCTATCCGGTGCAGCAGGAAATGCCGAACGTCGAGGACTGCATCTCGCAACTGTCGCGCATCCTGCGGCGAGAATACGGCGACCTGGAAGACCAGTTTGCCAAGTTTCTGCCGGAAACGCGGTTTTTGGTAGGCGAGATCGATCCCGAAACCTACCAGGTTGAGGAGCAAATATTGCAGGAGGTGTGCGCCATCGGTGATGATCCGAACGACACCGGGGTACGCACCACACGCCGCTATTTTGGCGAGCTGGCGCCGCATGTGGTCGGCTATGTCAGCCAGATCAGGCCGGAACAAGTGGACGAGTACGAACGGCGGGGTTATCCACCGGACGCGTTGATCGGCCAGGAAGGAATCGAGCAAGCCTTCGAAGAATATCTCGCCGGGAAGATCGGCGGGCGGTTGGAGATCATCGCGCCAACCGGCGAAACGCTGCGCGTCGTGGCCGAAGTTCCCGCCGAGCCGGGTCAGGGCGTCTATCTGACCATTGACCGTGACTTACAGGCAGCGGTTCAACAGGCGTTCATCGAAGCGTACAACGTGGCACAACCAACCTGGGCCACGACGTCCAGGGGCGCGGCAGCGGTGGTGATGGACGTCAAAACGGGCGAAATCCTGGCAATGGTCAGCTATCCCTGGTTTGATCCCAGCCTGTTTAACCCGGATTCGCCGGTGCTCAACCGGGGCGACGAGATCGCAGCCTTAAGAAGCGATTTTCGAACGCCGCTGCTGAACCGAGCCACGATGGGCAAGTACCCTGCCGGGTCGGTATTTAAGATCGTGTCGATGGCTGCCGGGTTGGATAGCGGTGTCTACAACGAAAACACGGCGATCACCTGCAACGGGCGCTGGTACGGGGAACAGTTCGGAGATGTGCTGCCGTACCGGACAGACTGGCTGCCGACCGGGCACGGTTATGTGAATTTCCCACTGGCGCTCACCTATTCATGCGATCCCTATTTCTGGCAGTTGGGCGTTGCGCTGCACAACGCGGATCCGCAAATGCTGACCGGGTACGCTTACCGTATGGGGCTGGGTGTGGCGACCGGCCAGGACGATCTGCCCGAAGAAGTCGGCCAGATCCCTAATGAGGAGCTTGTCTTCCGGTTGGATGCGCGCTCGTGGACCATTGCCGACACACTCAACCTGGTAATTGGACAGGGGCAGTTGCAGATTACGCCGCTCCAGATTACGCGGATGGTGGCAGCGATTGCTAATGGGGGCACGCTGTATAAGCCGCAGTTTGTGAAAAAGGTCCAGTTACTTGGCGAGGAGCCGGTGTATAGCGCACAGCCAACAGCGATCTCAACGCTGGACTTTGACCCGCATACGTTTGAGTTGATCCAGAATTCAATGTGCAATGTCACGCTGGACCCGAACGGTACGGCGCGGTATATCTTCGATGAATGGTATGATTTCCAGGGCACGGATGTTGTTGTCTGTGGCAAGACGGGTACAGCCCAGACCGGCGGCGAAACCACCAGACCGCAGGCGTGGTTTGTCGCATTTGCCCCCCAGGATGACCCGGAGATCGCCGTAACCGTGATTGTCGAAAACTCGTGCGAAGGGTCCGAGGTGTCCGCCCCGATTGTCCGCCGCATTGTCGAAGACTATTACGGTATGCCGCACTCGATCTGGCCGCCGCTCTGGGAATCTGGCTGTATCGACCTGGGCGAGTAGCTGCACAGAGTTTTCTTGTCTCAAACGCGGCACCGACCGGGTGCCGCTTTGATTTGTAGTAAACTAACGGAAAATTTGCGCCAGAAGTGGACTATCATTTAAGCTAAACGGACTTTGCGGTTAGACCCACCTGGTGCAGTATGCGGACCCTGTTATCAACGCTGCTCGATTATGATCCGGATTTGCTGGCGATCATTGCCCACCGCTGGGATGTTGACTTGGCATCGCTGGACAAGCGAGAAGCAGCAGAAGCACTTGCCACAGCTATGCTCGACACCGAACGGGCGGCGGCTGAGTGGGCGCGTCTTGACGATGCCAAGCGCGGGGCGCTGCAAACGCTGCTTGGTTCCCCCGAACACAAATTAACCGAGGCGCAGTTCAGCCGCCTGTTTGGTGAAATCCGCCAGATGGGACCGGGGCGGCGCGAGCGCGAAAAACCACACGTCCACCCGTTCAGTGTGGCAGAAGCACTGTTTTATCGCGGGCTGGTCGCGCTGGCCTATGACCGGGGCAAAACCGGTATGCAAGCCTTTGTCTATGTGCCGTCCGACCTGGCGGCAGCGCTCCCGGCGCACGAAACCGGGTTTGATCTGGAACCCGGCGCGGGACCGGTTGCAGCACAGCCCGGCAGCAGCGAGAGTGAGCCGGAGCATGTCATACCTGCCACAACGGCGCTGGTTGATGACCTGACAACGCTGCTGGCTTATTTGCAGATCGAAGAAGCGCCATTGGAAAAAGACGCGCTGCGCCAGCAGGTCAGCGCGGCGCTGGTTAATTTCTGGCTGGGCGAGGACCATCCCGCGCGGGTTGCCCTCATGATCGCGCTGGCGGGCGGCCTGGGATTGGTTGCCGGTGAAGAAGACAGTCTTAAACCTGTGCCTGCGCGCGCGCGTCATTGGTTGGAACAAAGCCGCCCTCGGCAGGTACGCCTGTTGGCCGAAGCGTGGCGCGACAGCACGCTCTTTAACGATCTGTGGCATACGCCCGGCCTCGTGCCCGAAGATACCGGCTGGCACAACGATCCGCTGCTGGCACGGCAAACTGTGTTGACCTTTCTGGAGATGGTCCCGCCTGCCGACTGGTGGCCGGTCGGCGACTTGATCGCGCTGGTTAAGGAAGAAGAGCCGGACTTCCAGCGGCTGGCAGGCGACTACGATAGCTGGTATATCCGTGATGCCGACACAGGCGACTATTTGCGCGGGTTTGAAAGCTGGGATCGCGTCGATGGCGCGGTGCTGTGGTCCATCCTGACCGGGCCGATGCACTGGTTGGGGTTGGTAGACCTGGGCAATGACGGTACACTCTGCCGCCTGACAGTGTATGGCCGCGCGCTGTGTGGTGAGACCGACTGGCCCAATCCCCCCGAAGAAGGAGAGCACCTGACCATACAGCCCGATGCTGTCATTCTGGCCCCGCGCACGCTGAGCCGTTACGAGCGGTTCCAGTTGGCGCGCATCACCGAATGGCGGGCAGCCGGTGACCCGTACACCTATGCGCTAACCACCGCCGGGCTGGAACTGGCCGGGCGCCAGGGCATCCAGGGGGACGCGATTCGCGCCTTTTTGCGCCGGGCCAGCGGCGGCGCTTTGCCGGATGGGGTGGATCAACTGTTAGAGCGGTGGCAGGATGTCGGCGGAGCGGATGTCTGGTTATCACGGGCGATCATTTTGCGGGCCAGCACGCCCGACGCACTGCAAACGTTTCTCGATACGCCCGACCTGCGTCGTTATCTTGGGGCGACACTTGGCCCCACAGCAGTTATTGTTCGTGAAGGCCAGGAACAAGACCTGGCCAATGCCCTGCATCAGCATGGAATCTTAGTGGAGTTCGATGGCTAAAGCAGATATTCGATCGATGACACTTTCAACGGGCCTGCCCAGGCCCCTGCTTTCGGCTTTCCAGCGCGCTTATCCCGGCCATACGCCGGATGTGGTTGTGCGTGCGCCGGGGCGGGTGAACCTGCTGGGCGGGCATGTGGATATACAAGAGGGGCCGGTAATCAACATTGGCATCGACCGTGAAGTGTGGCTTGCTGCCGCCTATGGATCGGCGGACCTGGTGCAGCTTCATGCAGCCGACCTCGACGCCTCGGTGGCGCTGTCACTCAAACGGCTGGATACCCGGACCGATGTCGTAGGGCAAGAGCTGCCGCGTTGGGCAAAATACCCGGCAGGAGTCGCCTGGGCCTTGCAGCGGCGAGGGCTGAAGGTCAACGGCATCGACGCCGCATTTTTGGGCAACGTAGCCATGCGCGCCGGGTTGAGTTCGTCGGCGGCGGTCGAGATGGCATTTGCTATCGCCTGGCACGCGCTGGAAAGCTGGCGGCTTGAGCTGGGCGATCTGGCTAGAGTTGGTTACGAAGCCGAACGCGAATACATGGGACTCGGCACCGGCATCCAGGACCAGTTTACATGCCTGCACGCGCAGAGTGGGCACGTGTTTTACCTGGACTGCCGCAGCCTGGAGAACCATCACCTGGTGCTTCCGTCGTCGGCGCAGGTAGTTGTATGCGACACCAAGACGCGCCGCGAGTTGGTCGGTTCGAGCTATAACGAGCGTGCTCAAGACTGCCACCATACTGTACACACGATCAGCTTGATGGACCGGCATGTTACCAAGCTGCGTGACGTAACGTTAGAGCGGCTGCAAGATTTCGAGGCGCTGTTGACCGAGAATCAATTTCGCCGGTCGCGCCATGTGATCACCGAGATCGCGCGCGTGCAGCAGGGCGTTGAAGTGCTGGAACATGGTGACATGGCTGCGTTTGGCGCTCTGATGAACCAGTCATATTGGAGCGCGCGCGATGATTATGGCAGCAGCTCCGACACGTTGGATTCAATGTGGCGGGCGGCAAGCGAGCACTCCGGCTGCTATGGTGCGCGCTACAGCGGCGGCGGCGAGGCGGGCGCAGTGGTTGCCCTGGTAGATACAAACGCTGTGGATGACTTTATCACTCGCACCGGCACGCGCTACCAGGCATTGAGCGGGCGGACCGGGGATTTGTTTGTGGTAGATCCGGCAGACGGCGCAGGCGTGTTTGTGTAGCTGCACGGCTACGGTGGTTAAGGACCTGATGGTGTCACAAGATATAGGAGCGGCATACCGGACCAGGTGGGAGCAGTTCACCAGGCTGGCGCATACTGAAGATTCGCTGGCACGCGAGCGCCAGGGGCTTCGAAGGCGTTTGCTGATGCCCTACATAGCGTTTTTGATCCCGGTCGAAGACCCGGCGGTTTCGGCGCAGTTGGCCGGGTGGCAGCGCGTGTTTCAGCATTGGATGGAGTACGATCCCCAACCGGCTAACCGGCTGCATATCACACTGCATTACGTTGGGATGCTGCGCTCCAATCCCTGGGTTTTGCTGCCGATGACGTGGCGCCGGACAGTGTTGTCGCAACTGGTTGATCGCGTGCGGGTAGTGGTCGAGTCGTTCCCACAGTTTGAAGTGCAGATCGGGCCGCTCAATTCGTTTCCGAACGTATTGTTTGCCGAAGTACAGGACCCTCAGCGCTGTTTGCGCCTGCTGCGATCCAGTCTCCGGCGCGCGCTGCCGCTGCGAGCGCGTCCGCCGACGTTGTGGAGCTATTTACCCCATGTGACACTGGGCTATTGGGGCGAGCAACCAGCCGCGCCGTTGATCGAAGCGATGCGATCCTACCGGGATGCTGACCCCGTGCCGCTGCGCGTGCAGAGCACCAAGCTGACAGTATACACGCGTCATGATGTGCCGCTGGATCGTGCGCTGCTTGAAACAGCGGAAGAGGATGTCATCGCCCGGTTTGATTTGAAAGCGCCGGATGAATCCGGGAACAGCGACCACCACACGCCTTGAGTGAACAGC
>JAFGNU010000011.1 GCA_016926875.1 Anaerolineae bacterium | reverse complement strand
TGCCAGTAGGCGGCGAACAGCGCTGCCTGCGGGCTGTCGATGGTAAACCGGAAGTCCCATTCGCCCAGCCAGCCCTGCATCTCGGCCAGCGTTTCGTCTTCCAGGTTCAGCTTGAGCAGGTATGGCATGACCTCGGCGGCAAATGCGCTGTAGGTGTCGCCCTGGATGGCGGCGAACGTGTCGGTGGTGTGCGTGTCCTGGTCCAGCAGGCGCTCCTGGATGCGCGCCGCCCGGTAGCCGCTGTCCCACGCAACCGCGAGGGTATAGGTTGCATCCGGGCCGAAGGTATCGCCCAGTTCTGTTAAGAGATAGGCGGCGTATTCCGGCGGGACAACCGGGTTATTAGCGGTTACGATAGCGCCGCTCGCCGGGTTCAGGACGGATGGCAGGGCGTCGAAGGGCAGGAAGCCGCGCCAGGTGGCCGTTTCATCTTCTCCCGGTACAGGCAGCAGGCCGCTGTGCTGACCGGCACGCACCGGCACCCGTCCGGCAAGCTGGTAGCCGATGTTGCCGTCCACGTCCGCGTACAACACATTGGCCGCCGTGCCGCCCCATGTGCTTAACGCCGCGCGGAAATCGTCCCAGGTTTGCGCGCGGTTGAGCGCCAGCAGCGATCCAACCGGATCAACCGGCGTGTGCTGGGCCGTCCAGTGCACCACAAACGCCTGATCGCGTTCTGACAGCGGCGGCATGGTGATCACCGGGCCGAGGTGCGTCCGGTAGATGGTAAAGGGGACCGGATCGTCCAGCCCGTTAACGGCCAGCGTATCGTCGATCACGTCCATCACACGCCAGCCGCCGTCCCAGGCATAGCGAGATGGGTCGTCGGGGTCCAGGCTGATGATGAGGATGTCCTGTTCATCGATCCATGCGCTGGTTATGCTCCAGGCGATCCGCTCGTTGTGCCCAATGAAGACGGTCGGCAGGCCGGGCAGGCTGAAGCCGCTGACGCTGTAGGGGCACGCCGTTGATAGTTCGAGGCAAAATAACCCGATCTCGTACCATGCCGACGGCATCTGGATCGGCAGTCCCGGCGCGGTGGCGAGCAGCGGCTTGCCGGAAGTCGTCATCGTCCCGGAAACAACCCACGCGCTGTCATCCGGCATACTGCGCGGGCCGACCAGGTCGAACAGCGCCAGCGCTTCGTCCAGCGGCAGGCGCGTATAGTCAACGTTGGCAGGCACAATAAACCCCGGATCAGGGGCCGCTGCGCTGCTTTCGCCCAGGCCAAGATCGGCAGCGGTCAGGATGGTAGGGCCAGTTCCCGGCCTGGTCAGCGGGTTATAGAGCGCGAGCATACTCTCGTCAACGCGGGTCAGCGCCTGCGCGTTTTCGATCTCGCGCGCGGCGTTGCCGCCGGTTTGCCAGGTGAAGGCTGTTTGCCAGGCCAGCGAGTCAAGCGGGGTCCAGGGGGCGATCTCGACGTCGTCCATGCGCAAGTTCAGCACGCTGTATTCGAGCGCCAGTTTGCCCGGCGAACGCTCCATGATATAGGCGTTGACGCCCGCCGCATACGCTTCGAGCGCGGCGCGTGTTTCGGATGAGGCCGCGTCCCAGTTGGCCTGCGCGATCTCGCTCCAACCCAGCGCGCGGATCAGGCGGTCGGCATTCTGTACTTCCTCATTTTCGCCCAGCAGTTCGCTGAGGGTGCCATGCCCGATGTGGCGGTTGATGTCCATCTGCCACCAGCGATCCTGGGCGTGGGCAAAGCCCTGCGCAAAGAACAGATCATAGGGCGTAGCAGCGTAGATGTGCGGCACGCCCCAGCTATCACGGTAGACGGTGATCGCGTCCTGCATACCCGGCACCACGATCTCGCCCTCTTGTTTGGGCAGCGGGCGGCGTACGGTGTAATACGCCAACCCTACCGCAGTGATGATGGCGGCGATCACAATCAAGCCAGCAATAATCAATAGTTTACGGGCCGTTTTCATGTTGTTGTTGTAACACGCCCGGTGGCGGTGGTCAAATACCTAGCCTGCCGCTGTGCGCAGCGTTTTAACCGCGCTTTCGACCGAGCGGCGGTCGCGTGCGCTCAGTGATTCGGCGGCGGCCCACTGCTCGTAGCGCGGCAGCAGCGAGACGAATTCAGGCAGCAGGCGTTTGGCCATGCTGCGGATCACATTGCACAGCACCCACGTTGCCGCCGGATCACTGGGCGGGACATGGCGCGCCAGGAAGTTCCGCACCGGCGCGATCTCGCCCCGCGCGCTGACCCGGATCGCAAAGCTGACCGCCCGCCGGACGTCGGTGTCCTGGTCAGTCAGCAGGCGCCCGGCCAGGTCCAGGCAGCGGGCTGTATAGGCGGCGTGTTTCATCGGCAGCCGCCCGATAACGGTTATGCCCGCGCGGCGCACCCACTTGTTATCGTCGTCCAGCCAGGGCACAACCGCGTCGAGCCAGCGATCCGGCTCTGCACGGACGACGGGTTCCAGCGCGCGCATGGCGAGCTGGTCGCAGTCTTCCCACGTGATGCAGGTGCGGCACAGGTCTTTGACCAGCGGCATGATCGTCTCCGGCGCGGCGCGTTCCATTGGTCCCAGCAAAAACGAGGCAGCCACCCGGCCTTCGCGGCCAAATTCATCCCACAGCAGGCGCGCCAGCGGTAAAAAGTCTCCAACGCGCTTGCGGGCGGTTTTACCGATCGTCTTGCCGATGGCGCTCAGCACGTCAACCGGCGTGCCGACCGTTTCTTGCTGGTCGCGTTGTTCGGCCTTGATGCCTTCCATGCTTTTTGGTTCATACTGGAGCCACAGCGCGCGCAGGCCGTCGGCGGTGGCGCGCGGATTGGCAGGATCGTAGCCGGTGATTAGAGCGTTTACCTGATCCGGGAGTTGATCGTTCATCGAGTATATCTCCTCGTGATTGGGGAACGTATGTTCGAACAGAGTGTAATCCGAAATGCGCGGGTGTGCAAACTGTTTGCCGGGTGGCGTGTGTGCAGTTGATAGGTTTTGAGAGCCATTTGCTGCTAGCATCGGCAAGAACCACGCGCGCCTGGGTGTGTATATACAAAAGAGATCGCACCGGAAGCGGCCTGGATTCGGAGAAAGTAGAATTTGTCATGACCAACGACGCAGTACAACGGCGGTCGTCGCGGCTGCCGGGCTTTTACCAGCGCACGCTGGCCGAACGCGCCGCGATGGTGGCCCAATGGGCCGGGCTGGACCGGGACGATCAATCGACGCTGCTCGGACTGACCGGGCTGAACGCATCCCAGGCCGATCACATGGTCGAGAACGTGATCGGCATCTATGCGCTGCCGCTGGGCATCGCCACCAACTTTTTGATCAACGGGCTGGATTACCTGGTTCCGATGGTGATCGAAGAGCCAAGCGTTGTCGCGGGTGTGAGTTACGCGGCTAAGCTGGCGCGGGGCGGGGGTGGCTTCATCACCACTGCCGACGAACCGGTTATGATCGGGCAGATTCAGGTGCTCGACATAGACAACGTCTACGCGGCGGCGGGGCGTGTGTGGGACGCGCGCGGCGACCTGCTTGAAGAGGCGAACTACTGCGACCGGGTTCTGGTGGACCTGGGCGGCGGGGCGCGCGACATCGAACTGCGCCCGTTCCCGGAGACGCCCGCCGGGCCGATGCTGATCGTGCACCTGCTGTTTGACGTGCGCGACGCGATGGGCGCCAACGCGATCAATACCACCTGCGAGCACCTGGCCCCGCTGATCGAAGACCTGACCGGCGGGCGCGTGAACCTGCGCATCCTCAGCAACCTGGCCGATCACCGCAAAGCGACGGCTTCCTGCACCGTCCCGGCGGAGTCGCTCGAACGGGATGGTATGCGCGGCGAAGCAGTTGCCCGCGCGATTGTCGAGGCGGCAGTGTTTGCCCAGGTCGATCCCTACCGCGCGACGACACATAACAAGGGGGTTATGAACGGTATGGACGCGGTCGCCATCGCTACCGGCAACGACTGGCGCGCGCTCGAAGCCGGGGCACATGCTTACGCGGCGCGCTCCGGGCGCTATACGTCTCTGACCGAGTGGTGGCAGGACGAGCGCGGTGATCTGCTGGGCCGGATCGAACTGCCGGTCGCGGTGGGCACGGTCGGCGGGGCCACGCGCGTCCACCCGGCGGCGCAGGTGGCGCTCAAAATCCTGGGCACGCGCTCCGCGCGCGATCTGGCGCAGGTGATGGCGGCGGTTGGACTGGCGCAAAACCTGGCCGCGATCCGCGCGCTGGCGACAGAAGGCATCCAGCGCGGGCACATGAGCCTGCACGCCCGCCAGATGGCGGTTGCTGCCGGGGCGGTGAACGACGAGGTTGCGGCTGTTTCGGAGCGCATGGTCGAGGAAGGGCGCATCACGACGCAGCGCGCCGCCGAACTGCTGGAAAAACTGCGCGGAGAGTGATCCGGGCGGTGTATTCCGCACAACCCCTTGCGCCGGGATTCACGACCAGGACTGCACCTGATAGGTTTTGAGAGGCTTTCGCGGGTAGCATGAGTCGCGCTAAACGCGGGCGTGCGGGTGATCGGTGGGGTGACCCACCGGGATCGCTCCTGCATGGTCAGCGCGCGCGAAAATGCAGCAGGGCAGGCGGCATGACCGGCAGATTCGAAACAGCGCTTAAAAGGCTGCATGACGGCTTTGGCCCGCTGCACGCTCTGCACGCGCGGGCAGCAGCGCTTGAAAAGCAGTTGTATACGCGCGGGGTGCTGTCCCCCCGGCGGCTGACTTTGCCGGATTTTTTGGGCATCGGCGCACCGCGCGCGGGCACAACCTGGCTGGATCGCAATCTGCGCGCGCACCCGGCGCTGTTCCTGCCAGATATGAAAGAACTGCATTATTTCGACCGGCGCTATGACGGGTTGCTCTATTTTTATACGCGGCGCTTCCGGGCCGGGCGGGCGCGTATCAAGGGCGAAGTGACGCCCGCCTACAGCATTCTGCCCGTCGAGCGCATCCAGTTTATCCGGGCGATTTTGCCGGACGTGCGCCTGATCCTGATCCTGCGCAACCCGGTTGAGCGGAGCTGGTCCGAGGCGGTGTATAACCTGAAGCGCGGCGGTTATGCGCGCGTAGAGGACATGCCGACCGATGCGATCATCAACATCCTGACCAGCGATGCGACAACCAGCCGCTCGGCGTACCGGCGCAACCTGGCCAACTGGCAAAGCGTCTTCCCGGCGGAGCAGCTTTTTATCGCGTTTTTTGAAGCGATCAGCGAGCAGCCCCGCCAGTTGATGGTCGATATCTTCGAGCATATCGGCGTGAGCACCGATATTGATTGGGATACGATCCCGTACCGGCAGCAGTTTCACGCCAACCCGGCGGCGCAGATTCCCGGCGAAGTCCGCGCGCTGTTGGAAGAGCAGTACTGCGACGAGATCGAGGGGTTGTATGCCCGCTTTGGCGCGCCGGTGGCGGGCTGGCGGTGTTAATGAAGACTTCCGTGCATTTTTTGCCGACGCGTATGAGGGAGCGGGTTTTGTACGCACTCGCGCGCACGCTGCGATAAGCTGTGCAACAGGCCGGTGTGTAAATGCGCGTTTCATGAGGATGACATGCTGGAACGTGACAAAATGGAACAGACGAGAATTGAACTGCGACCGTTCACCTGGGAAGACCTGTCCGGGCTGGTCGCGCTGATCAACGCGGCAGGCGAGGTCGATGGTACGGACGAACGATACACCGAGGAGACGCTGCGCGAAGAGATCGAGGCATTCGCCGATCCGCTGCTCGACTGCACCCTGGCGGTAACGGCGGACGAGCGCATCGTGGGCTACGCCTTTTGCGAACGGCGCGACGATGAACAACGGGTGTGGGGATATGGTTGGGGCACGGTTCGCCCGGATTTCCGGCGGCAGGGGATCGGTACGCGGCTGCTGCGCGCGGCGGACAGCCGGTTTGCAAGCTGGGTCGAACACGAGGTCGAAGTCGGAGATCGCGCGGTGTTTATCCAGCGGTTTATCAACCGGGCCGTCGCGGGCGAGATTGCGCTGGCCCAGGCGGAAGGTTACGACTATCTGCGCTCGTCGTACCGCATGAGCATCGACCTGCGGCAGTCGTGCGAACCGCCCGTGCTGCCGGAGGGCTTCGACCTGCGCCCGTTTGTCGCGGAACGTGACGCGCTGGCAGTCTACACAGCAGACCGGGACGCTTTTCTGGATGGCGGCGGACTGGACCGGTTCCCGCCGTTCGAGCAGTGGTGCGAAACGCATATCCGGCGTCCGGCTTTCGACCCGGCGTTATGGCTGGTAGCAGTGGTAGGCGACCGGGTGGCGGGTGTGTGTTTTTCGGCGCCCTGGGGTGCAGACCACCCGGAACTGGCCTGGATCACTCACCTGGCCGTGTCGCGCGCCTTTCGCGGGCGCGGGCTGGGATCGGCGCTGCTGCGTGGGTCGTTCTATGCCTGCCAGCGCGCCGGGTTCGAGCGGGCGGCATTGGGCGTGCGTGCCGACAATCCGGGTGCATTGGCGATCTACGAGCGGGTGGGGATGACGATCTATTCCACGTTCGACCACTACCGCACGGTGCTGCATGGTGACCCGGCCCAAATCAGGAGCTAGTACCTGGCTAAGATTCCGACCGCACTACAGCCAATTCAAAACTGTGTTTGTCCGGTTATCAGCCAGACTGGCATAAGGCGCTACTTGACGACCCTATAACGTGGAGATGACCAACCGATGACAGAAAAGACCAATCCCCAACAAACAGGCCAGACGGTCCTCAAACCGGATCGCCCGGTCGGCATTGTGGGCTACGGCGCGTATGTGCCGCGCTACCGCCTGCCCGCGACCGAGGTTTCGCGCGTGTGGACCGGCGGCACCGGCGGCGTGCCGGTCAAAGAAAAAGCGGTCGCCGGGCTGGACGAGGACGTGATCACCATGTCCATCGAAGCGGCGCGTAATGCGTTGGCCCGCGCGGAAATCGATCCGCGTTTGATCCGTGCGGTGTGGGTTGGCAGCGAAAGCCACCCCTACGCCGTCAAACCGACCTCGACCGTCGTGGCGGAGAGCATCGGCGCAGCGCCCAATATCCAGGCGGCGGACTGGGAATTCGCCTGCAAGGCCGGGTCCGAAGCGATACAGGCCGGGATCGGGTTTGTGGGCAGCGGCATGGCGCGCTACGTGCTGGCGATTGGCATGGACACCGCCCAGGGCCGCCCCGGCGACGCGCTCGAATATACGGCGGCGGCGGGCGGCGCGGCGTATGTGCTCGGTCCGGCGGAAGAAAGCCTGGCATTGATCCAGGGCAGCTACAGCTATGTGACCGATACGCCGGACTTCTGGCGGCGGGCGCACGAAACCTATCCCAGTCACGGCGACCGCTTCACGGGCGAACCGGCTTATTTCCAGCACACGCTCAGCGCGGCCCAGCGCTTGATGGACATGCTGGATACCACGCCGGAGGATTACGCCTGGGCGGTTTTCCACCAGCCAAACGTGAAGTTCCCTGAACGCGCGGGCAAGATTCTCGGCTTCGCGCCGGAGCAGATCGAGCCGGGCTTGCTGTCCGGGCTGGTGGGCAATGTGTACGCCGGGTCGTCGCTGCTCGGTTTGACGGGTGTGCTCGACGTGGCGGCGCCGGGTGACCGCGTGCTGCTGGTCAGCTATGGCAGCGGGGCGGGATCGGATGCGTTCGACATCCTGGTCGGTGATCGCATCGCCGAGCGCCGGGACAAGGCACCGCACACCCGTGATTACATTGAGCGCCGGACCGAGATCGATTATGCGGTGTATACCCGCTACCGGGGCAAGCTGTTGGTGGATTAGGGCGCGCAGAACACACACAGACACGAGGGAAACACACGATGCACGATGTATCGATTATCGGGGTAGGGCAGGTGCCGGTCAGCGAGCACTGGGACATGGGCCTGCGCCAGTTGGCGTTGGGCGCGATCCAGGCAGCGCT
The DNA here is from genome assembly GCA_016926875.1 of Anaerolineae bacterium. Classification (GTDB taxonomy): domain Bacteria; phylum Chloroflexota; class Anaerolineae; order Aggregatilineales; family Aggregatilineaceae; genus JAFGNU01. The sequence goes on along the minus strand of JAFGNU010000011.1, from coordinate 2,383 downwards.
GGGTGATGCCGGGATCGAGCGCGTGGACGCGGTTGTCGTTGGGAACGCGCTGGCGGGCAACCTGAGCGCGCAGAATCATGTCGGCGCGCTGGTCGCGGAGTATGCGGGCCTGTCCGGCGCGGAAGCATACCGCGTCGAGGCAGCGGACGCATCCGGCGGGCTGGCGCTGCGCCAGGGTTATCTGGCGGTGGCGAGCGGATCAGCCGAGACGGTGCTGGTGGTCGGCGTGGAGAAGGCGACCGACCGCACCGGCAGCGAGCGTGATACGGCGCTGGCAACCGTGCTGGACGCCGATTACGAGGCGGCAGGAGGCGGCACCCCGGCGGCAATGGCGGCGCTGCTGATGCGGCGCTACATGCACGAATATGGCGTGGCGCTGGACCAGTTTGAACCGTTCAGCGTCAACGCGCACGCCAACGGGTCGCTGAACCCGTTCGCCATGTACCGTAACAAGCTGCGTCCGGGCGCGTTTGGCAAAGCGCCGCTGGTCGCCGATCCGGTCAACCTGTTCGACAGCGCACCGGAAGGTGACGGCGCGGCGGCGGTCATTCTGACCACGACCGGGCGGGCGGTTGACATGGTGCCGCGCCCGGTGCGGGTGCGGGGCAGCGCGGCGGCGACGGATGCATTGGCGCTGCACAACCGCGCGGATATGCTCTTTCTGCGGGCGGCGAACCTGGCGGCGGGGCGCGCGTATGAACAGGCCGAGATCACGCCCGCCGATCTACAACTGGCCGAACTGCACGACAGCTACACTATCCTGACGGCACTGCAACTGGAAGCCACCGGGTTTGCCCGGCGCGGTGAGGGCGTGGCGCTGGCCGCAGACGGGACGATCACGCGCGCGGGCAGGCTGCCGATCAGCACCTTCGGCGGGCTGAAGGCGCGCGGGAACCCGCTGGGCGCGACGGGCGTCTACCAGGCGGTCGAGGTAGCGCTGCAACTGCGCCGCGATGCCGGGGAGAACCAGGTGGACAACGCGCGCCTGGGCCTGGTGCTGAGCATCGGCGGGCTGGGCGGCACGGCGGTCGCGCACATCCTGGAGCGCGTAGAGTAGCGCTGTCTCCGCACGCTCCAATCTATGCTACACTGAAGACGATCCGCCGGGGTGATGTGGTGGATCGTCTTATGCTATATACGGAGCACATGATGAAGTATACACGTATCACGGTGAACGCCGATCAAATGGGCGGGATGCCCTGTCTACGCGGGCTGCGTATCCCTGTTGCAACGGTGGTGGGCATGGTCGCGGGGGGCATGACCAACGACGAAATCCTGGCGAACTATCCCGATCTGGAAGCCGACGACATCCGCGAGGCGCTGCGCTATGCGGCGGAAGCAGTACGGGAGCGCACGCTGCCATTGGTGAGCGCGTCGTGAAGTTTCTGATCGATAACGCTTTGTCACCGACAGTGGCCGAAGGCTTGCGCCAGGCAGGACATGATGCAGTGCACGTGCGCGACTATGGGTTACAGGTAGCGACCGACGACGTGATATTTCGGCGTGCTGCTGACGAAGACCGCGTGCTGGTTTCTGCCGATACCGATTTTGGTACCCTATTAGCGCTGCGACAGGATCGTAAACCCTCGGTCATTTTGTTTCGGGGGGAGTTTGAACGGCGTCCAGAAAAGCAAGCGCCGCTTTTACTGGCAAACCTGCCAAATCTGACAGAAGCTTTGGCTCAAGGTTGTATTGTCGTGTTTGACGAATCACGGATACGTGTCCGGTCATTGCCTATCGGTGGCGGTGAGCACAGCTAACGTATTACGTGGAAAATGCTCCGCCGGGGCGGTGTGGTAGAAAAACCGATGAGAACAATACAAGAACTTGAAAGCATCGTGTTGACCGAAGACATGCCAGAGCACGGGTTGAGAGCGGGCGACATTGGGACAGTCGTGCTTATTCATGGTGAGGGCGAGGGGTACGAGGTCGAAGATTACCGGAGTTTCGCGATCTATCATTCAACCTGATTTACCCCCACTTTCAACCGATGAGATATGATCAGGTATTGACGCCTTCTTGTTGAAACAAGGGAAGGCGTTTTGTGCATATCACCCACAGGAGGATCCACCATGGCACAAACTTCCGATCTGGTACCTGTTTCGTCTGAGAATCTACCCTCAGCTAGTGCTTTGAATGTTGCCCGTTGCCGTGCCATTGCAGCCCATGATCCGCGCGTCGAGATACAAGGCGCAGATGTTCTGGCCGAATGCTTTCTGGACGACCAGGCTCGTCAGTCGCTGAGAGATCCAGCCACTCACGCCCTGATCTTGAAAAAACTGGATGTGTTTTCGCCGGGATCTTACGAATACTTCATCGCACGCACGGCCTACCTTGATAGCGTGGTCAAACAGGCTCTGCAGGATAATATTCCACAGATCGT
>JAFGNU010000072.1 GCA_016926875.1 Anaerolineae bacterium | reverse complement strand
GTCGGTCAGGCGGCCTTCCTCCATGACTTGCAGCAGCACATCCAGCACGCGGTGGTGCGCTTTCTCGACTTCGTCAAACACAATCACGATGTACGGCTGCTCGCGCACGCGGTCGGTAAGCTGCCCGCCGCCCTCGTAGCCAATGTAACCGGGCGGCGCGCCGATCAGCCGGCTGACGGTGTTTTCGTCCATGTACTCGGACATATCAAGCTGCAACATGGCGTCCTCGCTGCCGAACATGAACTCGGCCAGCGCTTTTGCCAGCTCGGTCTTGCCGACGCCGGTCGGTCCCAGGAACAGGAACGATCCGATCGGGCGCTTAGGGTCTTTCAGGCCAACGCGCGCGGTTTTGACCGCCCGGCTGAGCGCGATCACCGCTTCGTCCTGGCCGATGATGCGCTCGTGCAGGTGCTCGACCATGCTGGCGTACTTGGTGCGCTCGTCCTGGCCCAGCTTGCTGACGGGGATGCCGGTCATCTGCGCGGCGGCGAGCGTCACGTCTTCGGCGTCCAGCACGGTATCGGCCAGCTCCTGTCGGAAGGCGATGTGTGTCTGGTCGCTCAGACTGACCAATGCCGCCGCCCGGTGCAGCAGGTGCTCGGCGCTGAGGGGCAGGGAGGTACCGCTCATGTAGCGCCTGGCGAGGTTGGCAGCCACTTTGAGCGCATCTTGCTGCACTTCGATCTCGTAATCGGCGGCCAGGTGCGGCAGGAGCACTTCCAGGATTTCGACCGTTTCGTTCACGTCCGGCGCGGGCACATGCAGCAACTGCGCGTTTTCGGCAATGGCGCTGATGCCGCGCAGCCGCTCATCCCACAACGCCTGGGTGGTTGTTCCGATGATAACCGGGTTGTCGCTCAGGAAAGCTTTTTGCAGCGCCGGGGCGGCTTTGGGAAACTCCGCCTTGAGCGCGCCGCCAAAAAAGCGGTCGATATGCGGGATAAACAGGATGCCGCCGCCCGCCATGTCCAGCCCGTGATCGAGCGCTTTTTGCTGTTGGTCGAGCAGCGCGCGCTCATCGATCTGGACCAGCTTGTTGAGCTGTTTTGGTCCCTGGCCCTCTGCGATCAGCAGGGCGAGGCTGTAGGCCAGCGTGCGCTTGCCGACGCCGTCCGGGCCGACCAGGATCACATGGCGGTTAACGGTCTGGCCGAGCATCTGGATCAGGTCGCGCAGCAGGTCTTCACGGAAATACACTGCGCGCAGGTCGCCGGATTTGGCGGCAGCGACCAGGTCACTGGCGATGGCCGAATCCACCCGCCGGGAAATGCCGGTGCTGGTAGCCGACGAGGTCAGCAGGTCGCGCACCGCGCCCTTGGTGATGCCAAACTGGGTCAGCATCCCCGCCGTGCCGACTTCGCGCTCGGTCATCACGCCCAACAGGTGATCGGTATCAATTGCCATCTCGTTGAGCGCCTGTGCCACGCTCAGCGCTTCGTCCAGCGCGATCACCATTGTACGGCTGAGGTCCACTTTCTTTTTGCCGCTGGCCAGGTAGGATAAATCGCCGTCCAGGTCGCGGCGGCTCTGCACGGCCAGCTTGACCTGCCGCTCCAACCGGTCGAGGTCGGCCCCGCGCCGCTCGGCAAACTGCTGCAAGAGGCGTGACGCGCCGGTGTCCTTGCTGCGGATCAGGGCCAGCAGCGCGGCTTCGGGCGTCATCAGCGTCTTGCCATAGGCGCTCATGATGTCGACCGCGTCGTTCATCACGGCCTGTGTGTCTTGTGTAAGCAGGTTTGAATTCAAGTTGCCCATTGATTCTTTTGTCCCAGGATTAGCGCACACGGATCATCACGTCTAAAGGTACTTCGAAATGCGCCGGGAAACAACTATCTCGGTAAAAAGAAACGGATCACCGGCGGCGCTCACTCACGGATCGCCCGCACGCGTTTCCTCGATTACCGGCACGCCCGCGCCGACCTCGTATGGCCCGACCGGCACCGGCAGGCGTCCGCGCGCCGGTTCCAGACCGTACAGGACACGGCAGGCGGCGGCGAACGTGGCCGGGGTCGAATCGTAGGTGAGCAGCACGGTATCGAGCGGCACTGGCAGATCGACCCAGTCATACGGCGAGCGCATCAGCACCGCGACCGTTTTTTCGGGCGGCACGGCCCAGGCAAGCTGGTACTGTTCGTTGTTTTGCGCCAGGTCTTCGACAAACACGATCACCACGTCCGCCTGTTCGGCGGCCCTGGCAGCGTTGGCAAGGTCTGCGCCGGACGGATTGTAGCCGGTAGCAACCGCCGTCAGGTCGGGATCATAGCGCGCGCACTCGGACTGAATACCGGCGTACTCTGCCGGGTAGATCAGCGCCGTTCGCTGCGCGGCGGGATCAATCGGCAGCAGCCCGCGCGGGTTGTCCAGGGCCGTGACGGCGTCCTGCGCCAACTGGTTCAACACCACCTGGTGATCGTCCAGGTGCAGGCGCTCTGCCGTGTCGTCCACGTCCAGCGGTGACCAGTTCAGCAGCCCGTACTGCATCCGCAGCAGCAGCGCTCGCTCGACCGCTTCGTCCAGCCGCGCGAGTGGTATCTGCCCGGTCTGGACGGCCCGGAGCACTGCCGCGTACACGACCTGCTGATCCCCCGCCGACACGTGCGGCCCAAACGCGATCAGGTCCATGCCCGCGTTGATCGACTCGATGATCGCGCCGGACATGGTGTAGTCGTCGCTGATAGCGCCCATATCCATTGCATCGCTGATCGCCACGCCGTCAAAGGCGAGATCGTTGCGCAGCACGTTCATCACGACCGGCGACAGCGACGCAGGCCGCCGGATGCTGTCCAGCGCCGGGTAATACAGGTGCCCAAACATCACCGCCGGGGCCGATCCATAGCTGATGGCCGTCTCGAAGGCTGCCAGCGCAGTTTGTTCGACTTCGGCACGCGAGAGTGAGACTTCCGGCAGCCCGGTATGGCTGTCCAGCGTGGCCGCGCCGTGTCCGGGGAAGTGCTTCAGCACGCCAATCACGCCCGCGCCGCGCATCCCGACGATCAACGCGCCTGCCAGCCTGCCGGTCAGCGCCGGGTCTGCGCTGAGCGTGCGCCGGTACAACACGTTGCCGGGGTTGCGCGCCTGGGCTGGTGTTTGCAGGTCTGCGACCGGGGCCAGGTTCATATTGATCCCGACTGCTGCCATTTCCTGGCCCATCGCGTAGCCAACCTGCATGGCCGTATCGTGGTTGGCGGTGGCGCCGAGCATCAGCACCGACGGGAAAAACGTAAAACCGTCGTCCAGCCGCGTGACGCGCCCGCCTTCCTGGTCCACCGCGATCAGCAGCGGCACGTCCGGCCCGGTGTCCTGCGCGTAGGTTTGCAGCCGGTTGGTCAGTTCGGTGATCTGCCCCGGCGTTAGCAGGTTGTGCGGGAACAGCACCACCCCGCCGGGGTGGATGGTAGCGATCAGGCTGCGGTCGGCAGCATCCAGCGTGGTGGAATAGATCGTGATCAGAAACAACTGCCCGACTTTTTCTTCAAGCGTCATGTCTTGCAGTTGGGCGCGGACGCGGTCCGGCTGGCTGGCGGCTGCCGGGTGACCGGCGCGCACCGGCCCGATCAGCCCGCGCGCCATGATCAGGCTGGCTAAAACCAGGAGTAAGGGGTGGAACGACGTTTGACGGCGATAGATAAGCATATATGTATCCTGATGGTTTTTGATCTTGATGTTACCTGTCACTGGGATTATTTGCACGGGTGGTGTGAAATCAAGCTAACAGGCTGTGTTTGAGGGTGTAGGGTGGGGCGCTTGGAGTCTGCATCCTGTCGGGTTTGGCTGGTTTGAGCATTGATAAGGAGTATTGTATGCCTATCACTGTACAGTGGGACGACGACGATCACAAAGCAGTCCGCTGGGAGTTTGAGGGCGACTGGAACTGGTATGAATACCAGGCAGCGCAGGCGCAGTCAAACGCCTTGATTGACACGGTTGATCACGTGGTTGACGTGATCGCAGTTATGCAAAACACGCGCGACCTGCCCAGAGAAGCATTTGATAACTACAGGCGCCTGGAAAAAACCTCGCATCCCAACCGGGGGCGGATTGTGATTGTAGGCAGTGATACATTCATCCGCTCGATGTTGGAGACGTTTAACCAGGTTTACAAACGCGGCAGCAGCGGCTTCATCCTCGTTCGCTCGATCCAGGAGGCGCATGAAGTCCTGGCCAGGGACTGATCAAGCTATTGCTGCACTGCGCCACCGGCGGTGCAACAAACTGCAAGGCACGCGCATCCAAACCGGTCGGTATGTCGGTCAGGACGCTTCCGCCAGCCGGTAGCCGATGCCGCGCACGTTGACGATGATGTTTGGATTCTGGCCGGATGACTTGAGTTTGCGGCGCAGGTTGCTGACGTGCGGGCGGATCACCTCGCGCGCTTCGTGTTCGTCCAGCGCATAGCCTCGCACCTCGCGCACCAGTTCGGCGCAGGGCACCACGCGCCCCCGGTGGGCCGCCAGGTACAGCAGCAGGTCGAACTCGGTCGGCGTCAGGTCGATTGGCTGGTCGCCCACCGAAATCTGGTAGCGGCCTGGGAAAATCGTCAGCGGCCCGATGGTCATCGTCGTGACCGGCGTCACAACCGGCGTCCCGGCGGACTGCGCCCCTGCCTCAGGTTCCGCCGCAGAAAGTTTTGCCCGGTCGCCGGTCAGTTCTTCGACGTTGTCACGGATCGTTTTCAGCAGCAGGCGGCGGTGTTTCATATTCCGCGCCCGTGCTATGCCCTCGGATACGCTCTGCCGGATGTTCTGGCTGCTGCTGGGCTTGACCAGGTAATCATGCGCGCCCAGGCGCAGGCTTTCGATGGCCGTTTCCAGGCTGGCATAGCCGGTTAGCAGGATCACCACCGAGTCCGGGGCTAGATGTTTGATTTCGGCCAGCAGCTCCACGCCGGTCAGTCCCGGCATCCGGATGTCGGTCAGCACGACGTCGTATTCCTGGTATTGCATCATTTCCAGGGCTTCCTCACCGGTGGCGGCAGTGTGCACCTGGTAGCCTACCCGCTGCAACGTTTTGCTGATGGAATAACGAATCGCGCCTTCGTCATCAACCACCAAAATATATGCTTCGTCTCCGTTGGTCATCGCCTCGTTCCTGTATAGTCATCTAAGCTCCGTGTTTATCTTACCTTAACTATATTTGAAGGTTTGCAAAAGCGCAAGTCTCTGTTAATCGGTGTGGTAGCCTTATCACAAACTTGGTCTGAGAGCAGTTGGCAAATGGTTGTCATAAGGTAAATTGAAGCGCCGGGCAGACTGCTGTTTGAGCCATGAGCTGCCAGTTTTTGGCTTAACCGCTGTTGGCTCAGGGCGTGCGGCGCCAGCGGACCACCACGATCACGCTGCCGGATGTGGAGAGAGGATCGGGGGCGAACGGTTCTGCGACGCGTCCGCGCAGGCCGCCGCCTGTTGGCGCGACGAACCACGCGATAGCGTCATCAACCGTGAACAACGGGACGCGGTCGCGCCAGGGAGCAGGCACTTTGAGGTTAATCAATGTATCGCCGAGTTTTTGTGAATGCCCGCCCAGGCCGCGCGGACAGAAGCGGTCACCGGGGCGGCGTGTTCGCAGGTTGAGCCATGCGCCCGGCGGTACTGCCAGCGCAGCCGCCAGTGGATCGGCGTGTACGGCGGGCAGGTCGGCGGGTGAGGTCAGCGGGGCGGCTTCAAACGTCCAGTTGCCAAAGGTCCACTGCACGCTGTCGCCGGGCAAAAACGGGTTGTTCCCGTCATCGTCTTCGAGCGTGGGCGCGTCCTGCGCGGCGGATTCCGGCGCTTCCATGCCGGAGGGAGCAATTGACAGCGTCTCGTAGCCTACCCGCAGCAGCAGCCCGCCGGGCAGTGTAGCCTGCGCCCCAGTCGCGCCTGTATTGGCTACGGCGAGCGCGTTCTCGACATGCACAAACGACACGTCTCGCAGCGCCGGGCGAAGCCGCCATGTTACCGCGCGGATCACGTGCCGCTGTTCGCTCAACGACAGCCCGGCCCAGGCGTCCCGGTCCAGGATCACCGTGCCGGAGGGCGAGTCACGCTGCACACGCGCCAGCGCCGCTTCGCCTAGCTGCCGGATCAGCGCGGCGTCGGCCTGCAAGACGTCCGCTGTGCGGGCCAGCATGGCGCGCAGGTTGGGATTGAGCGTTTCCAGCAGGGGGATCACGTCGTGCCGCAGCCGGTTGCGGAAATAGGTTGTGTCCAGGTTGGTTGCGTCAAGCCGGGGTTGGAGGCCGTGCGCGGTAACGTAGGCATCGATGGCGGCGCGCGGCGTGTCGATCAGGGGGCGGATTATATCGGGCCAACAGGCCGGGGCGGCAGGGGGACCGGGCGCGGGCGGATCAAGGGCAACCGGCGCGTCGATCAACAGGTGGTAGGCGCTGGTTGGCGTGCGCGGCCACATGCCGCACAGCCCGTTCAGGCCGCTGCCCCGGATCAGGTGCATCAGCACGGTTTCGGTCTGGTCGTCGCGGTTGTGCCCGACTGCGACCACTGCCGCGCCGACCTGCCGCGCCACATGCACCAGGAAGGCATAGCGCACCTGCCGCGCCGTCTCTTCGATGCCCAGGCGGTGCTGTTTGGCGAAGGCCAGCACGTCCGCGCGCCCAACCGTGACCGGGACGTCCCACCCGGTCGCCGTGCGGCGCACGAACTCCGCGTCGGCTGCGCTGGCTGCACCGCGAATACCGTGATCAAGCGTGGCAGCGTGCAGCGACAGGTGGAACGCTTCGCGCAGACGGCACAGCACGTGCAGCAGCACCAGCGAATCCGGGCCGCCTGATACGCCCACCACCAGCCTATCACCGGGCGCGATCAGGGCGTGGCGCGTGATGGTTTGCGTGACGCGATCAAGCAGGGGCATACGCGGCATACTCCATGTCGGCGGCTGCGCGCTGGGCTATCGTTCGGGCCGCGCGAACCGGATGTAGCCGCGCGTGATGCTGCGCAGTTCGTCAACCGTGACGAATGCTTCGGGATCGATACGCTGGACTATCTGGACTACCAGCTTGGCATCCTGGTTGCCGGTTACCACCCGCACGGTACCCCGGCTGCCCTGTGCGCCTTCGCCCCAGCCCTCGGTCGCGCCATAGCCTGCCTCTCGCACGGCGAGGGCAATCACGTGCGCATGGTGTGCGGAGATGATATCCACGGCGACAAAACGCTTGATCAGCCTTTGCTCCAGCGTCATGCCCAGGTAGCCGCCAACGGCGTAGCCCAGGCAGTAGGCGGTCAGGTTCCAGCCGTTGTTCAGGTTGTTGACGACGTTACCCAGGGCAATCGCAAACACCAGCGTTTCAAAAATCGCCAGCGCCGAGGACCGTAGTTTTTCCCCGCGTACCAGTACGATCAGGCGCAGCGTGGTGAGCATGTTCCCGACCACGCGCAGCAAAAAAATCCCCCCGGCAGTGAGTAAAACACCTGTCTCCACGATAAACAGCCTGCTCCTTTTCTAAAGAGAATAGCTTTTAGCGGTTAGCGGT
>JAFGNU010000071.1 GCA_016926875.1 Anaerolineae bacterium | reverse complement strand
TGACTCGCTGACCGTGGTGGCCGTGTCGGATAACGGCGGCGTGGTTGAAGCGTTCGTTTCCGCACCGGGCATCATCACCCTGTCCGCGATCAATCCCGGTGCAGTCACCATCACAGTTACCGTCGAGGACGGGCGCGGCGGCACAACCGGTACAGCGTTCCGCGTCACCGTCGAAGAGACGCCTCCCCCACCCCCACCGCCCACCGAAGAGGGTATCAATCTGAACGATGTCCCGAATATCACCGACATCACGGGCGACGTGCTCAAGACGGTGCGCGCCATCTACCGGCAGGGGATGGGTATGCCTGCCCCGGTCAATCCGGGAATCTTCAGCGTGGCGGGCGACCTGCCTCCGGCCCAGTTCCTGTTTGATCTCGGCGACGGGTCGGCCAACTTCGCCGACCTGCCGGACGCTGCCGACCTGGATAACCTGGTGTTCTACTTCACCAGCACGCCGCTGCCGGTTGGTGGCAACAGCTTCACCGATGGCGGCAGCCTCAGCACCAATCTAAACTGGACCGCGCGCGACCTGGTCAGACCGGCCAGCGCCGATCCAGCCGTTTGCCAGGGGGGCGAATCGCCGCTGGCCTGTGAACTGCGCGTCAACCGGCCTGCTGTCGTGTTCATATTTGTCGGGCGGAATGATATCCTTACCGGCGCGCCAATCGGACGGTTCGAAACCGATCTTGACGTGATCATTCAAACCTGCTTCGAGCAGGGCGTGATCCCGGTGCTGACGACCATCCCCGGCGACCCGGCAGCCGTCCCGGCGCTCCAGGAATACAACACCGTCATCGTGGAAACCGCCAACGCCTATAACATCCCGCTGCTAAACGTGTGGCGCGTGGTGGCCAACCGCTCGGTGCCGGTCCTCCCGGACCTGACACTGACCGGTCCAGGCGATGTTTTCACTTCGGACGCACTGAAAGCGCACGGCGCCCCGCTTCGCAACCTGATCGCGCTGCGCCAACTGGCCCAGTTGATGATTAACGTGCCGATCCCGTAACACGCAGGGCCGGGGACCGCTCACCAGCATCCCTGGCCCTGTACCCGGCGTAACCAGCAACGGGGCGCGCTCCATCACCGGAACCGCGCCCCGTTTTGTATTGACCGAAATGTTTGCCGTCAGCCCATGTCAAATATCGCTTGCAGCTTCAGCGCCAGCCCCATATCGCCCTTGACCTTGATTTTGCCCTGCATAAATCCCATCATCGGATTCAGGTCGCCGTTCACCATCGCGATATAGTCATCGGCAGTCGCGGTCAGGATCATCGATGGGGATTCGTGTTCGCCTTCGTATACCTCGGCCTTCTGATCGGCCACCTTGATCCAGTATTTCCCGCCGTTGTCGCCGGTGAGATCAAACTGGAATATCGCGTCGACCCCTTCGGCCCTATCCGGGTTAAAGCCCTCGCCCATGTTTTCAAAGATTTCCTGGAGCGTGTCCATACCGGGCATATGTATTCCTCCTGTCAAGCAGATGATAGCCTAGCACGTCCATATAGTAACCAAAAAGGCCGCGTCCAACCATAATCCACCGCCGGACTGACGGCTGCCTGACACTTCGCCGCCGCGTATTGCCGCACCACTGGCGCTCCGTTACAATTTGTGTTGGAGATTGTGAAGGAGATCGCCGTGAGCATCAGCCCAAGCCGTGTTGAACAGCCAACCCTGGAAAGCGCCGTCCTGCGCGAAAACCCGCTGGGCGATCCGCATATCCGCCGCGTGACGGTGTACCTGCCGCCCGGCCATGACGATTTTGCAGACCGCCGCTACCCAACCATCTACCTGCTGAGCAGCCACGGCAACACCGGCCCCGGCCTGATGAACTGGCGCCCCTGGGACGTGACGATCAAGCAGCAGTTGGACGACTTAATCGACGGTGGTGTGCTCGACCCGGTGATCGTGGTGCTGCCGGATATGTGGACGCGCTTTGGCGGCTCGCAGTTTATCAACTCGGCGGGCATGGGCCGCTACGAGGATTATTTGATCGATGAGATCGTGCCGCTGGTCGACACCAACTACCGCACGCTGGCCAGCCGTGACCATCGCGGCGTGATGGGGCGCAGCAGCGGCGGCTTTGGCGCGATCACACAGGCCATGCACCACCCGGAAATCTTCGGCGCGTTCGCCTGTCACAGCGGTGACCTGTACTGGGAATTCGCCTGCATCCCCCACCTGAGCAAGATGCACCAGCACCTTGAACACTACGGCGGCCTGGACGCCTTCATCTACGACATCCCCGGCATCCGGCCCAAGGGCGGCGCGTTCTGGGAGCTGATCATGGCGGTTTGTTGGGCGGCGGCATTTGGCGGGAACCCGGATTCCCCGCACGGCTTCGACCTGCCTATCGATGCCATCACCGGCGCGCTGAACGCCGATGTCTGGGCGCGCTGGCTGGCGCACGACCCGATCCGCAAGCTGGACACCCCGGCCTATGCTGACGCGCTGCGTCACAGCCGCCTGAACTTTATCGACGTGGGACAGTACGACGAATACCAGCTTCAGATCGGCGCGCGCGTGCTGCATCAAAAGCTAGAAACGCTGGGCATCCCGCACGTGTACGAAGAATATCCCGACGGGCACCGGGGCACGCACTACCGCTATGCCGACTCGCTGCCCCGGCTGGTCGAGGCATTGTTATGATCCCGTTTTTGCGCACGTATCGCCGCGCTGCCAGTTCGCTGCTGGCGCTGGTTCTGCTGAGCCTGGTCGCGCTGGCCTGCACGATCAGCACCGGCGGCGAAGATGTCGTCTATGTTACCGCGACACCGCTGTTTGACGCCGAGGGCAACCTGGTGATCCCGCCCACAGTAACGCCCGACCAGCCGACCAAAACGCCGATCCAGCCCACCCCTAACCCGACCCGCGCCATACCCCAGGGTGGTAACCTGTACGCCGTCCAGCCCGGTGATACGCTGGGCACCATCGCCACGCTGTACAATATCACGGTCGACGATATTCTGGCGCTCAACGACATTCCCAATCCGAACCAGCTCGAAGTCGGGCAGGTGCTCAATATGCCGGGCAACGGGCTGCTGTTCGGCCCGGATTTTAAGCTGATCCCGGACAGCGAACTGGTATACGGCCCCTCCACCACCGGCTTCAGCATCGCCGGGTTTGTGAAGTACCAGCCGGGCTTTTTGCGCGCGTATTCTGAAGACGTGGACGGCGACATCTGGAGCGGCGTGGAGATCGTGGACTTCATCGCCAAAAACTACAGCGTCAACCCGCGCCTGCTGCTGGCCCTGCTCGAATATCGCGGCGGCTGGATCACCAACCCCGTCCCCTCCGACCAGGCGATCCAGTACCCGCTGGGCATTGTCAAGGAGGGCCGCGAGGGCCTGCTGCGCCAGCTTTCCGATACGGCGGACGCGCTCAGCTACGGCTACTACGGCTGGAAATACCGGGGCAACACCGGCCTGACCTTCATCGACGGCACGCGCCTGCTGTACGCCGTCGATCAGAATCCCGGCACGGTCGGCGTGCAGTATATGCTCAGCTTGCTGACGCCGCTCAACCAGTGGCAGCAGGACGTCAGCCCGACCGGCTTCTTCCAGACCTATCTCAGCCTGTTTGGTGACCCGTTCCCCGGCGCCGTTGAACCGATCACCCCGCCCGACCTGGCGCAGCCGGTGCTGACACTGCCCTTCGCACCCGGCGAAGAATGGGTCTATACGGGCGGACCGCACGGCGGGTATAATAGCGGCTCCGCCTGGGCAGCAGTGGACTTTGCCCCGCCGGAACCGCCCGACGAGCTGGTCGCCGCGCAGGGAGCGTGCTACGTCACACCCAACTGGGCCACCGCTGCCGCGCCCGGCGTGATCGCGCGCAGCGGCGAGGGCTATGTGATCCTGGACCTGGACGGCGACGGAAACGAGCGCACCGGCTGGACGCTGGTTTACCTGCACATTGACGACTTTGAACGCATTGCCGAGGGCCGGACGGTCAAGACCGGCGATCAACTGGGGCACCCGTCCTGCCAGGGCGGTTTCAGCACCGGCACACACCTGCACTTCGCGCGGCGCTATAATGGCGAGTGGATACCCGCCCAGTGCGAAGAGTGCGCGCCGGGCGTGACCGTGCCGCCGATGGTGCTCGGCGAGTGGACGATCCTGGGCTTTGCCAACCAGGAATACCAGGGCTACATGACCCGTCCCACCGAAGACGGCTACCGGCAGGCAGAGCAGACGCGCGACTACGAATTCAACAAAGTAAGCTGGTGAGGTATGCAGCACACGAGTAAGGTAGTACGCAAGCGCGGCGGGCTGGCGCTGCTGCTGGCGATCACGCTGAGCGGCCTGATCGCGGCGGGCGCGTCTGTGGCGGGCGCCGATTCTCCCGCCCGGCAGCAAACGGCGACTCCTGTCCAGCTTGAATTCCCAACGCCCACGCCCACCCAGGGACCGCCCACCGAAACGCCGACCCGCACTCCAACGTCGCAGGGTCCGGCAGTGGTCGAAGCCGCCTTCGAAGAAACGCGCGTCCGCGCCTGGCCGGACATCGACGACAACATCCTGGGCACGATCTACCCCGGCGAATTCTACGCGGTGCTCGGCAGGCGCTTCAACTGGTACCAGATCGAATACCCAAACTCGCCCAGCGGCACCGGCTGGGTCTACAACGAAGTGGTTAACCTGATCGGCGACGAGGCGTTGATCCCTGACCTGGAAGTTGAAGACATCCCCACCGTTGATCCGAACTTTTCAGCCGCGCAGGAAACAGCCGCGTTCATCACGGCCACGCCCGGCGCGATTTTCACCCTGACTGCGCAGGTGCTCATCACGCCGACCGGCGTTTTCACCGCCGAACCCGGCGAAGCTGCCGCGCCCACACTCGAACCCGGCGCGCCGCTGCCAACCTTCACTATCCCGCCCTTCACCAATACGCCGATCATCATCCCGCAGGCTGCCGAATCCAGTTCGAACGATTCCGAGGGCGGGCTGCCGCCGATTGTGCCTATCCTGGCGCTGGCGGCGCTAGGCTTGATGGGTTTGCTGGCATCGTTTCTGCGGCGGCTGTAGCGCGTTTCGCCTTTTCGGCGTGGCGGGCATCCACATCCAGCACGGTCATCACCACCAGCGCGGCCAATACCAGCGCCAGCGGCAGGCCCAGCCACGCCAGCCGGTTTCGCGCGGCTCGCTCCGGGTCGGCAGGGCGCGGATCGCGGAAGCGGATCGCCTGGAGCGTCACCGCCGCGCCAAACAGCCCCAGTACGACGAGCGTCAGCCATGCCATGTCGAGATAGCTTTTGCCGCCAAACTCGCGGAACAGGTCATCGCGCCATGCAAAGCTGGCATAGGCAAACGTCGCGTGTGCAACAAAACCCGTCCACGGCGACCCGGTCAGGTAGACCGCCAGCGCCGCCGCGATCCCGATCAGCATGTAACCGCCCAATGATGCCAGTCCCCAGGGCAGCGCGGGCGCGACATCCTGCGCCGGGATTAGCGCCATGATCGCCCCGGCCAGCACGCCCGTGATCCACGCCGCGCGCAGCCGCCCGACCAGCGCGCCGATCTCCGGCTGGACCAGCCCCCACACCAACCACGCCAGGGCCAGCGGTTGCAGCACCACCGCGAACAGAATCTCGATCTCGTAGGAGGCTTTTTGAAGCTCCACGCCCAGCAGTGTGTCCGGCATTTGCGCCAGCGATTGCGGCAGCGGCAGCGGCCCCACCGACCGTTCCAGGCGGTAGTTGGTCATATCCATCAGCCACCATACCATCGCCCACAGGCTCAACGCGGCCAGTGCAGCCAACAGCAGGCTGACCGGCTCAGGCGGGGGACCGATCACATCACGCCAGCGCCGCCGGGCCAAGCCCATCACCAGCAGCGCTGCGATCACCATCGCCAGCCAGGCGATCAGCAGCCGCCCCGTCAGACCGTCACTGTCCGCCAGCATCGCCTGGGCCACAAACAGCCCTGCCGCCAGCACTGCCGCGCCCCACAGCGCGATCCCCGGTTTGCGTATCATGTTCATAGCACCTCGCCTGTATCATTCCTGCCAGTATAGATCGCGCTCTCGCAGCGGCCAACCGTACCCAATGGGGGTGCTTTCAAATCTGGGGCGAATTACTGGCTTAGCGAGCGTTTGCGTAGGGGCGACTCGGTGGGTCATCCAGGGCAGAGCAAGCTTTGCCCCTACAAGTAACGATCTCGCCCCGAATCTGGAATACACCCGCCCAATCCGGGGATGCCATGCCCCTGCAAATGATGGTATAATTCCAGGCACGACAAAAAAGGAGTGCATCCACATGGCTATGGAAATTAACTCGTCAGAAATGAAGCGCGTCCAACTGTTTGAGGTGATCGGGCGCGTAGATAGCACCAATGCCAACGAACTGGGTACTGCCCTGGACAAATCTGTTGACTCCGGGCGGAATAACCTGGTGCTCGATCTGAACGGCGTCGAGTATATGAGCAGCGCCGGGCTGCGCGAGATGGTGCGCGTCCTCAA
This sequence comes from Anaerolineae bacterium, assembly GCA_016926875.1. Taxonomy (GTDB): domain Bacteria; phylum Chloroflexota; class Anaerolineae; order Aggregatilineales; family Aggregatilineaceae; genus JAFGNU01. The sequence continues at coordinate 51,697 of JAFGNU010000071.1, read as the reverse complement.
GCGCGTTAAGCGCGTGGGCGGCGACCTGCGCATTGCCAACCCCTCCGAGCGGGTGAAGGAAGTGTTTGAACTGGCCGGGCTGGATACCATTTTTGAAATCTACCCGACTCAGGTCGAAGCCGTCGGCAGCTTTTAGTCCGCAGCCTGACATCGCTCTTGCTCCCCACCCGACCAGTGTATGATTCGAGGATTGTGTATGAATGACGTGAGCCGCCTCGTGATTGCCGCCCGTCTCGACGCAGTGCGCCATGCCTGCGATTTTGTTGTCGAAGCGGCAGAGGCAGCCCATCTCGATGAGCGCACCGTCTACCACTGCCAGATGGCGGTTGACGAGGCTCTCACCAATATCATTGAGCATGGCTATACCTACCAGGGAAACGACAGGCAGATCGAAATCACCTGCCAGGTTGAACCTGAACGTGTTGTGATCACCATCATCGACGACAGCCCGGCGTTTAACCCACTTACCCATGATACGCCCGATCCAGCCGAGCCGCTGGACAGCCGCGAGCCGGGGGGCTGGGGCATCTATTTTATCCGCAAGCTGATGAACGATGTGCAATACCAGCGAGTCGGTGATCGCAACCACCTTGTGCTGATCAAGCAGCTCCCCGCGCCCGAAGTAGTCACGCAGCCCGGCGACGAAAGCGATACGTTCCCGGTCAGCCTACTGGAAACCGGCGCGGTCAAAATCTCGCCCGCCGGGCGGCTGGACAGCAAAAACAGCCCGGTGCTGGAGAAAACCCTCTATTCCCAACTGGAACAGGGCCATTCGCGGCTGTTCGTGGATATGGTGGATGTTGAGTATATTTCCAGCAGCGGCCTGAAGGTGCTGGTTTCGGCATGGCGGCGCGCACAAGATAATGGCGGCGACGTCATCCTGAGCGGGCTGCAACCGCGCCTGATCGAAATCCTTGAGATGGTCGGTTTCGATATGCTCTTTCAGATTTTCCCTGACCTGGATACCGCCCTCGCCGCTCACTCCAAAAAACCGTAGCTGGACGTGCGACGCGTTGTAACCGCTGAGGTGGATCACCGTCTTGGATACCACGCTGATTATCGTGATGGTGGTGGGCGCCAGCCTTGCCGTAGGCGGCGTCTGCCTGGGCCTGATAATTGGCTACTGGCGCGGGCGCAGGCGCGGCCTCAGCCTGGCTGCCCTGGAACGTGCCAGCCCGGAGCTGGACCTGCTGGCCGGGGCAGGCAATGCGATCCTGGGCGTGCAGCTCAAGGTTGACGCGCTGTGCGAAGTCGTCTACCAGCAGTCCACCCGCATCGTGGATACCAGCAATTTTCAGATCGGCCTGTTCGACGGCCACGACTACCTGATCAAAGTCTGGCTCAAGAACTCCGAGCGCCTGCCGCCCGAACGCTTCGAGAATGCCGCAGACGACGGGGTGATCGGGTGGATACGCCGCACCGGCGAAAGCCTGCTGGTCCGTGACTTCCAGCAGGAATGGGACAACCTGCCCGCTCGGCCCAGTCACTGCGCCTATAAACCGGCGCGCTCGGCCATCTTCGCCCCCCTGATCTCCGCCGGGGATGTGCTGGGCGTGATCGCCATCCAGAGCGAACGCCCAAACGCGTTTTCGCAGGAAGATATGCGCCTGCTGGCCCTGCTGGCCAACCAGACCTCCGGCGCGATCCGCAATGCGCAGGCGTTTGAAGCCACCCAGGAGCAGGCTCGCCAGCTTCGCCTGATCAACGACGTCGCGCGGCAGATCACCGCCCTCCAACCGCTGCCGGACCTCTTCCGGCAGATCGTGACGCTCATTCATGACGCATTTGGCTATTACGCCGTCAATATCTTCAGCCTGGACCACCAGGCGAATCAAATCTGGCTCAAGGCCAGCAGTCACGCCGGGCTGAATCCTGAAGAGTTTGTAATCGACCAAAATGCCGGGCTGGTCGGCTGGGCCGCCACGCATATCAACACTGCGACCTGTCCCGACGTCAGCCAGGACGAGCGCTACCTCCCCACAATGGCCCTGGATGCCACCCGCTCCGAAATCGCCGTGCCGCTGACCGTACAGGACCGGGTCGTCGGCGTGCTGGACGTGCAAAGCGACCGCCTGGACGCCTTTGACGACAATGACGTTTTTATGCTGGAAACGCTGGGCCGCCAGCTTGCCATGGCGATCCAGGAAGCGCAGGCTTACGACGCCGAACACCGCCAGACCGAGCGCATCAACGCCATGACCGAAGTCGCCCGCGCCCTGGTGTCGATCCTGGATATTGACGACCTGCTGGACGAAGTGGTCGATCTGGTGACCGATCACCTGGGCTATGACCGCGTACACCTGTTCCTGCGCGTCGGTGAACGGCTGGTCTTTCGCAGCGGCAGCGGCGTACACAGCGGGCGCTGGGCGCTGGAACAGCTTTCTTACGGGCTGAACAGCAACGGCATCATTCCAAAGGTCGCGCGCGACGGCCAGCCATGCCTGAGTGGCGACGTGTTGGAGGACGAATGGTACATGATCGGTCCCGGCGTCGAGGATACGCGCAGCGAAATAGCCGTACCGATCCGCATGGGATCGCGCATCCTGGGCGTGTTCGACATTCAGAGCACCGATCTAAACGCGTTTACCGAGGATGACGTGTCGCTGGTCCAGGCGCTGGCCGACACCATCGCGATTGCGCTGCGCAACGCAACCCTGTTCGCCAACGAGTCCCGCCGCCGGATGCTGTCCGAAACGCTGCGCGAACTCAGCACTGTGCTTGGTTCGTCGCTGGACCTCAACAGCGTGCTGGACGGCATTCTGATCGGGTTGGAGCGCGTGGTCAACTACACGGCGGGCCTGATTTTGCTGTTTGACGAAGACGACCACGCCTACCACATCAGCGCCGCGCAGGGCGACCTGGTTGATCCGGCTACAGAAACCTGGGATACGGTCATCCCCGCCGAGGAACTCACCGATCAGCACATGCTCGACCTGCTGCACAGGCTGAACGCGCACCCCGACCAGCTCGAAAAGCACCCGCATGACGAAATCCTGATTTCGCTGGCCGTTGCCGGAGAGGTGATCGGACACCTGGCCCTGGAACGTGTCGGGCCGGACCACTTCACGCCCGAAGATCACGAGATCATCAAAACCTTCGCCAACCAGGCCGCCGTCGCCATCACCAACGCCCAGCTTTACATGGCCCAGCGCGAACAGGCGTGGGTGTCTACGGCCCTGCTCCAGGTTGCCGAATCGACCGCCCGCGCGACCAACCTGGACGAGGTACTGCGCACGGTAGCGCAGATCACGCCGCTGCTGGTAGGTGTGGAATGGAGCGCTGTGCTGCTGGCCGACGACTCCGATGCTTTCCGCGTGGTCGAGATTGCCGGGGTCGAACCAGATTTCGCCGCCAAGCTGACCGGTTACACCGTGACGCCGCTCAACTGGCCGCTGCTGGCCCAGTTGAAGCAGGACGGCGCGCCGATCCTGCTCGACAGCAGTACGCCGCAGCCCGCCGATATGCCGGTGACGATTAACATCGGCCAGGGGGTAATGCTGCCGCTGTTTGCCAAAGGCGAAGTCATGGGCGTGTTTCTGATCGGTCAGCGCGACGATACCGAGCCAATGACCGACCGCAAGATCGAGCTGGTCAACGGTATCGCCAACCAGGCCGCGCTCGCCATCGAGAGCGCCCAACTGTTCGCCGCCCAGCAAGAAGAAGCCTGGGTGACAACCGCCCTGCTCCAGGTTGCCGAGGCGGTCAACACGCAGGTCAACCCGGACGAAAGCCTGGAAACGGTCGTGCGCCTCACGCCGCTGCTGGTCGGTGTTGAACGCTGCGGGATTATGAAATGGGATGCCACCGCCGCCCGTTTTTACGGTGGGCCGTCGTGGGGACTGGCGCCGCAGCACCGCGCCGAATTCGCCGACCTGACGCTCACTACCCAGGACGGGCGCTTCGTGCTCCAGCTTGCCGAGTGCACCGATCCGATTGCCTGCGGCATCGGCACCGACTGCCCGCTGCCGCCCAACCTGCAAGCCATCTTCGAAAGTCCCTCCATGCTCGGCCTGCCATTGATCGCCAGGGGGCACCTGGTCGGCGCGATGATGGTCGATCATCCCGCGCTGGGCGGCCAGATAGACCAGCGACGCCTGAACATCCTGAGCGGCATCGCCCACCAGACCGCGCTCGCGCTCGAAAGCGCCCGCCTACAAGCCGAGGCCACCGCCGCCGAACGGCTGGAACGCGAGCTTGAAGTCGCGCATGGCATCCAGGCCAGCTTCATGCCGGACACCTTCCCCGATGAGCCGGGCTGGGACGTGGCGGCCTATTACCGCGCGGCGCGCCAGGTTGGCGGCGACTTCTACGACTTCTTTAAGATTGACGATCACCGGTGGGCGCTGGTCGTGGCCGACGTGGCCGACAAAGGCGTCCCGGCGGCGCTGTTTATGGCTTTGTGCCGCACGCTGCTGCGGGCCGTTAGCTCAAACCAACGCACACCATCTGAAACCCTGCTGCGTGTCAACGAGCTGCTGCTGCGCGATACCCGCTCCGACCTGTTCGTCACGATGTGGTACGGGCTGTGGGATGCGACAACCGGGCGCATCCGGTTTTGCAGTGCAGGCCATAACCCGCCGCTGGTGGTCCGCGCCAACGGCAGTATCGAGCCGCTGAGCACGCGCGGCATCGCGCTGGGTGTCGTGCCGCAGATCACCCTGCAAGAAAACGAAACCATGCTCCACCCCGGCGACCTGCTGGTGGCCTACACCGACGGCGTAACCGAAGCGCTGCGTTCCGACCAGACCGAATTCGGCGTAATCGGCCTGCAAAGTACGATCAGCGGACTGCGTCACAAACCGGCTGACGCGTGCGTAGCGGGCATTCTGCGCGCGGTTGATATGTTTGTGGCAGGCGAACCGCAGTTCGACGACATCACCATGATCGTGCTGAAACACTGCGTCAACAGCATAGAATCAAAAGGCCAGCCGTGATAACACATGCTGGCCAATCAAGATAATACCTGCACCTCATCACCAGGGCCGGACCCCGGCACGATGGGCCGCTGCCCGTTTAGCGGGCGTCTTCGGATACGGGGCTTGATCCCCAGGGGAACAGGTGATCCGGCACCGGCTCGCCATTTTGACGAAGCTCGCGGCGCTGGCACTGCTCATAATCACCTTTGCAGTAGCGCCGCACAAAAATACGCCACCCCATATCACCAAAGTACTTTGCAATCGGGCAGCCCTCGATGTATTCACACTTCTTCATCAAGCTGAATTCTCCTCCCCCGCCCGCTTTTACAACCGTTGATCTAGAGGTATTGTACCAGATTTCTTGTACCCGTGTCGTAAAATCGCATTAACCTGAGTTAATATTGGTTAAATAAGCCTGTAAACAACTTATTACCATATCAACCCGTCGTCAGTTTACTGAGATACGCTGGCGATGAGTGAACTTACTGTCCCCAGTTATCGAACTCGCGGCATTTGCCCGGCCCGCCATAGCACGCGCCCGGCAGCGGGATGCCGTTTTCGTCCACGCGGTTTTCATCCACGTCGTTGAGGTTCACCTGGTCCTCGGTGGCGGTCACCACGCAGTCAATCGCGCCGTAAGGATTGATCGGTTCGCGCCGCTGGATCATCGGCTCGCTGGGATTGAAGTAGTTGTACACCAGGCGGCTGACCTCTTCGATCAGCTCCCAGCTTGCCAGCGTCGGCAGGTTGTTACCGTCCACGTCCAGCTCCCAGGTATACATCACGAGGATATAATCGCCGCCCGGCGAAAAGATGATGCCCGCATCGCCGGTCGTTTCCGGCCCCCAGCCGTTTTTGTGTGCCACGCGCGTCCCCAGCGGCACCCCCAGCTCGATCAGCCGGTCGATCCGGTTGCCGCTCATAACCTCGATCATCTGCTGGCACTCGGTCTGCGTGATGTCCTCCGGGTACACGGCCATCAACCCGCTGCCAGAGTTGGCGCAGTCGTATATCTCGGTCAGTAGCTGCCCCATATCTTCGGCGGTTGTCTGGGAGTACAGGTCCGGGTTGGTGTTGTAGGTCGCATTGGCGGATGCCTGTGGACGGCACACTGGCCACTCAAATACAAAGCTCGGATCGCCCACGTACAGCGGTGCGCTGATGAACGTGTGCTCCGCGCCGAGCGCCTGCGCCGTACACGATACGTTGTTCAACCCGTCACCCAACATCGAGCGCTCGTCCTGCCCTTCCCCGGTAAGCTGCATCAGGAAGTTGGACGCCGAGTTCTCGCTGCACAGGATCGACGCCGTCAGCAGGTACGCCGTGTAGTCGTCGATGATCAACCGGTTGCGGAACAGGTTAATCATGATCGGAACCTTGATCGTGCTGACCCCGCTGTGCGGCACATCGGCCAGGATCGCGATCTCGGCGCCGGTTGCCAGGTCCAGCACGTATACCGACGCCAGCGTTTGATCACCATTGTAGACAAACCCGCGCGCGTTCATCAGGTCCAGGATCGCCTGGCGCAGCGTCGCAAATTCCTGCCTGGGCGCGTCTACGCCGACCGTCGGCAGCACCACGCGCCGGTTGCGCGGCTCCGGGTCAAACAGCGCCTGGGCGATCAGATCGGCGGCGGCGTCAATATCCAACCGGCTGCCCGCCGTGCCGGATCGAAACGTCAGCGTGCCCATATCAAACCCCGCCTCGCCGGGCTGCGCATCATAGCGCGCGGCCAGGTCTTGCAGGTAGTTGCGCAAATCGCCTTCGGAATAGTCGGCATCCAGCGGCACGTTCACCGCCGCCACCGGGCGCCGCCACAGGTAGTTCCAGAAACCCAGCCAGAAGCTTTTTTCGCGGCTGCTTTGCGCGCGCGCCTCGGCCAGCATCGCCTCGCTGTTGGTATCAAAACCGGCCACCACCGGGTCGAGCATGATCGTATTGCCTTCGTACAGCAGCATGATCGGCTGATCCACGTAGACTGCTTCCCAGCGTGCCTGTGCTTCGTTCGGTTCAAGCCCGCCGACCGGAATCCCGGCAATCGTCAGGTCGGTTTGCAGCGAATCTTTGGTGTTGCTGTACTGGACCAGCTCAATCATGCCCAGCACGATCGCGATCAGCAGCAGGATCGCAGATACAATCTCCAGCCAGGGCAGTTGCAGCCCGCGCTGGCTGTCTCGCAGGGTCCCGTATTGCATCTAACCAACCTCCACGTTCAGGCTGTGTCGCTGTTTGAGCGCCGCCCGGATGCCCAGCACATGAAACTCCACCAGGGGCGGCAGGTCATCGAGTTGCGCCCAGCGGCAGCCGAGCACCTCGTTATTCAAGCGGAGGGTTTGCGAATCCCCGTCCAATGCGCACAGGTACACCACGTCGAGATGTGTGCGCCACTTTTTCCCGCGCCGCACAACCAGCGGGCACACCGCCCGCACCCGCAGCCCGGTTTCCTCGTAAAACTCGCGTTCGGCAGTGTGCGGCGGGTCTTCCCCGCGATCAATCCAGCCGCCGGGCAATCCCCAGGGGGTATGTGTGTGATAAATATGCTCGACCAGCAGCACATGCTCCGCTGCATCATCCAGCAGCACACCAACCACACCCACCGTGTGACGCGGCTGCCACAACCGCACGATCCACTGCGCCCACCAGCCGGTCCACGGGAAGCGGCGTAAGATCGTCGCCAGGCGGCGCTTCCACCCCACCGCATGGTCGGCTACCTGTTCCAGCGCCACATTCAGTTCATCCACTGTCCACCTGCCCGCCACAGCACAAAACAAGAGGCCGCCATCGCCCGCTTCCGGCAACGGTCAGCCCCCCAACATACGCGTGATTGAGTGTGTAGTTGTTGGTTGTTCACTTCACACGAGGGGGCGATACAAGCCTCTGATCCCCCAGGCAGCGGTAGTGTACCGCGCCGGATAGCGAAATGCCAAATCCGCCGCGCTTCAGTATAATACAAACCGGGTACCAACTGCGGCATAATACAGCCGTATGGGGTGCATTCCAGATTCGGGGCAGGATCATTTCTCGTAGGGGCAGAGCCTGCTCTGCCCTGGGCGACCCGGTGGGTCGCCCCTACGCAAACGCTCGTTAAGCCGATGATTCGCCCCAGATTTGAAACGCACCCGCCGTATGCTGAGCGCTGCGCGCGCGCCGCACATGCGTGCTATACTTGGGGAAGATTAACACTGCTGCTGCGGCAGCTATCGAGGAAAGCCGATGGACTCTGCCCCTGAATTTCTGGACCTGTTTATCGAACCGACCGGTGAGCTGATCTACTTCCTGGCCGTGATCGCCATCAGCCTGTCCGCGCTGCTCATGGCACTGGGCCAACGCATGCGTGGATCATCTGAACGCGCCGCCGGGCGTTATACCGTCCTGCTGTCGGGCGTGGTGCTGGCCTGGATCGCGCTGATGGGCGGCGCGCTGTATGTGCTGATCACCGATACCGCCGACGAAGCCGTGCTGCCCCCATTAGAACGGGCTGTTAACACGCTGGTGATCATCTTTTCGAGCACTGCGCTGCTCGCTGCTGACAGTGAACGCCCGCCACGCGGCCTGTGGGTCCTGGTCGTGCTGCTCAGCCTGGGGCTGATCGGTGCTTATGCTTACACCGCGAACGCCTGGTATCCGCTCGCCGACAACGAGGACTTCAACAAGCATACGCTGGGTTTTGTCTGGACTTTCGGGCCAGGGCTGATCCTCATCCTGGCAACGGCCTTGCTGCTGACGCGCTACAAGGAAACAGCAGACATCCCGCTGAAGCTTGTGTTTTTCCTGGTGCTGTTACTTGGCTACAGCTACACGACCGCCCGCATCAGCGGCAAACACCTGGACGGCCACACGTCCGGGGCGCTGCGGCTGTCATTCCTGGCAGCCATGCCGATGATCGCCACCATCGTCTACCGGCTGGTGATCGAGCGCCTCAGCGTCGCAATTGACGAAGTATCCGAATACGCTGAAGCGATCTCTCGCCCACAGGCAGCTATTTCCATCCCAGATCAGTCTACCCTCCCGTCCAGGCGGCTCACGCAGACCGCAGAGTCAACCACGCTGCTCAAGGCAATGGGCATCATGCTCGAAAACGAGGACCCGGCCAATATCCCCCGGCAGATCGTGGTCGCGGTGACGGATGTGATCAAAGCCGACGTTGCCGTGCTGATATCGCACGAGGACAGCGGTTGGGCGGACATCATCGCCGCTTACGACAGCGTTCAGGAACGCCAGATACCAGGGCTGGCGCTCAATCTTGACGAGCAGCCGACCATGACCAACGCCATTGAGCGCAAGATGCAGCGCCCGCTGTACGCCGACCGCAACCAGGACGAACTGGTCGATCTCTACACGCGGCTGGACATTGGGCAGGTCGGCCCGGCATATGTCCAACCGCTTACCCGCGCGGGGGACATCGTCGGGGTGCTGATCGTCGCCATGCCCTACTCCGACCGCGAACTGCAAGCGCACCAGACTAACTTGCTTGAAGGGCTGGGACCCATCGCCGCGCGCCTGCTCACCTTAAGCCGCGCCGCCCAACGCGCCCGGTTTACCGCCGAAGACCAGGCCATCCAGGCCATTGTTGAAGGTGCCGTGCCCGACCAGCTTGACGAGCAGAGCGTTTCGTCCGCCCGCCAGGAAATGCAGGCCAGCCTCGAACTGGCCCAACAGCAGATCGGGGAACTCAGCCGCCTGGTGCGCGATCTCCAGGTTGAGCTGGATTACGAGCGCAGCCGCATGGCCCAGGTGCTCGAAGACGACAACGAAGGACTGACAATCTCGCAGCGGATCGAAGCGCTGTCACACGAGCGCAAAGAACTCGCCGCCGAGCGCGAACTGCTCTCACAGGCGCTCCAGGAAGCCCAGGCCACGCTGCTTGGCGCAACAGCAGAAAGCAACCAGGATGTCTACACAACCATGATCGAAACGCTCCGGCGCGAGCGCGACGACCTCCAGGTGCAAAAGCTCAAACTGGAACGCAACCTGGATGACATCCGCAGCGCCAAAGATCAGGCCGTCCCTGAAGCGCTGCGCGAAATGCTGACCGAACTCAGCGAGGACAAAGCCAAGCTCACCAACGAGCGCAACCAGATCAAAGCCGAGTTGGAAGAAGTCCACCAACAGTTGCGTTCGTTGGGCATCGAGGGCGGCCCGCTGGCGCTGGCGAAGACGTTAGCCCAGATCACCGAGGAGCGCACCCATTACCGGGCGCAGGCCGAAAAGATCGCCAAGGAGCGGGATCGCCTGCTGGCCGAACGTGCCAAGCTGTCCGACCAGCTTGAGCATGAAAAAGAACGCGAAATCCAGCTTGAAGCGCTGCAAGCCAATCTCCGCCGCCTGGCAACCGACCGCGAAGCCCTGATCAAACAGCGCGACACACTGCGTATCGAACGCGACGAACTGGTCCAGATGCGGGACGATTGGCTGGGCCAGCGCGCCCGCCTGATGGGCGAGCTAACCGGCATCCAGGCCGAGCTAGAGGATATGAACTCCGATCTGGCCCAGGCCAACACTGTCTACAAGCGCGAAAGTGAAACCCGCGCCCAACTGGAAGCCGAGCGCGACCGCCTGATCGCCGAGCGCACCGCGATCCAGACTGAGCGTGATCAACTGCTGGCACGCGTCGAAGGCAACCGCGAACTGCTGGAACAACTCGGCGCGGACGGTGTCGGCACGCTCAAGGACATGATCGACGAGCTGACCGCCGAACGGCAGGAGTTAGAAAACAAGCTGCTCCAGGCACAGCAGGACCTCGCGCAGCTTGACCGCGAATATGGCCACCTGTCCGATACGGCAGCCCTCGCCGCCGTCCCTGTTCGCCCTGAAAACGCCGATGTGCTGCTGTCCATTGCTCAGGAACTCCGCACGCCGATGAGTTCGATCATGGGCTACACCGACCTGCTGCTCAGCGAGTCGGTGGGCATTCTCGGCGCGCTCCAGCGGCAGTTTTTGCAGCGCGTCCAGGCGAATATCAAGCGCCTGAACACCCTGATCGAAGACCTCGTCAGCATCACCGCCCTGGACTCGGATGATTTTAAACTCCAGCCGGTTACAGTGGACATGCTGGAAGTGCTGGAGGATGCGATCACCAAAGCCGGAGTCCAGTTCCGCGAAAAAAACATCACGCTGCACATGAATCTCGCCAACACCATCCCCCCGCTGCACGCCGACCGTGACGCGATGCACCAGGTGATCGTCCAACTGCTGTCGAACGCTTACCTGGCTTCGCCTGCGGATGGCGACGTGACGATCACCGCCCGGCACGAACGGCACTTTATGCTGCCGGACCGGGACGATCTGCCGCCCAGCAGCGACCCGATCAACGGCATTTTTGTCTCGGTCACCGACCAGGGCGGCGGTGTATCGCCGGACGAGCAGCGCCGTGTTTTTGGGCGGCTGTACCGGGCCGACAACCCGCTGATCGAAGGGCTGGGCGATACGGGCGTTGGACTGTCGATTGCCAAGGCGTTAGTCGAGGCGCATAAAGGCTCGATCTGGCTGGACAGCGAGCCGGGTAAGGGCAGCACGTTCCAGTTTATTGTGCCGTTCAGAGCGCAGCATGTTATTGCGGAGGAGACAAACGCGTGATGCAACGCCGCCGCGACCGAGGAAATGAACTGGTTGTCGCTATTGCCGTGGTTGGTACCCTGGCGGTGGCCCTGACATTCGCCATCATTGTCACGTTGAGCAGCAATATCGACGAACCATCCAGCCAGGATAAAACCAACACGGCGCTGGTCGACGCACAGGGATCCGAAACGGCGCTGGCCGGGGTGCCGGAAGCATCGGAGACGGCGTTCCCAACGTTTACGCTGTCCCCGACGCCGGTCCCGGACACAGCCGAACCGAGCGAACCGCCCACCACCATCGCGCCAACTACAAGCGTGCCATCGCCGGAGCCGCCCACCGAGACACCGTCAGAAGTACCTTCAGAAACGCCGACGGAGATACCAACCGACACGCCGCCCGCCGAAACGGCGCTGGCCGCTGTCCCTTCCGAGCCGCCAACCGCTGCCGATACAGAGTTGCCCACACCCAGCGAAACACCTGCTATCGAATCGTCGGCGACATTCACGCCCACGCCGACACATACCTATACGCCCAGTCCAACGGATACGGCCCCCGCGTCACCTACGCCGACCAGTACTTATACACCCACTCATACTGAAACGCCTACCTTCACGCCGACAGCTACCTATACGCCGTCCGAGACACTACTGCCGACCGCCACCTTCACGCCATTGGCCACGCTGACCTTCACGCCCTACCCCTCACTTACACCGAGCGCTACACCGGTTGGTGAAGAGGAAACCGATACGCTCAGCCCAAGCGGCTGCCCGGTCCCGAAAGGCTGGATCGCGTATACCATCCAGCCGGGCGATAACCTGTTCCGGCTCTCGCTGCGCTTTGATCTGGACATGGACGAACTGGCCGAGGCCAACTGCATCAATGACCCGTCCAATATCACCGCCGGGCAGTTGCTATACGTCCCGCCCGACAGCGACATCACCCCGCCCGAACCGGATAACGGCTCGTCAACCGACGACGGTTCGGCGGGCGGCCTGTTGAGCTTCGATTGTGACAATCCGACGGCCACCATCACCCAGCCGAGACCGGGCACCGTACTCAGCGGGGCATTTGCGCTCTATGGGTCGGCGACCCATCCGAATTTCCAGTTCTACCGCCTGCAAATCTCCGGCGGCGGCACCGGCGGCGGCGAATTCGCTACACTGATGGTCTTTGATACGCCGGTGAGCAGCGGCCAGCTTGGCACGATTAACACGGCGGCCTTTGCGCCGGGCTACTACTGGCTGCGCCTGACCGTGGTCGATAACACGGGCAACTACCTGCCGCAGTGCACGGTCCGCGTGCAGTTCCGCTGATCGCTCGCCGCTAATCCCTGCCATCACGGCCCGGTTCGTGTTTGGCGCGCCGGGCCGTTCGTTTTCCCCACGCCCATCCACCGCAGACTTGCCAATCGCCAATCACGCGCTACACTTGCCCCTGCGTTTACCGGGAAACCCCCGGCGTCCAAAGCCGTCTATTCGTGGAGAAGACCTGATGCCTTATCGCTATCGTATGATCCTGCCCGCTGTCCTGGTCGTGATCCTGGCCGGATTCGCCATCCTGAGCACATCGGCGGCTGGCGGCGTGCTGGCCGCCCTGCAAGCCACCGTCCCGCCGACCAACACGTTACGCCCGACCATCCCGCCGACCAATACACCGCGTGTCTCGCCCACGCTGGCGGCAACCGACACACCCACGATGACGCCGACGCTCACGCAGACACCGTCGCTCACGCCCACGCCCACGCTCACACCAACCAACACCCTGACGCCGTCGCCGACGCTCACCCCGTCCGACACGCCCACACCCACACCGACCGAGCCGGTGATGCTGCCGACGCCGACCGTGCTCTACCCGCCGGACTTCACGCCGCAGTCACCGCTGGCAACCGCCATCCCGACCGCCATGCCGCGCCAGCGTGCCTACGATCCGGACGGCGAGCCATACGAAGTGCTGAACATCCTGCTGCTGGGCCATGACGGCGACGTGATCCCCGGCGATCCAACGTTCAACACCGACACGATGATCGTCGTCTCGATCAACCTGGACACCAAGACGGTCAGTATGCTGTCGCTGCCGCGCGACCTGTACGTCTATATCCCGCACTGGACCATGCAGCGGCTCAACCTGGCCTACGGGCGCGGCGAAGCTATCGGTTGGACGGACGGCGGCTGGGGCCTGCTGCGCCAGACCATCCTGTACAATTTTGGCATCGAGGTGCACTACTACGCGATGATCGACTTCGACGGCTTTATGCAGGTGATCGACACCCTCGGCGGCGTGAGTGTCGCGGTTGACTGCCCCATCGAAGATTACCGGTTCGAGGGCTACGACGAAAACGACGAGCCGATTTATAACTTGTGGACGCTGCCCATCGGCGTGCACGAGTTGGACGGCGACCTGGCGCTGTGGTATGCGCGCAGCCGCCGCAATACAATGGAATTCGACCGGGGACGCCGCCAGCAGCAAATCCTGCGCGCCGTCTGGGCCAAAGCCAAGAGCGCGGGCCTGATCCTGCAAACCCCCGAACTGTGGGACCAGGTGACCGAGGTTGTCCAGACCAATATCCCGCTGGCCGAGGTGATCCCGCTGATCCCGCTGGCGCTGGAGATCGAGCCAAACGACATCGAGAACCACGTCTTCCGCAAAAACGTTGAAACCGCCGCCTGGCAGCCGCCCGACGGGTCTTTTGTGCAGATTCCCGATCCGAACGGCGGCATGATCTGGCTGCTCGAAGATTTCCTGTCCCCGCCAACTGAAAACCGTGTGCGGCTGGAAAACGCCCGCATCGACATCTACAACGGCACCTCAAACGATGGCTGGGACATTGTCGCCGCCGACCGCCTGATCTGGGAAGGGTTTGTGCCGGTTGCCGCCGGGCAGGCCGACACCGTCGATTACCAGGACACGGTGATCTACGATTATACCGGCAGCAGCAAGGGCAGCAGCCTGGGCGAGTTGATCAAGTACCTGAACATCAGCCCGGACCAGATCATCATCGAGCCGGACCCAAACCGCGAAGTTGACTTCAAGATCATCCTGGGCGCGAACTACAATTCGTGCGTTGGCCGCGAGTGGGTCGACCCGGAAAACCTGGACTGATACGCACCCGGTTCATATATTTCAGGGGCCAGATCGCGCGTTATCTGGCCGCTTGATTCCGTAGGCCGGGATCGGGCGGCTTGCGCCGGACGTCACTCAGGCATAAGCTACAGTTATATTGTGATCAGCACATCACATATCATCCCAAGCCAGAAAAGGAGCATGCTGTGAACCGGCGTCCCCTGTTTTGTTTCCTGGTATTTGCTGTGACTCTGGCGGGCTGGCTGGCGCTGGCCGCGTGCGGCGGCGAAAGCGACGAAGGCCCCCCGCCCAACATCGAGATTACCTACCAGCCCCTGCCGGAAGCAACCGTCCTGCCTGGCTGTGAGGTGGGTGAGCTGGAGTCCTGGTACGAAGTTGCCAGCACGCTGTTGTATACCTTCCGCGAGGAAAGCCTGGCAGCGGTTGACGTCGAACCGTACCTGCTGTCGCCTATCATCGACCGGCTGGTGAACCTGCGCGACACCATCGCCCGCCAACCGACACCGGAATGCGCGACCCTGGCGCACGGCGAGATCGTGATCGTGGTGCGCAGGGTGTTAGAAGCCTACCAGGAATACGCCAACGGTGACATCAACCAGGACGACCTGCGTAAGATCGTCGAACAAGGCAGCGAGGACATCGACGCCCACGTCACCGCCCTGCTGTCCGGCATCCAGGTTGACCTGGAATACAAGCTGCGCGAGCAGCGCGAACAAATCATGACGGCAACGGCTGCCGGGCCATGAGCAAGATCGTGTCACCTCTTGCTCACCCGTTGGCCCGTCAGGTATAATCACAACAATCCAACATTTCTTAACACGGCAAGGATTTTCCCTGCCGTATCTGATCCTGTAGGCTGGTGATTTTTACCCGGAAACGTTACTGTCTGGGGAGATAAGGTATGTCTGGTCATAGTAAATGGTCAACTATCAAACGCAAAAAGGGCGCCGAAGACGCCAAGCGCGGCAAGGTCTTCACGCGGATCGTGCGTGAGCTGATGATGGCGGCGCGCGAAGGCGGCGCCGATCCCGAGTCAAACTCCAGCTTGCGGCTGGCCATCGACAAAGCTAAAGCTGCCAATATGCCCAAAGACAACATCGAGCGCGCCATCAATCGCGGCGCGGGCATTGGCGACGACGCCGTCGTGATGGAGGAAATCGTCTACGAGGGCTACGGTCCGCATGGGGTCGCCCTGGTTATCAATGTCGTCACGGACAACAAAAACCGCACGCTGGCCGACATCAAGTACATCTTTAATCGCAACGCTGGCAATCTGGCGACCAGCGGCGCCGTTACCTGGCAGTTTGATCAAAAGGGATTCATCTCGATCCCGTCTGAGGGTGCAAATTTTGAAGACGTGTTCATGGTAGCCGCCGATGCAGGCGCAGACGACGTGCAGGAAGAAGAAGATGATATTGTCATCTACACCCCGCGCGAAGAACTGGCCAACGTCAACCGCGCGCTGACCAAGGCCGGTTTCACCATCCAGGAAAGCGAACTGATCTGGATTCCGCACACCGAGATCGAGGTCACAGTTGATGAGGCCCTGCAAATCATGAGCCTGATCGAAAAGCTGGAAGACCTGGACGACGTGCAAAACGTCTCATCCAACCTGCACATCAGCAACGAGATCGCCGCCGCGCTTGAGGCCGCCTGAGTTCGCCGGACGAAATAGCATTCGTTTGCGCATCGGTTTTTTCGCTGGGCAGGGGCATTGCCAAGGGTGCCCCTGCCTGCTACAACCTGATAATGCCGCCTTGACACGTTGCGAGCAGTCTGTTGCAGCTATAAAGGAATGGGAGCATGAGCCGGATATTTATCAGTTATCATCGCAGCGAAGAGAAATTCGCCCGGCGTCTTGCAACCGACCTGAAACGGTTGGGGGCAAGTGTCTGGCTCGACGTCGAAGATATTCCCGCCGGTATAAAGTGGGATCGCGCCATCCAGCAGGCGCTCGATACCTGCGAGATCATGCTGGTTGTCGTCTCACCCGCCTCGATGGACTCGATCAATGTCGAGTTGGAATGGCAGGCCTACCTGGATGACCGCAAGCCGGTTATCCCGGTGCTGCTCAAGCCTGCCCGGATGCACTTCCAACTGCGCCGCATCCAGTACATTGACTTCAACGAACAGGAGTACAACGCCGCCTTTCAACGGTTGACCACCGAGCTTCAGCGCTACGGCATCGAAACAGCAGCCTTCATGCCCGATGGACAGGGAGGCAGCGAGCAAACCGAAGAGGGACAGCCCGCCGCCGAGCCGTCTCCGCGCGGGGCCATCTTTCAGGCGCTGTCCCAGTTCTTCACCGAGGATGAATGGAACCCGTCCGAAATGGAGAACCGCCCCATCCTGGCGATGAGCATCAACGGGAAAAACGGGGCGTGGCGGTGCTATGCCCAGGCGCGCGAAGAACAGCAGCAGTTTGTCTTTTACTCGGTCAACCAGACCAACACACCGGAAAACAAGCGGTCCGCCGTCGCGGAGTTTATCACGCGGGCGAACTACGGCATGATCATGGGCAATTTTGAGCTGGACTTCCGCGATGGCGAGGTGCGCTACAAAACCAGCATCGACGTAGAAGGCGACGAGATCAGCCAGGCGTTGATCCGCAACATGGTCTATGCTAACGTCACACTGTTCGACCGCTACCTGCCCGGCCTGATGACCGTGATCTACGGCGGCGCCACGCCTGAAGAGGCGATCCAGTCCGTTGAGGGCTGACCCGTCCCGGTACGGTTCGTCCATGCCTGCGGGCAGGCGCACCGTCTGCCCCTGTTATGACCGGATGTGCTCATGTTGATCCTTGGCATTGATCCCGGCACGGCCACTACCGGCTACGGGCTGGTGCGCGAGCATCCCAACGGTGACCTGGAAGCCGTCGCATATGGCGTGATCACCACCCCGGCACGAACGCCGATGCCCACGCGCTTGCAGCAGCTTCACCGCGAAATGACCGACCTGATCGCCCGGTACAAACCGGACGCCGCCGCGATTGAAACCCTGTATTTTGGCCGGAATGTCACCACCGCGATCACGGTGGCGCAAGGGCGCGGCGTGATTCTGCTGGCGCTGGCCGCAGCCAACCTGACGATCCGCGAATACAAGCCCGCCGAGATCAAGCAGGCCATCGCCGGGTATGGCAACGCGGACAAGGGGCAGATGCAGGAGATGATCCGCCAACTGCTGGACCTGGACAGCATCCCCCGCCCCGACGACGCAGCGGACGGGCTGGCCGTGGCGATCACCGACCTGAACAGCAGCCGTTTCGAACGGATGGCGAACGACTAGCCTACATCGCAAGGAAAACGTCCTATGATTGATATTGTAACCGGGCAGGTCGCCGCCGTCGGGAAAAACTACCTGGTTATTTTGATCGGCGGCGTCGGGCTGCGTATCCACGTGCCAACTACCGTGCTGGATGTTGTGGACGGTCCCGGCCATACGCACACGCTCTACACCTACCTGGCCGTGCGCGAGGATTCCCTGACGCTCTACGGCTTCGTGGACCAGGAAGAGCGCAACCTGTTTGAAACGCTGCTGTCGGTCAGCGGTGTAGGGCCGCGCCTGGCGCTGGCCGTGCTGAGTACGCTGTCCGTCGAACACCTGCACAACGCCGTCGCCCGCGAAGAGCCGGAAATCCTGACGCGCGTGCCCGGCATCGGCAAAAAGCTGGCGCACAAGCTGGCGTTTGAACTTAAAGACCGGCTGGCCGTCGAGCCGTTCACCGGGTTGGCCGCGATCAGCGACGTCGACACGGACGTGATCGCCACGCTCACCGCGCTGGGCTACAGCATCGTCGAGGCACAGGCAGCGCTGCAATCCATCCCGCGCGACGCGCCCGACGACATCGAAGAACGGGTCCGGCTGGCGCTGCTGTACTTTACCTGAATCACTTCCAAAGGCTGACTTATGACCACACCGCATGACACGCTGATCGGTCGGCGCATCGACGTGCTGGATAAGGGCTGGATCGAACTGCAAGACCTGATGGGCGACGACCTGGCGATTGTCAACGCGGCGCGCGTCTCGTTCCTGGGCGAGAGCAAAGGCCCCGACCGTGACAAAGCGCTGCTCTTTTACCTGATGGAGCACCGCCACACGTCGCCCTTTGAACAGGTGGAGTTTAAATTTCGCTGCCGTGCGCCGCTGGTCGTCTGGTGGCAGTGGGTCCGCCACCGCACCTGGCATGTCAATGCCCAATGTCTTGATGGAGACACTGAGATAATCTTCGATAAACCAGAACAACGAGCGAAAGACAGATTTCGTGTTGGTTCAAAAATAAAGATAAGCGATCTGTATCGGCGTTGGCAAACATGGGAAAAAACACGCATTCGCGAAATGCATCTACGCACTGTAGACGAAGAAACAATGCTTCTATCAACGGCTCATGTTGGAGATGTATTATACGCTGGAGAAAAAGATGCGTTTTGCGTTACAACTAGCAATGGGCGCCAAATCGTCTGTAGTGCTGAGCACCGGTTTCTGTTTGAAAACGGCTGGCAGTCCCTTCAAGAGGCTGCCGGATTGCGACTTGTTAAAGACCGGGCCGTTTGGTCTCAACTTCCTCATATATATGTAAATGGTAAACCGCTGGCCACTTCGTATCTGTATACAGACGCGGAATGGTTAAAATACCAATATCATATATGCCAACGTTCCATCAACGAAATCGCTCAGTTGGCTAAGTGCAGCTCTCATACTGTTCGCAAATATCTAACTAAATATGGATTGACTCTACCTGAGAGAAGCCAACAAAGTTGTTTCCGACCCGGACAGAAACCCTGGAATAAGGGACTCAACTATTCGTTAAATGAGACGCTAGAAGAAAACCTGGCACGACGGGAACGAGCGCAGACTTCGGTCCGAAGAGGTGAAGAATGTCACTTCTGGCGTGGCGGGTCTAGCACGAACAGGCAAAACATTGGTAGATGGACTACTGATGTCGCCCCTTATATCTTTACTAGAGATCAGTATATATGTGCTTATTGTGGTGAACACATTGCATGGGATGGCAAACCCCATGCCCATCATATTATTCCTGTCTGGGCAGATGAATCCAAAGCTTATGATGTAGACAACTTAATCACTCTACACGAATCCCGCCACCATTATATTCACGCCAATCATCTTGAGTTGGAATTTGCAAGAAAACTGGACAAGGGAATATCCTTCGATCCTGAGCAACGCCCTTCCCCAAAACTTTTGCCAAACAGTCACGCCACTCCCCGGTTGGTGGAAATCACTCAGATAGAGTACGTAGGCAAACGCGAGATGTACGATCTGGTTGTGGATGGCCCTTATCCCAACTTTGTAGCCAATTGGTTTGTGGTACATAATTCGGGCCGCTACTCCGCCTTCCAGGAAGACGACTTCTACGTGCCGACGACGTGGCGCTTGCAGGCCGCCGACAACAAGCAGGGCAGCCAGGGTGAGCTTTCCGGTCCGGAGGCCGACGCGCTCACCGGGAAGCTGTTAGCGCACATTGAGCAGTCCTTTGCACTCTACCAGGAAGCGCTCAAGGCAGGCGTGGCGCGCGAAATAGCGCGGCTGTTCCTGCCGGGCTTTGCCGCCTATTACACCTGGGTGCTCAAAGTGGACGCCCACAACCTGATGCATTTCCTGCGCCTGCGTTTGGCCCCGGATGCGCAGTACGAGATCCGCGCCTACGCCTGGGCCATCTACGAGCACTTCTTTAAACCCGCCCTGCCCTGGACGGCAGAAGCGTTCGAGGCGACCATCCTGCCAACGCCCGGCCCGCGCCGATCTTCCTCGGCGTAACGGCTGCGCAAAAAACAGGCGGACACCGCCACCGGGCCGCCTGTGTACGCTGCATCACGCGCCGGTTTACGTGCAGCTAATCCAGCACGATGATCTCACCGCTGATCGGGAAGCAGATCTGCATGCCGTTTGCATCCACCGGCCACACCTGCCAGCCGTATACACCACGCGCCTCGAATGTCTCGGAGGAAATTGTCATCGACGCGCCCTCGGTATACTCGTTGAGCACGATACCCCCGCCCGGCTGCCGCACTTCAACCAGGTACATTGGCACACTCGCGATTGGGTCCCACTTGATCGTGGCCGCTTCACCGATGTAAATCTCCGGGTCTTCGCCCCTCGGATTCAGCTCGTTACAATAATCCGGCAGCGGCGTCCAGGTTGGCGCCTGGGGCACCGGCGACGAAATGCTCAGGCTGCCGCCGTCGTTCAGCCCGTTATCACCTAATGCCGAGGTAGGCAGCGGCGTAACCGTCGGGCGGGACCAGGGCGTCCAGGTTGGCGGGAGCACCTGCCCACCTGTCACCGGCTCTGCTTCCGTTGCTTCCTCGCTCCCGGCATTGCTTTCAACCTCGACCGCTTCCGGGCTGGGGGATGGCACAAAGCCCGGCGGCAGCGGTGTCCAGGTTGGTGGGTACGGCGTTGGCGACGGCTGCGGGGTCTGGCTCGGCGTGGCGCTTGGTTTGGTTTCCCCGCCATCATCTCCGCCACAGCCCGCTAACACCAGCACCAGGGCCGTTACCAGTCCAAGAACTATCCACCCTTTACGCATGGAACCACTCCTACAACACATACCCGAACACCAACCCAAACAACACCAGCAGCACCAGCAGCACCAGGCTGGCAGCGCCCAACACCGTATATACCACTGCCGGGCGTCCCGCGCGCCAGGGTGACTGCGGGTCCCAGTCAAAGCCTACCATCGCCCACCAGCCAATACCATAGAACAATAATCCCAGTCCAGCCTCGATCAGCGCCGGGGTCATGGGGTTAACGTCGCCTTCAACTACCCTGCCGATCAGCAGGCGGTCGATGATCAATGAGGTGAGCGCAACCAGTTCCAACGTGATCAGCAGCGCCAGGATTATACGCCGCCTGCGTCCCATCCGGTCTATACGGGCAGACCACCGCTCTACCGGGGATACATAACGGGCTTCGTTGTGGTCCGGCATTATTCCTCCGATCAACAGGTGCGTCTGACCAATCGTAACCGCTGCGTTCTACCCGCGCAAGCCGCGAGCAGCGGCAGTTGGCCATCCAGGCCCCCACTGTTACAATCGTCCTGATTATAGCACTGCTGCGTACCTGTCACGCACCACGTACCACACAGAGGGTTTATGGCGAACCGTCCACACGTTACGATCTACACCGACGGCGGGGCTTTTCCTAATCCGGGGCCGGGCGGCTGGGGTGTTGTGTTGATCGCTGCTAACGGCCAGGAAAAAGAACTCAGCGGGGCCGATCCCGACACGACCAATAACCGGATGGAACTCACCGCCGCTATCGAAGCGCTGCGCGCGCTCAAGGTGCCCTGTGAGGTGACGTTTTACACCGATTCCGAATACCTGCGCCAGGGGATCAGCGAGTGGCTGCCGGGCTGGATTCAGCGTGACTGGCAGCGCAGCAAAGATCGTATAGTGAAAAACCAGGACCTCTGGCAGAAGCTCCACGCCGAGACGCTTCACCACCAGATTGACTGGCAGTGGGTCAAGGGACACGCCGGGGATGAATACAACGAGCGCGTGGACCGGCTCGCCACCGCCGCCCGCGAGCAGTTAACCGGGACGGCGCCCGCGCCTGTGAATGAGCAGTTGGCTGGAACAGCGCCCGCCCCTGTGGATGAACACTTCGCACCGGAATACGAGATCGCGCTGCGGGTAACGGTCGCCGGGCCAGAGGGGCCGGGCGGTTGGGCGGCGCGTGTATCACCCGTCGACCAGGACGCGCCCGCTGCCATCCATACCGGGCGCGAAACTGATACCACCAGCAACCGGATTCAACTGACCGCCGCGCTGGCAGTTTTGCGCAGCCTGCCCCCTGGCGCGGCTGCGCGGGTTTACTGCCCCGCTGCCTACCTGTACGGTGGCATGACGGATTGGGTAGGCGGCTGGCAGGCGCGCGGCTGGGTCACCAGGGGCAAAACGCCCGTTCAGCACAGCGACCTGTGGCGGGCGTTGGTCGATGAAGCGGATCAGCGCACCGTTGAATGGACGCTTGAAAAGCGCGGTGAACTGCCGCTGGCGCGCGGATTGGATGCGCTCGCCGCCGGTGCGTTAGAAAACGGCTGAGGGTTTGACGGTTCCTTTCTACACTTGACTACGCGAAGCGCCTGGTTCAGGGATTGTCAAACCGGATCGTGCAGGTCAGCGTGGCTGTCTGACCAGCCGAGCGCCCGCGATCTCCATCACCGCTCGTAGACCACGTATCCGTGATCGTCTCGACCAGCGTCAGCTCGTGCTCGCCCGGCGGCAGTGTGATCGGTCCCATCTCGAATCCCCACGCCCAGGAACAATATGGCAGGCCGGGATGCACGTTCGTCTGGCGTAGAGAACTCATGTCATACGCCTGCCCGTCAACCGAAAGCTGGTAATCGGCGGGGTGCGGGTGCGCAGATGCCTGCGCCGCCGAATCAAAACAACCGACGCCCCAGTGAAGCAGCACCGGGTTAATCACCGTCTCGCCCGGCGGGTCCACATCGCAGCGCCCCTCGCCCCAAAAGAAATGAATCGCCGACCCCGACTCGCCATCCAGCGGCTTGTGGTCGGGTTCGTCCAGCGCTGGCCCGCAGTCGTCCGGGCACGTGATCGGGTTTTCGCCGCCGGATTCATCGCATTCGCCATCACCGCACAACGGCAGCTCGTAGCAATCCATCGGGCAGGTTAGTTCCTCATCCGGGTCACACGTGCCGTTGCCGCACGTTTCCGGTACGAGCGGCGCCTCAATCGGGTACTCCGGCAGTTCACCGATCAGATCAGGCTCGCCCGGCGTCCCGTCCGGCTGCACCGTCACCACGTATCCCGGCTCTAATAACAGTTCGCCGACCACTTCGCCCTGCGGGTCCAACCCGGTGACCAATACCTCGCCGTCCACCGCCCGGATCGTCGTTTCCTGCTCCAGCGATACGCTGACCCAAAAATGCGTCCCACGCACGGTGATCGCGGCGTTAGGCGTGCGCACCTCGTAGCGGGATTCGGCATCTACCACGCGCTCCACGCTGTTAAGCGTATCACCCAGCAGCACGACGAGCGTTATCGTAAACGGGCCGTCATGCTCCGTCTGTTTTATGTCCAGGTGGCTGACGGTGACCACGCTGTCGGGTAGAATCTCGGCTTCGACCCCTTCAAAAAACGTCAAATAAGCCAGCCCATAGCTGTCCGTCCGAATCCAATCACCTTCTGTCACCAACTGCCGCTCTGTAACCGTCTGCCAGTCATCCTCTGCCGCGTCCGCTGCCCGGTGCTGAACCCATCCCTGCACCGGGTCCAATGACGCCACCATCTCCGTTTGTGCCCGGCTTACCGCCAGCGGCATGTTATACAACCCGGCGAACAACAGCACGACGGCAGTTGCCCGCCATATCCACGTGCCCCATTGAAACGTCATCGTCTTGTCTCCATCCCAGTAATCATTTGCAATCTCAGCCTATCACAAAACGTTAGAAACTGTATTCACAAAACACAGAAATCGAGTAAAATCCTCCTATGACACACACACAAATAGCTGCCGGTGCAAAATACAACACGACCCATGCCATCCGCCGTGTGCTGTGGATCGTTCTTTTTCTGAACGTGCTGGTCGCCGCCGCCAAGCTGGTCGTCGGGCTGGCAACCGGCGCCGTCGCCATGATCGCGGATGGCTTCCACTCGTCGATGGATGCATCCTCAAATATCATCGGGCTGGTGGGCCTCCGGCTGGCCGCACAACCACCGGACGAAGAGCACCCTTACGGGCACAGCCGCTTTGAAACGCTTGCCACGCTGGCAATCGGCGGGCTGCTGCTGGTTGCCGCCTGGGAAATTCTACAAACCATGTTCGACCGCTTGCTGAGCGGCGGCGAGCCGGATATCACCCCGGCCAGCTTTATCGTGATGATCGGTACCATACTGCTCAATTTGGGCGTCACGATCTACGAACGTCGCCGGGGCCGCGCCCTGAAATCGGATATTCTGCTGGCAGACGCGTCGCACACAGCCAGCGACCTTTTTGTTTCGCTGTCGGTGCTGGTCAGCCTGACCGTGACGGCGCTGGGCTTTCCCTGGATCGACCTGATCATCGCGCTGGTGATTGTGGGCGTGATCGGGCGTGTTGGACTGGGCATCATCAGCCAGACCAGCAACATCCTGGCCGATCACCAGACGCTTGATCCGGGTGCTATCGAGCCGCTGCTCGAAGATGTGCCCGGCATCGAGGAGATCGTGCGCGTGCGCAGCCGGGGGCCGGAAGATGCCGTCCACGTGGACATCGACGCGCGCATCAAGCCAGCCGTCACCACCGATCACGCTTACGCGATTGCCGAAGCGATCAGGGAGCGCGTCTATAATCAGATGCCGGAAGTCGAAGAGGTGCAGGTCCACTTTGCGCCGCAGGCTGACGCCCCGCTCGATTATATGCTGGAAGCCCGCGCCGCTGCCGACGCGCTGGGGCTGAGCGTCCACGAGGTGATCCCGGTGCCGGTCCGGAATGGAATCTCGCTGGAAATGCATGTCGAGGTGCCGCCGGGGCTGACACTGGACGAAGCGCACCGGCAGGTCACCGAGCTGGAAACGCGTTTGAAAAACCAGATTCCCCAGGTCTGCGACGTCCTGACGCACATCGAACCCGCAGGCGAGCAGATCGCCGCCCTGACGCAAACCCAGGCGGCCCTAGCGCTGCGTGACGAGGCACTCGCTATCGCTAACCGGCTCTATCCGGATGCAAACTGGCACCACGACGCGATCCGGCTGGCGATGGGTGGCTACGCGCTGACGATGCACTGCCACCTGCCCGGCGCGGTCAGCGTGGAAGAAGCGCACGCCATCGCCGAGCACGTCGAAACCAGCATCCGCAACGAGCTGCCCACCATCCAGCGTGTCACGATCCACACCGAACCGGCTGAGGGGAACCCGGCCTAGTGCCTTGATTGACGAACGCCCGCACGACAGACTATAATCAGCGCGCGGCGCCGGTGGGGCGTCGTATTTCCTGTTGTCTGCTCACTATCCCAGGAGAAACCGCAGGTGGAGAACTCGCTAACGAACCACCGCTACCCGTATGATGTATCGGTCGTGCTGCCGGTCTACAACGAAGAAGAGAATGTGCTGCCCGTGCACGAGGAACTGGTTGATGTGTTGGCGGAGACGGGCCTGCGCTACGAGATCATCTACGTGGACGACGGCAGCCGTGATGCCAGCGGAGAGAAGATCGCTGCGCTGGCCGAACAGTCGCCCGATACCGTGCGCGCGATCCTCTTCCGGCGCAACTTTGGCCAGACCGCCGCGCTGCAAGCCGGGATCGACCACGCGCACGGCGCGATCATCGCCCTGATGGACGCCGATCTACAAAACGATCCACATGACATCCCACTGATGCTCGACCAGATGGCCGCCGAAGACCTGGACCTGATCAGCGGTTGGCGGAAAAACCGGCAGGACCGCGCCCTGACGCGCACACTGCCGTCACGCATGGCCAATGGGCTGATCGCGCGGGTAACCGGCGTCCGGCTGCACGATTACGGCTGCACGCTGAAGACCTACCGCCGCGAGCTAATGGACCACGTCCGGCTGTACGGCGAGATGCACCGCTTCATCCCGGTGTGGGCGGACGCGGCAGGCGCCCGGATTGCCGAGCGCGTGGTCAACCACCGGGCGCGCAAACATGGCAAGTCAAAAGTGGGATTGGAGCGCACGATCAAAGTCCTGCTCGACCTGATAACCGTCAAGTTCCTGACCAGCCATTACCGGACGCGCCCGATGTATGTCTTTGGCACGCTGGCCTTTGTCCTGACGGCGCTGAGTATGCTCTGCCTGGGGGTCATGGTTCTGAGCGGCATTTTCAGCGGTGACCTGCTGTGGAATTCGCCTTGGCCGGTCCTGGTGGCGCTGTTCGGCGTGATGGCCGTGCAGACCGCCCTGCTGGGGCTGCTGATGGAAACCCTGCTGCGGACCTATTTCGAGTCACAGGACAAAGCGCCGTACACCATCCGCCGCGTGATCAATGCGCAGCCACACGCGCCGCTGCCTGTTGGCGGCACGGATGATAGCGGGGACGACTGAGCCAACAGATCAGCTATATCACCTCAAACGGCGCGTTGATCTTGCCACACAGCGCCTCGGCCTCATCCCGCGTCAGCACGCGGTAATCCGGGCAGTAGGCAGCATGGTACGCGGGCGAGTGGTGCACCGCTGGCCAGTGTTCGTGCGTCCGCACCTGCTCAAAAATATCGATCTCCTGCCTGGAAAAACGCGCTGCGTACGCTGCATCCGACCGGACCATCGTTTCAAACACAGTCCAGCGGGCCGCCATCGTCGCCGGGTCGCCCTGGACCTGTTCGGCGGAGCGCACCAGCGCATCCATCAGCGGGCGGGACTTGCTGTTGTAGACCAGATAGGGCCGCAGATGCACCCGCACAACCAGCCCGTCCGGGTGAATATTCTCAACCAGCGGCTCGTCGCCGGACGGGGCCAACTGCTCCATACGGCGCTCCAACCAGTCGCGCTCAACCCGGCGGTTGGTGATCAGGTGGCCGGGGCCAAACGTCGCCTGGTGCAGCAGCTTGTACACGTCCGGTATTTCCGCCTGGGGATAGCGCGCCAAATGTGTTTTGATCAAGGCTATGACGCGATCATCGCTCATCGTGTTGCCCTCCCCAAAAAGTTCCAACAATATCTACAACAAAAAACCCCGGCATATACACAGTACACGCCGGGGCAGCCAATTACGCACTTCACGAGCAGCGCCCGCCGGTCTAATCTACCGTGTCAATCGAGATCGCGGCCTGCGACTGGATCAACATCACGCTGAGCCGCGCCGCGACAGTCTGCGCCAGCGTATTAAACACCTGCCCGGCTTTGGAATCTGCCGCATCGGCAACGACCGGGTGCCCGGTATCACCGCCGATGCGCACATCGGCCAGCAGCGGCACACGTCCCAAAAACGGCACGTCGCGCTCTTCGGCCAACGCTTCACCGCCGCCTTCACCAAACAACTCGCCGGACATATTCTCGATCACGCCCACAATCGGCACATTCAGCTTTTCAAACATCGCCAGCCCGCGCCGCGCATCGTCCACCGCCACGCTTTGCGGCTGGGTCACGATGATCGCGCCGGTCAGCGGGATCAACTGCGCCAGGCTGAGCTGGGCGTCGCCGGTGCCGGGCGGCAGGTCCACGATCATATAATCCAGCTCGCCCCAGTCCACGTCGGTGAAAAACTGGCGAATCGCGCCGTGCAGCATCGGCCCGCGCCAGATCATGGGCGTGTTCGGATCGGCCAGAAAGCCCATGCTCATCACCTTGAGACCGAACACTTCAAACGGCACCAGCTTTTTCTCCGGCGTGATCGGCGGCTGCTCAAAACCCAGGCCGACCATCTTCGGGATGTTCGGTCCCAGGATGTCGGCGTCCATCAGGCCAACCCGCGCGCCGCTTTGCGCCAGCGCCACCGCCAGGTTGACGGCAACGGTGCTTTTGCCCACGCCGCCTTTGCCGCTGCTGATGGCGATCACGCTCCGGATCGGCACCTTGATCCGCCCCATAATACGCCGGTCGGTCGGCACATTGGCGTCGAACTTGATCGCCACATCCTTAACGCCCGGCACCTTCAGCACTGCCGCCCTGGCTGCCTGGGCCATCACGTCCTTCAACGGGCAGGCGGGCGTCGTCAGCATGATCGTAAACTGCGCGACACCGTCTTTGGTTACGTCCAGGTCGCGCACCATGTTCAACGTGACAAGGTCTTTGTGCAGCTCCGGCTCGATCACGGTGCCCAGCGCCTCCATCACCTTATCGTACAGCTTTGTATCACCCACTTAACACCTCTCTCCCATCATGGATCGGGATTCCGCACATCGTCGCGTCCAGATTATACTAACGCGTACAAAAGCCCGGCCAAACTCGCCGGGTTTCTGGATAGACAACTCTCTGCTGCCGGGTCTGTCCGGCGCTAATCCATCGGCGGCGGCTCACCGGCTGTCAGCCAGCGCAGCACCTCGCCTCGCGCCTGATCCCACTGCCGGATCAGGTCGTCGTCCGCTCCCTTGAACCGGCGCACTGCCTGCCGCGCGCAGAACGTACACCCGCGCACCGACCGGTAGCTGCCGGGATGGCACGTCAAGCAGCTATTCAACCGGATCATCAGCAGGTCAAATGCCAGCGCGTCCGGGTCGTTTTCCCGGCAGTTTAGGATATAGGCAACCAGCGCCTGCCACACGTCCCCGCGCAGATGGGCCAGCGATGCAATCACGCGCGGAGGGAATAGCACCTCCGAGTCGCTTTGATACAACAGCACGGCGCCGCCGCCATGCGCCGATGATTGATCGCTGACCGCGCTCACTCCGCCTGCTCGCTCGCTACTGCTTTGGCATCCTTCGCCTTCTGCTTTAGCACGTCCTTGTGCTCCCACCCGCCGCGCGCGCTGGCTTCCTGTTCGGCGATAGTCGGGGCGATAGACTGCCAGTAGCGGAACTCCTTCGACAGCCGCCGCTTATCGTAAATATGATTCGAGGTGCGATCATAGCTCGCCAACTCGTAATCATGATCCATTTTGATCGCGTCAAACGGGCAGAATTCAGCGCACAGACCGCAGTTCATGCACAGGTCGATGTCAATATAAAACGCGTCGGGTTCGGGCACGGGCCGCCCGCTATCGGGATCGGAGCCGCGCACAATCCAGATACACTGCGGCGGGCACACCTTGGCACAGATGCCGCAGCTTGTGCACCAGTCATGACCGGCGCGCTCCGGGTGATCGTAGTTATCGACCACCAGGAACGGAATAAAGCGGAACCGCTCCGGCACGGCGATCTTTTCTTCGGGATACTCCACCGTGAACACGCCGCGCCCGTCCAGGCTTTGCCGCACGGGGAACGCAGCCGGGTTGCGCCGTCGGAATCCCCAGCGGATATCGTCTACATACGTTGCTACAAAGTGTTTGAGCGTGACCAGCAGGCCGCGCCAGACTCCCGATCCATACATAACCCCTGATGCTCCTTACCCGCCCTTGTTAGCGATCCGTCTCACCCAGCACAATGTCGATGCTGCCCAGGATGGCGACCACATCCGCCACTTTATGCCCCTTGCACATCTGCTCCAGCGCCGTCAGGTTGATAAAACTTGGCGCGCGGACGTGATAGCGCCGGGGGTTCTGCCCGCCGTCCGACACCACGTAATAGCCCAACTCGCCCTTTGGATTCTCCACGCGCCCATAAGACTCGCCAGCAGGCACGCGCGGGCTGTAGATGCCACCCCGCCCGGCAAAAAACGGCTGGCCGCCGGTATCCATCAGCAGCGGCCAGACCTGCTTGAGTATACGAATGCTCTGGCGCATCTCGTCCAACCGGATCAGGTAGCGGTCGTACACGTCGCCGTGATAGCGCACCGCCACGTCAAAATCAAGGTCGGCATAGATGCTGTACGGGTCGGCGCGGCGCACATCATAGGGCACACCGCTGGCGCGCAGCACCGGCCCGGCGGCGCTGGCAGCGATGGCGTCGGCAGTGCTCAGCACACCCACGCCGATGCAGCGGTTGGTGACGATCTCGCTCGTGGTTAAATACTCGTCGAACTGGTCGATGGCGCGCGGCAGCCGCTCGTTGATCAACTTGTGCAGGTATTCCATCGTGTTTTCGTCCCGCACCCGGTCGTTGATCAGGCTGGCTTCGCTGCGCATCCGGTCGGGGATGTCATGTGCCACACCGCCAAAACGCATGTAGTTGCACATCATCCGGCTGCCGGTTGTTGCTTCAAAGAAATCAAGGATCAGTTCTCGCTCGGTAACGGCGTACATCATCGGCGTGAAGAACGCGCCCAGGTCGTTCAGCAAAAAACCGATGGCCCACATGTGGTTGACGATACGCGTCAGTTCGGCCATCAACACGCGGATCGCCTCCGCGCGGTACGTCGGCGGCTCGTAGCGGCTGCCCAGGCTCATCAACCGCTCGACCGCCAGCGCGTAGCCCAGGTTGTTCGACAGGCTGCAAATGTAATCCAGCCGGTCGGTATAGGGCATGTTCTGCAAAAACGTGTTGCGCTCGCCGATCTTTTCGTGGTTGCGGTGCAGATAGCCCATCACCGGCTCCAACGCCTCGATCCGCTCGCCATCCAGCGTGACGATCATGCGAAAGACGCCGTGCGTGCTGGGATGCTGCGGCCCCATGCTGACCACGACGCGCTCCGTCGCCAGGTCGGCGCTGACATCCAGCCCCAGCGCCACATCAGCATACAGCGCGTCTTCCGCCGTAGACTGGTACTCGTCCAGCACAAAGCCGTCGGGATAGCGGACGTTTTTACCATACGGGTTGTCCTGCTCTGCCCGCCGGACGTGTCCATCCGGCCAGCGGCTGTCGAACGGTTTTTGATCCGCCTCGTAATACGCCTCGCGCCAATCCTTGCGCAGCGGGTGCCCGTCGAAGCCTTCCCACAGCAGAATCCGTTTCAGGTTAGGGTGCCCGGTGAAGCGAATGCCCATCAGGTCCCACGCTTCGCGCTCCTGGAAGTCTGCGCCCGACCACACGCCGGTCAGGCTGGGCAGTTCGGCGTTCTCGCGCGGCGTCTGCGCCTTGAGCACCAGCGCCGGGCCGCCCGACGTGCGGCACAGGTGATACACCATCTCCAGGTGATCGCCCTTGCCCAAATAGTCAACCGCCGTCGCGCTGGCAAGATAATCATAGCCAAGCTCGTCGCGGGCAGCGGTCGCCACCTCGACCAGCCTGGCCGGGTCTATCAGGATGCCATCGTAGCCGTCGCGATCATCCTGCCGGACCGCTTTTTTAAACCGCTTATGCAGTACGTTGAGCGTCTCGCCGGTCGGGGTGACGGTGTCAGCCGTTGGGACTTGTTCGGTCATGGTTATTCCTCGTTCCTTGGCAGCAAGCAGGCGAATCAGGCGTCGGTATCTGCCGGTTCGGACGGCTGTTCGGTCGCTCCGGCCTGGCGGCGCAGGATGTGCGCCTGGCGCGGGTCGATAATATCCGGGCCAAGCACCGGCATGGTCGCCTCATCACTGGGACCGCGCCCATACCAGGGTACGCTGTTCCGGTTGCTCAACGACTGCCCGTCGATCTTCTTTTGCAGCATGATCAGGCCGTGCAGCAGCGCCTGGGGCGTGGGTGGGCAGCCGGGCACATACACATCCACCGGGATATATTTGTCAATACCGCCCACGACATTATAACCATCCTTGAACGGCCCGCCGCCGCACGCGCACGCGCCCATCGCCAGTACGTATTTGGGCTCCGGCATCTGGTTATACAGCCGCACAATCGGCACGACCATCTTTTTGGTTACCGTGCCGCTCACAAGCATCAGGTCAGACTGGCGCGGGCTGGCCCGGATCACTTCCATGCCAAAGCGCGCCTGATCATAGCGGCTGGCGGCAGTTGCAATCATCTCGATGGCACAGCAGGCCAGGCCAAACGCCATCGGCCAGATCGAATTCCGGCGGCCCCAATTGTAGACTGTGCTCATCAGCTTATCCAGGTTTGTTACCGCCACCGAGGACCGCATATCGTCCGGCACCGGCAACTCCGGGTCGTGTAGTTCCTTCAAGAAATCGCTGTTATTGGTCATAAACCCTCGCCGTTCTCTTTAACCCTTTCCGGCTGCATCGCCACGCCGGATGCTCTATCCTTGCATATTATGTAACATAAGAAATGGCGCTGTGAACAACCACCCAACGCCCGTGCTACTCGCCTTCCGGTTCAGCCTCGGCGGTTGGCGCGGCTTCCGGCGCCGGTTCTTCTGTTGCCTGAACGTCCGGCTCTGCCTCAGATTCGACCGCTTCGGTTGCTTCCGCTTCCGGTTCGGCTTCCGGCTCAACCGCTTGTGTCGCTTCGGGCATCGGTTCTGCCGTTGCCTGGGCGTCCGGCTCCACCTCAGACTCGACCGCTTCGGTTGCTTCGGCTTCAACTTCCTCGGTTGCTTCTGGTTCCGTTTCTTCGGTCGCCTCGGCCTCGGCTTCGGATTCCTCTTCGGTCAGCCCGGCCAGATCAGCCGCGTTTTCGGTCAGCCACGCGCGAAAATCGGCATAGATCACCGGGTCCGGTTCAGCCTGGTACGAATACTGGATCGCGTTTATCTCGCCCTCGCCGCGCTCTACCAGCCCCAGCACCAGATCAAGCCCGCTGAACGGCTGCCCGCTGGGACTGACCTGGGGTTGAATTTGCACACGCAGCAGCGCTATCGGCACCGTACCAAACAATTCGATCATTGGCCCCTGGAGATCGTCCGGTCCCATCACCAGCCCCAGTTCATCGATCTGCGACTCAAACGCGGCGCGCATCTGCTCCAACACATCCAGCAGCGGATAGGGCGCATCCTCAGCAGGCGCTTCGATGCCTACCTGTTCCCAAAACGCTTCCAATGCAACGATCTGGTAACCGATCTGGGCAGAGGATTCCGAAACAGGCACATCCGGGTCAGGAGCGTACACGAACTGCCCCGGTGCCATTTCTGTCCAGTGGTCCGCCGATCCTTGCGGCGCCTCGACATCGGGACTAGGTGTAGGCGTCAGTGTGTGCGTGGGGTCCGGCAAAAATACGCCGGTTGAAACCCCGCCGCTCCCCACCAAAATAAATACCAGCCCGGTAACGGCCAGCAGCACAGCAATCGTCAATACATGGGGGCGTAACGTCATGCGAGCAGCTCCTTAACGGCGCGCGGCCTAAAACAAAAATCCTGGCAGCTAATCACCCGAAACAACCGATCAACGGCCTAAGTGTAGCCAAGAGTAGCCTAGCTTTCAACCGGTGCCGTTTCGCAAATCTTCCAGCCATCCTCAAAGATCAGGTGCACCGGCCCCAGTCCCAGGCGCTCAACATCGATCGGGATCGGGCGCGGGCGATCTTGCCAACTCATCAGGATATCACCACTCAACTCGACAACGGCTTCCTCATCCGTCTGGTCAACCGTCTCAAATACAACACCGCTCAGGTCCAGCGCGATATTTTGCGCCCGGAAGTCGCCAAACATCATATCAAACTGCGCTTCGCTCAGTGTTTCCTGCTGGGCGGTACATACCAGCGCGAGCGATCCCTCAAAATTCCCGGCAAACGCATTGCCAATAAATAACTGTGCGATCTCCTCCGGCGCTATTGCCTGCACCATGTCATCCGGCACTGCCGAGCATACTTTCCAGGCATCGTCTTCAGTAATCGCCCACAGCATTTCGATCTGGAGCATCTGCGGTGACAGGATCGTGATATCGGTCTGCCCCTGCACCTGCACCGCGACCTCGCCCGTGATGCCAACCTCTGCCCAGCTTTCACCGCGTTGTATGATCTTATAGTCCAGATCGTTCAAATTGACCATAAGGTCCAGCGACTGCACCTGTTCTGAAAGCGCATCAAAATCAAGATCGGTGTCGCCCAGGTTCTGACGATCATCTTCACACATCAAATCAAGCGCCGCGTCATAATCGCCATCAAACACCCCCTGCACAAACTGCTCAACTGCTTGCAGGGGCGCGTCGTCGGGGCCGTCGGCCAGCGCCGTGCCGGTCATACTCAACGTCGCCACTGTTACCAGCAACCAAGCTCGTTGTATCTTCATATGGCGGTCTTTTCCTTATGGAGAAATCAATCCAAACCCGCATAATGTGTAGGGGTCGAGCTTGCTCTGCCCTGGGCGATGCAAGCTGCACCCCTACGGGACCGTTGTGCGAGTTCTAATTGTGCACTCCATTATATCCCAACCAGTATCCTGCTAAATTTAAGACGTGCAGATTGGCGCAGATTCAATCTGCCGCGTCAGTTGACAAAGATCACATCAACATGATAAGATTTTTAAAATTTATAACCAATATCGTAAATATAGTAAAGCGAGCCGCCACCCCA
Source organism: Anaerolineae bacterium (assembly GCA_016926875.1). Classification (GTDB taxonomy): domain Bacteria; phylum Chloroflexota; class Anaerolineae; order Aggregatilineales; family Aggregatilineaceae; genus JAFGNU01. The sequence goes on along the minus strand of JAFGNU010000071.1, from coordinate 17,338 downwards.
TGCAACAGACCAGACGACACATCCTAGAAATTCTGAAAGAACATAAAGAAGCTACAATCGATGAAATCGTGTCTGCCCTCGGTGAGCGCATTGGGAAGATCACTGCTGTAACCGTTCGCCACCACCTGGAAATCCTGCGCGGTGATGGGCTGGTAGCCGCCCCATCTGTCCGCCGCCGGAGCGCACCGGGCCGCCCGCAGTACGTCTATACGCTGACTGAGCGCGCTGCCGACTACTTCCCCAACAATTACCAGGGGCTGGCAGCCGGTCTGCTCGAACAGCTCAAGGAACAACTCGAACCCGTTCAGGTTAACGAAGTCCTCGAAGGTGTGGCCCACTCGATGGCCGACAGGGCTATGGTCCCCGACGGACCGTTGCCAGCCCGCCTGGATCACGTCGTATCCTACCTGAACGGCAGCGGCTATTCCGCGAGCTGGAAATCATCCAGAGACGGAATCATTCTAACCATCGCCAACTGTCCATACGAGCAAGCAGCCTGCACCAACCATGAACTATGCAAAATGGATGAAAAGCTAATCCAGGCGCTGACCGGCGTTCGCCCTAAGCGTCTTAGCTGGCAGATTCAGGACGACGACCACTGCACATTTTTGCTGCGGAACGGGCGATAGCATCTATCGCAATCGCTCCGACTGATCAGCCAACAGCCCAAGCCGCACGGCGACAGGCTGCTTTTTTTGTATACCGGTTAGGGTGCAGAGACCAACGGCAGCCAGATCGTGAACGTGCTGCCGCTGTTCACCTGGCTTTCAACCGTGATGGTGCCATTGTGACGGGTGACGATCTCGTGCGCAATCGCCAGCCCTAACCCCACCCCGCGTATGCCAACGTCCCGCACCCGCTCGCTGCGGAAAAAACGTTCAAAGATGTGCGGTATCGCGTCGGGCACGATCCCCATACCGGTATCACGCACCTGGATGGTCACAAACTCGCCCCCGGTCCACGTTTCGATTCCCATCTGCACATGAATATGCCCGCCTTCGGGCGTATACGTGATCGCGTTGTCGATTAGCGCCCCCAGCGCCCGCGCCAGTTTGATCGGGTCGCCCACTACTCGCGGCAGCGCGTCATTCGGGCTTAGCGCCAGCGTCACGCCTTTTTCCTCCGCTGCCGAACTGAAGTAGACCACCACATCCGCGGTAAGCTGGTTGAGATTAACTTGCTCGCGGGAGAGCACAGTCAAGCCTGCGTCCAACCGCGACAGTTCCAACATGGCGTCAACCAGCAGCGACAGCCGCTCTGTTTCGCGTTCCAGCGCCTGAAAATGCATGGGGCTTTCTTCTGGCGGTGCCTGCTGGAGTAAATACTGGCGCATTTTGATGTTGGTTACCGGGGTACGCATCTCAACCGCCGCATCGGCCAGGAAGCGCGCTTTTAGCTCTTCCATCGCCTTACGCTCGGCCACGTTGTGCTGGATCACGACATAGCCCACAATCTCGCCCTGAATACTATGCGCCGGGTTGACCGCCACTTCTGCCTCGGACACACGACCGTCCGGCAGCTTGTAGCGAACTTCTCCCTGCCAGGCATTGTCCTGCCCAATCTGCCCGATGATCTCGTCCAGCGAAACCGGCGTATCGGACGCCACCGGCAAGGTCAGCGGCTTACCCAACACTTTCGTCGCCGCCACGCCAATCATCCGCTCCCAGGCCGGGTTCACATACTGCACCGTGCCATCCACGCCGATCAGCGCAATGGCATCGTTCGCATAGCGCAGGATCGTATCCAGCCGGTTGCGCTCCTGGGTGAGCATAGCAGCATGTTCGAGCAGTGTCACCGGCGGCTTATCTGCCAGGTCAGCCGCTTCCTGCGCCACCTCGTCGGGCACTACCCCGTCCAGCGCTTCCATTTCCTGCGTGATCCGGGTTTCGAGCAGCACGCGCGCCTCCAGCGCTGCCCGGTCGAGATACAACCGCACACGCTTGCGCAGTTCGATCACATCCGGCGGCGTGGTTATATAATCATCTGCCCCGGCCTCGAACGCCACCCGCTTATACTGGCCTGGTCCCATCAGGATAAACGCCGTCCTGGCAAAACGCGGTTCTTGTGTCAGCTCGGTGATCAGCGCCAGCACCCGGTCCACCGGCGGGCGAATTGCCATCAGGCACACTGCCGGGGGACGTTCCTCAGACTCAGACAATAGATCGGTGATGGTTGACAGCCGGTAGGCGGCAATGCCGACTTCTTCCAACTGCTTCAACACCCATTCGCCCGAAGCAACATCTTTGTCGAGTATGTACACCCACGGTGCAGTCATCAGGTCCTAGCTCCACGCTGCAATACCAGTACATAGCCAGCCTATACGCTAGTCAGAGTATAGGCCAAAACAAGGACTAAGGGAATATAACGTTGTGTGTTGGCCGGAAAACGGTACAATGTGCCGCATGACGATACCAGAACATCCCAGACCATCTGGCCGTCCCACCCGGCGCCGCTGGCTGATCCCGGCCTTGCTGCTAGGCGGCGGGGTGCTTGCCTGGGTGATCGCGCTGGCTGCAATTGTACTGGTTATGCCGGACTCCGACGCGCCCAAGTCAGACGCCCGGCCAACGCGCGCCGCCAGCCGCTCAACGCTGGCTGCTGTGACAAGTGAGCCACCGCCCACTGTCACGGCAACCGCCACACCAACGGCTTCCCCATCACCAACGCACACGCCAACAGGCGCTCCCGCTGCTGCATCGAACACTACGCCCGCCTCTGCCCCAACCGATCCCCCGGCAGAGGAACCGGCAGATGCGCCGGTCGTCGTGGGCGGGTCGGTCTTCGCCGGATCGGATACGGGCGACATGCCGGACGAGTCCGCAGTGCAGGACGGTGGCTGCGCCTCGCCCGATGGCTGGCAGCGCTACATTGTGCAGCCGGGTGATACGTGGTTTGCGTTTGTGCTCGGAGCCGGTGGCACCATCACTGTGGATGATCTCATGCTTGCCAACTGCGCAAACAACCGCCTGCTGCAAGTTGGGCAGGCGATCTACCTGCCGCCCGGTGCTGCCGACAACGCCCCGTCTGCTGACCCTGCCGCGCCCGCCGGGGCTGCCGCATACGGGGCCAGCGGGCCGCGCACGCCCAACTGCCCCTGCACGATCCAGGTGCGGGAAGGCTGGCGAATGGAGCAGATCGCAGATGCGATCAACGCCTCGGAGACGCTGTTCACCGGCGCGGATTTCCTATCGGTCACCGGGCCGGGCGCCAGCGCGCGGTATGATTTTGTGATGGACCGCCCGCCGGGGGCCTCGATGGAGGGCTTTCTATTCCCCGGCACCTACACCGCGCAAAACGACACCACCGCTGAAGCCTTCCGCGATATGCTGCTGGACGCCTTCGCGGCCAACGTCTCGCCCCAGGTGCGCGCCGATGCTGCCGCACAGGGCGTCAGCTTTTACGAGGCATTGATCATCGCCTCGATCACCCAACGCGAATCCTACACGCCCGAAACGCAGCAGTTGATCGCCAGCCTGTTTTACAACCGCCTGCGCGACGGCAACCGGCTGGCCTCGACGGTGCCGGTCAGCTATGCGCTGGGTGGTCCGGGCAACTGGTGGCCGCGCGTCACCGGCAGCAATATGGAAGTTGAGTCGCCATATAACACCTATACGCTGCCCGGCCTGCCGCCGACGCCCATCGACAACCCCGGTCAAAGCGCGATCCTGGCCGCCGTCTACCCGCCGCAAACCAACTACTACTACCATTCTGCCGCGTGTGACGGCGGCGCAGCTTTCGCCGAAACCTACGAAGAGCACCTCGCCAACCTGGACTGCGACTGACCCGCACCGCCCTATTGAGCGTCGTCCCGGTCTTCGTACAGCGATCCGTCGGCAGCAGGTAGCAGGTTGATCAACTGGCCCCACTGCGCCGCCTCACCGCGCAGCACCTCTTCGGACTGCCGCACCAGTTCGGGGAAAAAGCGCTCGTAATCGCCCGGCTTGACGTAATCCTCGTCCGGCATCACAATCGACGCCTGCTCCAACCCCAACCGGGACTCTTCGTACATCGACGCCTGCCGCTCCCACTGGTACACCGAGCGAAACGACGAGATCACCGCTGCAAACGCGGGCAGCAGTGCCGTGAAAAACGGCAGCCATACGGTGTCCGCCAGGATCGACAGCGACGACACGACGGTTGATACCCCCATGATAAACGCCGATAGTTGCAGCATCCGGTCGGAGTTGAATGTAAACTCGTCGATGCGGTCCCGGTAATAATCGGCCTGGTAGTTCAAGCGAAGCTTCAAATACAGCGCCGTTCGCAGCTTGGCTTCTTCATCGCTCAGCAGCGGGTCCGGCTGAGCGGGTGTAGATGGATTTGTATCAGACATGTTCTGTCAGCCTTTCCTTATTCGCACATTGCACACAACCAGACCGGCGCATCATTGCTGCGCTTCTTCCGACACGGTGCGCCTCACGGATTCTTGCTCTTGTCCCTGGTCACCGCGCGCTTCTCTAAGCACGCTCAGCACTTTCCGGCGCAACTGCTGGATGCGCTCTCGATCATTCGCAATATCAAACGGTGTTTGGCGCGCCAGGTAGGTAAAGTACAGCGAGCGCAAGCTTTCCGCCTTGACACGCGCCTTGAACCAGTTCTTCTGCGGTGAACGGTTCGCGCCCAAAAACGAGATCGCCGCCGCCCACCCGCTGATGATCGCGGTGATGATCGCCAGCAGTTCGGTCAGGCTCAAAATACCCAGCGATGCCTGGGTGCCCAGGCTGTGAAACAGGACATTGGTCGCCGCAATTGCGGTCGTCAGGAACGCGAACAGGATGAACATCCACTGGTAGAGGTAATACAGGTTCTGGAAGTACTTGGCTTCCTGGTCCATCTGCCAGAAATGATCCATCAAGTGCTGTTCCAACTCGCGGCAGTCCGCTTCGAGTATCTCGGAAACGGGTATTTTCAGCCGCTTGATCGAGATAAACCCCTCCCACTCCAACAGCCGCTCGTACTCGGCATCAGGCGGGCGCACCCACTTGCGTGACACGCCCCACATGCGGGGACGTCGGCGGATAAAAAAGAGCTTGGATGTCCCCCTGTCGACGTCTTTAAACGCGGATTCCTCGTGTCTTGGTTCCTGAGTCGATGGTTCACCACCAGACATAGTCTATCCTCCTCAAACCATTGAGCATCTCGTATCCTTGCGCCAACTCACCACGCCGGGACCATATCTTCCCGACGAAGTCGGTTACCTGAACGACCCGGTTTCCTCCCACTCGCCCGCCTCGATGTCCGCTGGATGCCGCAGCAGCGACACCGTCTCGGCGTGCCAGACAAACGGCTCGAAGTCGCGCTGCATCTGGCCGACCAGGCGCGGGAACGGCTGGGGCGGGATGTGATCCCCGATGGTGACGCGCGCATGGAAAGTGGGGAGCGCGTCGGCCAGCGGCGTGATCAGCGGTTCCAGCGCGGTCATCAACTCGTGCTGCGCTTCTTGCAGTTCTTCGTCCGGTTGGAGCGTCCACCCGGTCACGTACTGTTGTTCCCCGACCACCTCGGCCAGCACGCCGGTGATCTCAAGCTGTGCCGGCAGATGCGCCCGCGCCCAGTCGGCCAGCGCCGTTTCAACCGCGCCCACATCGTCCGCGCGAAACGCTGCTGCGAGTTCGATACCGGGCGGCGGCGCAGCGCCCATACCCGCCGATTCGCGCAGCGCCTCCGTCTGCCCGGCCAGTTCGGGCGGCAGTGGGATCAATACGCGGTAGATCATGTCCGGCAGCGCGGGGGCTTCTATCGCTTCTTCCGCGATCCCGGCCTCGTCCGCTTCTTTGAACTCTGTGGCTTCCTCGATTTCGGCTGCCGGTTCGGACGGTTCGACCTCGGCAGTCTCTTCGTCCGCGACCTCGTCCACCGCTTCGGCTACTGCTTCATCTGCCGGTTCGTCCGGTTCTTCGACCGTCTCGTCCCCGGCAGGTGCTTCTGGCACCTCTTCGACGGTTTCTTCATCCGGCAAAGCATCGATCTTTTCGTCCAGCGTTTCGATTGTATCCAGCACGTCACCGGTTGTTTCGTCATACTCAACCGGCTCGATCTCGTCGTCCAGCGCATCCAGATCGATGGCCTCAAGCCCGGTTTCTCCCGGCCAGGATTCGGACTCCAGGTCCTCGTAGATCAGGTCGTCTTCTTGTGCATCGTCAGGCACGGGCGGCTGGTCGTCCATAGTCTTCCTCACAGGAGCTAACGGGGGATGTCCCCAAACGTAATCAGGCGAATACCCTCTGCCTGAATACACTCTTTGGTGGCAGCGTGCGTCAGGTGCTTCACTTCTTCTTCGCGCTGGGCAGCATAAACGCTTGTCGCCAGCGCATCATCCACGTAGCCGGGATGGCACATCAACTCGGTGATGCCGTGCGGCAGGTTGGTCAGGATCACCAGCAGATCGCCCAGGGTGGCGCGTTCATCATAAAAATCGAGTTCCAGCGCGTCGGTTGTCAGCGGCGCGGGCCGTTCGTCGAATACCGTTTGCATCTGCTCGCTGAACTGCCGGATGGTCTCTTCAGGCAGGCCGGATACATACCGGCTCAGCAGTTCAAACGTCTGGCCCGGCTTGAAGCGCAGCGACGGGCGGCGGACCGGCAGTTGATATTCAGCCGCCAGGTCCAGCAGCACCGCCAGCGCCGCCGGGTGCAAATACGCGCTGTGATGGTGCGCATCCAGGTGATCAGGCGGGCGTCCGGCCTGGCTGATGAAACGCGCCACCTGCGCCGTCAGTTCGCGCCGGATGTCGTCCGCGTCCAGGTCGCCATAGCGGGGCGCCAGGTCGCTGATATGGTAAAAAACACCGTCCGCATTCACCAGCGATGGCACCGTCTCCGGCGATGACACAGGCCGCCCGGATGTCAGGTTGAGGTGCAGCCCCAGCCCCAGGTCCGGCGCGCTGTCCAGCGCTTCGTCCAGCGCGGCGGGCGCGTAGGGGTAATTGATCATGACCGTCGTTGAAGTCACGATCCCGTTGTGGTGGGCGTCGAGGATGCCCCGGTTGACACCCGGCGCCCGGCCAAAGTCGTCTGCGTTAACAATCAGTTGTTTCATGAAAAGGTTCACCTGCTGTTGAAAGTAAAAAGAACAAATCGGCGCTAACTCATCTCGCACCCTAGCCTACTCCTGCACGTGGGAAAAGGCAACCGGGCGCTCGTTTTTCGAACGTCTTTGTGTTACTCTTTCAAGCCTGAACCGGTAACCATTGTAGCCTTAAAACAAACCATTTTGATGACGAGGTGACTTTATGACCGAAACGATCCGCGCTGCTGTCGAACAGACGACAGCGAATGTCCGTGAACTGTCCATTGACCTGAACAGCAAATACTGGGTTGCAGCCACCACCGGCACGCCCGAAGCCCTCAACGCCTCTGCCGACGCCAACGCGGCCTGGATGCGCTTTTGGGCCGAAACCGGGCCTTACGAGCAGTACAGGCGTTGGGATGAAACAGGCGCCGCCGGGGATGACTCGCAGCTAGCCCGCATGGTGCACCTGCTGCACCTGGAATATGCCAGGGGCCAGCGTGATCCGGCGACCATTGACGAGGTTGCCCAGTTATCAAAAGAACTGGACGACGCCTACACCAACTTCCGCGCCGAAGTGGACGGGCAAAAGCTGACCGTCAACGCGATCAAAGAAATCCTGGCCACCGAAAACGACTCGGAGGAGCGCTGCGCTGCGTGGGAAGCCAGCAAACAGATCGGTGCGCAGGTCGCAAACCAGATTCGCCGCCTGGCCGAACTGCGCAACGAAGCCGCACACACTATGGGTTATCCCAACTTCCACCGCATGAGCCTGATGCTGGACGAACTCGACCCCGACTGGCTGTATGCCATGCTGGACGAACTGGCAGATAAGATCGAGGAACCGTTCCGCGCGGTCAAGGCCGCGATGGACGCCGACCTGAGCCAGCGCTTTGGCGTGCCGGTCGAAGACCTGATGCCCTGGCACTACGCCGATCCCTTCTTCCAGGAAGCGCCCATGCTCAGCGATTATGACTTCAACGCGCTGTTCAAGGACAAGGACCTGGTTGATCTGGCGACCCAAACCTACGACGGCCTCGGCATGGACATTCGCCCGATCCTGGATCGCAGCGACCTGTACGAGCGCGAAGGCAAAGATCAACACGCCTTCTGCACGCACATCGACCGCGAAGGCGACGTGCGCATCCTGTGCAATCTCAAGCCAAACCTGCGCTGGACGCAAACCATCCTGCACGAGATGGGCCACGCCGTGTATGACACCTACATCCCGCAAGAACTGCCCTGGCTGCTGCGCACGGTCCCGCACATCCTGAGCACCGAGTCAATGGCGATGCTGATGGAAACGCTCACGCTCGACGCCGAATGGCAGGAGCAGGTCATGGGCACCGCGCCGGATACAGCCGCCCAGGTTGAAGCAGCAGGCGCCCGGCGCGTCCGGCTGGCCCGGTTGATCTTCGCCCGCTGGGTGATGGTCGTCGTCAACTTCGAGCGCCTGATGTACGAAGACCCGTCGCGTGACCTTAACGCGCTGTGGTGGGAACTGGTCGAGAAATACCAGCTTATCAACAAGCCGGAAGGCCGCGAGCAGCATCCTGATTGGGCCGCCAAGTACCACATCGCGCTGGCCCCGGCCTACTACCAGAACTACCTGCTGGGCCGGATGATGTCGCTGCAATGGCACGGCTGGCTGAAGGAGCACGTCGGCGGGATCACCGGGCGACCGGCGGCAGGCGACTTCTTCCGCGACCGTATCTTTGCGCCGGGCGCGACCATGCACTGGAACGATGCGCTTGAACAGGCAACCGGCGAAAAGCTCAACCCGGATTACTTCGTCGAGGCGTTCGCGCAATAAGGATGCAGCATCTTTACATCAGCTATCCCCCCGATGATAACGAGCTAGCCCATCGTCTGGTAGATGATCTCCAGGCGGCGGGCTACGCCGTTTTTGTCGATGCTGTCAGCGCTCTAGGCTCAATGGCCTGGGCCGCCGAAACTCGCCGCGCGATCCAGACCTGCGGCGCTATGGTGATGATCCTGTCGCTGGCCGACCGCAGGCGGATCGGCATCCGGCACGAGGGCGTACTGGCCCGGCGCAGGGGCAAACCTGTCTACGTGCTGACCCGCTCGCCCGGCGACCTGCCCCGCTACCTGTCGGGTGCAACCGTACTGGACTTCAGCAGCAGCTATGACGCCGCGCTCAAGCGCCTGCTGGACGCGCTGCCCGCAGCCGGTTCGCTGCTCAGCGACCCCGCGCTCTCGCTGCGCCGCCGACGACGGCTTGCCCGCCGTTCACGCCACCACACGCGCCGCCGCCGGATCATGTGGGGCGCCGGGCTGCTGGCAATGCTCGCGCTCTGCCTGCTGCTGGGGCTGCTCTTTGGCCTGATTCCGGTGTAAGATCAAATAAAACCCAACAGGAAACCATCATGGACCGCACAGTACCCAAAACCGGCAGCGAAGAGATCGAACTGTATATCCGCACGCTCTATTCGCTGATCCGTTCCAGCCATGCCGTACAGCTTGACGCGCTGGTCGAGACGCATGTTGCGATGGACTCGTCGCTGCATGTCCGCGCTCGCCAGTCCGCCCCGGACGCCTCGGCCTTGTTTTATGCGATCATGCGCCTGCCGCCGTGCATCGCAGATGTGAACATGGTTGTCATGGGCCAGACCGACCGCATTTTCCACCGGCACGGCTACACCGACATCGAAACGTGGGAGCGCGTGAGCGCCCCGGCCCGCCGCCGCCGGATGCTGTTTGACGGTGAACACACGCTCGCGACCTACATCGCCAGCCGCTCGGACATTGACGACCTGATCCCGATCCTGGTCGCCTACCAGATCGAGTGGAATAAGCTGCACCCGATCTTACAATCAACCGGCGTACAGGCGACGCTGGCCGCCTACAGCGCCGATTCATCGATGGCCCGTACAACCGATCTGGCGCGGGCGTTAGGCATCTCGCCTGACGATCTCAGCCACCTGCAAGACGCCTGGGGTGAGGATATAGGCCCCACCCTGCAAAAGATTGCCGCTGCGCCCAAGCGCTTTGCCGTGCGCCTGCTGGCCGGGACTTACATCGACTACCAGCGCGCCACGTCCGACTGGTGGATCGACGCCCAACAGCGCGTCGCGCCTGATCTATCCGACCGCCCGGTCTATTTTGTATCCAGCAACGTGCACGCCATCCCTAACCTGTTGAGCGGGTTCGCCATGCACGAAGAAGAGGGCATTCTATCGTTTGTTGAACAGGCGGGCGATCCGTCGCTAAAAGCCGAATACGATTATGTGTGCGTGCGCGAAGAACTGAACAACAAAAACAATTTCCTGTACTATGCCTTGCGGCGGTACGCGCTGCTGCGCCCGGACGTCGACACGCGCCGCCAGCAGCTCGAAGAGGCGCTCGGCATCACGCGCGCGCCCAGCCTGCACGGGTTTGATATTGAGGTCCAGGCCATCGAACTCAACAAGCTCGACCCGGCGCAAATGGACCCGCGCCTGCTGTGCGGTACAGCAGCGGATATGGCCGCCCTGGCGAACAGCGACGCCGTGATCGTCAACATCGACTACCCGCTGGGCATGGCCGCCTACCACGTTCTATCCAAGGTCGCCCAGCGCATCGCGCGGATGCTGGGCATGTATGTGATCGGCAAAGCGGCAACGCTCAACGCCCGCGTGGGTGACGTGTTGATCGCCAATGTGAACTATGACGAGCACAGTCTGAACTCGTACCTGTTCGGCAACTGCTTTTCCGCCTCGGATATCCTGCCCTACCTGACGACCAGCAGCGTGCTGGATAATCAAAAGATCGTCACCGTGCGCGGGACATTCCTGCAAAACGCCCGCTACATGGACGTGTTTTACCGCGAGGGGTACTCAATTGTGGAGATGGAAGCCGGGCCGTACCTGTCGGCTATCTACGAGATGGTGCGCGCCAAGCGTCACCCGGTTGACGAGATCGTGAACCTGTACATCACGCCCTTTGACATCGGCTTCCTGCACTACGCCAGCGACACGCCGATGACCAAGGGGCGCAACCTGGGCGCGGGCCGCCTGAGCTATACCGGCGCAGAACCGACCTATGCAACCGCCATCGCCACGCTGCGCCGCATCTTCACCACCGAACTGGCCCGCCTGCGGGATCAGGAACAGCCCGGACAAAATTAACCCGACCAAGCACACTAACCCAGGAGGCAGCCGTGGAAGTCTACGAGGCGATTCGATCCAACCGCTCGATCCGGCGCTTCACCGGCGATCCCGTCACGCGCGACGACATCGAGCACATTGCTCACGCGGGGCGATTGTCCGGGTCCGCCAAAAACAAGCAGCCCTGGCAGTTTATCCTTGTTACGCAGCGCGACACGCTCCAGGCGCTCAGCGCAGGCGGTCCCTGGTGCGCACACCTGGCCGGAGCCGCGTTCGCCGTCGTGATGGTGGTCGAAGACCTGCACACGCCCCGCACGCTGACGACACCCTTCGACCTGGGCCGCGCCAGCCAGAACATGATCCTGGCCGCGTGGGAACGGGGCATCGCGTCGTGCATGGCAACGATCTACGAACCGGACACAGTCCGCGACATTCTCAACATACCGGCTGGCATGGATATTCCCTGGGCGATTTCGTTCGGCTACCCGCACCCGGACGTTGATCCGCGAACCCGCCCGCCGCGCGCCGGTGGACGGCTGGCGCTTGACCAGGTTATCCACTGGGAAACATGGTGATCGCCAGCGTCACGTGTCGAACTTCTTCAGTTCCCAGGCAGCCGACGCGCGCACCGTTTCATGCGGGTCGTCCAGCGCCGCCGTGAGCGCATCTATCGCCCGCCGGTCCCCGATCTCGCCCAATGCGCCAATCGCGGCAGCGCGCAGGTAGCGATCCCCGCCCTGCTCCACCACGGCGATCAGCGGTTCAACCGCGCGTTCATCACGCAGCCGGGCCAGGGCGGCGGCAGCGGCCTGTCCAACGGGGGCGCATTCATCCGACAAAGATCGGATCAACGCCTCGACCGCGCGCGCATCTTCCAGTTCTTCCAGCGCTTCAGCCGCCGAGCGGCGCACACTGTCGAATTCATCGTCCAGCAGTTCGATCAACGGCTCCACCGCCCGCGGATCGCCCAACTGGCCCAGCGCCAACGCTGCCATCAGACGCACCATTTCATACTCATCCCGCAGCACCTCGATCAGCCCCTCAACCGCGCGTGGATTCCGCAGTTCATCGAGCGCCCGCGCCGCATCCCGCCGCACATACGGGTCGTCGTGTTTCAACAGATTGGTGATCGGCTCCACCGCGCGCGGATCGCCCAACTGGCCCAGCGCGTTGGTCGCGTTGCGGCACACGTAGCGGTCCGGATGGTCCAGCAGCTCGATCAACGGCTCGACCGCCGGTTCGCCCATGTTTGACAGGGCCGCCGAGCACGCCTGGCGCATGTGTTTGTCTTCATGCTGGAGGATGTTCAACAGGGGAGCAACAGCGCGTGGATCGCCCAACTGGCCCAATGCTTCGACGGTCATCTTGCGCACGCTGTAGTTATCGTCGGTCAGCGCGTCCAACAGCGGCTCAACCGCCCGCGGATCGCCCAACTGGCCCAGCGCCTGCGCCGCGTCCTGGCGCACATAGTGATCGCGCCGGTAGCCGAGTGCTTCGATCAGTCCTTTTACATTGCCTTCACCTTGCAGTTTCCTGACGTTTGGCGGTCCAAACAATGGCATAATGCACCCCTTTACAGCCTCTCAGAGGCGAACGGCAGCCTAAAGCTGTCTCGATGCTGATTCACTACGCGATTGCACCCGTGTCTTTTACGGTAATGGACCCAATGTGCTATCTATAAAATCGGGGGCGCCGTTCAGGAACGCCGCAGCATCTACCGCCTGGCGCCCGGCCAGTTGCAGCCGCGTTGGCACATAAACGCCGTCACCCGTACCGATCACAAACGGTGTTTTACCGGCCAGTTTTGTCTGCTGCGTATCCACAACCTGTCCCGGTTCTCCCCCCACATCGACATGCAGGGCATAACCCGCCACCACCTTCAGGCGGCTACCATTCCAGAACGTGTACGTGCCCGGCCAGGGCGTAAAGGCGCGCACGTGCTTGTCAATCTTGCTCGCGCTCATGGTCCAATCGATCTCGCCGTGTTCTTTCTTAATCTGCGGCGCAATCGTGATCAACGCGTCGTCAGTCGGCTGGGGATGCGGTGCAATGCTGCCGCTGCGCAGCCAGCGTAAGGTATGGATCAACAGCCGCGCGCCCAGCACCGAGAGTTTGTCATGCAGGCTTTGCCCGGTTTCGTCCGGCGCCATCGGGATCGAATCTTGAAGCAGGATCGGGCCGGTGTCCAGCCCGGCATCCATCTGCATCGTGGTCACACCCGTATACGTGTCGCCCGCCCGGATCGCCGCTTGGACCGGCGCAGCGCCCCGCCAGCGCGGCAGCAGTGATGCATGGACGTTGATCGGCGCGATGCGCGGCAGGTCGAGCACGTTCTGCCGCAAAATCTGCCCGAACGCTACCACGACAATATAATCCGGCTGCCAGGCGCGCAACTGGTCAAACGCACCGGGGTCTTTGCGCAGTGAGGATGGCTGGATCACCGGGATGCCTGTTTCAAGCGCTACCTGTTTGACCGGCGGCGCTGTCAACCGTTTACCGCGCCCGGCAGGGCGATCCGGCTGCGTGACCACGCCCACCACGTCCAGATCATCCGCGTGAATCAACTCGCGCAGCGTCGGCACGGCAAAATCCGGCGTTCCCATAAAAACCACCCGGCTCGTTGGTTCGATCATCGCAGTACCTCTTTTCCAGCGAAAAACCACACCAGCCCCGGTAAACTGGCTCTGGCAAGGGCAGCAGAGTTATGCTACAATTTCCGGTGATATGGTGACTGTGGTGCAGTGGTTAGCACGTCTGACTGTGGATCAGAAGGTCGAGGGTTCAAATCCCTCCAGTCACCCCACCAACCGGCGCTTTTTCGCCGGTTTTTTATTCGCCGCCTCTAATCCTGTTCATCACCTGACCGCATCGACCGGTGCAGCCGCACCCGTACCGCCCCCCAGGCCAGATTCAGCCGCAGCCCGATCGCACTGCCCAATTGGCGCACATGGACAGGCCGCTTGGGCAGCCTGCCATCCACCAGCCGGTCCACGATCTGGCGTGCCTGCACGGTTTCGATCAGGTCGGTCAGGGCGTGCGTATCCCGCTCGCTAGGCCGCCGCTCGCCAAATATTTCCCAAATACTGATCTCGCCCGTATCGGTGACCGGCGTTTGCGGTGGCAGGCCGGAACGCTGTGACTCCTGGTCTGCTGCCTGCGATTCTCCCGGCGGTTCCAGCTCAGAGCGCGGAATCCCACGCGGCGGTGTCTTCTTTTTCACGTCAGAAGGCGGCGGAGTTGGCGCCTCTTCAGCCGGAGCAGGCGCCGCTGGCTGCACGGACGGGATGCCGCGCGGCGGTGTCTTTTTGGTCGGATCGACCTCCTGAACAGGTGCCCTGACTGGCGGCGGGGGCACCAGCGCGTCAGGCTGCGGCGGTTCAACGGGCGGCGCGGTGGTCACCGGGCGAACATACGGTGCGTGATCCGGCGGGATGTCCGGCACTCCCGGCTCCGCAAAAACCGGCGCGGCAGGTTCAGCCGGTTCGTCCTGCTGAGTTTCCTGTTCAGCCTGCTGCTTGGCGATTGCCTCACGCAGCCCTTTTGGCGCCTTTGGCTTGGTATCGGCGGTGTGGCTGTAGTCCGGCTCTTCCGGCTCGCGCGTCAGGTCAGCCACAAACGACGGCGTCCCATCCGACGGAGTCGGCGGCGTAGAGGCAGGCGCAGCGAGTGGCGGTTCGCCGGGCGTGACGGCGGGCATCGCGTCCGGCGGTGTTGGGATTGGTGCCTGGTCTGGGGCAGTAGCCTGCGCGATGGGCGGCGCCTCGTAGCGGCGCTGGTACTGCGCGCGTTCGTCGGCGTTCAACCGCCCGCGTATCGAGACTTTGGAGCGCTCTTCCTCGGGCATACGCACGCCCAGCGCGTCCACGTCGCGGCGCAACTGGCGCAGGCTGGCCGCCATCATACCCGCCATCCGGCGCTTGCCCCCCACCAAATCCCGGATCGCGCCGAAAAAGCCTTTAGGCTGGTACGACACCGTCCACTGTACGCTGATGCCGTCCGGGCCTGCCTGCAAGCGCAGCCGCGCCTGGTAGGTGTGGTAGGGGCCGCCCTCCACGATGGCATACTCATACCCCAATCCCTCTACCCAGGCGGTGATCTGCTCGATCACGTCCTTGCCGCTTGCCAGGGTGCAGCGCCGCCGCGCCCCGGCACCCTGCGCCGAAGTTGTCAGCACGGAAACGCCGGTATAGTCCATGTGCCAGCCGGGCAGCCGGGCCGGGTCGGTGAGCAGCTCCCATACCACATCAGCCGGAGCGTTAATCAAAATACGCTGGTCGATCAGCGCCACGACAAACCATCCTACTCTGGTAACGATAGATTCATTGTGTAATATCAGTTTTCAGCCGCCAGCTTACGGCTAATCGCCGGACGCTAACTGCTGATGCCTACCATTCTATCCAAATGTACGGTGGACTCAAATTTGTGCATACGCCGCCCTCAGGCCGATGCCCAGCGCCACGCTCAACACCACGCCAAGCGCCATTTCCAGCAAGCCCCGCCGCTGCTGCCAGATCGGACTTCCCTGGCGGTACGCGATCACCAGCCGGGGCACCACGCACAGCGGCGCCACAAACCACCACCCAACCGCCGCCAGCGCCAGCATAGCAACCCGCTCAGCATAACCCGCCAACTGCCAGTGATTCATATAGGCCATCATGTCAGGCCAGTTGGCCCACCATGTCACCTCGTAAAAGCGCGTAACCACGATCAGCGCCGCGCCGGTCCACATCAGCGCGATTTCTTCCGCGCCCGGCCCCGGCGAGAGCCGGTCACCCACCCATAGCTGGATCAGAACGATCAGCAGGTAATGCAGCACCTGGTCGCCCATGTACGGGAAAAACGGGTGCACGTCGATGCGCGGGCCAAGATATACCTTCAAAAAATCCTGCGTGGTGTGCACCACAAACAACACGATCAGCGGCAGCCACATCACGTCCAGGTAGGACACCAGCGCAACCAGCGACACACCCCCCACTATCGCGCCGTGCAGCAGCAGCCCGTCCCAGGACTTGCCCTTGCGCGTCACGAGCCAGTTGGTCTGAAGCGTGTAGTCGGCCAGCATGTGAGCAAACATCAAGTGCGGGATGATCAACACTACCTCCTGCCGCCCGTGACATAGCTGGTGCGCGTCTCCGGCTTTCGTCGGTCAGGGCAGTCTGTGCTAAACTAGACGCATTGTATCACTTGTGTGTAGAGAGGCAAGGCGATCCGGTCATCGCCCGCACACCCCAACGCCAGACCGTTATCACTATGCCCGGACCATCGATTGTATTCAGCTTTATCCTGGCAACGCTCTACGGTGCCTCGTTCCACATGGTCAGCGGCGGCGATGCGCGGCGTCTGGCATTATTTTTACTGGCCGCGTGGCTGGGATTTGCGCTGGGGCACAGTCTGGGCGAGGTGGTCGGCATATCGTTTCTGGATATTGGGCCGCTGCACATGCTCCCGGCGACTATTGGCGCGTGGCTGGCGCTGGTGGTTGCCAGCCTGCTGACTCGCCAGCCGCCCCGCCACACACACCGTAATCGACTGTGAAACACGCCTATTCACGCGGAGAAAAAACGACTATGGCGGATCAACCGACAACACCACAAGACACAGCACAGAATCAGACGCCTGAAGAGACCGGTCAAAACGGGCGTGCATGGTATTTCTGGCCGCTGGCAGGGTTGATCGCGGTGGTCGCCGTGTTTGTGATCGGGCTGCTCATGGCGCTGATTTTCGCTGTCGTGGGCGATTCCGGCGACGCCGCCAACTGGATCGGCATCATCCGCGACCTGTTTATCATCGTCCTGGCGATGGAGGGCATGATCATGGGCATCGCCCTGATCGTCCTGATCGTCCAGTTGGCCGCGCTGGTCAACCTGCTTCAAAACGAGATTCAACCTATCGTAGACAACGCCAACGAGACGGTAACGACCGTGCGCGGCACCGCCCAGTTCATGAGCCAGAACCTGGTCGAGCCGGTCATCAAGTTCAGCGCGCTAACAGCAGCCCTCGGCGGGCTGGTACGCGAAGCGCTCGGTATCCGCCGTACGCTGCGGCAGGCCAGCAGCAGCGAGACGGATAGTAAGCAGGAAACAAAACAGGGCTAAGCAGACAGTGTGCAGCAGCTATTAGAGCGTGTTATGCACCTTATGGAGTGCACAATTAGAATTCGCACAATATCCCGTAGGGGCGTAGCTTGCTGCGCCCAGGGCAGAGCAAGCTCTGCCCCTACAAAT
>JAFGNU010000070.1 GCA_016926875.1 Anaerolineae bacterium | reverse complement strand
GCGATGACCAGTTTCATAGACTCTCCGGAGAAAAAACAAAGCCTAAATCATTATATGTAGTTTATCATATCTGGCGGGTTAGGAGTGCATGGAAGAGCGATGAATCGGGGCGACCCGCTGATTGAGTAAGGTAAGGCATTGTGGTAAGATGATTTAGATTTCGATGATTGGTTCTGGTTCGCTCAGGGCATCGATTAGCGGAAAGCAGAGATAACATGGCATCTGATCAAGCGGCGACTATTCTGTTTGTGGATGATAACCCGGCACTGCTGCGCAGCGTCGAGCGTTTGCTGCTTATGGAGGGGTTCAACGTTGTGCTGGCGTCGAACGGCGAGGAGGCGCTGGAAAAGCTCGAAGCCGCCGCCAAATCGCCCGATTTGATCATCAGCGATATCTCGATGCCCAAGATGGACGGGTTCGAGTTCTTCGAAGTGGTGCGGGACCGGCGTGAGTGGTTCGATATCCCATTTCTGTTCCTGACAGCGCGCGACCAGATCGACGATCTACGACGCGGGTACTCGCTGGGCGCGGATGATTACATGGTCAAGCCGCTGGACCATGAACGGCTGTTGTTGATTATCCGCAGCAAGCTGAAGCGCCGGGGGGAGATGCTGGGGCATATCGAGGGGCAGCAGCGCGCGCTGGACGACGCCAAACGCGAACTGTCGATGATGGTGTCGCACGAACTGCGCACGCCGCTGGTATCGATCACCATGGTAACCGATATCCTGACGCGCGAGATCAATAAGATGGAACCGGAGCAGGTGAAAGATATGCTCCAAACGATGCAAAGCGGCAGCGTGCGCCTGACGCGGCTCGTAGAGCAGATGGTGATGTTTGTGCAGTACCAATCGGGCGCGCTGGGTGACGCGATCCGGGCGCACGCGCGGCCTAATATCATTCGGAACGCCGTGATCGGCGCCATCGACCGGGCGCGGCAGCACAGCTACCGCCAGCGCGAAGTACCGCTGCGCTTTGACGAAAGCGATCCGGATGCGCAGGTGAGCGGCGATCTGATGTCACTGACGCACGCGTTCTCGGAGCTGCTGTCGAACGCGATGGCGTTCTCGCCGCCGGACGGTGAGATTGTGATTACGCAGTGGGTCGCGGACGACATGGTGTGGATCACGATCACCGACCAGGGACCGGGCATGTCAGAGGATGAGTTGGCGACCGTGTTTCAGCCGTTTCACCAGGTCAACCGTAAGCAGTACGAGCAGCAGGGCGTTGGAATCGGGCTGGTGCTGGCCAAAGGTGTCTTTGAGGCGCACGACGGCCTGCTAGAACTGCGTTCGGTTGTGGACCGGGGCACACAGGCGATCGTTGGACTGCCGGTCTGGGATGAGGCGGACGACGAATAGGCAGCCATCCAGGCATGCCTTGCCCGTCACAACGCGCAACCTCACAACTCTCTCCTCATCAACGAGATAAACGACCATCAACAGATAATTGTGCTGAGGCCATCGATCAGATCGGGATTGAGTAGCTCGGTCTTTTTATGCCAGATCATCTGGCGGAGAAGGGCAGTGGCGAGCGCAATTGCGCGACGACCTCATGCGCAAGGACTGGCACAAAACTTAATTCATGGAATATTCATGGATGATTCGTTGACAAATGCCGCTTATTCACATAATTTGTTGATATGAAGTCTATATCCGTCGTCGTTAACTTGGGCTAACGAACGCGACAGAAAAAGAGGGATTGAGATGCCAAGGATCAAGTGTGGTCCAGAAACTGAAGTGATCGGCCAGGTCATGTTGTCGTATATCCACAACCTGCAAGCCGAATTGATCCAGCCAATGCTTAAAAAATACGGTCTAATGGATATTGATCCGGATAAATGGTACCCCTTGCGGCCCTGGTTGGATCTGATTGACGAGCTGTCTACCCAACCCAATTTTGCCAGTAACATGGTGGCCGTTGGCTTGAAAGTTGCAGAATATGCGATCATGCCACCTGAGATGAAAAATGTTACCCTGGGCCAGATGCTCGAAGGGTGGAATGAACATTTCCATGCCAATCATCGCAATGGTGAAATCGGGTCGGTTGTCACCGAAAAAGTCAATGATAAGTTCTACAAGACCATTCACCAGCACATCTACCCGGATGCGCTCAATTACGGTCTTGCCTACGGGTTTGCCCGCGCGTTCTTGCCCGCAGGCACACACTTCGACGTGTGGTATGAAGATAACGATCACCGGTTAGACAACGGCGGCGGCGACAAAACGGTCATTTGTGTCAGGTGGGAATAGCGGAATCACGCACGACAACGGCCAGCGTGATTTTGTGCTAACGCTCTTCTTGCTAAAATGATCCAATCGTGTTTTAATATAGTCCAGACCGATAAAAGAATGGGCGCTGGTAACTATTATTGTGATTCTGGTGGTGCTAACCGTTGTTGGCTAGGGCTGAGTTAGGGAGACACATAGATGAAAAGAGATGATTTGCTCTTGGAGCAGTGGAAAATGTCTTCTGAGCTTCACAGGCATGAGGATAGGCTTGTGTGGCAACGATTCAACTACTTCGTGGCGCTAACGGGGATTCTGATTTCAGGCTTAGGTTTAGTCTTGACTCAAAATAATGTCGAGGCAGAGGAACGGAAAATTGCTCTGTTTTTTATTTCATTGTTCGGGTTGCTTGTTTCTGTGATATTCTTACTCATGTTTAAGCGGGCGCAATATTATCACCATTACCGCATAACGCAGGCAAAAGAGGCAGAAAAAGCTCTTCAAGTCGATGGCGAGCAGGTGCTAACTGTTTATACAGAAAAACTTACCAAAGGCGCGATCAAAGCTAACCCGTTCTGTTGGATATTTGGATGCATTTCCACAAATAACCTGATTTTCGTTTTGACTTTGATCGTCACATTGTGCTGGCTTCTAGGTTTTGGTTATGTTGTAATCGTTCTATCAGCGTGATTCCGCGAGAAATTCTGTGCGGCAGCGGATACAGCGCGCTGAAGATGGGCGTTGCTTGAGGCATGCGAGCCAGCCGGGTGACGGGCAAGGCGGTTTGCCAGCCCAGATCACCCGGCCAGCGTATTGTTTACTGCCGGAGTTCGGACACTTTGATCGTAATCGGCACTTCTATGACCGAACCATCCAGGCGGATCACCTTCAAAATGTAGGTGGTCGTTTCAGGCGGACACTCGCGCCGCGATCCCTTGCCGGTCACACCTTCGCCCTGGTAGTACACTTCCTTGATACCTTCGACATCCCACGAAAGCCGCGTACAGTTGCCGGGTCGGATGTTGTACAGGGTGGCGGTGAAGATGATCTTTTCGGGGGGCATGGGCGGTTCGGCTTCCTGAATCCAGCAGCCTTTTTTATCGCTGTCGGCCAGCCAGCCAGCCTGCCCATCGGCTTCGAGCTTCACTCGCCACCAGCGGTAGCCCTGGGCACAGACCGGCCCATTGATAACGGTCATGCGCGTGCCAACGGCCAATTCGCGCAGCACCTTCGCGCTGGTGATGGCCGATGCGCGCAGGCGGAGGCCGGCGCCGTGCTGCGTGACTTCGGCGGAATCACCGATACCAACGGGGGGCGGGATGTAGGCGTACTCGCAGCCGTGACCCAACGGGCTGCCCGGTGTAGGGCTGGGCAGCGGCGTCCGGGTAGGGATAGGTGTCAGCGTGGGGAATGGTGTCCGGGTAGGGATAGGAGTCGCGCTGGGCACGGTGGCGGGCGTAACGGTTGGCACGGGTGGCAGATCGGATGTTGACGGATTCCAGGCCGCCGCTGTAACCTGCAACTCCGGTGGCAGTGATACGTCAAGCGCGTGCGTAGTGCTGGCAATCAGATTGTAGATTGCAAAATCGCGGCCTTCGGTGATAACCAACAGGTGTTTTCCGCCCGGTGCCCAGGTGACATCCGTCGCGCCTGTGAAGCCCGGTATATGGGTAAGCTGTGGGTTGGCGGGATCGTACAGGAACAGCTCGGCCACGTCACCATCGCGCAGGGTGCCATCGCCGGTTGAGTCGGCGGTTGCACCCACGACGGCGAGTTGATCGGCTGCCGGTGCAAATTCCAGCGCGTACACGTGAATCTGGGCAGTGCTCAGGCGTTGGGGCGGCTGGTCGTCGTTCGTGAAGAAACCGGAATCGCCCGCATCTTCCAGCGTGCCGATGGCGGCGCTGCCGTCGACACCTGCGTCGTGCGCGGTGATGGCCGGGAAGGTGCCGATCTCGCGCTGCAAGCTCAAGGTAGTGACAGGCGCCTGCGGCCCGGCGGTGCCGTATACGCCGACGAACGTATCGTCGTTAAGGTCTGCGGTCGCGCATAGTAACGTGAACGGGTCTTCGGCCACGGCGATACCGCGATCACACTGCACGTTCACATCGACAATGTTCGCGGGGCTGGGCCGGTCCGGCGGGGCAATCTGGACGCCCTGTTCGGTTATCCAGAACAGCAGTTCGCCGTCGGGTGCCCATTCCAGTTCCAGCACCGGGTAGGGGGGGATGACGTAGGTTGTGTTGTAGCAGTGCTGATAGCTCTCGAAGCACCCTTCGAACCCCTTGAGCAGCCCGTAACCGCCGCCCTCCGTCGTGAAGGCGAGCATACCGTCCGGTGACCAGGCCAGATCGGTCTCGGCGGTTGCCGGGGCATCCAGCCGCGCAACTTGCTGTGAGCGCAGATCGAGCAGGTACACGTCCGCCTGTCCGCCGGGGTCCAACCCAACAAATGCGATGATACCCTGCGCTTGAGCGGCGCGTTGGAATCCGGCACCGGCGGGGATCACAGCCAGCGCCGTTATCGACACGAACGTTAACCCTATCAGCAGACGCAAGCCTAGTTTCATTGCGCAATGCTCCTCGTGATAAGTGGGGCGAATAGATGCTACTCGCTATTATAGTCGATGAACGAGCATCCGGCAGTCTGCCGTTGGAGAAAAGCATGACACGCTTCATCAAACCCGATGCAGCGCATAGCGAACGGCGGGGGCGCGTTTTGACGGTGCTTGACGCAGCGCTGACCGCAGTGGACCCGGCAGCAGCGATCCGGCGGGTTGTCCGGCGAGAAGGGGACGTGCTGCATGTGGCCGGGCATACGTATGATTTGGGGCGTGTGCGCCGCGTGATTGTGATCGGCGGGGGCAAGGCGGGCGCGTCGATGACGGCGGCGATTGAGACGATCCTGGGCGAGCGCATCACAGCGGGGCACGTCAACGTCAAGTACGGTTACACGGCGCCGACCGACCGGGTCACCGTGCACGTGTGCGGGCACCCGGTCCCGGATGCGGCGGGTGTGGATGGCGTGCGGGCGATGGTGGATCTGCTGGACGATATGACCGGCGATGACCTGGTGATCTGCCTGATCTCCGGGGGCGGATCGGCGTTGATGACGCTGCCGGTAGCTGGTGTTGCGCTGGCCGATATGCAGGCCCTGACTGAAGCGCTGCTGCGATCCGGGGCGCCGATCCAGGCGATCAACACCGTGCGCAAGCACCTGTCACAGGTTAAGGGCGGGCGGTTGGCGCGGCTGGCATACCCGGCGAATGTGATCGCGCTGATCCTGTCGGACGTGGTCGGCAGTCCGCTGGATACGATTGCATCCGGGCCGACGGTGCCCGATCCAACCACGTTTGCGGACGCGCTGGCGGTGATCGAGCGCGGCGGGATCGCGGACGAAGTCCCGGCGGCGATCCGGCATTATTTGATGAGCGGGGCGGCAGGGCGCATGCCGGAAACACCCAAAGCAGGCGATCCCGTGTGGGCACGCGTGCAGAATGTGATCGTGGCGGATAATGCGCGGGCAGCGGAGGCTGCTGTCGAACGGGCGCAGGCGCTCGGCTTCCATACCCTGCTACTCTCGACATACGTCGAAGGGGAAGCGCGCGACGTGGGGCAGGTGCTGGCTGCGCTCGCCAAAGAGATCGCGGCATCGAACCGGCCCGTACCACGCCCGGCGTGCCTGATCCTGGGCGGCGAAACGACGGTCACGGTGCAGGGGAAGGGCACCGGCGGGCGTAATCAAGAACTGGCGCTGGCAGCAGCACTGGCGATCCAGGGGATGGGCAACGTGCTGATCGCCAGCCTGGCGACCGATGGCACCGACGGGCCGACCGATTCGGCGGGCGGGCTGGTGGACGGATCGACGGTAGCGCGCGGGGCGGCGCTCGGCCTGTCGGCGCAGGCAGCGCTGGATAACAACGACGCCTACCCGTTCCTGGCGGCGGTGGACGATATGCTGGTCACCGGGCCAACCAATACGAACGTGAACGACCTGATGGCGGTCTTTGTATTTGACAAATGAGGTGGATACTGCCGGGTAGTCAATAAAACTTGACGATGATGTCCTCGATCACGTTGGCTGCATCGGCTACCCGGCCCGAGGCGTGGAACAGGTGCCGGTAGATTTCGCGCAGCTTCAACATCATGACGATATTGGACAGGTCGGTTGGTGCCTGAAACAGGTCGGCCAGCGCTTCGGCATACAGCACTTCCATCTGGTTATCGATGGCACGCGCGCGGATAGCGTGCGCGCTGGCAACGCCGGGATGCTGCGGCAGGCGGTCTATTGCCAGTTTGATTTCCTCGGCGCCGCGCCCTAGCAGCTCGGCCATTTGCAGCAGGATGTCGTTTGGCTCGACGTTGAGAATGTCCATTTCGTTAACGGTGGACCACAGGTCATCCAGAATATCGTCAATCACCCGTGAGAGGGTATAGATATCTTCGCGGTCGATGGGTGTGACGAACGTGCGGTTCAGCTCGTCGATCAGGATGCGCCGAATCTCGTCCCCGTTTTTCTCCAATTCGCGGATATGCCGGGTATTTTTGTTGCTGGGCTTGTCCAGATACCGGTCGAATGCGCTGGCGGCTTCAACGTTCAAATGAGCCTGCTGGCGGAGTCGTTCCAGGAAGCGCTGCGGTTTCCGCTGCATCCGCTGGCGGATTCGCCGGGAAAAGCTGGTGATGGCTTTTAATATACGGTCGATCATGAGGATGATCTCCGGGCGGGCGTTGGACCAGGACAGTAGGCGTATTGTAGCCGGGGTTTGGTTTTTTGCCTACGCCATCCCACCGCATACCGTACCGGTCGGGGATGATTTGAGCGTGTGCGTATCCTTTTGGGAGCAACTCAAATACAATAGGAATAGCACGGAAAAAAAGCGCAGGGAGAGGAACATGAGAATTTCACGATGGATGTTATCGCTGGTAGTGATCGCGGCGCTGGCAGGTGCAACCTTGCTGGCTGCGCACGGCGGATCAGTAGACGCGCAAGGCGGGCAGACCGCCGGACCGGTAGTGTATGCGTCGGATCGATCCGGGAACTATGAACTTTACACCCTGGACCCCGATACGGGCATGACCACGCAGCTTACCAATAACGCAAACAACGACATTGAACCGATGTGGTCGCCGGACGGCAGTTACATCGCCTTTGCGTCGGATCGTGACGGGGATTACGAGATTTTTGTGATGAATGCGGACGGCAGCGACGTGCGGCAGCTTACCAACAATGTGTCCGAAGATCGCCAGCCGCGCTGGCAGCCGAACGGGTTGTACATCTCGTTTGTTTCGGATGTGAACGGGCAGTGGGACCTGTATATCATGACCTGGGACAGCACCATCGTCCGGCAGTTGACGAACGATCCTGCCGACGAGCGCGATCCGGATGGCGCGGCAGGTCCGGCAACGCCTGAAACCGGGCCGGTACCACCCCAACCACCACAGCCCGACACCGGGGAGGGTGAAACTGCTGAAGCTGACGCGGTAGTTAAGTCCAATGAGATCAACATCCGCGAGAATCCCGGCGAAGGCTCGAAGATCGTCGCGGTGATGCCCTATGATACGCCGCTGGACATCCTCGCGCGCTGGCAGCGCGAGGATTCGTGGGTGCAGGTTGTGACGCCAAACGGCCAGACCGGTTGGGCGTTCGCGGCACTGCTGGACATCAGCATTGACCTGGCAGGGCTGCCGACTGTTGATGCACCGTATATCGCGCCACCGCCAACTCCCACGCCAACGTTTACGCCATCCCCGACCGTGAACCCGGTGGTAATCAACTTCTGGGCGGACCGGACGACGATCACCGAGGGCGAGTGTGTGACGATCTCGTGGCAGGTGGAAGGGATCAAAGAAGTGCATTACGAGGGCAGGGGCGTGACCGGTTCTGGCAGCAGCGAGGAGTGCCCGACGGAAACGACCACGTATGAACTATCTGTGACCTTGCTGGATGATACGGTGGATACCCGCTACATCACGATCACAGTAGAGGCCGCGACACCCTGAGCCTGAGCCAGGATCGCGCTTCCGAAAGGACCGGCGGCTGTATGGGCCATGCCGGTCCTTTTGTGTATGGAGGGAAACTGGCAGACAGGGTTTGTCATCAGGGCGCTTTTATGGGCATAATGGTAGAGTGAGCAGCATACCTGTTTGAACAGATACGAGGGGGCAGTATGGCACACGAACCTGAGCGGAAGCCCGATCAACAACCGGACGACGAACACCATTTACTTGACCAAGCCGGAATGGAAGAGGATTCGAAGTCCTCAGCCGGTGCCGTCCAACCAAAACCGCCCAGGCCGGTGACGACCGGCGCTTTACTGGGTCGCACGCTGGGCGGGCGCTATCGCTTTGATGAACTGCTGGGCGAAGGCACATTCGCGCGCGTGTTTCGTGTGCATGACCTGCACCGGCGGGCGGACCTGGCCGCGAAAGTGCTGCGCAGCGACATCGCGCACGAACCGGCGCTGCTGGAACGCTTCCGGCGCGAGGCGGCTGTGCTGGAACGCTTGCAGCATCCAAACATTGTACGCTATTACGATATTGTCGAGGTTGAGGGTGTTGTCTTCATCCTGACCGACCATATCCCCGGCCAGACGCTGCAAACGGTGTTGTTTAACCGTCACGGACAGCCGGTGACGCCGTCCGATTCGCTCCTCTACCTGACGCCCCTGGCCTCGGCGCTGCACTATGCGCATGGCGAAGGCGTGGTGCACCGTGACCTCAAACCGGCGAATATCCTGCTGGACGAAAGCGGCCAGTTGTATGTTACCGATTTCGGGATTGCGCGGATTCTCAGCGAAGCCAGCACGCTGACGGTGGATACCACCGTCGGCACGCCGCATTACATGTCCCCGGAACAAATCCTGGCCGGAGAGGTGACGCCCGCCACGGACATATACGCGCTGGGTGTGATGCTGTACCAGATGTATACCGGCCAGCTTCCGTTTCAGGGCATGACGGACAAGGCTGAAGGGACGACAACGGCGGTGCGGATTGTCTACGAACACCTGCATGTGCCGCCCGAACCGCCGCGCAACCTGAATCCACGCCTGAGCAGCGCGGTTCAAGACGTGGTGCTGCGCTGCCTGGAGAAAGACCTCGGCCAGCGCTACGGATCGGTCAGCGAGATGTACGACGCGCTGAACGAGGCGATTGGTACGCCGTCGGTGTCGCTGGATGCAGCCTCACTGGCCGGTGTGATTTCGGCAGCGGGCGCTGCTCCGGACAGGGAGCAGGTGCCGGTTGATGAAGATGCCGACGAGCCCGGCCCGGCAGGCGAAACCGCGCCGGAATGGGAACTGTCGTTTGAGCGCAAGCAGAAACCAAAGCGTAAGCGCAGGGCCAGGCAGCCTCATATTGAGGCGCAGATACAAAGCGAGAAAGAGCAGGAAAAAGAAAACGAGAAAACCACCCAGCAGCAAGAAAAAGAGGATGAAAAAGGCCAGGAGAAAAACCAGGAAAAAGGCGTTGAGAAAAGCGATTTCTGGGGCAGCATCGCGCCTGGCGACCGGTTGAGCCAGTTCACGTGGGGCGGGATATTGCTATGGGCCGGGGTCGCGTTTTTGCTCAATACCAGCGGCGTGTTTGGCAACCCGATGGCCTGGATTCTGTCCGGGGCAGGAGCGCTGCTGCTGGGCGAGGTCGGCGTCAGGATGATCATCCCGGAGTATCGCACCCGGCCCGGCGCACGCCTGATCCTGGGCGTTGTGCTGCTGATGGTTGGGCTGGGGATCGGGTTTAGTCTGGCGTCACTGTGGCCGCTGCTGCTGATCGCAATCGGCGTGGGAATCCTGGCGAACTACCTGCTTGAGTGAATGCCAGCCGTCAAGTCCGCAAAAAATCTAGGTCAATCGCGCGCCGCAGCCAATACGCGGTACGTGTCCATTTTTTGTCGCGCCCGATGCACTGGAAGTGCGGCGGATCGAAGGCGCGGATCACATCCAGAATTTTGTAGCGCGGTAGGACGGGCGTGCTAACAACCAGGCTGCCTGTTTCGCCGGGTTCCATCTCGTGCAGCAGTTTGATTCCCCGCCGGGTTTCGACTTCAAAAAAGTAGAGATCGTAGTTCGGCACCCAAAAGCGGCGATCATCGTGCTGCTGACCGAACATACCCTCGGTGGCGCCGTAAATCTCGACCAGCCCTGCACCCTGTCCGTAGAGCGCAAGCAGGCGCGGGCGGCGGCTGGTGTTGATGCCGGGAGCGCTGCCCAACGACAGCACGCCGAAGTCCCACACGTCCTTGGGATACAACCCGTGTGTTTTGCGCAGCCAGCGCGCAAACTTAACCATGACCTGCGCTGCGCCACCCAGAATGGTGATGTTTTCATCTTTGGCGCTTTCATAGGCCAGCCGGAAGCGCGCTTCCCAGGCAGAGCGCCCTGTATCGCCGCCGAGATCATCAATGGCCGCCTGCGTGGGGATTGTCTTGATCGGTGTGCGGCTGGCGACGTGCTTGACATAAATGCCGGTCGCGTAGCCGTATTCAATTGTCCTGCCGTTGACCTCCATGCTGCCTACGATGCTGGGAAAACTCAGGTTGAGGTTGGCACCTAGCAGGATGTCGAAGCGCTGGCTGTGCAGCACATACTGGATCACGGCGCGGGCGGCATTGTGGCGCTGTTCCAGGTCGCGGGGTGTCATGGGTATATATTTGCTGTCGCCGGTGGTGCCGCGCGTCATTGCCCAGCCGAGCGGTTCGGCTTCGAGCAGGGCGTATGTGTCACCGCCCATGACCCGGCGCAGGATCGGTTCGTAGTCGGCGTAGGTTTGCACCGGGAAGGCGGCGCGGAAGTCGCTTATCGAGCCAACCTGATCGGCGTGATGCTGCTGTCCATACTCTGTCTTGCCGTAGACCTGCAATAGCTGCTGGAGCAGGCGTTCTTGTGCGGCAGCCGGGTTCTCTAGCGCGGTGTGCCAGGGTTGGACAAATGCTTGCAGGATCGGGACAATAGGATTCTCAGCGCTCATGGCTGGCAATCTCTCCCAGGCAGAACAGATCAAAACACCCGTCTATTCTACACGGGGCGCGCGTGTTGCCAAACGGTAGTTACAGGGAGGTGTTCGGGGGAGTGGTTAGCTGCCGGTAGCGTTCCATATCGGCGGTGGCGGCGCGGTCATCGCCCGGTGCGCCGCGCTGGATGTAGGTCAAATGGCGGTTATAGTACGCTTCAGCATAGTTTGGATCGTGGCGGATGACGTGTGTATAGTCATCTAGCGCCTCGGCAAACATACCGAGCTTGTTATAGGTGATGCCCCGGTTTAGGTATGCCCCCAGGTCATCGGGATCGATGTCAATCGCCTGATCATAGTCGGCCAGCGCGGCATTTAGCTGGCCCAGCTCATAGTGGGCATTGCCCCGGTTGTAGTAGGCGGAACCAAATCGCGGCTTGTAGTACAGCGCCCGCTCGTAGTCTTCGATGGCATCCTGCAAGTTTTTAAGCGAGTGGTGTACCACGCCCCGGTTGTGGTAGACGTTGGCGTTTTCGGGCATCGAACGAACGGCCTCGTCGTAGTCGACAAGCGCATCTTTCAGGCGGCCCATCGAGTACTTGATGTCGCCGCGCGCCATGTAAGCCAGCCCATCGGCAGGGGCCAACCGGATCGCCTCGTTCAGATCGTTCAAGGCGGCGTCGTAGTTGCCCAGCGTGCTGTAAATGATTCCGCGCCGCCGGTAAGCCTCGGCTTGCTGGTCGTTGAGTTTGAGTGTCTGGATGTAGTTCTTGAGCGCTTCCTGATCGTTTCCCAGGGCATCGTGGGCTTTGCCGCGCAGCAGGAACACCGACGGATCGCTGGGCAGCAGCAGCGCGGCGCGTTCCATATCGTCCAGCGCTTCCTGGTACCGGCCCTGTGAGTAATAGATTTCGCCGCGCATACTGTAGGCGGCGGCATAGTTAGGATCGATCTCGATGGCGCTGGTGTAATCGTCAACCGCCCGGTCGGGATCGCCCAATAGCTGAAAGGTCAGGCCGCGGTAGTAGTGTGTCGGTGCGTGGCGATTGTCATACTTGAGCGCGTTGGTAAAGCTTTCGAGCGCGCGGAAATGCTCGCCCTGGGTGCGCAGCACGCGCCCCTGGTAGAAGTGCGCTTCGGCAATTGTGGGATCGAGTCGGATTGCTTCGGAGAAATCGGCCAGGGCGTGTTCCGTGTCGCCCACTCGATAGTGCGCCAACCCCCGGCTGTAATAGGCGACAGCATCCGCCGGGTTCAGGCGCAGGGCCTGGTTGTAAGCTTTGATAGCCGTCATGTAGTCGTAGCTGCGGAACGCGACGTTGCCCTGTTCCAGCGAGCGAGACGCTGCCTGGGGATCGCGCTTGGCGGAGTTCAGGTGCTTAAGAATCTGCCGGATGGCGCCGGTACGGTCGCTGGTGAAATCGATAGCGGGGAACCGCTGGAGCGAGTAATGCACTGGCTGTTCATCTGTCAAGGCGATCAAGATCGGTTTGCCCTCGGCCAGGAAGTGGTTCCACTCGCTTTCAACTTCCTGCGAGGTGTTGGCATGTTTGGACCAGACCAGGAGCATATGCGAGCACTCGTGCAGCGCCCGGTTGACGCTCTGATGCCAGTACTCGTTTTCACGCACGTCTCGTTGATCGATCCAGACATGTTGACCGTAGTCAACCAGTTCGTCATATAGGCGTAGTGCAAGTTCGCCGTCGGTGTGCGCGTAATTGATATATAGGGAGGCTGGCATTAGTTGCTGCTGCATGACGTTGAGTGCTGCCCAATCCAATCGTGATCGGGAATATATTATGTCCTGGCAACGATATTCTTTTCCGCGCTTACAGCCAAGATGAGTGTATGCTTAAAACACTGACTGCGCAAATCAGCTTACGCGGGCGTAAAAATGCTGAACAATATCTCCCAAATGGCCGGGAAGTTGTATATCGTAACGAACATCAAAAACAGGGCAAACAGGAAGATCATGATCGCCCGGCGCGGCAGGAAAAAGACGCCGAACCAGCCCTTGGGCGTACTGCCAATAAAGAGAAAATGCCCTGTTTCGCCTAACCGGTGTTTCAGTGCGGTCATGATGCGCCCCATAAACGAATCGGCATCGATGTCGTGAGTGTCGTAACAGACGTCGTCATAGCTGCCGAGGTTATGCCTGGAATCAGCATAGCCGGATTGGGAAGAGTTGTTGTTTGGCGGAGGGCTGTTCACATCGCGCACAATATGTTCAAAAATCTCGCCCATAATACGTTGGCCGTTCGGGGTTCGCCAACTCCCTGGTTCATCTTCGGGGATAGCGTCGATTATCCCGTCATTGGAGACGGGCTTCATAACGTACTGGCATAGGGGCGAGAACGGATCTGCCGGTGAGCGGGAATTACGGCGTCGGTAAATGGAATTGGATTTGTGGGCCATGGCAGGTTCCTTTGAGAGAAAATTAATTTATGACGAGCAGGAGCACAGTCCCCAGCGCGGCAAGCAGGATGCCGATTGTGAATAGCTGGCGCGCCGGAACGAATTTTAAACGGCCCGGAGCGTATGAGGCTGTCAGGTCGATACTGACATTGCCATCGGTGTCTACACAAATCCGGTGAGCAGTGCCGGACGAGGTTTTGCCGGTGCGGATCGGTTTGACCACAGCGACCGCGATCCGGCGTTCGCTTAAGTAGTGTATCTTGGATAAATAGTGCTGTTTGAAACTGCGGGCAACCTGGCGGGCACGCCGTTCTTGTTCGATGGGAGACAGGCCATCGTAGGCGGTAGGTTTGGGATTGCCCGGTCCGGCGGTTGCAAGCGTAGTTGTGATCGGTGGGGCAGGGGGCCAGAAGGACGGCAAATAGCCGGACTTGTTGCGCCGCATGACCGTATCGCTGCGCAGACGCTCATGGGCACATGCGGCAGTTGTGGCGTTGGGTGTAGCGCTGCTGATATGCCGCGAAGTAATCATCTTTTTACCCCTCAGGATATTCTTGTTTTGCAAAAAGATGTATAGCGTTGTTTAATATAATGTTGGATGATGTTAACGCAAACCTATTGCCTGCTGCGCAGTGCATCGCCAGGCTAGTCGGGCTAATCGACAAATACGGTTTTCAGTTGATTTTGGAGACAGGCGGGTTCCCACCCCCAAGTGCGAACCGGCCCATTAATTATCATCAGTTATTGAGATATAAACTATTATCCAACATTATGCAGTATTTTCAATACGTTGTCAACCCAACCAACGGCAACATGTTTTAGGATGATAAATAGTTTTGTTAAAATATTTAACTAAATATTTGAAAAATATTTAACAAAGCAGCTAGAACACAGCCGGTGCGGACAAATCGGCTGGTCAGGGCGAAGATGACCCTTCGATACAGCGAATCCTTGTGTATAATTGCGACACGTTATCTATGGCGCGCGTTTTACAGGAGATCAGATGCTTACAATAACCATCTCCACAAATCGCAAGACCGAACTGGTAGACATTACCCATGTTGTACAGTCAGCGCTGCATGATGATGGGATAGACGCGGCGGATGGTGTCCTGTATCTATTTTGCCCGCATACCACGGCAGGTCTTACGCTCAATGAGAACTGGGACCCGGATGTAAAGCGGGATATGCTGTTGACTATGGATGGGCATATTGCGCCGCCGGATTCGCGGCACCGGCACGCAGAGGGGAATTCACCAGCGCACATCAAAACATCGCTGTTTGGGTCGAGCGCCCTGGTGTTTGTGGAAGGCGGGAAGCTTCAGCTTGGCCAGTGGCAGGGGTTGTACCTGGCCGAATTTGACGGTCCGCGCCGCAGGCAGGTATGGATCAAGTATGTGGCAAGCGCCGGATAGCCGGGGAAACAACCGAAACACAGGAGAAATCAACGGTGCATCTTTTTCTGATTCGCCACGGGCAGAGTTTTGTTAACCTTGAAGACTGGACTGAAGGGTTCATCGACGCGGGCTTGACACCGCTTGGGCACCGGCAAGCTGCGTGCCTGGGGAACTGGGTGATGGCAAACCTGCATATTGACGTGATATATGCCAGCACAATGGCCCGCGCGCTCGAAACGGCGGCGCACCTGGCCGAGGCAACCGGCATCCCCGCACAACCCGACGACCGGCTGCGCGAGTTTGGCAACTGCTATGCCGATGGTACGCCTGTGCCCGGCGAAGCGATGCCGGTTCAGTATCCCGACTTTTGGGGCACGGAATACCCACACCGGCGCATCAGCCCGGACGGCGAAAGCTGGATGTTGTTCCGGCACCGCGTGGGCGCATTTGTGAACGAAGTGACCAGGCAGTACGGGGCGGCTGATCCCCCCAAGCAGATCGCAGTGGTGTGCCATGCGGGGGTAATTGACGCCGTCTTCGACACGATCTTGAACGTTGGGCCGCACCGTCATGTCGAAATCTGGACGCACAATACCGCGATTGTACACTGGGAGTACCGCCCGGAATCCGAGCGGGAAACGTGGCGGCTGTATTCGCACGGCTTAGTGCATCACCTGACAAATGGCAGCGGGGAATGGTTGGGATCGGAGCCGTTGTCGTATGCCGCCAGGGTGGGCGCTGCGCACACCGGAACAGGCGATGAAGAGGCGGGAAATTAGCAGTTGGCGGCGTGCACCGGCCCCCAAAACAGAAACATCATAAAGCAGCTCAAGCCTGTTGTGAACACTGCTATGCCTGGCGGCGCTGGGCTTTTTTCAGTTCGTCATGTGTTTCGGCGGCGAGATCCAGCGCTTCCTGGTGACGCGACTGGGTGCGCTGCAAATTGACCAGCGCAGCTTTCAGCCAGTCGATAGCATCATCCCACTGGCGCTGGCGGCGATACTGAACGCCGATTTGACTTTGTGTGCGACCCAGCAGCATGAATACCTCGACTTTACCCCAATAGGCAGCCAGTGGAATGATCTGGTTCAGGAACTTGTAGGCGCGCAGGTGTTCATCTTCTGCGATCCAATCCTGTGCTGCCTGGACATAAGCGCCCAGCAACTCGTTAATATCTTCTTCCAGCGCGTCCGGATCAAGATCGCGCACCGTGCAGGTCGCAATGGCGCTGTTTTCGAATTCGCCGATCTGAGCATAGGCTACCGCCAGGGCCAGGAAGGCATGCGGGCGCTGGTAGACGGTATTCGCTTTGTGCCAATCGCCAGGGGGTAAAGTGGGGAAAAAGCGGTACGTGGCCTGTTCGAGCAGCGGGATCGCATCGGAAACCTGGCCCAACTCGATCAGCAGGCTGGCAAGTCCCATGTAGGCCGGGCTGTAATCGGGATCGAGTTCGAGCGCGGTTTCGTAGGCGGCGATGCTGTCTTCTTCACGCGCAGCGTCCAAAGACAACACCTGGCCCAGGTTGAAATACGTGGGTGCGCCGGGTTTTTCCTCGGCAGCACGCCGGAACAG
Source organism: Anaerolineae bacterium (assembly GCA_016926875.1). Lineage (GTDB taxonomy): Bacteria > Chloroflexota > Anaerolineae > Aggregatilineales > Aggregatilineaceae > JAFGNU01. The sequence goes on along the minus strand of JAFGNU010000070.1, from coordinate 41,569 downwards.
GCTGATATAGTTTTCGTACACGTCCGGCTCGCCAAGCGAGTGGACAATGTCTTCGTACAGCACGGCATAGACCAGGTCCGGGTCGGCGTGGATAGCCTCGATGGTGGCGTCATCGGCCTCATCATTATCTTCGTCGATGTTGCGATAAATCTCGGCCAGGGCAAGCTGGGCAAAGGGCAGTTCCGCTTTTAACCCGATGGCGCGTTTAAGCCAGGTGCGTCCTTGCTCGACCTTACCGAGTGCAACCAGCGTCTCGCCCCATTCCGCGGCTACTTCGGGTATGTTCGGAGACGTTTTCCAGATGATTTCAAGCTGCGCCTGCGCCTGTTCCGGCTGGTGATCGGCGTCGCGCAGGGTGCGAATCTCATACAGCGCTTGCAGCAGATCGGGGGAGGGTTTTGAGGGCCGGGGTTCAAGCTGGCGGCGCTTTTCGGACAGTGTGGCGCGTTTGCTGCGCGAGATCGCGTTTTTGATCTCGCTTAAAAAAGCGCGGGCGGTCGGCGGTCGGCGCTGCGGGTTTTTGTTGAGCGCGCTCAGCAGTGGTTCGAACACTTCTTTCGGGATGCTGTCGTGAAACGTGTCGGGATAGAGGGGGGCGGCTTCGGTGATCATTTCCAGCAGCACATCGTCTTCGCCGGTTTCCTCGTCAAAATCCAGGTAGTAGTGGCTGGTCAGGGCCTCGTAGAGCACGACCGCCAGCGAATAAATGTCTGAGCGGACGGTGACTTTTTTGCCAAGCGCCTGCTCCGGGGACATATACAGCAGGGTGCCGGGCTGCGGGCCGGTCGAATTGTTGGCGCCGCGCTGGCGGGCGTGGCGGATATGTGCCAGTCCAAAGTCGGTAAGCTTGAACTGGCCTTCTTCTGCGATCAGGATATTTTCGGGCTTGATGTCGCGGTGAATGATGTTGCGGGCGTGCAGCGTTTCGAGCGCGTGGCATACATTCGACGCGACCTTGAGCAGGGTAGCGCGATCCAGCGGGCCATGCTCTTCAACCAACTCATGCAGATCACCGCCGGGCAAATATTCCATTATCAGGAACAGCATATCGTTTTCTTCGCGGAGCGCGTAGGTGGAAACGATGTTTGGATGGTTCAGGCTGGCGGACAGGCGCGCTTCACGGATGAACCACTCCCGCGAGCCTTCCTCAGTAAACGCCTCAGGACTGAACTGCTTGATGGCCACCTGGCGCAGCAAATGAGTATCTTCGGCCCTGTATACGACGCTGAAACCGCCATTGCCGATGATGCCGAGGATTTTGTATTCTCCGATGCTGTTGCCAGGTTTCAGGTGCATCACGTCTCCACCGGTAAGCACATCCGGGCAAAAGTGAGCCGGGAGCTGTCGGTTAGCAACCGGTTTATAAAGAGTATACTAGTACTTTGGGGCCAGTCGCCATTTTTTCACAAAACTTTCGAGATTCTAACTGGTTCACTGACTAATCGGAAGGCGTGGTTAGGGTTCTAACCCCAGATCGCAGCGAGGACGTCCTGGCTGTGAAACCAGAACGTCCTGCACAGCAATCGTATTCGGGCGATTATCTGGGCTTACTGGAGCACGTTGGCCAGCGAGTCGCACGCCGGGCAGGTGCCGTCGGCGCGAATGATCGCGTACCCGGCCTGCGGATCGGAGCCCCAGACGGTGAAGTCCACGTTAAAGACGATCATCAGGCGGACCTTGCCGCCGCTGGCCGACTGGACGGCAGCTTCGGCCAGCCAGGCTGCCTGTTCGGCAATGCTGGTATCGCCAGCCCAGGCGAAACTGCCAGGCAGCGCGCCGTAGCCTTCAGGCGACAGGTAGCCCAGTTCGGTAAAGCACGCCTGCTTGCCGCCGAAGGGACCAATCGCGCGGTTGAGCATGGAGCCAAAGTAGCGGGTCGGGTAGTTGTCACGCGGATCGCCGCTGCTGCGCGTTGGGCTGACGATGCCCTCGTTATAGTGCACGCCGATGCAGTCGGCATACTGGCCCGCGCCTGCGGACGCCATCTGCTGGTAATAGACGTCGTCGTTGCAGCCCTGGTCGGTGCAGCCTGCCGCGCCGAAGTAGCCGGTCGGGGCCAGCGCGCCGGAGATCACAATTGTGCTGGAGTTGGCGCTTTTGATCGCGTTGTAGGCTTTCGCCAGCAGCGGGACGTAGTTCGCGCCGTTGATCTGCCCGGCGGGCCATTCGCGGTCGATGTTCATCTCGTTCCAGATTTCGATGGCATCTGCTCCATCGGCAGCCAGCCCGCCGACATACTGGGCAAACGAGTCCTGGTAGCCGGAATCCATCACCTGTGATTTGTCACCGATAACGGAGAACAGAATCTTGAACCCGGCGCCGTGCGCTTCGGCTACAAGGCCCGCTCCGCCCTGGCCCATATGGAGCTGCATTTTGACCCACTTCATCTTGGCGGATTTCATAGCTGTCTGGGTATTGGGAAACAGGCCGGTTACCTGCCCGCCGACCTCAAACGAGCCGCTGACGGCAGACCCGGTCACCGGGTTGGGCAGATCGCCGGTATCGACGTTATCGTTATCGGTGGGCTTGGCGGTATTGGTGACTTTGTCGCAGATCGTGATCAGCTTGTTGTTAAAGCTGGTTCGCACCTCGTACTGGCGCCCGTCAAGGGTGGTGATGATGAACGTCCAGCCGAAATACACGTTGCGGGGTTCCTGGCCTTCGGGCAGCGTGGCGCAGTCGTCGATGCCACCTTCCCATTCGGATTCTTCGAACTGCCAGGATTTAACCCAGGTCAGATCGTCGTTGATTTTCTCTTCAAGCGCCGTGCGAGCTGCTACAAACGACAGCCAGGCCGGGTCTTCAGGGGTGGCCGAGGGACCGGCCTGGGCCAGCGCGTTGTGAGCGCCGCCAACATCATAACCTGTACTGGCGATCAGTGGTGCCAGTCCGACCAATACGATCAGAGCGGCAATTAAAGTCAATAGAAGGGTTCTACGGTTGCTCACAGTGACGTGTCCTTTCCAGTCTAAAGGGTTGGTCTGGCACGGGCGAGGTGATCGCCGGACAAACCATTGGCCGGAAAACGGAATCCTCTCCGGCACGCCAGCTATTCTGACCGAAAACTGGAGATTTGTCTACAATGATTTGCCTACTATAAGCTGACAGATTCCCCACTTAGGATGATCGTCCTATTGGCAGCAGGGTATTATGTCCGGTTTTTGTCCGCTGATTGCTGCGAGGCATCTGGTGCGCGGCAGGCAGCGTGTGACATGATGGACTTGAATGGTTTAACACAGAACCAGGGAGACATCATGACAAAAATCAGTGCCGGGCTGATAGGTTTGCTGGGTGTGTGTGCTCTGGCCGGGCCGGGGTATGCGGCGTCACCAGGGCAGCGGGCATGCCAACCAACCGAATTTGGTGAGACGGTGCACGGAGTCATCACGGATGAGTCGCCAGAAATATGTTACACGTTTGAGGGGCAGATCAACCAGCACATCTGGATCGAGATGCGTGCAGCAGAGGACAGCGGGCTTGACCCGATGATCCGGTTAAACAGCGCTGCCGGGTTGATGATGGTTAGCAGCGATAACACGGGGGATGATCTCGACGCGCGGATCGAGGATTGCCTGTTGATGATGCCCGGTGAATATGTGCTCATCGCCACGCGGTCCGGTGGGGTGGAGGGGACGACGGTTGGCGCGTTTGAGCTGTCGATCAACCTGCACGCGCAGAGCATCAACCCGGCGCAGGTCGAGGCGCCGGTTATTGCATTGGGTGAGACGGTGAGCGGCAGGGTGACGGCGTCGGATTCGCGCGTGTTTTACGAGCTTGCGGGCCGGGATGGGCAGTTGGTGATGGCGCGCGTTGAGGCAGCAGGCGGCGACCTGGCGCCCTATGTCGCGCTGCACAAGGTGGTAGGTGATCGCAGTGTGATTGTGGCAGAGAACGAGGCGACAGGCGCCGGGGGCGCGGCGCTGGTGGGACCGGTGCTGCTGCGTGACGCGGCGTACCGGATCGAAGTGTCCCACGCAGGCGATGCCGGGGAAGGCGCGTTTAGCCTGACGGTCGAGGAACCGGATCGGATCGTTGGGGGCGAAGCGCTGACATACGGTAAGCGGGTGGTTGGTGAGATGGGCGTGGACCGGTCGAGTATCGACGTGATGTTCGACGCAGCGGCGGGCGACGTGATCGCGGTGCGGCTGGGTTTGCTGGCAGGCACCGGGAGCATCAGCCGGGCGAGTCTGGAAGTCTTCCGCGAAGCGAACGGAGAACGACACCCGGTAGCAGCCAGCGAAAACCCCACCGCGCCCGGAATCCCGGTGCTGCTGTTGGAGCAGGGCGGCACGTACCGGGTGACCGTGACCGCGCTGGCAGGCGAAGGCGTGTTCTGGCTGGCGGTGGACCTTCTGCAAACCGGCGGGCAGCCGTATACCGCCGAGATAGAAACTATCACACCGGGCGACACGGTGTCCGGCACGATTGGCTACCTGGACTATGAGCGGGTGTACCGTTTTGAGATCGGGGCGGGCTGGGCGATCAGCGCCGTGATGAGGGCTACCGGCGGCGAGCTTGATCCATACCTGGTCCTGCGGCGCGTAATGCCGGACGGCGCGCGGCAGGTCGTAGCCGAAAATGACAATCATACGGCCTTTGACACCAAAGCCGCGATCCAGGAACTATACCTTGAGTTGGGCGGGGTGTACGAGATCGTGGCGACGCGCACCCTGGGCGAACATGGCGGATCGACCGGCACCTATGCGCTTACACTGACAGCGCTGTCACCGGACGAGCAGCCGGAGCGTCCCGATCCGCGCCCGGTCCCGGCGGCGGGGCAGCATGGCGCGTGGACGGTGCTGGTCTATTTTGCAGCGGATAACAACCTGGAAGCGCCCCTGTTTGCGGACTACAACGAACTGGAACTGGTTGGCTCAAGCGAAAACGTGCGCTTTGTGGTGCAGATGGACCGCTCGCAGGCGTATTCACGGGAGGACACCAACTGGTACGGGGCGCGGCGCTGGGCGGTTGGGCAGGACTACAACCGCTATATGATCACGTCCCCGCCGGTAGACGACCTGGGCGAGACAGACAGCGGCGACGTGGCCGCGCTGGAAGACTTCCTGCTGTGGGGCATCGAGCGCTATCCCGCCGATCACTACGCGCTGATCATCTCGGATCACGGCAGCGGCTGGAATGGGATCGCCTGGGATCACGAGGCGGGGAATCATATGGCGGTGATCGACCTGGCGGAGACGCTGGCGCGTGTTAGTGAGATCGGCGGCATCGGGCGCTTTGACGTGGTGGCATTTGACGCCTGTTTGATGGGCGCGCTGGAAGTGGCGGACGCGCTGGCACCGGCAGCCGACGTGATTGTTGCCTCGGCGCAGTTGGTGGATTTCAACGGGTTCGATTATCACGGGCTGGCCGAAGTGATGCTCGATCACCCCGACGCCGACGCGCGCACCTTCGGTATGCTGCTGGTCCAGTCGTTTGATGATTACTACGCGCCGTCCGGCACCAACTATATGCTGGCGACCCTGGATACTGCCGCAATCCCGGCTGTGGTGCTGGCCTTGACAGACCTGATCGCGGTCTTGGAAGCCGAACCGGCGCGCTATGACGCGGTCGGGGATGCATATAACCGCACATTCGCCTACGTGGCGGACCAGTACGCCGACCTGGGACACCTGGCATTTAACCTGGCGCTGATCAGCGACGACCCGGAGTTGGTCGCAGCGGCAGGCACGCTTGAAACCGCGATTGATGCGGCGATGCTGCTGTACGTATCCGGGCCGGTCGGCGAAGACGCCAGCGGGCTGTCAATCTACTTTCCGCACTACACGCAGATCGACGCGGTGTATGGCGAGACGCTGGCAAACCCGTTGTGGGAGCGGTGGGCCGGATTGGTCAATGATATGAACGATTAGGCGCGCTGGCAGCCACAAATAGCGCCCCCTGAACCGGGTCAGCAGGTGCGGGGGCGCTTGTGATTCTGGCAGATTAAGGTTGTTCCAGTTTCAGGTGATAGCCGTCGATCAAGACATCACCGTCCGGTCCCCAGGCGGCGACAAACATCGGCGCGGGGACCAGCGGCAGATGACCGAGTAGGGTACGGTCGCCGGTGGCGACGTCGAACAGGTACAGGCTGACAGCCGTGTTGTCTCTGGTTGGATCAAGCTGTACCACTTCTTCACCGGGGATTGGTTCGATTTCGCGTGCAGCAACCAATAACATGCTGCCATCTGGTGACCAGGTGGCCTGGATCGGGTAAATGAACTGCGCGCCTTCGGGTTCATTGGGATGGGCGGGCAGCTCGACGCGGGTGATCTCTCGGCTGTCCATGTTCATCCAGAAGCACAGCAGCATGCTGGTTAAGGCCATTGGATTGCCTGCCCAAAACTGGAGCCGCGCGCCGTCCGGGGACCAGGACAGCGGCGCAGCAGCATATACGTCTGACTGTGGGTAATCCGCTTCCAGCAGGTCGGCGGTCTGTTGAAGGCTGAGCACCTGTTCGAGTTCGCCAGATTCGACGTCAAGCAGCCAGATGCCGTCAGACTCAAGATCGGGGGTCATATGGCGCAGGCTGAGGGCAAGCGTGGTGCCGTCGGGCGACCAGGCCATGCCGACAGTTGACCCGGCATCGGTTTTATCTTCCGTCTCGCCGGGCAGCGTCGTGAGTTCGCGCATGTCACCAGTTGTTACGTCGAGGAGCGCGATTCTCGCCATGGACGCGCTCCCTAACATAAACAGGACCTGTTCAAAGGCAATCATGGTGCCATCGTGCGACCAGGCGGGCTGGGTTTCTATGCTGGCGATGCTCGTATCATCGGAGACCAGCAAATTGCCGGTATACCCGTCATCGAGCAGGGGCAGCAATTCCAGTGAGCTTAAATCCAGCAGCCCCAGATCGGTGTCGCGCAGGAACTTGTAGGGCACGCCGACCAGCGCGATCTGGCTGCTGTCCGGTGACCAGCGTAGGGACGGAAAATAATCTTCTGGGCTAAAGGAATAGCCAGACTCTTTTGATATCTCAACACACTGTTCTGCGGCGGTAAGCACGTCAAAGATGCACAGGACATCCAGGCCGCCATAGGCGACATGATGACCGTCCGGCGCAAACTGCAACCAGGGAGGCGTCAGGCCGAGGTCTTCCAGTGCCATGGCGGCTGTCACGCGCCAGCCATCCGATTGGGCCGTGACCGCGCCGGGTGCGGCTGTGGGCAGCAGCGCCAGCAGCAGGGTTAGAATAAGAACCGGTTTGATCCATCGTTGTTTCATGTGCGCGTCTCCTGAACATTCCAAAACAAAAGCGCTTACCCCAGTATAGTCGCCGAGATAAGCGCGGGCCAGCAGGTGCGGGGAACGCTTGTGTTTCGGGTAGATTATGGCTGTTCCAGCTTCAGGTGATACCCGTTGATCAGGACGTCACCGTCCGGCCCCCAGGCGGCGACGTACATCGGCGAGGATACCATCGGCAGGTGACCGAGCAGCGTCCGCTCGCCGGATGCAGCGTCGATCAGGTGCAGGCTGACATTAGCGCGTTCGCGCTGTGGGTCGAGCGGTATGAGTACATCGGCGGGCACCGATTTCATTTCACTCGTGGCGATCAACAGCGTGCTGCCGTTGGGTGACCATGCGGCTTGCATCGGGTATGTAGACTGTGCTCTTTCGGGTTCGTCGGGATAGGCAAGTGCCTCCACAGAGATGATTTCCCGGCTATCCATATCCATCCAGAAGCGCATCACGGCGCCGGTGAAGATAGGATCGTTTATCCAAAAAAGCAGCCGCGATCCATCCGGCGACCAGGACAGCGGAGCGATGAAGGTGGCGATTACGTCGGCTTCCGGGAAATCCGCTTGCAGCAGGTCGGCGGCCTGCTGGAGGCTGAGCACCTGCTCACCCTCGCCGGATTCCACGTCAACCAGCCAGACGCCGTCAGACTCGAAATTGGGCGTGGTACGGCGCAGACTGAGCGCGATGGTGGTGCCGTCGGGCGACCAGGCCATTCCCATGGTTGCCCCGGCATCCGCCTGGCTATCCGTGTGACCGGGCAGCGCGATCAGTTCGCGTACATCGCCGGTCGCTGCGTCAACCAGGGCGAGGTCTGCCGAGAAAATGCCCGCTTCTTCGGTGATGGTCGCCTGCTCGACTGCGATCAGGCTGCCGTCCGGCGACCAGGCGGGCTGTATTTCAACGCTGATCGCATTCTGGGCAGTGTCCAGGTCTTCGGGGGTTATCAAGGACCCGACGAACCCGTCATCTACCAGGGGTATCAGTTCCAGCGCGGCTGCATCCAGCAGCCCCAGATCGGTGTCACGGAAGATTTTGTAGGGCACACCGACCAGCGCGATCTGGCTGCTGTCCGGCGACCAGCACAGGGGTGAGTAATAATAATACCAGTCGAAGGTGTAGCCGGATTCTTCCGGCACCTCAACACACTGTTGTGTGACGGTGAGCACGTCAAGGACGCACAGCGCGTTTTCGCCATCGTGGGCAGCGTGATGACCGTCCGGTGCGAAATGCAGGCGGGCTGTGGTCAGGTCAAAATCCGCCAGCGACTCGACGGTTGTCACACGCCAGTCACCCGATTGGGCAGTTATGGTGCCGGGAGCCGCCAGAAGCAGCGCCAGCAGCAGGGTTAAAGCAAAAACCACTTTTGACGTTCGTTTTTTCACCAGGACATCTCCTTGACTCAAAGAAAAAGCGCCCACTTCAGTATAGTCACCAAAGCGGGCGCGGACCAACAGGCCGGGCGAACGGAATGATTTACTCGGCTGCGCCGCCTTGTAGCTGGGTCATATAGAGATCGTAGTAATGCCCTTTGGCGTCGAGCAGTTCTTCATGCGTACCGCGCTCGATGATGCGCCCGTGATCCATCACGATCACCTGGTCGGCGCGTACAATGGTGCTCAGGCGGTGGGCGATCACAAACGCGGTGCGGCCCTCTAGCAGTTTACCCAGCGCGGCCTGCATCTGGAGTTCGGTCACCGTATCGACGCTGCTGGTCGCTTCGTCGAGGATGATCAACGCCGGATCGGCCAGCAGCGCGCGCGTGAACGAGATCAACTGGCGCTGCCCGGCGCTCAGGCGCGATCCACCCTCTTCGACCTCGGTTTCGTAGCCCTTCGGAAACTGCGAGATGAAGTCGTGAGCGCCGGTTTCTTTGGCGGCGGCGATGATCTCATCTTCGGTGGCATCCAGGCGGCCATAGCGCAGGTTTTCGTAGATCGTGGTGGCGAACAGCCCGGTATCCTGCGGCACCCAGGCCATCTGGTCGCGCAGGGATTGGATCGTGACGGTGGCGATGTCGACGTCGTCAAAGAGAATCTGCCCGCTCTGCGCCTCGTAGAAGCGGCCCAGCAGGCGTACCAGCGAGCTTTTGCCCGCGCCGGTATGGCCAACCAGCGCGACGGTCTGCCCCGGCTTGACGATCAACTCGATGTCGTGCAGGACGTTGGCCGGTGCTTCTTCTTTTTCTTCGGGTTCGATTTCTGCGTCATCGCCTGGTGTCGCTGCATCGTCTGATCTGCCGTTCTCCGGCGGCTTTTCATAAAAGAAGCAAACGCCGTGCAGCGCTACCCCGCCTGCGAAGGCCGGGAGCGGCTGTGCATCCGGGTGATCGATGATCTGCGGCTCGGTATCCAGAACGGCCAGGATGCGCTCGCCCGCAGCGGCGGCTTCCTGGAACTGATCCAGGCGCATTGCCAGGTCGCGGATCGGGTTAAAGAACAGATCGAGGTAGAGCAGGAACGCCACCAGCGTGCCCGCGTCGAGTTCACCATCCAGCACGCGCAGCCCGCCAACGCCGAGCACAATTGCCACGCCGATCTGGGAGATAACATCAATACCGGGCATAAAGACCGATGCCAGCCAATCGGCGCGCAGGCTGGCTTGCAGTTCGTTGGTGGCGACGTCGGTAAAACGCGCTTTTTCGCGGTATTCGCGCACAAACGCCTGCACAATGCGCATCCCGGCCAGGCTTTCCTGGAGCATGGCCGATACAGCGCTGACGGCTTCGCGCACCGCCCGGTAGCGGGCCGTTGACCGCTTGCGCCACCACAAGGTCAGGCCAAACATCGGCGGCAGGATGGTGAAGGTCAGCAGCGCCAGTGACCAGTCGAAGACCAGCATCAGGATTATGATCCCGGCCAGGGTGAAGATATTGCTAATGGTATTGACGACGGCCCAGGTGATGAAGTTCTGTAGGGCGTTGCTGTCCTCGGTGATGCGCGCCATCATATCGCCCACACGATTGTGATCGTAGTAGGAAAAATCCAGTCCGATGAATGTGTAGTAGATTTGCTGCCGGATGAGCATAATGGCGTGCTGGCCGATCCAGATCATGTTGTACACCTGGAGACGCAGCCCCACGACTTCGGCGGCAGTGACGCCCAGGAACAGCAGGCTGTAGAGCATCAGGGTTGACGAGTCTTTTTCCGCGATCCCGACATTGATCGCACGCCGGACAAGCGCGGGTGCGATCAGGCTCGCCGAGGACGTGATCAACATCAGGACTACCACGCCCGCCGTGCGCCTGCGATACGGGGCGATGAAGTTCAGCAGGCGAAAGAGCGTTTCGAAAACAGGCCGTTCGAGCTTGGGTTTTTCGTCGCTCATGAGTCAGCTTTCCTTCCTCGTGTCCGACTGGGAGACGGCGGCGGCAAACTCAGCGGTGGTGCGCTTTTCTGTCCCACGATCTTCGACCGGGAACGGCAGTGCTTCGAGCGGGATGGCCTTGTCGTCAGAGCGGCCAATGCCCCGGATGTCTTCTTCAGGGATTTCCTGGTCGGTTTGCAGGTGCCACAGGTTCGCGTAACGTCCACCCAGCCGGACCAGTTCGTCATGCGTGCCCTGTTCGACGATGCGCCCGTTTTCGAGCATGATGATCTGGTCGGCGTGCATGACGGTGCTCAGGCGTTGGGCAACGATCAGGGTGGTGCGGCCCTGCATCAGGGTTTGCAGCGCCCGGCGGATCTCATACTCGGTGTGGCTGTCCACGCTGGCGGTGGCATCATCCAGGATCAGAATGCGCGGGTTGATCAGCAGGGCGCGGGCGATAGCGATGCGTTGGCGCTGCCCGCCGGAGAGTGTAACGCCCCGCTCGCCGACCAGCGTATCGTAGCCGTCGGGAAACTCCATTATAAAGTCGTGGGCACGGGCGGCGGCAGCAGCTTGCCGGACCTCGTCGTCTGCCGCGTCCGGGCGGCCAAAGGCGATGTTCTCGCTGATGGTAGCGTTGAACAGGAAGGTATTCTGCATCACGTAACCGATCTGCGCGCGCAGCAGCTTAACCGGCAGGTCGCGCACGTCGTAGCCGTCGATCAGCAGGCGGCCACCGGTCACATCGTAGAAGCGCGGGATGAGATCGATCAGCGTGGTTTTGCCGCTGCCGGTGGTGCCGACCACCGCTGTGACTGTGTCCGGCTGTGCCTCAAACGCGATATTGTACAGCACTTCAGCTTCCGGCTCGTCTTCGCGCGCAGCGTAGACAAACGAGACGTCGTCAAAGGTAATGTGCCCGGTGATCTCGCCCGGATTCACTGCGCCCAGGCGTGTTTTGATCTCCGGCGTGGTATCCATGATGGTGAAAATGCGTTTGCCGTTGGCGATGGCGCGCGCCGTTACGTCGATCATGAACGCCAAGCGGTGGGCGGGCAGGCCGAGCAGCCCGACGTAGGCATTAAACGCGACGAGCGTGCCGAATGTGATCTTGTCATCGATAACCCAGTTGCCGCCAATGCTGAGCAGCAGGAATGTCAAAAAGCCCACGATAAACCAGATCGTGGGCAAAGCGGCTGTGAACAGGTTTGCCAGGCGGATCCAGGCATTCAACACTTTTTGGTTGTCGTCTTCAAACTGCTCGCGGGCGAACTGCTCGCGGGCGAAGGCTTTGACGACCACGATCTGAGAGAGATTCTCCTGAATGCGGGCGTACATGGCCCCGCGTGTGCTGCGGACTTCGCCAAAGAACGGTTCGATCCGCACGCCGAATAGGTATGCAACCACAAACAAAACGGGCATCGGCAGCACAAAGATCACGGCCAGCCGCGCGCTGGCGCTAAACATAATGGTGTAGATGCCAACCAGCAGCACGATCAGGTTGATGACATCGCCGATCACGATGCCCGCAAAAAAGCGAATTTCATCCACATCCCCGATGGCGCGGCTCATCAACTGGCCAATGCGCGTCCGGTCGTAAAAGGCAAACGGGAGCCGCTGGAGATGGGTGAACAGGTCCAGCCGAATAGCATAGGCGACTTTGCGCCCGATCCACTGGGTGCCGTAGCGCTGGCCGAAGTTGACCACAGACCGCAGCAGGGCCAGGGCGATGATCAGCGCGGCGGTGGCAGTCAGCGTTTGTTTGCCGGACCAGTCGTCAGGGTACAGCGGAAAATCCGTCTCGTTGCCCAGCGCAGTGTCTACCGCGACGCCGACCAGCCAGGGCGTGATCAGTGTCAGCAGCGTGACCCCGATCAGGCAGGTGTAGACGATAACGGCGATTGCCCAGTAGGGGCGGATGTAACCCAGGATGCGTAGCAGTATTTTCATGTTGCCTCCAGAATGGTAAAGGTAACTTTACCCATAATCAGCGCGGCGTGGCAACCGTGCTTTTATCCGGTTGGGTATGCTGCGGGAAATCATAAGAAGTGCCGTTTGGCACAGCCAGAAACATCCTCTTGCTATAACCTGTTGGTTGCGTCAGGCGTATACTGGATCGATGGCACAGATTGGGCATTATGCCAGCTTTTGTGGATGATCTGGGCTGGTAGTTGGCCCCGGCCCTTGATGTCGGCATGGTACTGGAAGTAAGGAGCATCAAGTACAATGGCTAAGCAATCCCTGGCCGAGATCGTAAAAACACGCGATCGACCCCCCGTGATCCCGCTGATGGGGTTCCCCGGTATTCAGGTTAACGGATCGTCGTTAAAACAGAATGAGTTCAACTGGAGTGTTCAGTTTTGGACGCTGTTTGAACTGGTGCGGCGTTTCCAACCGGACGGTATGTTCACGTTTATGGACCTGTCGGTAGAAGCCAATGCGCTGGGGCTGCCCGTGCGGTTTCCGCTGGATGAGTCGCCCAGTGTGGAGTACCCGGTCGTCGAAGTGCAGGCAGACCTGCGGCGGTTTTATAAGATCGATGTGCTGGCCGACGGACGGCTGCACGTGTTTGTCGAAACGATGCGGATGATGCAGCGCCACCTGAGCATGATGCGCGGCGGGTATGTGATCGGTCCGTATACGCTGGCAGCGCTGATGATGGGCGCGACCGAGGCCGCTATTGCAACGATTGATAATCCAGACTTGCTGCACGAAACGCTGCGGTTGACGACCCATGTGATCACGCGCTATGCGAATGCGCTGGCGCGCGCAGGGGCGCATGTTATTGCCATTTTGGAACCCAGCGCGGTCATGCTGTCGCCGCGCCAGTTCCGCCAGTATTCCGGTGAGTATGTGAAACAGATCATCGAAAAGATGAGCGCGCAGCCGGTTCTACATATTTGCGGCAACACGAATCATCTAATCGATGGCATGATCGCAACAGGCGCGCAGGGCCTCAGCCTGGACTCGCTGGTCGATCTACCGGCGATTGCCGCCGACGTGCCGGAAGACGTAGTGCTGATCGGCAATGTAAGCCCAACGGCAGTCATGGTCGATGAAACCCCGGCGGGCGTGTATGCCACCACGCGTGATCTGATCGAGCGTATGGCGCCGTATCCGAACTTTATCCTGAGCACGGGCTGCGACCTGCCGCCCGAAACGCCACTGGCTAATATCCAGGCGTTTATGGACGCGGGACGTGGACGCCCGTTGTGCGAACGCGAGGACGGCTGTATCCCGCTGGATGAGACGCTCTTTAAGGAACGCCCGGAAAAGATTCTATCGACCATTGTCGAGGCATGGCGGTAGGCGGTGTTATGAAGTCCCGTTTGGGGACATAGTATTCTGAAAGGATAGTTGATGCCGAAATTCGTTCCACTGGGCAACGAGGCGCTGGCCCAGGGTGCACTGGACGCCGGGTTGTCCGGTATGTATTCGTATCCCGGCACGCCTTCGACCGAGATCATGGAGTATATCCGGCTGGCGCCGGACGCTGCCGAACGCCGCGTACATCGTGAATGGTCCGCCAACGAAAAAACGGCGCTGGAAGCGGCGCTGGGGATGTCATACGCGGGCAAGCGGGCGATGGTGGCGATGAAGCATGTCGGGCTGAACGTAGCCGCAGATCCGTTTATCAACGCGGCTTTCACGGGGGCTAACGGCGGGCTGTTGGTGGTGGTGGCGGATGACCCGTCGATGCACTCGTCGCAGAACGAACAGGATTCGCGCACCTATGGCCGGTTTGCCTTTATCCCGGTGGTAGAGCCATCCAACCAGCAGGAAGCGTACAACCTGCCGTTTTATGCGTTCGAACTGTCCGAAAAATACAGCGTGCCGGTGATGGTGCGTCTCACGACGCGGCTGTCACATTCGCGGGCGGATATCGAGCGGGGGGATGCTATACCGGAGAACGCGCTTAAGCTGCCTGCCGATCTGACGCGGTTTGTGCTGATGCCCGCTGTGTCCCGACAGCGTTACACGCGCTTGCTGGGTCTGCAAAGCGATTTTGAAGCGGAAGCGGAGCGCTCGTTCCTGACACGCTACGAGGATGGCGATAACAACAGCCTGGGGATCATCGCGTGCGGGATCGCCTACAACTACCTGAGGGAAAACTACCCGGCTGGATGCCCGTACCCGGTGTTGAAGATCGGGCAGTACCCGCTGCCGAAGCGGCTGGTTGAACGGCTGGTAGAGGAAAACGAGGCGATCCTGGTGCTGGAAGAAGGCGCGCCGCTGGTCGAGGACATGCTGCGCGGCTACCCGTTTGATGCGGGCAGCATTCACGGGCGGCTGGACGGGACCCTGCCGCGCACGGGTGAGTTGAATCCAACGCTGGTTGCGCGGGCGCTCGGTTTGGAGGCGGGGAGCAGGACGTTCGACGTGCCGGAGGACGTCATCGCCGCGCGGCCTCCGAAACTATGCGACGGCTGCCCGCACGGCGATACGTTCCTGGCGCTCAACGAAGCGCTGGAACCGTACAGCAAGGGGCGCGTGTTCTCTGATATTGGGTGTTATACGCTGGGTGTGCTGCCGCCCTATAACGCGGTCAATTCATGTGTGGACATGGGCGCATCGATCACGATGGCAAAAGGCGCTGCCGATGCCGGGCTGACGCCAACGGTGGCTGTGATCGGCGACTCGACGTTCACCCATTCGGGCATAACCGGGCTGCTGGACGCGGTGAACGCGAATTCGCCGCTGACCGTGATCATCATGGACAACCTGGCAACGGCTATGACCGGCGGGCAGCCAGCCCCCGGCGGCGGCCACCTGGAGGGGATCGTGCAGGGAGTTGGCGTCCCGGCGGAGCACATACGGCTGATCACGCCGCTGCCGCGCCAGCACGATACAAACGTCGCGGTGATGCGCGAAGAACTGGCGCATGAAGGCGTGTCGGTTATCATTGCGCGCCGGGAGTGCATCGAAACGGCCAAGCGCCGGAGGAGGTCGGCATCATGAAATACGACATGATCCTGTGCGGGGTAGGGGGGCAGGGCGTGCTGTCGATTGCAGCAGTGATCGGCGTCGCGGCGGTGGATAACGGGCTGCACCTGAAACAGGCCGAGGTACACGGCCTTTCCCAGCGCGGCGGCGCGGTGGAAAGCCATCTGCGGCTGTCTGACCAGCCGATTTACTCGGACCTGATCCCGGCGGGCAGCGCGGATATGCTGCTGTCGATGGAACCGATGGAAACGCTGCGCTATGTGCCGTTCCTGAGTGGTGAGGGGACGATTGTCGCGGATAACAACCCGTTTGTGAACATCCCGAATTACCCGGACCTGGGCACGATCATCACAACGCTGGAGAGGTATCCGCGCGTGGTGCTGGTAGACGCGGAAGGGATCGCCACCGAGATGCGGGCCAAGCGTTCGTCCAACATGGTGCTGCTGGGGGCGGCGTCGGTTTTTATGCCGCTGTCGCCGGAGAGCCTGGAAGCGGCGATTGGCACGATCTTCGGACGCAAGGGCGAGGCCGTGATCGAGCAGAACGTCGCGGCGCTCCGGCAGGGGCGCGCGGTCGCGCAGGCGCAGACTGGCTAGCCGCGCTGCATAGCCAGAAAAAACGCCGGGATAGCGACCCTATCCCGGTTTTTTGCGCATGTGTGATGAGGCGGCAGCCTACCACTGCACGTGAACCGGCGTGCCGACGTCGGCCCAGTAGAAAAGCCATTCGGCTTCCGGGGTAGGCAGGTTGACGCAGCCGTGACTCATCGGGTTGCCAAAGTTGCTGTGCCAGTAGGTGCCGTGCAGCGAATAATCGCGGTAGAAGTACATCACATATGGCACGCCGGGCAGGTAGTAGCCGGGGCCGGTCATCAACTGCGACGTGTACTTGGTATAGACGCGAAAATCGCCCTGGACGGTCGGCGTGCCGGGCAGTCCGGTTGAGGCGTAGGTTGTGCGAAGAAGCGACCCGTTCTCGTAGGCGTAGACGATCTGGTCGCTGAGGTCAACCACGATCTGCTTGCCGGTCAGGATGGTCGGCGGTGCGGCGGCAACAGGCGTCCAGGTGGTCGTGTCCGCGTAGTAGCCGCCCTGGCCATCGTCCTGGGCCGGGATGATGAGCGTTTGCCCGGCGTAGACGTGGTTGGGGTCGGCCAGGTTGTTAGCGCGGGCAATGGTCGGCCAGCTAATACCGTAGGCACGGGCGATGGCGGCCAGGTGTTCACCTGCTGCGACGACGTGCGTGCGTTCGCCGGTAGCGGTCGCGGGGGCCGGTGCGGCGGGGGCTGCTTCGACAGGCGGCGCAACAGCCGCCGTGCCGGGCGCGCTGGTGCCGGGGATCAACAACTGCTGCCCGGCGTAAATCTGGTTCGCATTAGCCAATCCGTTTTGCGCGGCGATGTCCGGCCAGCCAACGCCGTACAGTCGCCCGATGCTGGCGAGCGTTTCACCGGCCTGGACAGTGTGATAGACCGGCGCAGTGCTGGTGACGGTTGCCGGGGCCGATTCGGCAACAACCGCAGGGGCGGGGGCTGTGCCGGGGATGATCAGCGTTTGGCCCGCGTAGATGCGGGTAGGGTCTGCGATGCCGTTGGCGGCGGCCAGCGCTTCGACGGTGGTGTTATATCGCAGCGCGATGCGGAACAGGTTTTCGCCGCTCTGGACGACGTGCGTCTGGTCGCCCTGAGCGGTGGCTGGCGCGGCCTGGAACGCCGGGAGCACCAGCAAAACGAGCATAATACCTAGGATAAAGGCCGGGCGAGCCGGGAGTATTCGTTTTAAAGGCCGTGGAAGCATCGTGTCGTCCTTGTTGACCCGGATGAGATGTTTATGCGTTATAGGTATTCTAATGGTAAAGTGTACAGATTTTCCGGACGGCTGGCAATCGAGTGGCTGATGCGATCTTGACGGGAGTGTTAGCGTTTGGTTTGTTCGTGTAGTCATTTCGCATTAAACGTCAATACCCTGACAGCCGCCAACGCCCGCCTTAGCGCCACAGGGGTGAAAATCCACAGCGAAAGTCCATACACTGTCCCTGCTGTGATCCCGGTGACGATCAGCGCCGGGCTATCACCCCAGCCCCACACTGAGCGCGAACAGTGCAGCGCCAACACGGCAGCAGTTGACATCAACACGGTGCCACTAACAACCGGGAGCAGGGCGCGCAGCCATGCCCAGGGCGAGAGCTTGGCCGTATCCAGCAGCAGCCACCACGCGACCGGGTGCAGCAGCAGCCCTACCAGCACATAAAAGAACGCCACGCCCGCGATGCCAAAATCCAGCCCGACCACAAACGCCACCACGTAGCAGACCGCATTACACAGCGCCAGCAGTGTATGCAGATGCGGTTTGCCCCGCACACGGTAGATCAGGCCGTTGAGCATCATCGTGGAATCGCGTATGCCGCCGAGCGCCAGAATCTGCGCGGTGAGCACCACCGGCTGCCAGCGTTCGCCTAACAGCCAGGGAATCAGCACCGGCGCGGTGATGATCAGCAGCGCCAGCGTGGGGAAGGTGAACGCGGTGGTTAGCTGCACACTTTCGAGAAACGCAGCGCGCAGGCGCGGCAGGTCCGCCTGGAAGCGAGCCAGAACCGGGTAGAGCACCACCGCCACCCCGCCGACCACGTCGCGCGTCGGCCACGCCATGAACGCATAGGCCAGCGTGTAGAAGCCCAGCGCGTCCGGGCCGAGCCGTAAACCGATCAACTGGTCGTCGGCGTTGACGCGCACGTAGACCAGCACGGTGAAGATCGACACGCTGAGCGCAAAGCTCCACAGCCAGCCCAGCGCCGCGCGGGACAGCCGCCAGCCGGGCCGCCAGCCGACCGCGCGCCAGATCAGGATCGTGCCGACCAGGTTGATCACGGCCACGTGGGCGACCAGACTCCACGCGCCGCCGCCGAGTGACGCTACCAGGATCGCGCACACACCGCCGATAACCAGCCCGAACGCGCGGGCCAGCGTCGGGGTGCGGAAGTCCAACCGCCGGGCAAGCATGGCACGCGGGACAAAGCTCAGGGCGCGCAGCAGCGCCGCCAACGCCATGCCAACCAGCAGCGCGGCCAGCGGCGGTTGGTCGAACCAGTTCGCCAGCGGCACGGCCAGCGCAGCCGTCAGCAGCGTGAACCCGCCCGCCAGCGCCGTGATGCTCCAAAAGGCGGTATCCAGGTCGCTATCGTCCAGCCGGGGGCGCTGGATCAGCGCGTCGTGGAAGCCGACCGGCGCGACATGCGCGATCAATTCCTGGGCGGCGTATGTGATCGCCACCAGCCCAAAATCGCCGGGGTCCAGCAGGCGGGTAAGGATCAGCGTGGTGATGCCCGCCAGCGCATAGCGCAGCAGGCTGCCAAACGCAGCCCAACCGGCGCTGTGGATGGCGGCGGCGCGGGTGGGCCGGATGTCTCCCTGGTCGATCATGGGTGTCAGTCCCGGCAGGAACAGGGTAAAGTCGCTCAGCGAAGTATATGGGGTTAAGATAGCAGGCGCAACGATACGTGATGGGCTGGACCATATGTTCAAGGGGCAGGTCAAGGATACGCTGTCCAGGCTGCGGCAGCGGCTCGGACTGCCGCACAACAAGACGCGGGCGCAGATTCGCGCCGCCGATGCGATTTTTAACGGGCCGGAGACGGACCGGCAGCGCATCGACGTGATCGCCCGTGTGACGGGGCAGCCAGCAGACACGGTTGCAGCATGGATCGAAGGGTTTGAGCCGCCCGTGTGGACCGCTGCCGACCGCCAGACATGGTACGGACGCGGCGGCTTGATGATGAATCCGCGCGATCTGCGGACACTGTACGCGCTGGTATGCGGCTTACGTCCGGCGGTATGCGTGGAAACCGGCGCGGCCAGCGGGGCATCCTCAGCGGCGATTCTGATGGCGTTGGATCAGCAGGACAGCGGGCGGTTGATCAGTATCGACCTGGAACGCCCGCACGCGGCGCACTACGGCGCGCTGATCCCGGAGCGGCTTCGGGCGCGGTGGGAACTGCGGCTCCAGCCGGGTGGGGCAGCGCTGGCGGGGTTGGTGGATGAACTGCCGGGACCGGTCCAGCGGGTGTGGGCGCGGATTGGCGGGGAACGGCCCATCCTGCCCGCCGTGCTGGACGAACTGGGCGAAATCGACTTTTTCCTGCACGACAGCCGCCACACGTTCCGCCATATGCGCTGGGAGTATGAGCAGGCGTGGCCCTATTTGCGGGCGGGTGGCTGTCTGGCGTCGCATGACGTGGCGGCTGCCAGCGCATTTGACGACTTTTGCCGTGCGCACGCGGACACCATCCGCGATGGAGGGACGGTTGCAAACCTTGGATTCCTCATCAAGTGCGGCTGAACAAAAGCGCTGTGATGTGCTGATGCTGGTGCTGAATGACGTGTCGTTTGATGGCCGTGTGCGAGCCGAGGCGGCGGCGCTGGCTGCGGCGGGCTGGCGCGTGCTGGTGATCGGCACCCAGCGCGCGGATGGTTCACTGCCCGATCACGAGCTGATCCAGGGTTTTGAGCTTTGGCGCGTGCGTTACGGGCGGGTGGGCCGAGGGCTGCACCGCCCCTGGCGCTGGCTGCGGCATGTTTTCCAGGCGGCGTACATCCTGCGAGCGCTGGCCCGCATCAAAACGCGCGCCTACCACGCCCACGACCTGCCCGCGCTGCTGCTGCTTTCTGTTGTGCGATTGTTCCGGCGCCCGGCGCGGCTGGTGTATGACGCGCACGAACTGTACCTGTTCCAGGCGCGCTATACGTCCCGGTTGGCGCGCGGCTGGCACAGGCTGACGCGCCCGCTGTTTATGCGGCTGGAAGGGTTTCTGGCGCGGCGGGCGGACGCGGTGCTGGCGCTGTCGGAGGAACGCGCGCGACTGCTGGCGCGCTGGTACGGCATCCCGCGCCCGGTCGTGATCCAGAACGCGCTGGACCCGGTGCCAGATAACACCCCCGCGCCGGTTGACCTGCGGACGGTGATCGGGGCAGGGCGCCGGATCGTAGTACATACCGGTTTCATCGACGATCGGCGGCGCGCATTGACCGAACTGGTCCAGGCGATGGCCCGGCTGCCGGAGGATGTCGCGCTGGTCTTCCTGGGGCGGGGGGACGCGGCGAAGGCGCTGCGGGCGCTGGCCGGGCGGTTGGGTATCCAGGACCGGGTGCTGTTTGTACCGCCGGTCATGCCTGAGCAGGTGGCCATGACGATCCGGGCGGCAGATGTGGCCGCCGTGCTGATGCGGACCGGATCGCTCAACACGCGGGCCGCGCCGCCGAATAAGCTGTACGAGGCCATCGCCGCCGGGGTGCCGGTCGTGGCGACGGAACTACCGGTGCTGCGGCGCTTTGTCGTGCGCTATGAACTGGGCGCGCTGTGCGATCCCGCCGATCCGGATTCTATCGCGGGCGCGCTGCGGCGGGTGCTGTCACCGGACGGGCAGCGTGATTACCGGGCGCGCGTGCGTGAAGCTCAACAGGTTTTCAACTGGCAGGCTGAAGTGAAGAAACTGCACGCGGTTTACCGGGAGGTGCTGGCATGACGCGGGCCGCAGATCGTCCGCGCGTGTGTATGCTGCTGTCGAACGGCTACAGGCCGGATTTGCGCGTTCAGAAAGAGGCGCATACACTGGCGCTGGCCGGGTACCGCGTGACGGTGATCGCCTGGGACCGGCAGCGGCGCTTTGATCCGCATGAGGTTGAATCGGTGCCGGACGCGTTGATCGCCGCGCTGGCGGATTGGCCGGACCGGGTGGCGGGTGATCCATGCCCGGTGACGATCACGCGGGTGCAGGTGCCTGCCGGATACCGGACCGGGCGCAGGCTGCTGCGCGCGATTCCGCTGGCCTGGACGCGGATGCTGCAAGAAGCGGCGCGTATACGCCCGGATGTTGTGCACGCGCACGATTTTGATACGCTGCCCGCTGCATACCTGTATCACCGGCTGGCAGGCGTGCCGCTGGTCTACGATTCGCACGAACATTACCCCGGCATGGTGCGGGCAAACCTGGGCGGGCGGCTGAGCGGCACGTTGGAAGGATTGGAACGCTGGCTGGTCCCGCGCACGGACGCCGTGATCACGGTGGGCGAACGGCTGGCAGCGCGCTTCCGGGCGATGGGCGGGCGTGTGAGCGTGGTGTTCAACGCGCAAACGCTGCCCGATCAGCCAGCGCTGGATGCGATGGGACGGGCCAAACGCTGGGCGCTGGGCGTGCCGGAGGATGCGCTGCTGGTGGTGTATGTCGGCGTACTGACGCCGGACCGGCTGCTGACCCCGCTGTTGGAAGCAGTGCCGCGCGTGGAAAACGCCTGGTGTGTTGTGGGCGGAGAGGGGCCGGACCTGCCAGCGGTGCATGCCGCGGCGGCAGCCTGTGACCGGATTCGGGCGCTGGGCTGGGTACCGCTGGATGATGTCGGGGCAGTGGTTGCATCTGCCGATGTCGTGTATTATGGATTGCAGGTAACAAACCCGTCGAGCGTGTACTTCATGCCAAACCTGGCATTTTACGCCCTGGCAGCAGGGCGACCACTGCTAACAACGCCCGTCGGGGAAATCGCAGACGTAGTGCAGCGGGAAAACTGCGGAGTGGTGATGGATTTTCCCACGCCTGACGCGACAGTGGAAGCCTTGGGCCGATTGGTCGATCCGGCATACCGGGCGACGTTATCGGCACGAGCACGGTTTATTGGTCAAGCGCAATACAGGTGGCTACCCGCTGCAACACGATTGTTAGCCGTGTATCGTGCGCTGTGAAACGTTCCAAGTGTTAATATCTTGTAACGAATTTACGAAATTCACATTCATAACAGCGCGTTTATGGTACCTTAATCATAGGGGCAGTATGCTTTTTGGGTCTGCTTCGTTTTGTGTTTTATCAACCCTCGTATTTGGGGATCGGATTTTATTTTATCCGAAATCATAGGAGTTCCTCATGAAAAATAAAATGACTCCCGGGTTTCGTGTTTTTCTGGTGATAGCAATTCTGCTGCTGGGTCAGGTGCCGGTAGCGCTGGCAGTTGACAGCCTGCTGGATGCACCTGGTTCGACAGTGACAGGATCGGTTGCTGCACCCGACGGCGGTGCTGTTCTGAGTCTGCCCAGCGGTGCCCGTGATCCATGCAAGATTTACGTGAACTCGTATCTTATCGTCGATCCACCACCGGCAGGTGGCCCGCCGGGCACCATTGCCGACAACTACGGCATGACGCTGGATACATCCGATCACCAGCCCGGTGATGAACTGCTGTGGCTGACGGTGATTGAGAACTCGACCACAGACTGCGGTATTCCGGTAGAGATACTCTCCGATGTGCAGGCAGAAATCGTATTTTGGGGGACGGGAAATCCCGACGCCAAAACCCTGATCTCGGTTCCGTTGGTATTCCCAGGTGATCCGGGCGTGCTGGAGAATGACGGCGATTTTGCCTGGGCAACCGTGACGTACATTATCCCCTCCGGGCTGAACGGTAACCTGATGGCCCGAACTACCGGCGCAGCCGAGGCCGAAACCAACCCGTATGTAGGCGGCGTCCCGCCAAACGACGTAGTGGATTTTCACACGCATGGCGAGATCACCATCCTGGGGCCGGGGTTCAACGTGGTGTCGTTTGTGCCGCTGCTGGACGAACCTTACCAGGCGGCGCCGGATGAGCAGGTTGATTTCACGATCACCATCGAAAACAACCGTCCCGGCAATATTATCTCGGCTATCGATACGACCGGCGGTTTGACGGTGTGTGATGGCATTGGAAGCTGGTATCTGGTCGAGGATCCGCCGGTTGAACCGCCGAATCCGCTGCCGGGCGGGCAGTTTACATTTGGACAACAGGCATTCTGTACAGTTCAAAATGTGTCGATGCCTAGTGATCCAGTCCCAGAGTATTTTGAACTGACCGGCGATGTCACGGCGACGGACACCGGCGGCCTGTCCCTGACTGTTGAGGCCGTCAGCGCCCGTGTGGACATCAAACAGCCGGATATCGACGTGGTGAAGACCGTTCTGGATATCAGGCGCGGCACCGACGTTGTCCAGCCCCCGGCGCAGGCAGGCGACCTGATCACGTATGAAATTGTCGTGCAAAATACCGGCGATGTACCGCTGGACCATATCACGATTGACGACAGCCTGACCGGGTTCATCTACATCGCCCCGGACACTGTTATCCCGGTCGGTGGGGATTTGAGCGTGACGACGGCGTACACCGTACCGGCAACCAGCCAGGACCCGCTGACCAACATTGTCGAAGTGACGGGCCGCGCGGCAGAGGGTGTCGGAGAGGTTGACGCCACAGCAACCGCGTCTGTAGATATTGCCGATTCTGCACTGACAGTTACCCTGACTGCGGAAGACCCGGCTACTGGCGATCCGATTACTCAGATCGAAGTCGGCCAGACGGTGCGCTACCGGTTGGAGCTTCACAACGGTGGTACGATGACCATCACAGGGCTGGAATACGCGCCGCTTGCCCCCCTGCTCAAGACGGTGGGCACCGCGCCAGCCATCAACCCAACATCCCTGCTTGGCGGCGCGACATGGCACTCGGACCCCTGGGACTACGTGGTCCAGGGACCGCCGACCGACAGTGATCCGCTGGTCAGCACCGTGCGGGTACGCGGTACAGTAGACGGAAACCGGCGCATCTACGGGCAGAGCCAGGTGACGGTAGACATTGTCAACCCGGAAATCGGCATCGTTGTAGACGTGCTGGAACCGGCTACACCCGCCGTGCTGCGGGGTGATGAAGTTGTGTACCAGATCACGGTGACCAACAAGTCCGCCGGGTTGATCACCAATGTGTCGGTTGATCAACTGCGGCTCGACCCGGATACCGGCGGCGAAACACCTGTGATCGTTGGGCTGTCGCTGACCTGGCCGGAAGGAGGCACTCCCGGCCAATTGGAGGCAGGCGAGAGCGCCACCGCCATCACTACCTACCTGGTGACGGGCGTGGACAAAGACCCGCTGCACATGATCTTTGAAGTATCGGGTCGCCAGGGTGTTGATGAGCTAACCGACCGGACCAGCGTGATCCTTGACCTGTCGGACGCCCAGGTCAATACTGAACTGATCGCCGAGGTTGGCGCGGACGGCGTGGCATTTGTCGGCGAAGCGGTCGATTTCAGGTTTGGCGCGCAAAATGTCGGCGCAATCACGCTCCAGGACCTGGCGGCTACCTACTGCATCGTGCACCGTGCCGGAGAAGTACCGCCGGTGTGCGATATCCCCTTTAGCCTGAACGTTGATACCATCGCCTCATTCGAAAGCACTACCGGTACATTCACCTACACGTTTATCGCGCCAGAGGATGTTGAGGCGAATCCGTTTGTGGCCGAGGTTACGTTGTACGCGACCGATAACCAGGGCAAAGACGTTGCCATCAAGACATCGGTTACGGTCGATGTGGCAACCGAGGATATTGAACTCGAACTGCAAGGTCCTGGAACGGCGGTGATCGGTGATGCAGAAACATTCTACTATACGATTACCAATGTGTCCGGCGCGACGCTGACCGATGTGCGCCTGTATAACATGCTGGTGCCTGACGCGGGCGATCCGTATGGCTACTTGCAGGTCGGGTACTTTGACACGATAGGGATTGGCGGCGTCGAAACCAGTTCGTTTATATACGAAATCGAGCCGAATATCGGGATCAAGGGTGATGTGCTGACCATGACTGCACGGGTAGTCGCCAACGCAAGCGGGCATACGGCCCTGGCGAACGACTCGGTTGATGTCCAGCTTGTTCCAATGGTTAATGTGAACAAGTACGGCGATGTCCAACGTATTGCCGGGCAACCGCTGCGCTACGAGGTTACCATCCAGAACCTGTCGAGAACACAAACGCTGACCATCACCAGTTACCAGGATGATGTACTGGCGGGGTATGACATACCAAGACCTGCCGGAATCCTGCACTCGGACTTCGGCATCTCGACCGATCAAATTGGCGTGTGGCCGGATGAAAACGGGCAGGCAGGCGGCACGCCCGGCATTCTGCCGCCGCAGCAGATGGTTGTCGGCGTGTTTATCATTCCATCGGTCGAGGCCACACCAAGCCCGCTGGT
Organism: Anaerolineae bacterium; assembly: GCA_016926875.1. GTDB lineage: Bacteria > Chloroflexota > Anaerolineae > Aggregatilineales > Aggregatilineaceae > JAFGNU01. The sequence continues at coordinate 16,043 of JAFGNU010000070.1, read as the reverse complement.
CAATATCTTTTATGTAGACGGTGTGCGCGACAACCAGATTCCTGTATCCGGGTTTGATGATCATGTGGTTGATATAGGCTGTCCGATCGATATCCAAGCGACGGTGACCAACCTGGATGACGACCCGGATGACGTGTTGGGCGAGTGGCTCCAGTGGGAGATCACCCTGACAAACGTCAGCCAGGATACCATCAGTGACCTGCACATCTACGACACACTGTTCTATGATGGCGGCGAAGTGCCGGTGAACTGGCCTGGTTCGGCCTTTGAGCTGGGTGCAGGCGAAACGGCAACGTTCCCCAACCTGGACCCCAAGCAGATCACCAACGAATACTACAGCGAATGCGGCTGCGCCTTTATGGGCACAACCGTGACAGCTTCCTTCAGCGAGACGTCTGGTACGTCGGAGTGTGTTGAAACGTTCCAGTACTTCCTGTACAGCCCGATCGGAGTCATCAAGATTCCCGATCCCTACATCGCGTTTACCGGGGAAGAGGTTGAGTACTGGATTTACGTGGTTAACGTGACCGAAGAGAACGACGATACATCTCAGGGGGATTACCGCTACTACCAGGTAACCGTTACGGACAGCCTGTTGCAGCCCAACCCTGTCCCGCTGGATTACAACGGAGACGGGACGATAGATGAAACCGAAACGACAGGTACGGTGGGGCCGGGCGAAGAACTCGAAACGACGCTGACGCGCGTTGTGCGGGAAGACGACCCGGACGAACTGGTCAATATCGTTACGGCTGAGTTCCCCGATCCGACCGACCCGGAGGTAACGTTCCTGACGTGGTGGGAAGCGACTGTCTATACAGGCAGCCCGCTGCAACTTACCAAGATTCCCAACACGTCGCTGGCAATCCCCGGCACGCGCATCTACTATGACTACTCGATCACGAATGTCAGCCCGTATGCCGTGGCTCAGATCACGATGGTGGATAGCCTGGTCGGTGATCTGATCCCAGGGCTAACCGGGTGGCCGGTTGATCTGGCGCCCGGCCAGAGTTTCGTGCTGGAGGACGTGGCGTATGATGTGCCGCTGACGGCGTCGGACCCGCTGGTGAACACGGCGACGGCGACCGGTTATGTGCTGCTGCCGGAAGGCGGTGTGCAGCAGGTCACCCAGGACATCACCGTAGCGGTGGATTTGCAGGACCCCGATATCAGCGTGACCAAGTCGGTGCGTTATGACGGTGAAACCGTTCCACTGCCAGAAGAAGACGGGATGGTGGTTGTCGACACCAGCCAGCAGGTTGAATTCTGCTTCCTGGTTGAGAACGAAGGCGGCACAGCTACATGGGTGGACGAGCTTTATATCGAAGACCCGCTGCTGGGCGAGGGAGTGCTCCAGGCGGACTTTGAAGCGGAGATCGCCGGGCTGCCGGTACACGATCCGCCGCGCGGCCCGCGCCAGATGTTTGGTGGGGAGTCGGTCGAATTCTGCTACGGGCCGGTCTCGCTTGATCGCGCGATGGGCGATCCGCTGGTGAACGTTGTAGAGCTTACCGGGATAACGTGGCAGGACATCGAGATGTACGCGCACGATGAACTGACGCTGGACCTGCGAGGCGTCAACCTGCTGATCACCAAGCTGCATTCGCCGACGATCGCGTTTGTGGGCGAAGAGATCATATATACCATCGTGATCGAAAACCAGAACGACAGCCTGGACATCACTATCGATGAAGTGACCGATGCGTTCCGCAGCGGCGCCCCCAGCCCGATCCCGCTCAGCCTGTTTGACTGGTCGGATAACAACGCAGGCGGCCAGGAAGGGGTATTGGGTCCCGGCGGCGGGCGTGCAACCTACACTTATACCTATACCGTCCAGGCGACCGATCCGGACCCGCTGGTCAACACGGCGACGGTGTCGGGTGATCTAGACGGGACGCCGGTCGAGGACAGCACGCGCGCCTCGGTGCCGATTGCGCCCAGCCAACTGCTGGTGCGCAAGACCGCCGTGCCGAACGTGGCGCGTCCCGGCGATGCAGTGGACTATACGATCACGGTTACGAATATCGGGTCGATCCCGGTATCCAACATCACGGCAACCGATATACGCTACGAGCTGTACCACGATCCGGCAGACCCGGCGACCCTGGATCAGCTCATGGATCAGCAGGGTGTTGATCGCAACCTGGACCCGTTTGGCGAATCGGTGTTTATCTTCTACACGCTGATCATGCCGGACGAGGCGCAGCTTGCCGCCGAACCGGAGCTGGACCCCTTCCTGAATACGGTCGTGGTGATCGGCGAGATCTCCGACGAGCACGGCAACCCGCTGCCCGATGTGGAGGGCGAGGCGACCGAGTCGGTGGACATCTTGCAGCCGAACGTGCGCATTGTGAAGACGCCGTTGGTTTATGCTGCGGCACCCGGCCAGGAAGTCGAATACCGGATCACAATCCGCAACACGGGTGGACCGGTTGAAACGCTGACGGACTTGGTGTTGACGGATGTGAGCGAAAACCAGGTGATCTATCTGGATCAGGTGTGTGAGACACCGGCCCTCTGCCCGTTCACGTATGGCTCGACGCCGTATGATGAATTTGGCAACCCCAACCCGGTATCAGGCGATCCGTATGATCCCGTTCGTGGGCTGCTGTCCGGCGAGCAGATTCGCGGCATCATCACCGTGACGGTGCCCGGCACCTGGGACCAGGCCGAATATACCAATATCGTTGATATCGAAGCCATCGCAGCGCCAGACAGCACCGTGCACGACCGTGCATCGGCCACGATCGACATCCGCGAAGAAGGGCTGGATGTCGATAAGCTGGCGTCGGTGCCGTCGGCGCCGGTCGGCACGCCGGTCACCTACACGGTGGTTGTTGAGAACGTCGGTGATGTGCCGATGGAAAGCCTGGTGATCGCGGACGCGGCAATGGGCACCGGGGCAGTCGTTGTCGAAGATGGCTTCCCGGACAGCGACGATCCCCAGGAGGATGATACCGGCACGCTCGATCCAGGTGAGGTGTACGAATACGAATACATCCATATTCTGAGCACCGAAGACGATGACCCATATGTCAACACGGTCACCGTAACTGGCTACGCCACCAGCGGCGTGACGGTGCTGTACACGGCCCAGGCGACGGTAGACATCCAGGAAGCGGCGATTGAGATTGAGAAATATGTCTGCTACGAAGCGGATATAGGCGTATACCCGCCTGTTCCATGCACGAACGCAGTGAATACTAACGACGCAGAACCGGATGTCGTGACCTACTACATCTACCTGCACAACCTCAGCCCGGTTGCTGTCGAGGGCATCACGCTGAGTGACTCGCTGGTGCCGAGCAGCACGTTTGACACCATCGTCTGGCCGGGCGATACGGGTGTGCTGGCGGCCAACGATGACGGGTCGGAAGATGATGAACTGTGGTTCTCGTATACCTACACCGTTCCGTCGGGCGCGACCGATCCGGTACAGAACACGGTTTCGGCCAGCGGCGAAACGGTGACAACCCTGCCTACCACGGTGAGCGATACGGCCACGGCCACGCTGAACCTGGTCACCAGCGATCTGCAACTGACCAAAGTGTCGGTGAACACCGGCACAGGTGACCCGGTCGAGCAGGCGTTGGTGGGGCAGACGGTGCGGTACGAACTGACGATCACGCACACTGACGCGAGCGGCGCGGCGATTGACGATGTGTACATCACCGATCCGCTTAGTCCAAATGGCGCAAACCCGATCTGCGGGCCGATAGACCTGGCTCCCGGCACGTCAAACGATACGTGCCAGTTCGAATACACGATCTCGCTGGCGGATAACTCGCCGCTGACCAACACGGCCAACGCCGCCGGTACACAAGGCGGTGTCCCGGTGTCGGATTCGGCGTCGTACTCCATCGAGATCATGACGTCCGATCTATCCGTGAGTAAGCTCACCAGTACACCTATCGCGTCGATTGGCGAAAACGTCACGTATACCTACGAAGTCAGAAATATGGGCGATGTGGGCCTGAACTACCTGACGGTCGTTGACAGCGATCCAAACATCGTGTTCAGCGATGACTGGCCGAGTTATCTGGGGCCGGATCAGGTGGTGACTCGCACAGCCGTGCGGACGATCACGGCGCAAGACGACGACCCGTATACTAACACGGTGACGGTCACGGCGCAGGATGGCTTGCAGACGCTGACGGCTGAGGCTACCGCGACGGTGTACATCGCCAACGGCAACCTGGTTGTATCGACCGAGCCAGACCGCTGGTATGCGCTCGATGGTACAGACGTGACGTTTACCTATACCGTCACCAACCTGGGCGACCAGCAGCTAACCGACCTGACGTTGACCGATCCGATCTGTCCGGCGCTGGATGGTTACCTGCTTACGGCGCTGCCGGACCGCATCCTGGCAGGCCATGCCAGCGTCACGGTGTACTGCACGGTGACGGCTGCTGCGCCGGGGCCGCTGGTTTCGGCGGTGTACGCTCATGCGTTTGAGCAGGTCGGACCGGATACCGTGGAAGTGTTCGATACAGCCACGGCTGAAGTCGCGATTGTGACGGGCGGCGTGGTCGTGATCAAGGAAGCTGACCCGACCATCGCCAACCCTGGCGATACGATCTACTACACGGTCGAAGTAACGAATATCTCCGACGAAGCGCTGGTGGACTTCCAGGTAGATGACCCGATGATCACCCTGTCACCCGCACCGCCGGATATCTTGCAGCCCGGTCAAAGCTTCACCATGACCGGATTGCTGGGGGTATCCGAAACCGATCCGCCAGACTCGATTGCCAACACGGTGACGGTCACCGCCACCGGCGACGATACCGGCGAGGAATACCAGGACACGGATTCGGCTTCGGTGGCGATTGTTGACGAAACGGCCTCGGTATCGCTGACGAAGGAAGTCACCACGCAGCGGGCGCAGCCGGGCGACACGATCAACTACACGTTCCGCGTGCGGAATCTCAGCACGGAAACGCTGGGCGATGACGAAGCTGTTACGCTGGAAGACCCGCCGTACACCTGGATAGCCGATATTCCGACGCTGGCACCGGGCAACGAGGCAGTTGTCATTGTGCCGCTGACGATCCCGGCGGACCAGACCGAACCGGTGTATGAAAACACGGCGCGGGTGCTGGTGGGCGGTGAGGAACAGGACCGCGCATCGGCGACGGTGATGATCCAGCTTGTCGAACTGACCAAGACGGTCACGACTGCCGGGCCGGTCCAGCCGGGCGATGAGGTTGAGTACACGTTGAGCGTTGAGAACCTGAGCACCGGCACCATGACCAATATCACGATCCAGGACCCGCTGTTTGGCCCCGATCCGATCCTGGTTCCGCCGTTGGCGGGTGGCGCAACCACAAACCCGCCCATCAGCCAGACGGCGACGGTTCCGGCTGACTACGACGGCGTGACGTTCGAAAACACGGCCACAGTGTACGTAGACAGCGTGGAAATGGACACTGACAGCGCGACCATCGATGTGCAACTGCTTGACCTGGAAAAGAGCGTCGCAGGTGGCATCGAGGTTGTGCAGCCGGGGCAGGACATTCGCTACGTCTTCACTGTGACCAATCTGAGCCAGTCGGCGATCAGCGGCGTCGTGATCGAAGATGACCAGATCGCTGCCGGGCAGATCAACGTTGGCACACTCCAGCCGGGTGACCCGGCAACGTTCAGCCGCTGGGTGACGATCCCGGCGAACTATACAGGCGCGACGTTTGTGAACAACGCGCAGGTGCTGGTCAACGGCGTGGTTATGGATACGGCCAGTACAACGGTCGAAGTGGCAGCCCTGCTGCTTGACCTGACCAAGACGGTCACGACTGTTGGGCCGGTGTATCCGGGTGACGTGGTTGAGTACAGCTTCACCGTTGAGAACCTGACGGGGTCAACGGTGTCGAGCATCGCCCTGATAGATGACCCGGCTGTCACGTTCGACACGCAGCCGCCAAACGAACTGGCGGCAGGCGCTGACTTTACGGTGACCGGCAGCCTGACGATCCCGGTGGGAACCGAGGCCGGTCCGTTTATCAACACAGCAACGGTCGAGGTGGGCGGCGTGGTGATCGATACCTCTATGGCGACAATCGACGTGGCCGAGCCGCAGCTTAACCTGACCAAGACGGTGCTCACCGATGGACCGGTGCAGCCGGGCGATACGGTGCGCTACCGGTTTGTCGTCAGGAACCCGACCGGGACGGCAATCAGTGATATCCGGCTGGAAGACAGCCGCGCTACCTTCGACAGTGTTCCGGAAACCGAACTGGATGCAAACGGCGAGTTTAGAGTCACCGGCAGCGCGACGGTCCCGGTCGGCTATACGCAGACGACGTACAACAATACCGCCGAGCTGTACGCGGGCGATGAATTGATGGATACCGATACGGCGACCATCGATGTCCAGCTTGTCGAGCTGACCAAGGAAGCCAGCACCGACACGGCGCGGCCCGGCGATGAGGTTGAGTATACCTTCACCATCCACAACCTGAGCGGCGGCACGCTGGAAAACGTCCAGCTTACGGACAATCTACTGCTGGATAATCCGATCGCCATCAACACGCTGGAAGGCCACCGCGAGCGCATAGTCCGGCGCACGCTGCTGGTTCCGACGGATACCACCGACTCGCAGTATGTGAACACGGCGCGGGTGCTGGTGGACGGCGTGGTCATGGATACAGCGCGGGCAACGGTGACGGTCCAACTGCTTGAGCTGATCAAGGAAGCCAATGTAGCCGGGCCGGTTGAACCGGGCGACACCATCACCTACACCTTTACCGTGACGAACCTGAGCACGGCAGTGGTGGACAATGTAACGCTGGTGGATGATGCGGTTTTGTTCGATACAACGCTCGATGCCAGCCTGACACCGGGCGAGCATGTCGTGACAGCGAGCGTAACCCTGCCGGAAACCTACGCCCAGGCAACATATGACAATACGGCCCAGGTGCTGGTAGACGGGGTTGTCGTAGATGAAGACTCGGTCAGCGTGGATGTCTTGCTGGGTAATGCAGCGCTCGACGTGCAGTTGGTCGAGATCGCGCAGTACCGCGAGGATACGGACGGCAATACTGTGCGGCTGGATGTGGCGCGTACAGGCGAAGAAGTGAATGTCGTCTTCACGCTGCACAATGCAGGCTCGCAGGTGATCGATAACCCGGCGTATGCCGTGGCCGTCGATATTCCTGATGTGCCCGATGGAACCACCTGCGAGCACACCGGCGACGCCCTGCCTGCACAGCTTGATCCCGGCCAGCAGGTAACGGTGACGTGCAAGTACACGCCGCCAATTGGCCTGGACAGCTACCTGGATACCGGCGGGTTGGACCCGGATGTCGCCATCCGTGCGAGCGGTCAGGTGAACGGGGAGACGATCAACGGTGTCGTGCGGAGTACGATGCCGCTGGCGGATCTCCAGCTTGGACTGGACTTGCAGGTCAGCGCGAACGGCGGCGAGATGGGCGAGAGCGTGTCCGTCAGGGCGGATGACACGGTGACCTACCAGGTCACGCTGACCAACGAGGGCGCGTCCCCGTTGGGTTGTGCGCTGGCCGACGAGAATATGGAAAACCTGCGTTCATGCAACCTGACGCTCACCATCAGCGCGCTGGACGATGAAGGCAACACCATCGAGGATCGTTTCCTGAACGATCTGCTCGAACCGCTCCGCGCGGATATTGCAGACACGGTGCTTGACCCCGGAGACACGGCGATCTTTGTCACGGGTGAGTACGTGGTACTGGAAGGCGATACATCGGTGACGCACCAGATGGTGGCCGAAGGTGGCTACTTCACCAACGCGTTCGAAACCAACGATCTGCTCGATCAGTATACGGCTCACAATGACGATATGGCCGAGCTGATCATCCAGAGCGCCGGCATCGGTGTGACCATCGAAGTATCACCGACCCCACCGGTGGTTGGCCAGACGGTCACGTTCACCGTGCGGGTAACGAACACCGGTTCCGCCAGCCTGACCAACCTGCAAGCAACGTACCAGATCAGCCCATTAGCGGCTGGACCAAACGGGCGCGGCATTGTACTGGCCAGCAGCGGCGCGCGGCCCAGTACGCAAACGGGTGCGCTGACGCTCAACTACACGTCGCCGTTGACAACGGGGGCACAGGCTGTTGGCGTCCTGGCGAAAGAAGAAGACCAGACCAGTGCCTACCAGTTCCTGGTAACGGTGATCGCCAATACAACTGCTGGCACGGAGCAAGCCACCGGATCGGCCAGTCTGAACATAACACCGGTGACCAGCGCCGGTACAGGCACCCCGTCGGCAACGGTCGATCCCGACACACTCGACCCGGACGCAACCGAGCCGGAAGTGTCCAAGTCGGCCAGCGCCGAGACGGCGCAACCGGGCGACGCCATCACGTGGACGGTGACGATCCGCAACGGCTCGACCAACGAGATGGCAAACGTCACGATGAAAGACGCCGTGCCGCCCTCGCTGACGCTGAACTCGGCATCGTCCGACAGCGGAGCATCCATCGTCGAGGGGCAGTTGATCACGGTGACTACCGGCTCGCTGACCCCCGGCCAGATTGTGACGGTGACGATCAATACCACGGTCAACCCGGACGTGGAATCACCGGCCTCGATCACGAACACCGCGTGCGCGATGCGTGACGGTGGCACGGAAGTCTGCGGGGAGGCGAATGTCAACATCGGCCCCGATGTGGGCGGGCTGCCCGCCACCGGCGTGAATGTGCAGCCGGGATCGGGTCATTGGCCGGGCGTGCTGGGCGTGGTGATGATTGGAGCGCTGATGATCTTGATGAGCGCCCAGCCATCCAACCGCCGGGTGATGCTGGCCGCCGCGTTTGTGCTCATCTCGCTGTTAGTGCTGGTGGTGGCGGTGGCGCTGCTGCTGTCGCGCGGTGAGGAGGAGGCGGAAGAACCCTCGGAAGTGGTGGGCGTGCAAGCTACCGAAACGCCGGTAGCGGTGGGACAGGCTGACGAAACATCCGAAGCCGCCGGTCCTGCCGAAACCGAGGCGGCTACCGAGGAAGCTGGACCTGTCGAGACTCAAGAGGCTGTGGAGTGGGTGTTCCCGCCCACTCCCACGCCCTATGTACTGCCGACACCTGCCGGTCCGCGCTCGCTGCTGATCCCCAAGCTGGGCGAGCAGTTTGAATTCCCGGTCCCGATCATCAACCTGCCGATTGTTGATCGCCAGTGGGATGTCAGCGGGTTAGGGTACTATGTGGGCTGGTTGGAAGGTACGACGTGGATGGACTCGTCCTGGGGAAATACCGTTTTGGCGGCGCACGTCCAGCTCGGTTTTCACAATCCCGGCCCGTTCTGGGGACTAGGCGACCTGGAACCGGGCGACGAGATCATCGTGATCGAGGGCGATATTGAGCGTGAGTTTGTAGTAACAACCGTACACAAAGTTGATCTGGATGACTGGACGGTGACCGCGCCCACCAACGGCCCAACCCTGACACTGATCACCTGTACCGAGTGGGATCAATCCTACGGGGTGTTCTCACAGCGGATGGTAGTGCAGGCGATCCCGGTCGAAGATCAAAGCTAAAATACAGCACAACAAGAAGACAACACACAACAGCGCGCTATCCGGCAGGGTAGGGCGCTGATTTGTTTTGACTGCCGGATGCAGGAACAGCCGCTCAGCCGCCCCACACGCGGATGGTCAGCAGCAGCGGGCGGCCAATGGACACGTTGCTGTTGGGATAAAGCAGGTCCCAGACGCCAAAGTAGCAGCCAAAATGATCGGGTGCAGTGCCCGTGAACATCAGCGACTGCGAATCTTCCATCACGCCGACCGTGCCGGTAAAATAGAAGTTTGATTGTGCCTGGGCGGCGAAGTTTGTGCCAGGGCGCATCTCGCCCTCGCCGCACACAGCTTCAAGCGATCCCAGGTCGACGGCTTCTTCGGGGTGCCGGGTCAGTTCGGGGTTATAGGTCAGGCGGACACCTTCGGGCCAGGGGCAGCTCCCCGTGTTGCGCAGCACGAGTTCGAAGGCGAAATTCTGGTTGAAGTTGACCAGACGTGGATTGATGGTGTCGCTGATCGGCGGCGGCGCGTTGTAGTTTTCGGGTTCCACTACGATGTACTCAAAGTCACACGCTGCGATGGTCTGTGTCAGGTTAGGTGTGGGCGATGCGGCTGCCTGCGTTTCAAAGAACACGGACAGCGCGGTCCCCGTCAGGTTGGGCGTGGGCGTGAGGGTTGGTGTGGGCAAGGGCGTTTCGGTAAATGTCGCCGTCAGCGTAGGCGATGGTGTCACGGTGTAGGTTGGCATCGACGTTGGCGTTGGTGTTTCGGTGAACGTCGCCGTCGCCGTCGCGGTTGGCGTGTCAGGCACCTGCGCAACTGCTGCACCGGCTGTCAGTGTGGCATCGGGCGTGATTGTGGCAGGTGTCAGGCTTCCCTGGCCTGTTTCTGCCGGCAGCGGCGTATTAGTGTCGTTATCCCCCAGCCCCAGGAATTCCCCGAACGTGGTGTCGCCTTTTCCGAAGAACACCAGCGCCAGCACGATGATCGCAGCTATCCCGGCGACCAGGGCCAGTGTCCAGATCGGGTGTAGACGTCCGGGCGCGCCGGGCTGAGCTGCCGGGGCAGGCGCTGCGATGTCGGGCAGCGGCGGCGCAGTCATTACCGGCTGGGCGGATGGCTCAACGGGCGGCGGCATGGACGGCGTAAGCTCGCGTGGCATGGGCGGTGTGGCTTCAAACGATGGCACACGCGGTGTATCGTACATCGGCTGGTGGTGGCCTGTATCGTCCAGCCGGTCAAGATCATAGGCCAGCTCGGTTGCCGTCTGGTAGCGCTCACCCGGCTCTTTGGCCATCGCCTTGTAGATGATGTTTTCCAGGTCCTTGGAGAGGTCTGGTACCAGCTCACCTGGCACAGGGATAGGTTCGTTCAGGTGCTTGAGGATGATAGCAAGCGGCGTGTCGGCATCGTAGGGCAGCCGCCCGGTGATGAGTTGGAACAGGATCACGCCCAGGGAGTAAATATCCGAGCGTTCATCCCCCGCTTCGCCAAGGCCCTGTTCGGGCGCCATGTAGGCGGGCGTGCCGATCATACCACCGCTGGCGGTGAACTGCGTGCCTGTGACGATCTTGGCGATGCCAAAGTCGGTCAGCACGACGCGCCCATCCTCGTCCAGCATCAGGTTGGCCGGTTTGACGTCACGATGGATCATGCTGCGCTGGTGCGCGTAGGCGAGCGCTTCGGCAGCGTTCTTCACGATCCGTACCGACTCGTTGATAGGGACGTTTCCGCCGCTGCTTTGCAGATCATACAGCCGGTCCTTGAGGGTGGGGCCGTTGATCAGCTCCATCACCATGTAGTAGCTTTCGCCCTCGGAATCGTACTCAAAGTCGTATACCTGGACGATGTTGGGGTGCTTTAGCCTGGCAACATTGCGTGCTTCTTTTTCGAAGCGGTCTTTAAATTCCGGATCGTCTGCCAGGAAGGGATGCAGCAGTTTGATCGCTACGTAGCGATCCAGGACCGCATGATAGCCGCGGTAGACTTCGGCCATGCCACCGCGACCAATTCGATCGATAATTTCGTACTTGCCGAGTTTTTTTCTAGCCACAGGTTAAAGATGCCCCTAGCTGCACATAGTGTGGATACCGAGTGTTTGGGAGCAAGAGTATAGCGAATATTGGATAGGCGCCCAACATGTCAGTCCTGGTCCACTTGATCACCTGCCGGGCTGGCGGCGGGAATGTGCAGGGTTATCTGGCATGTATGCTGCGGTGATCGGATGTTGTCGTAATAGAGCAAAACACGCACTGCATAATCCCCGGCAGGCTCAACGATGCCCCGCAGGTGAAGGTTATATGCTGCTGTAAAATTCATGACGGCGATGACGCTGGTTTCTGCAACCACTTTGCCGCTTGTATCTTCGATCCAGATTTCGAGGTTGGGCCGTTCTTTGAAGGGAGTGATGCTAACCTCAACCTGGATGCGCCGCCGATCTGGGTAGGGAGTGGCTGATATAGCGTCAATTCGTACCTGATCAGGTGGCAGCAAATTGTCATTGTGCTGCAAAAACAGGTCTATGCTCATTGGTTTGAATTCTATACCAATTTCTAACCTTTGTCGAAAGTACGCGGTTCTCAGCCGGGGGCCAGCCGTTTTTGCGCAGATCGCAGCGCGTCCCATGCTGCCTGGAAGCGGGCAGCAGGCACCAGGATATGATCGCGCTCGACGGCAGCCAGCGGCAGGATCGATATGCCCGCCTCGGCCAGGATGCCGCTGACCAGCGCCATAAAGCCCACGAGTCCAAGATCAAGCGGCAGATCAAACGTGATCAGCCGGTATTCCCCGGCCACGCGGTAATCCGGCAGGCGCTCGGCGAAGGTTTCCCAGGCGTCCTGGCACACGACCAGCGTAACCTCGTCTTTGTCCACGATCAGCACGCTGAAGGCCGTGCCGGTTTCAGCCAGCACGCCCGCACCCGCTGTGATCGCGGTGGGGGGCAGGTGAACCAGCGCGTAGCGCACGTTATCGGTGTACAGATCGGCGCAGGCGAAGGCTTTGGAAGGCGTGTCCATGCGGTTGATTTCCTCGTGATGGTTCTGAAAAATGCAGACTGCCGGGTGTGCCGGATACCCGCCCGGCAGTAGTATAAGACGAGTATAGCACAGGCGGTTACAGGCGCTCGTCGGCGCTGAGCGGCATTACCGTCAACCCGGAGATCACCTTTGGATAAAAGTCGGTGCTTTTTTGGGGCATTCTTTCACCGTGTGCCGCACAGGCTTTGATATTGTCCATGCGCGTAGCACGCACAAAAAACACAAAGTTGCCTGCGCCCTGGTCGACGTTTTGTACCGGTATCTGCGGGTCGCGGTGATAACGGATCATGGTTTTGTCTTCGACGCCTTCAACCGGCACCCCGGCGATCTGCTCCAGCAGGATTTTGTGCAAAATGCTGACGGTTAACGATTTCCACTCGCGCGAATGATTGTCATCGATGAGGGTATCGGCCAGGGTGTTATCAGTGAGTGTCAGGACGTGGTACCCGGTATCCGGACCGCCGTAGAAGCCGAACGTATGCCCGTTGACATGGCCGTTCACCTCGTCCAGGCAGGCATCCAGGTTGCTAACAGGCCGGACGTCAAAGTACTTGCGGGCGCGGTCCAGGACGTCCTGCGGGCTGATGGCGGTGAAATTCGTGATCTCGCGGTGGGTGGGCAGTACGACCAGGCCGGGATCGTTCATGCTGACCAATGTGGTCTGCACGTAGTTAAAGGCGGCATCCGGCGGCGCGTCAGGATGCGCCTGGCGCTGCATGTCCCGGTATGCCAAGCTGGTGGAATAGCGGTGGTGCCCATCGGCGATGATCAGGTTGCGCATGGGGGCCATGTGCTGCTGGATGGCCTGGATGATGCCGGGATCGTTGATGATCCAGACGCGCTGTTGGACCGTGTTTTCGAATGTTTCGATCACATCGATATCCGGTGCGCGCTGTCCGATTGCCTGGCGGAGCAGGGCGTTTACCTTGTTTTCTGAATCGGGGTACAGGATGAAAATTTGCCCGGTGTTTGCTTCGACGGCGCTCAGCAGCTTCAGGCGATCTTCGCGTGGTCCTTTGTGGGTGCGCTCGTGGGGCAGGATAATGCCTTCGTCATAGCTGGTTAACCTAATAGCGGCGATCATGCCCATGCGAACATACTGCCTGTCACCGATGGAGAAGGTCTGTTGATAGGCGTATAGCGTGGGCTGCTCTTCTCGGATGAGAATGCCCTCATCCAGCCATTTCCGGTAGTAGGCTTTGGAGCGCTCGTACACGTCGTGTCCGTTTGAGTTTGGGAGAGAGGAGCTTCCATGCGCTCTGACGCGGATGATGTGCGCGATGTTGTACGGGTTGAGATCGTAATACTGGTGCTGTAGCTCATCGGTAATCCGGTCATAGGGCTGGCTGACTACAGTGCTCATCTCTTTGATGCGCGCTGTGTTGTAACGCACCCCACGGAACGGTTTGATGATGGCCATCGTATCATAACCCTCCTGGATGTGTCTTTTTTGACAAACGGTCAGGTGGCGTCCTGGCCAAGCCAGCGATTGTACCAGCGTCAGGCGAATGCGTCGAACGTTAGAAAAGGGTTCGGCGATTCAAACCCTCGCCATATTTATAAGCGCGCGATTTCGGTTTAGACTGATAGTAACAAATATGACTATCAAACGATTGCGGGAGGCCCTAATGCTACGGCGGATTGTGTCGGCAGTGGTGGTGGTAATTCTGGTGCTGGGGATGGTCGGCCCTGTGCTGGCGGAGGGAGGCGATACGGTTTACTACGTTCAACCAGGGGATACCCTGTTCAGTATTGCACGGCGCTTTGACGTGGACCTCATGACGCTGGCGGCAGTAAACGGTATTGTGGACCCGGCACGCATCTATGCCGGGCAGCGGTTGGTGATCCCGTTGGCAGGAACAGCGACCGTTACCACGACTACGACAACTACTACAACTACGACGACTACAACGACAATCACGACCACTACCGGGTTGGTACATGTTGTCCAGCCGGGGGAAAACCTGTTCCGCATCAGCTTGCGCTACGGCGTGTCGCTCAGTGCCCTGGCAGCGGCCAACGGCATCGCCGACCCGTCGCGGATATACGTCGGGCAGGTATTGGTCATCCCTGGTGTAACCGGCTCAACGATCACCCCCCAAACAGCGCCTGCATTGGCGAGCAGCGGCAGCGGCACAACCACGTATACGCTGGATGGGAAGCAGGTAGGAGCCGGGTTGTTCGGATGGCCGAATAATGAGTCCAACCAGCGGGAATTTGAGGAACTGCGCGATAATTTCAGCCGCTATGTGATCAATGCGCAAAACAACCTGGTTGCAGTGCAGATCAATCATGTCAGCTACGGCCCGTACTGGGCGACGATGAGCCTTGTCATTCGGAACCTCAGCGTGTACCCGGCCATTGCCAACGGGCGCGTGCAGGCCGTGGGCCGGGAGCCGATTGGGCTGTTGGGGTATAACCCTGGGCCGGGCGGCGTGCCTGTGCCGCAAGCGACCGGCAAGATCGGATTCAACGTGTACCTGTCCGATGGGCGGATGGTCAATGCGCTGGCCGGGTGCCGCCACGTGGATGTTGTGGACGGCCAGCCCGCCGCGATGTTTGACTGCGGCAGGGATTACCAGGTCAACCCGGCAGCCGATATTGCCGTTAGCGGATCGGCCAGTACGGAACTGGTGGTGTACTTTGTCGATCCCTGGCACGATGCCAAACCTACGACATTCGGCACCGGCTATCACATCCGGTACATGGATATGTATGCTTACTACCCGGACGGGCGCCCAACCGGAATTCTGCTGCGGATCAATATGCCGTAGTGGGAACCGGTTCGGCCAGATCATCTATTTGAACAGAAGCGCCGGAACAGCAGCCTGACCCTGTTCCGGCGCTCTATTATTGGATATGCACGGTACATCATTCAAAACAGTGGCGTGCGCCATAATCAAAACTTCGATATAGTTTATTTAATCATTATGTAATGCTATAACGTCGGGCTGTACGCTGGGTGTGTAGGTGGATACACCAGCACCGTTTGCCGCTTGTTCGCTGCTGCTGGCACCAGTCCTGCGGCGCTATGGCGTGCTTAGCAGAATTGTATTATGATGTATGAGACATGGTATGATGTCACCATCCCAAGGAGGCATGATAATGCAGCATATGCGACAGATAGTGACGGTGATTGTAGCCCTGGCCGTATTGCTGGCGGTTCCTGGCCTGGTCAGCGCGCAGGATGGGGCAGGGCAGGTTATCCACACAGTACAGCCGGGTGAAAACCTGTTCCGCATCTCACTGAAGTACAATACGACGGTAGAGGCTATCGCCCTGGCAAATAATATTACCAACCAGAATTTGATATATGTTGGACAAGAGCTTGTTATTCCCGTAGAGTCTTCCGAGCAGACCGAAACACCGGTTGCATCGGTGACGCCCGTAACCTCACCATCAGCCCTTCCTCCGACGCCGGTTGTATCGGTGACGCCCGTAACTTCGCCATCAGCCCTTCCTCCGACGCCGGTTGCATCGGTGACGCCCGTAACTTCGCCATCAGCCCT
>JAFGNU010000069.1 GCA_016926875.1 Anaerolineae bacterium | reverse complement strand
GGGCTGTTTTCCTTTGGTAGTGCGTTTCGCAACTTACTATCCTCGGAAAACAGTCGTTTTTTGTCAATTCATTTCACATAGAGCGTACAATGTACTACAATGCACGACGTCCGCATCAGGGACTAGCGCAGGACAGTCCATTAGGGTTAGAACCCATTTCAAATCAGGGCACAATCCGTCATCGAAAGGTATTGGGTGGCATCATCAGTGACTACTACCGTGAGGTCGCATAGGGACCAGTTTTCCCCTCGGATTAGTTTCTGAACAGTACGGGTTAGCTGGTAAGAACCATGCTTTAGCCCCTGATTAATGGGCAGGCAACCAAGCGCTCGCCCGGTTTTTGGCAAAGCGCCTATCGCTAACCGCTAGAAGCTTTTCGCTGGGCGAACCGGATTAGACATTAAAACGGATCGAAAGGATGTCCCCATCTTGCACGACGTATGTTTTGCCTTCCAGGTGCATCTTACCCTGTTTCTTGACTTCAACCATGCTGCCAGCGCTGATAAACTCGGCATAGGGCACCATCTCTGCCCGGATGAAACCGCGTGCCAGGTCGGTGTGAATAGTCCCGGCAGCATCAACCGCTGTGGACCCTTTGTACACACTCCAGGCGCGTACCTCGTCTTCGCCAACGGTAAAAAACGACTGGATGTTGAGAAGCTGGTACGACAGATCGATCACACGCGCGCGGCCTGGTTCGTCGATATCGTATTCCTGTAAAAAGAGCGCCACATCGTCCGCGTTATCAAGCTGTGCGATCTCGGCTTCAAGCTTGCCGTGCAGTGACACAACCTGGGTATGCTGATGTTCGTAGCTCAGGTCGGTAGCCAGGTCGGCCCCATTTTCGCCCGTATTGAAGATCACCAGTGTAGGCTTGAGCGTTAGCAGCCCGTAGCCACGCAGCAGCTTGTTTTCTGCCGGTGTCAGATCCAGGTCACGGACCGGCTGCTCAGCTTCAAGCTGATCGCGCGCCCGTTCGAGCAGGACGGTTTCGGCGGCGTGAAGCGGCTTGTTATCGATTTTACCCCTCTGGCGTTCCTGCTCCAGCCGCGCCAGCCGGTTTTCGACCGTGATCAGGTCCAGCAGCAAAAACTCGCCGTCAATGATTCCGAGATCGCGGATCGGATCAACGGTTTCCTGGGGATGGGGCACACTGGCATCCTCGAAGGCGCGCACCACGTGTAGAAACCCGTCTACCTGTTGCAGCTCATTGCGCATAGGACCGCTCAAGCCACCTTCACCGATGCCCTTGTCCAGCCCGCCGATGTCGGTGTACGTCACGGTTGCATAGACGGTTTTCCGGGGCCTAAAGATGGTCGTCAGGCTGTCCACGCGCCTATCAGGCACATTCACTATGGCCGTATGCACCTCAAGCTGGCCGGACGAAAACGGTTCGGTGAGGTGATCGCTGCCGGTTAGCGCGTTGAAGATGGTTGTCTTGCCGCAGTTGGGCAGACCGATAATTCCCAGTCGCATAGTATCTTCAATACCCCTATACACAATCAAAGCGACCGGCAGGTGTCGGTCGCATGAAGATTCAAGCATGTAACAGTATAGCGCGCTCGCTTCGATTTCGCGAGGGTCTTTTTATATGTGACTTTTTTCACAAAAGTGGTAGCCGTCAGGCAGGCGTCAGTCAATGGTCATTGTCGACCCTTCTCGCTCAGGCTATAATCCGGTCACATTTTTACCCTTCGAGCGCAATTTAAACCTCTGGATGAGAACTCATGGCTGACTATAAACAACAGCTCCTTGATCGTTTTAATGACCGCACCGCTACAATCGGCATCGTCGGCATGGGCTATGTAGGGCTGCCGCTGGCGGTCGAATTTGCACGCGCGGGCTACCATGTGATCGGCCTGGATGTCAACGAGGAAAAAGTTAGCAAACTGAACGCTGGAACCAGCTACATCCCCGACGTGCCAACCGACACCCTCGCGCCGCTGGTTGACAGCGGGCACCTGCGCGCAACCACATCATACGATGACCTGACCGACATCGACGCGGTGAGTATCTGCGTGCCGACCCCGCTTCGCAAGACCAAAGACCCGGATATGAGCTACATCGTCGCAGCGGCGGACTCGGTGGCCGGAATCTGTCACGCCGGGCTGCTGGTCGTGCTGGAAAGCACTACCTATCCCGGCACCACCGACGAGGTGATCCTGCCGCGCCTGCTAAAAAACAACCTGACGGTGGGTGAAGACGTATTTGTGGCTTTTTCGCCGGAGCGCGTTGATCCTGGCAACCCGACCTACGGCGTGCACAATACGCCCAAAGTGGTTGGTGGCATCACCCCGGCCTGTGTCGAAGTCGTCACCGCGCTGTATGCGCCCGCTGTAGGCGAAGTTGTGCCGGTATCGTCAACGGCGGCTGCGGAGATGGTCAAGCTGCTGGAAAACACCTTCCGCGCGGTGAATATCGGGCTGGTTAACGAGATGGCGCTGATGTGCAACCGCCTGGGCGTGGATGTGTGGGAAGTCATCCGGGCCGCCAGCACCAAGCCGTTCGGTTTTATGCCGTTCTATCCCGGTCCAGGACTGGGCGGACACTGCATCCCGATTGACCCGCATTACCTGAGCTGGAAGCTGCGCGCGTTGAACTACACCGCCCGCTTTATCGAGCTGGCCGGTGAAATCAATACATCCATGCCTTACTATGTGATCGACTTGGTAATGGATGCGCTCAACGAAGACAGCAAAGCGTTGAAGGGCGCGAAGGTCGGCATCCTGGGCATGGCCTATAAGCGCGACATCGACGATGTGCGCGAATCCCCGGCATTGGATGTGCACCACCTGTTGGAGGAAAAAGGCGCGGATGTATCCTTCAACGACCCGTATGTGCCAAGCGTGCGCCTGCCCGGTCAGCGCACGGCGCACAGCGTAGCGCTGACCGCCGAATGGTTGGCCGACCAGGACTGTATCGTGATCGTGACCGACCACACCGGCTATGATTACGACTTCATCTTGAAGCATGCCAGATTGATTGTGGATACGCGCAACGCCACGCACGGCTACCAGGGCAGCGCGCGGGTTGTGCGGCTCTAAACAGCAGTTATGCGACTTTTTGTAGCTTCCGGCATTTTTCACCCGGAGTCGGGCGGCCCGGCGACGTATTTGCACGGGCTGCTCCCGGCCCTCCAGGCGCGCGGACATGATGTACGTGTGCTGGCGTTTGGCGATGCGCCTACCGACGGTTATCCCTACCCGCTGAAGCGCATCCCCAGGCGAAGGCTACCGCTGCGCATGAGCGACTATGCGCGCGCCGCCTGGCCGGAAATCCGGCGGGCCGATTTGATCTTCCTTAACAGCCTGGGACTACCATTGATCGGGGCGGGCCGCAAGCCGCGCGTACTCAAGGTTGTGGGCGATCTGGCCTGGGAACGGGCGGTTAATAAATGTTGGATTCCTCCCACCACCGACATTGACGCCTTTCAGGTCGAAGGGGCACGCGATCCCCGTGTGCGGCTGGTGCAGGCATTGCGCGCCCGCGAAGCACAGCGTATGGACCGCGTGATCGTGCCCAGCCACTACTTACGCCAGATGGTCATCGGCTGGGGCGCAGCGCCGGAGCGTGTCCAGGTGATCTACAATGCGCTGTCACCGCAGACTGTCGCCAGTGCTATCAATGCGGCAGAAGCGCGCGAACGGTTGAGTTTGCCGGAAGGCCCGCTGCTGCTGACGGTGGCGCGGCTGACTGCCTGGAAAGGCGTGGATCACCTGATCCGGGCGATCAAACATGTGCCGGATGTGCGGCTGCTGGTGGCGGGTGATGGTCCGGACGGCGACCGTTTGCGCGCGCTGGCGGCTTCCGAACACGTGGCGGAGCGGGTGACGTTCCTGGACCGGGTAGCGCGTGACCGGCTGGCGCTGTACTTCCGCGCTGCCGACTACACCGCGCTGTATTCCGGCTACGAGGGGCTGTCGCACGTGCTGCTCGAATCGCTGCTGGCGGGTACGCCGGTTATCGCCAGTGACAAGGGGGGTAATCCCGAAGTAGCGCGCCACGACGAGAACGGCCTGCTGGTCCCGTATATCAACCCGGACGCGCTGGTCGATACGCTGCGCGCCGCGTTCTCCGGCGATACACGCGCCCGGCTGGCGGCACATACCAGTGATGGGTTGGATCGCTTCCGCTGGGACACGCTGGTTGAACAGACCATCGCCGCGTTGGAGGCTGTATGCGCGTCTTGATGATCAGCCTGGACGGCAGCCTGTTGGGCGATCCGCACGGCGACACGGTCCGGCGGCACATCGAATATGCCCGGCGGATCGGGAACCTGGCGATTGTGACCTACAACCCCGCCTCCGAACGCAAAACGCCCCGGCGCTTTTCGGGTGAACTGACGGTTTACCCGACCAATGTCCCAACGCCCTACCTGTTCCCCTGGTATGCCGTCCGCGTGGCGCGGTCCGTCCACCGCGAACAGCCCGCTGACGTGATCACGACACAAGACCCGTTTGCGACCGGGCCGGTTGGCCTGTGGTTGAAGTGGCGCACCGGTTTACCGCTCAACGTGCAGAGTCACAGCACGTTTTTCACCAACCCGGATTGGATCGCCGAGCGCCCGCTGCGCAACCGGCTGCTGCGTCTGATCGGTAAGTTTGTCGTCCAGCGGGCGGATACACACCGCGTGCTGACCGACTATGAAAAGGATGTGTATGTCCGGCTCGGCATCCCGGCAGAGCGCATCACCGTGCTGAACGTGCCGGTCCCGGTCGAGAACTTTAACGTCGAGGTACCGGACGAGCGCCGGATCGAGCTGCGCCGTGCGCTGGACATCATACCGGATGCGCCGGTCGCGGTCTGGGTCGGGCTGCCGGTCAAGTTCAAACACATGGAACTGCTGCTCGACGCGTTCGCGCTCGTACACGCAGCGCTGCCCGCTGCGCGGCTGGTGCTGGTGGGCGATTTTAGCGATTACCCGCAGTACGTCAGGTGCGCCGATCCGGACTATGTGTGCTTCACCGGACGCATTCCACACGAAGACCTGCCCGCCTACTATGCGCTGGCCGATGTATACGTGCACAGTTCGCGCTACGAGGGCGTGCCGCGCGTGCTGATCGAAGCGCTGGCGTCGGCCAGGCCGGTAGTGTCCACGCGGCATGTCGGATCGGAAACCATCGTGCGCGACGGCGAAACGGGCCTGCTGTGCGATCATACGCCGCGCGCGCTGGCCGATGCTGCCCTCGTTCTGCTAACCGACCCGGATCGCGCCCAGGCGATGGGGCAAGCCGGGCGCGAGGACGTGCTGGTTCGCTACGCCTACGAACGCCAGATGAACGCTATTGTCGATACCTACCGCGCGACGCTGGACGCGCGCAGGTAGTCATCACGTACCGGGAGCCGCCGCCATGCGCTGGCTGATGATCACGCAGAAGCTTGACCCCGCCGATGACCGGCTGGGCTTTGTGATGCGCTGGGTTGAGATGCTGGCCGCGCGCCTGGATCACCTGGACGTGATCTGCCAGGCGCACGCCAGCCCTGACCTGCCCGCCAACGTGACGCTGTACAGTATGGGCAAAGACACCGGGGCCGGTCGGCTGGCGCAGGCGCGGGCGTTGACGCAGCATCTACGGCGGCTGACGCCCCAGGTAGACGGCGTGTTTTGCCACATGATCCCGCGCTACGTGATCTTTGCTGCGCCCTGGACCCGGCTGCACCGTAAACCACTGCTGCACTGGTACACCCACCGCCAGATCACGCCGGAACTGCGCCTGGCGCGCGTCCTGGCTACACACATCCTGACCGCCGCGCCCAACAGCTACCCGCTCAGCACACGCAAGCTGGCCGTGATGGGACACGGCGTGGATACTGACCTGTTCCCGCTGGCCGGTGCCGAGAACAGGCCGCCGGAAGTGGTGCTGGTCGCCCGGCTGTCGCGCATCAAGCGCCAGGATTGGCTGCTGCGCGCGGCGTCACGGCTGGCGGCACGGGGTGATGTGCGCCCCTTCCACGTGATCATCGTCGGTGGGCCGGTGGACGAGGAACCGGATTATCCCGCCGAACTGGCCGCGCTGGCAAACCGGCTGGAGCCGCGCCCGGCGGTAACGTTCACCGGGCCGCTGTCCCACGCCGGGGTGGGCGAGGTCATACAGGGCTGCGCGGTGGCGGTCAATCTCAGCCCGCCGGGGTTGTTCGACAAGTCCGCATTGGAACCGATGCTGGCCGGAAAGCCGACGCTGGTCACCAACCCGGACTTTGCCCCATTGCTGGGGGATGCGGCGGATACCCTGATCGTGCCGGACAAAACAGGCGATGACGTGCTGGCCGACCGGCTGGCGGTTTTGCTGCGCCAAACGCCGGATGAACGCGCCGCGATAGGGCGAACACTGCGCGAGCGCGTGCTGGCCGCGCATTCGCTTGACGGGTTGATGGACCGGCTGGTGGCCCTGATGCAAAAGGCAGCATCCCATGCCTGAACAACCGCGTCTGATCTACGTTGCCAACAACCGCCTGCCGACCGAAAAAGCGCACGGTCTGCAAATTGTGCAGATGTGCGAAGCGTTCGCGGATACCGGGTATGCTGTGACGCTGGTCACCGCGCGGCGCGTCAATACGCCGGAGATGCGCGCCGTTCCCGACCTGTGGACACACTACGGCGTGCAGCGTAATTTTCGTTTCCGCCGGGTTCCCTGCCTGGACCTGATCGACCGCACGCCGCCGCGCTTCCAGGTCATCCCGTTTTTGCTGCAAACGCTCACCTATTTGATCGCGCTGTGGGGCTGGCTGCTGTTCCACCGCGCGGACGTGATCTACACCCGTGATTTTTTCGCCTGTGTGCTGTTCACCTTCACCCGTCCCTGGAGCACGCTGGTTTATGAAGTGCACCAACTGCACCATTCCCGGCTGGGCCGCTGGCTGCAAGGCGTGATCGTGCGCCGAGTGCGCGTTGTGCCGGTAACAGGCCATCTCGCGGATCGCCTGCGGGCGATGGGCGCGCGGCGCGTGCTGGTCGAGCATGACGGTGTGCGGCTGGCCCGTTTCGCAAATTTACCATCCAGAGAGGAAGCGCGGACGAGCCTGGGCATCGCCCCGGATGCCTTTGTGATCGGCTACGTGGGGCGGCTGCACACGATGGGCATGTCAAAGGGGCTGGATACGCTGGTGGACGCGGTCGCTGCCGCATCGCAGGCGGGCGCAGTGATTGACCTGCTGCTGGTTGGTGGGCCGGACACGGGCATTACACAGATCAGGGCGCAGTGGGCCGCGCACGGCCTGCCCACGGATCGCTTGCACGCGGTGGGACAGGTGCCGCCGGACGACGTGCCGCGCCACATGGCCGCGATGGATGTAGGCGCGCTGCCGCTGCCCTGGACCGAACACTTTGCCTACTACGCGTCGGCCATCAAGCTGTTTGAATACATGGCGGCGGGCTGTGCTGTGCTGGCCTCCGATCTGCCGGGCACCGCCGAAGTCGTGCGCGACGGCGACTCCGCGCTGCTGGTGCCCCCCGGCGATGTGGACGCGCTGGCGGCGGCGCTTGGTCGCCTGTGCGCGGATCGTGATCTGGTGGCGCGGCTGGCGGCGCAGGCTCAGGCAGATGTCCAGCATTACACCTGGGCAGCGCGGGCGGCGCGCATCCGGGCGTTTATCGAGGATCAAGCCTGATGCGCGTAGCGTTCCTGACTCCCGAACTCACCCCCAGCTATGGCTGGGCGCGCTACGGGCTGGACCTGGCCGGAGCCTTAAGCGCTCTGGGCGTGCAGGTGATCGCGCTCACGCAGCCGGGCGGGGCGCTGCCGGACGACTCCACACAGGCTGCCGATCTGCACCCGGTGCTGCTGCCGCTGGTCCCGGCTCCGCGCGGATTTCTGGCGCGCTCACTTATGGCAGTGCCGCGTGTGCGTCGCGCGCTGGCAGACTGTGACCTGGTACACGTCATCGCGGAGCCATACGCGCCGCTCGCAGCCTGGGCCGGGCGGGATCGCCCGCTGGTGGTGACGGCGCACGGGACGTATGTGCCGCAAACGGTCCGGCGGCGGCTGGCGGGCGGGCTGTACCGCCGGGCATACCGGCGCGCGCAGATCATCGCCGTGAGCGACTATACCGCCGGGCAGGTACGCGCCGCGCTGCCGGGTGCGCAGCTAACCGTGATCCGCAACGGTGTGCACATCGCCCGCTTCGAACGGCCTGCCCCTACGCCGGATAAACGCGGGCCAACTGTGCTGGCCTCCGGCGGCGTCAAACCGCGCAAGGGCACCCACCTGCTGATCGCCGCGCTGGCAGATGTCCGGGCACAGGTGCCGGATGTCCAGCTAGTTGTCACCGGGCGGCAGGATGACCCGGCGTACCTGGAAACGGTGCAGCAGCAGATCGCAGCGCTCGATCTGCACGATCATGTGCACCTGCCCGGCCAGGTGTCCGAACAGGAACTGCTCGGCTGGTACCAGCACGCGGACGTGTTCGCGCTGCCGTCGCTGAACGTGGGCCAGCGCTTCGAGGGCTTTGGGCTGGTTTTTCTGGAAGCGAGCGCCTGCGGGCTGCCTGTGATCGGCACCACCGGCAGCGGGGTCGAAGAAGCCGTGATTGACGGTCAAACCGGCCTGCTGGTTCCACAGAACGACACGCCCACCCTGGCGCAGGCGATCACCCGCGTGCTGAGCGATGACGCACTGCGAACGCGGCTGGGCGCTGGCGGGCGTGCCTATGCCCGGACACAGGACTGGTCGGTGGTGGCGGGCCGGGTGATCGCGCTGTACGAGCGGATTCTGGCCTGACATGCGCCACAGGGTGTGTTATGCTTGGCGGGTGTTGCACACTAACCATCACGGACAGCTTGCGATATGCATATCGTCATCCTGAGCGACAATCTACCGCCCGACAATCCCGGCGGCGCGGGTAAAATTGCCTGGCAGCTCGGCCAGGGCTTGATCGCTGCCGGGCAGCGCGTCACGTTTATCACCAGCACGCCCGGCCCGTCGCACGTCAAAAACCGGCAGGGCATCCGGGTGCACGCGCTGCATTCGCACTACGCCGAGCGCTGGACTCCCTGGTTTGGCCTGCTTAACCTGCAGACGGTCATGCCGCTCAACCGGCTGTTACGCGACCTGAAGCCGGACGTGGTCAACGCGCACGCGGTACATGTACATCTCAGCTATCACAGCCTGGTGATCGCGCGCTACGCCGGGGCAGCGGCGGTTTTCACGTCGCATGACGTGATGCCGTTCGCCTATGCTAAGCTGACACGCTTCATCGATCCGAACCGGCCCGATCGGCTGGACGGCTGGAACTACCACCTGCCGTTTGGTTACAATTGGCGCCAGATGCGTTTTCGCTGGAACCCAACGCGCAACCTGTCGATCCGGCACACGATGCGCTACTACGTGGACGCGCGGGTGGCGGTCAGTGGGGCGCTGAGCGATGCGCTGGCGGCAAACCACCTGCCCGGATTTGAAGTGGTACATAACGGTGTGCCGCCCGAAACATTTGATGTGTCGGAAGCAGGGATCGACGTGCTGCGCCGACGACTGAAGCTGGACGGGCGGCGCGTGATCTTGTTTGGCGGGCGGCTGAACCACCACAAAGGCGATCAGCAGTTGCTCGCGGCGCTGCGGCGGGTGAAAGAGCAGGTGCCCAGCGTAGCGCTGCTGGTGCTGTCGCGCTCGTCAGGTTACACCGATGCGCTGCTGCGGGATAACCCTGACCTGGCCGAACAGATCGTGATCGGCGGCTGGCTGCAAGGCGCCGAACTGGCAAGCGCCTACCACCTGTCGGATGTGGTCGCGTCCCCGTCGATATGTTTTGACTCGTTCCCGACGGTCAACATCGAAGGTATGGCAGCGGGCGCGGTCCCGGTGACCACCTGCTTTGGCGGCGCGCGAGAAGCGGTGATCGACGGTCAAACCGGCTTTGTGGTCAATCCGTATGACATTAACGCGCTGGCCGACCGCCTGGCCCACCTGCTGACCGACGAGACACTGCGGGCGCGTTTGGCCGACGCCGGGCGCCAACGGATGCGGCAGCAGTTCACGCTAGAGCACCAGACGCAGGCCATGCTGGCCGTTTATGAACGCGCCCTCGCCAAACGGCGCAAGCAAGCGCACTAAACAGCGCGGGTTTCTCCGGTAAAGACAGGTAACCATGAGCGAAGCCATCCATACTGCCCCGCAGGCGCCATCCCGCCGGATCGACTTTGCCGGGCGCGTGCTGGCGCTGATCCTGGGTCTGGTCCTGGCGCTGGCGCTGGTCGAAATCGGCGGGCGGCTGGCGCTCGGCTTTGAACCGCTGCCGGGTTGGGCGCAGGATTTCAACAGCCGGGTGGGCTTCGAACTGCGCCCGTATGACGAATACACCTACGCCAGCAAAAGCGGCGAATTCAATATCCTGGTGCACCACAACAGCCGGGGTCTGCACGACGTTGAGCATACGCTGAGCAAACCGGCAGGCACGTTCCGTATCCTGGTGCTGTCGGATTCTTACGGGCAGGCGCGCGAAGTGCCGCTTGAAGTGAGCTTCACCCGCCAGCTTGACGGTTTGCTGAACGACTCCGCGCCCCAGGCCATGACGTTTGAGGTGATCAACGCCGGGCATTTTGGACTGGGCACCACGCAGGAATACCTGTATTACACCGTCGAAGGTTGGCGTTACGATCCCGACCTGGTGCTGCTCGGCTTTTATGTGGGTAACGACGTGGTAGACAACCACGCGCCGCTGGTCAAAGCGTGGAACAACACTGATACGGTTGATTTTCCCTATTTCACCCCGGACGGCACGCTGCACCAGCCCGGTTTAGCGACCGGACGGCGGGCGCTAAGCTGGCTGCGGCAGAATATCTATCTGGTAAACGTTGCATCGAATGTGCTGGCCGGAACGGGCGACGTTGATCGCGTCGAAGTAGGTGATCCGAACACTGTTGCTGAGCGGGCGCTGCGCGTACCGGCGGGTGTGTATTTGCCGCCCGATGTCACATGGCGGGCTGCGTGGGCAGTGACCGATCACGCGCTGGCCGAACTGAAAACCGCCGTTGAGCAGGACGGCGGGCAGTTCGCCGTTTTCCTGATCCCGGACCGGCGACAGGTGTATGATGCCGACTGGCAGGCACTGCTCGACCGCCTGCCCGATCTTGATCCTGCCGCGCTGGACTGTGAACGCCCTACACAGACCGCGCTGGACCTGCTGGCAGCACAGAACATCCCCGCGCTGGATTTGCTGGAACCGTTCCGGGCGGCGGACGAGCGCCTGTATTTTGAGATCGATGGGCATTTCAACGCGGCAGGTCACACGCTCACGGCGGAACTGCTGGCCGGGTGGCTGCGTGAATCCGGCTTGATCGCAGGCGCGGCAGAACCATGAAGCTGCTGGTAATCGTCTCGTCGCTGGACCTGACGCAGCCTTTCAGCGCCACGCCCGCCTGGTGGCAGTTGTTCAAGGGCCTGTACGAAATCGGCGTGGATGTGATCGCCGCGCCGTATCAAGGCCCGGCCATCGAGGCGCCCTGGTGGCGGGCTGCACGGAATCCTGCCCGGCGCGAAGGCGACCTGTTCAAAGCGCTGCGCGACACCTGGCGGCGGCTTGGTGGCGGCAGGCAGCAAACGCAGGCCCTCGGTACGCAGGTGGAACGCGAAGGATTATCGGATAAACTGGTGCGGCGTGCGGCGCACATGCTCATCGCCCCGCGCTGGCGGCGGCACGTGGACCGCCTGTTGGCTGCTCAACCGGACATCGACGCCGTGCTGGTGATCAGTGTACCGTTGAATCACATTGCCGGGCTGGCAGAGCATATCACCGACCGGCATCAGCGGCCCGTCTTTTTTTACGATGGCGACGTACCCGCCAGCCTGCCGAACTTTCGCGGTTTTGCGTCGGGCTTTCGCATCTACCAGGGCGCGGACCCGTCCGAATACACGGCGTTTTTTTCGAACAGCCTGGGCGGGATAGAAGGACTGCGCGAACTGGGGGCACGTGACGTCCACCCGCTATATTACGGCGCCGACCCGGACCTGTTCGCACCGCTGGACGTGGCGCAAGACCTGGATGTATTCTTCTACGGGCACGGGCGCGAATACCGCGCGGAGTGGATCGACGCCCTGCTGCGTGATGCCAGCCGCGCACTGCCGGAGGCGCGGTTCGCCGTGCGCGGCACCCAATTGGGCGACCTGGGGCGCGTTGAGATGCTGCCCTACCTGTCATTTAGCAAGCTGCGCGAATATGCCTGCCGCAGCAAGCTAAACCTGGTGATCACGCGCAAGGCGCACGCCTCGGTAAACGCCTCGTCCAGCTCGCGCCCGTTTGAGCTGGCCGCGCTGGGCGCGTGCATGGTGTGCAGTCCCTACCAGGGAATAAACACCTGGTTTGAGCCGGAGAAAGAACTGATTCTGGTCAACAGCGCCGACGAAGCGGTCGAACGATACGATTGGCTATTGCGCCACGACGACGCACGGCGTACTATTGGCCGGGCGGCGCGCGCGCGGCTGCTCAAAGAGCACACCTTCCGCCACCGCGCCCGGCAACTGGCCGATGTGATCGGCGGTTACCTGTAGATCGCGCGACCCGTAGTTGATAGCATACCCGGCGGTCGGCCCACCACCCGGCAGACCGCCAGTTGAAGGAGGACCTGTTGTATATCCTGGGAATCAATGCCTACCATGGCGGCGCGTCCGCCTGCCTGATCGAAGATGGGCGGCTGATCGCGGCTGCCGAAGAGGAGCGCTTCAGCCGCGTCAAGTACTGGGCCGGGTTTCCGACCCAGGCGATCCGGTACGTGCTGCGCGAGGCGAACATCACCCCGCACGACCTGGATCATGTCGGCATCTCGATCAATCCCAAAGCTAACCTGATGCAAAAGGCGCTGTTCGCCTTCCGGCAGCGGCCCACCCTGGACTTCGTGCGCGACCGGCTGATGCACAGCATGAAAACCAGCACGCTAAAATCGGCCTTTTGTGACGCACTTGAGCTGGACCCCAAGAGCCTGCCG
Source organism: Anaerolineae bacterium (assembly GCA_016926875.1). Classification (GTDB taxonomy): domain Bacteria; phylum Chloroflexota; class Anaerolineae; order Aggregatilineales; family Aggregatilineaceae; genus JAFGNU01. Next base: position 59,773 of record JAFGNU010000069.1, on the reverse strand, counting down.
GCGAAGTTCCACAACATCGAGCACCACCGCGCCCACATGGCGAGCGCGTTTTTCGTCTCACCGTTTGACGAGGCGGCGGTGCTGTCGGTGGACGGGGCAGGCGACTTTATCACGACGATGTGGGGCACGGGCCGGGGCAACAAGCTGGACGTGATGGACGAGATTCCGTTCCCGCATTCGTTGGGTATTTTCTACGCGGCGGTGACGCAGTGGCTCGGCTTCCCTAAATACGGCGATGACGGCAAGACGATGGGCCTGGCTCCCTACGGCGAGCCAGCATACATGGACCAGATGCGCCGCGTGGTGCGTGTCCAGGGTGACGGCACATTTGAACTGGAACTCGATTTTTTTGTCCACCACGCCGAAGGCGCCACGATGACCTGGGATGGCGGCGCGCCTTCGCTAGGCACGCTGTATTCATCCAGATTTGTCGAAGTCTTTGGAGAGCCGCGCGAGCCGCGCACCGAGATCACACAGCGCCACATGGATGTGGCCGCCTCGATGCAGGCCATGCTCGAAGAAGCCGAATTTGCCATCGTGCGCAAACTCCAGGCCGAAACCGGGCAGAGCGCGCTGTGTATGGCGGGCGGAGTGGCGCTCAACAGCGCGTTCAACGGTAAAATCCTGCCCAACACCGGCTTTGACGACATCTTCATCCACCCGGCAGCAGGCGATGCGGGCACATCGCTGGGCGTGTGTTACTATATCTATCACCAACTGCTCGACCAGCCGCGCACCTTTGTGATGCACGACGCCTACACCGGGCCACGCTTCACCAACGGCACCATCAAAAGCGTGCTGGACGCGCAGGGCCTGCGCTACGAAGAGCTGGACGAAGATACCCTGGTCAAGCGCTCCGCCGAGATCGTGGCAGGCGGTGACGTGCTGGGCTGGTTCCAGGGCCGGATGGAATGGGGGCCGCGCGCGCTGGGCAACCGCAGCATCATCGCCAACCCACGCCGCGCCGATATGAAAGACATTCTCAACGCCCGGATCAAGCACCGCGAAAAGTTCCGGCCTTTTGCGCCGTCCGTGCTGCTGGAAGCGGTCGGGGATTACTTCGACCAGACCTATCCCGACCCGTTTATGCTCAAGGTATATGGCGTGCTGCCGGACAAACAGGCCGAAGTCCCGGCCATCACCCACGTGGACGGCACCGGGCGTTTGCAAACGGTTGACAGGCAGAATTCACCGCTGTACTGGGCGCTGATCAATACTTTTGGCGAGCTAACCGGCACGCCGCTTGTGCTCAACACCTCGTTCAACGAGAACGAGCCGATTGTGTGCACGCCGGAAGAAGCAGTGGACTGTTTCCTGCGTACCAGGATGGATGCGCTGGCAGTGGGTAACTTCCTGGTCGTCAAGGACAAATAACAGAAACGTCAGCCGGGCGCGCGGCGCGATTCGCCGGTCGGATACGCCGCGCACCCACAGAGTCTAAGGGGTGGAGCGTACATGAGCATTCTGGCATACCTGCTGCTGCTCGTTGTTCTGTTGGGTATGGGTACGCTGAGCGCATCCACCCTGCCGACGCGCGGCACGCGGATCGGACTGGGTGCGGCGTTGTTCCTGGCCGTGATCGTGGACGGCACCTGGTTTATGGCTCCCCTGACCGACTGGTCACCTGCGCTGGCGGATACCGTCTGGCTTAGCGTGTTTGCGCTGATAGCACTCGGCGCGCTGGCGTCGGCGCTGCACTTCCGGCGTGCCGCCGATCAACCCGTTTGGACGTGGCCGGGGCAGCGGGATGTCGCGTTCCTGCTGGTGGTGATTCTGCTGTTTGGCGCGGTTGTTTTCCTGCTGCCGGTGCCGCTCGATACCGATGCGCAGGGATTCGGTTACCTGGCGCTGACGCTGCGTGACGGCGAGGACTACACCACACTCGCTCCCTGGCACCCGGAGATCGACACACTCTATTCGCCCGGCTACCTCGGCCTGATCGCGCACCTGGGCGCCCGCTTTGACGTGGGCATCCATACGTTGGAACTGGTCGTCGGCGCGGCGATGGCAGCGCTGTTCGTCTGGATGGCTTATGACCTGGGCTGCGAACTGGAAGGCCCGCGCACCGGGCGCGGCCTGATGCTGGCAGCCGTGATCGGCACCGGGCTGATCACGGCCTTCATGGATTCGCATTACACCGCCCTGCTGGCGCTGGTTTTCTCGCTGGCGTTCATCACGTTTGTGCTCAACTTTTTGACCACCTGGCGCTGGTCGAGCGCGCTGTTTGCGGCGATCTGCCTGGCGGCGGTACCGCTCAGCCAGCCGGACACCACCATCGCACTGATGATCGGCTATTTGCCCTGGCTGGTGGTGATTGCACTTTGCAAACCGCGCCCCACCTTCGGCGCGTGGTTAGTCATGGCCGCTGTGATCCCGCTGGTCGCGCTGGGGATCGTCGCTCCCTGGCTGATCAGCCTGGATAACCTGCTGGGATCGAGCATCGAATCGCCGTTTGCCGTTGACGCGGAGCACTGGCGCACGATGGTGCTCACGCATGGCGGGCTGGTTGTCCTGCTGGCAGCGGGCGGCGCGTTGATCGGGCTGCGGCAGCGCAAACCGGAACAGCTTTGGATGATCGTCTGGTTGGTGGGTATCGTTGAGTTTTCCACGCTGGGCCTGCTCGAAGAGACATTCCCCGGCCTGATGGACCCGCTGCTCAAGTACGACTATCCCTTCAGCCTGGCGTGGCACGGCCCGATCATCCCCCATATCGTGCTGGGCGGGACGGCGCTGGTCTGGCTGGCCGACCGGCTGCGCGCAGATTCAACGGTGCGGCGGCTGGCGTTCCCTGTACTGGGATTGGCCGTGATTGTACTGATCGCGGGCGTGGTGTTCTTTGAGCCGCTGCTGGACGCCAGTAAAGATGTGGCGGCGATTGATTTTTACGGGGCGTTTTCGTCGGCGGCAGACGTGGACGCGATGGCCTGGCTGCGCGACAATGCCCCGGCAGATGCGCGCGTCCTGAACCATCCGGGGCCACATGAAGGCGACTGGGCGCCGGTCATCAGTGAGCGGGACACGGTGTATTTCCGTCCCCAGCCGTTTTTCCGCCACACCGACCACGCCGAAGCTGAACAAAATGCACTGCTCGTTTTCTGGCAGAATCCTGCCGATGCCGATCATGCCGCGCTGCTGGATCAATACAAGGTGCGCTATGTGCTGGTGCCGCAGATCATCGGCGATCCCAGCAGCTTTGACGAGGCGATCCGCTGGCGGCGGCCTGTTCCTGGCGCAGAGGAATACTTGCAAACACCGGTCAGCGCTGCGCCCTACCTGCGGCTGGTGTATGAGCAGGATGGCGCGCAGGTCTACGAGTTGATCCCCTTGGACGAACGCGCCGGGGTCCCACAATGAAAAACCCCGCCGGTGAATAATGTGGCGGGGTCCCCAGGGATGACGCGCGTCGCAACAGCCAATCAATTCGGCTGATGACACGTAATCTATTAAACCCGACTTTGGCTTATCTTGTCAACCTACGCTTGAACGCTGCTCCCAACTGGCAAACCGATTGGCACGACTGCGGTCGTGCTCAGCGAGATTTCCGCGGTGGCTTGTAGTTCTGGCGACGCCCGTGACAGTGTTTAAACTTCAAGCCGCTGCCACATGGGCACGGATCGTTACGCCCTACCATCTTGAACTGGCGCTCTAGCTCAACCTGTTCTTGTGCCAGAAACAGCATAATGTCCGCCGGAGACTGTTCTGCCCGGAGCATATTAGCCATCAGTTGCATCGGGCGGTCGATATGCGTAAAGAACGCTTTGTACCCCGCGCACAGGGCATTCAGGCCCGGTTCGCCTTCGGGCGTATGCAGTACGCGGTTTTTGGGGCAGCCGCCGTTGCACACAAAGCGAACTTCGCATTCCCGGCACATGCGCGGCAGTGTGTCGCGCTTGGCGTGGCCGAACTGCTGCTGCTGCTCCGATCCGGCCAGATCAGCCAGCGGTGTCTCCGCGATATTGCCCAGGAAACAGCGCGGTTCGACAAAGTGATCGCAAGTATACAGGTCTCCGTTGTGCTCCAGCACCATCGCAGCACCACAGGTTTTTTCGAACACACACAGCCCTGGACGGCGTCCCAACCAGGCCGCCAGCGCCACTTCAAATAGCTGCACCGACACATGCGCCACATCCCGGTACACCCATTCGTCAAAGATATCGATCAAAAACCGCCCGTACTGCTCACCTGTCACGGAGCGGTCGGTGAGCTGTTCGCCTTCCTGGTAGCCGGTATCGTTGTCGCGCTCGATAATCGGGATGAACTGCATGAACCGCGATTCGACCTGGTCCCGCAAAAAACGATACACCGCCAACGGGTGATCCACGTTGGCAGCGTGCACCGTCGTCAGCGTGTTAAATTCCACGCCGTGTTTTTTTAACAGGTTCACCCCGGCTAATACACGGTCCAGCGTGGGGTGCCCGCCTTTGTCGACGCGGTAGGCATCATGCAGCGTGGGCGGGCCGTCGATGCTGACCCCGATCAAAAAGTTGTGCTCCCGGAAAAACGCGCACCATTCATCATCCAGCAGCGTCCCGTTGGTTTGCAGGGTATTGACCATGCGCATACCGGAACGGCGGTACTGTTCCTGGTACTCGACTGCTTTACGGAAAAAGTCCACGCCCATCAGCGTTGGCTCGCCGCCCTGCCAGCCAAAGGTGACGACCGGGACGCGCTGCGCTGCAATATACTGGCGCGTGAAGTCTTCCAGCACATCATCCGGCATACGGAACGCGCTGCCGGGATACAGGCGTTCTTTTGAAAGAAAATAGCAGTATTTGCAATCTAGGTTGCACACAGCGCCGCTCGGTTTGACCATGATATGGAACGCGCGCGGGCTGTGAGATCGAATAGTGTCGTTCATCGACTGTGTTTTAACTCGGATACTTGTAACAATTGCTGTTCAAGATCGGACAATTATTGTGACATTATACCGTTTAACATCCGGCGATTCTCTTGCATAATAGGTGGGCCTTTAACCGTATCCTGGAGAACATATCCGTTATGCGATTGTACATCATCCGGCACGCCGACCCGGACTATGACAATCACACCATCACCCCGGCAGGGCACCTGGAAGCCCAGGCACTCGCCCGGCGGCTGGCCGGTGTTGGCTTGACGCACATCTACTGTTCACCGCTCGACCGGGCGCAGCACACCATGCAGTACACTGCCGATTTGCTCAAGATCGAGCCGATCACGGAAGACTGGCTGCGCGAACTGTCGGACTGGCGGATCGATGCACCCGACGCATCCTTTGGGCGAGAACGGATTGTCGCGTGGGATGTGCACGGCGAGATCGTGCGCGCGTGCGAGGTGTATCCCAATTACACCACCTGGTACCAGCGCAACAATCTTGACTTCCACGAGAACTTTGAAGTGCTGATCCGGCATTCGGACGATTTCCTAAAACGGCACGGCTACACGCGCGAAGGCGGGCGCTACCGGCGGGTGCGGCCTAACAACGACCAGATCGCCGTTTTTTGCCATAATGGACTGGGCTTAACGTGGCTGGCGCACCTGCTGCAAATCCCAGTGACGCTGTTCTGGGCCGGGTTCTGGCTGGCGCCTAGTTCGGTAACAACCGTCCTGTTCGACGAGCGCAGCGCCAAATGGGCGGTGCCACGCTGCCTGGGGTTGGGCGATGTGTCGCACCTGTACGAAGCGCGCCTGCCGGTCCGTCCGCGCGGCATTATTGCCAACTTTGAGTAACGAAAAATAGATGGATTACCGTCGGCCCTATCGTATTTTCACTGCCAATCGTCTGCACTTGAAATCACTATACAACGGAACAATACTCTTATGCTTGAAAAGTTCTTCTTTGACCTGCCGCTGGTTATTAACCTGGTGTTCGTGTTTGGATCGCTGTACGGCGTGACACGCGCCTCGCACTATCTGGTCGATGGAGCGGTCCATATGGCACACGAATTTGATGTCAGCTCATTGGTGATCGGCGCCACGGTTGTAGCAGTCGGCACATCATCCGCCGAACTGGCAATCAACATGGCCGTTGTGTTGGGCGATGGCGATACAGCGGCAGTAGTTGGCAATATCCTCGGCTCGAACCTGGTGAATTTTGGCATCGGCCTCGGCGTCCCGGCGCTGATAGCCGGGTTGGTCGTTATCCCGCGTGATGCGCTGGAACGCGATATCCCGTTGTATCTGGCAGCAACCGGGCTGCTAACTGCTTTTGTTCATAATGGGGAGATCAGCCGTTTTGAGGCCGTGCTGATGCTGGCCATGTTTGTAGCTACCATCGGACTGATCATCCAATATGCCAGGGCCAAAACGCAATCCAGCGTGCTGCTGGTTGAAATGAGCGAAATCGAGGCTATCGCGCATCCCACGGCCTACCAGCTTACACGCCGCCAGGCCCTGATCGCCTTGTTCGGAGGACTGGCCGCGCTGGTGATCGCCTCACGCCTGCTTATTTTTAACACGGCAGCCGTAGCCGAAGAACTGGCTATCCCAGAGTTTATCATCGGGCTGGTGATCATCGGGCCGGGCACATCACTGCCGGAAATCGCATCAGCAATCCAGGCCGTGCGCCAGAAGCAGGCAGAACTGGTGATCGGCATGGCATTCGGCAGCAATCTTTTTAACCTGCTGTTTGGGCTAGGACTGCCTGCGCTTGTCGTACCACTGCCTATCGATGACGCAGCAATCCTGGGTTTTACCTTCATGGACATCATCAACCTGTCACTGGTAGCATTGCTGCTGCTGGATTTTGGCTGGATTGCCAAAGCCCGCGCTATCAACCGCCCGGTAGGGGCTTACCTTGCGGCGACGTATGTCGGGTTCATCAGCCACCAAGTTGTAGAGGCCGCCGGGGGAACATTTAAGGACTGGCTGCTGTTCAGCGTGCCAGTCGCGCTGCTGGCCTTGGCGTTTGCCGGATTCTGCCTGTGGCAGCACAGCCGCGCCGCAGCCAGCGCCCGCGCGGAATGCCGGGGCAAAATCCTGTGCGCCACGCGCGGCGGCAAGGACAGCCAACTCACACACGAGCACGCCATCCGGTTCGCCAAAGAACAAGGCAGCGAGGTTGTTTTTCTATACGTGTTTGATCAGCATGTATTGGAAGGTGTTGCCACGCCGATCGTGATCAACGTGAAGGCGCAGATCGAGCATATGCTGGCGTTCCTGGAAACAACCGCCCAAGTGCAGGCGCAGCAAGCAGGCGTAAAGGCCACAGTTATTGTTCGCACTGGCAGACTGCGCGAACAGCTAAAGACGGTAGCCAAAGAGGAAAAGGTCAGCTCGATTGTCCTGGGTAGCCCTGCCGGGCAAGCCAGCTTGTTCCAGCAAGAAGCTATGCGTACCCTAACGAGCGAGATTGAGGAAGCAACCGGCATACCGGTGATTTTGCCGATGGCGCCGGAAAACCTGGAGTTCTGATACCGGCTTACGCAGTTGTTGACCATGCACCATGCAGGCCGTTCAGCCGCGCAAGCCCTATGTTTGGTTAACCGCGCGGCACCTGTATTTATCCACTCACCCGCCAGCCTGTCCATACAATCCCATCACATTACGATACCAATGCCTGATCCACCAGCTTATCGATCTGGTCATCTGTCAGCACGCCGAAGTGCCGCGCGACAATCACCCCGTTTTGATCTAGCAGCAGGGTGCTGGGGTAGCTAAACACGCCGTATAACGTCTGAATGGTACCCGTCTGGTCCAGTGCCAGCGGGAACGTCAGATCGAGTTCTTCGCGAAAGCGCATCACATCCTCGGCGCTTTCGGCGTTGTTCACCGCCAGGATAGTGAAATCTCCCGCGCCTTGCTGCTCAAACTGCGCCTGGAAAGCGGGCATCTCAACCCGGCATGGCCCACACCACGTCGCCCAAAAGTTGAGCAGCACGACCTGCCCGCGCAGTTCAGAGAGCGCGATCGCTTCGCCCTTATCGGTCACGGTGCTAAAGTCGGGTGCAAGGTCGCCGATCTCCAACCCAACTTCCAGGTCTTCCAATGCTACAGCGGTGCTTGCCGTGCCTTCCGATGGCTCGCCCGCCGCTTCGATTTCGCTGCCACTTTCGCTGTCGTCATCACCAGTTGCCAGCTCCACAACCGACTCTTCCAGGTTGGCGGAAAACTCCGCGAAATCACCGGCGAATCGCTCGCTGAGGCGCTGCAACTGCCCCCCGGCAATAGTGAACCCGATCAGGATCAGGAATGCCCCGCTTACAAGCTCGATCATCCGCATCCGCCGCTGGAGACGGCGCAGCACGCCCTGGGCGCTGTCCAGCATCAAGGCTGTGATCACAAACGGCATACCCAGGCCCAGCGAATATGCTGCTAGCAAGCTGCCAGCCTGTCCAACATCGCCACCGCTGGCTGCCAGCGTCAGCACCGCCCCATACACCGGACCGATGCAGGGCGTCCAACCTGCCGAAAACACTACGCCCATGATCACCGAACCACCGTATCCCTGCCGGCCTGATGCGGTCATCTGCCGCCGCGTATCGCTGTAGAGCGCATTCTCGACGGTGTTGATCGTGCCGTTCCAGAAAGCCCCTGGACGGGTGAATGCCCCACCCAACACCAGCCAGACCGCGAATATCGCCAGCAGCGCCACCGCAACCGCCGGTATCCAGCTTGCGGTATTCCACAGCGGCGAGTCCCACAGCGCTATCGTGCCGGTGAAACCCCACACGACCAACACAGTGCCCGCAAACGTTACCAGGGCGCTGAATAACACGTTATCCAGCAGCGCGTGGTTGGCGCGCAGCCGGGCGAACAGCGCCGGGATCGCGCCCATGAAGTGCAGCCCAAAGAACACGATGATCACGCCGCCGACACGCCCGATAATGCCCGTAACCAGGTTGATATTCTGGCCGCCGATCTGCTGGATAAAAGCAGTTGACAGCAAACCAATAGTTACGAACACAAACGTAAATCCGGCTACAAAAAACAGCCCGTGCAGTGCCGTGCTGTACCGTGCGCTGCGTGACGCATTCTTTTCGCCGGATCGCACGCTTGCCGCCACCGTGTTGGTTAAACGCCCACCCATATAGCCAACATAAGCCGGGACAAGCGGCAGCACACATGGCGATATGAAAGACACGATCCCGGCGAGGAATGCCAAACCGATAGTTAGCTCCACGGGATTCTCCTTCCTTGAGTTTTTGAAGCTCAGACCTCGATATTTATGATAGTCAATATAAATATAGCAGAATGGACACTTAAACAGAATTAAAAACCTGACAGGTATGTATTCAAAAGTTGTATAAACTCAACGGGGCGTGATGCTGGCAAATGCTGGGTTCTGGAGTATACTGTTTCCCGGTTGGCTGCTAACACCACCCTGGGCTATAGCCCACGCCCGAACCAGATCGGTAATCCAACGTCCGCCTGTGGGCGAATCCCGGCAACAGAGTAAAGGATAGGGGCAGGGCCATGTTCATCAGCAAGACCCGGTTCACTACGCGTTCGCTGATCATCTTCTGGGCGCTGCTTGGTGTTCTGATCGCATCAATCATGTTTCCCCCCGGCAGTGTGATACCAAACACCAGCGCGTTTGATGGAACTCACCCGCGCCTCTTTTTTGACGAGAGCCAGATTGCTACCCTGCAAGCGCAGGCCGCTACCACACACCAAGCTATCTGGACGCCGATCTATGAGTACGCGGCATCCCTTATCGGGACTGTGCCACCTGTGGCGACTCCGGTCGGCGCAGATGAATCAACATACGTCAACTACGGCAACCAGATCATCCCGCTGGCGTTCGCCTGTGTGATCTCCAACGAGGACAAAATCTGCGATCTGGCTAAAACATACCTGCTGACCTTTGCCAATTGGACCCAGTGGAATACAGACAATCTTCGCGGCCTGGGACACGCTCACATGCTGTCTGGCAGCGCACTGGCATATGACTGGCTCTATAACCGCCTGACGCCTGAGGAACAGCAGGTTGCGCGCCAGAGCCTGGCGATCTGGGCACAACGGATGTACGAAGCCAGTTCGCAGCCGTTTAATTCAGAGTGGGCAAACTGGTGGGTCAAATCCTATCTGCAAAATCACTACTGGATCGCTAACAGCGCATTGGGAACAGCCGGGCTGGCGTTGTGGGGAGAGGAAGAACTACCGGGAATCTGCACGGTTCGCGCCGACAACAACGTCAACCAACGCGCGGGTCCGGGCATTGAGCATGATGTCACCGGTACGCTGCAAGCCGGGCAAAGCGCCGAAGTCAGCGGGCAGACGGTCGACGCCGAAGGTTTCATCTGGTGGCAGTTGGTAGATGGCACGTGGGTTCGCTCGGACGTGGTCAGCGAATCGGCGGGCTGCGAAATCCTGACCTCTGATGCCCAGGCGTGGATCGACCAGGCCCGGAACAAGCTATCCATCGGGCGGGATATTCTAAACGGGATCAGGGATGGCACCTGGCACGAAAGCACCCACTATCAAAATTACTTCTTAGCCATGTCGCTGCCCTTTATGACCAACCTGAGGAAGTTGCAGAAAACCGACATCCTCCCACACATCTACCTGCAAAACTACGTGTATTGGCGTATCTACAACTACCTGCCGGGCAGCACACAGGTAGCCCTCCCCTACGGCGACTTCCAGTGGTCATCCAGTAATTCATTCAAGCCCCAAAACGTGCTGCGCTTTGTTGCCAGCGAGTATGACGACGGGCGCGCCGAATGGATGGCACGGGAGATCATTGCTGCCGATGGCAGGCTGCGAGAAGTATGGGCCGCGCCGTGGTACGTATTCGAGTTCCTGTATTACGACCCGACCATCACCCCGCAGTCGCCCCGCGATCTGCCCGGCGCGCGGACGTTTGAGGACCTGGAAGCAGTTATCTGGCGTACTGGTTGGGACGAGAACGCGCTGGTCTTCGGGCTAAAAACAGGCGGACTGGGCGGGCGATTTGCCTTCGATACGTTCACCAGCGGCCTGTATCCCTGGGAGCCGCCGTGTATCGAAACAGGCTGCTCGCTCAACATAGGCCATGAACATAACGACGCGAACAGCTTTTACCTCTACAATTCAGGGCACTGGCTGGCCCCTGAGGCAGTCGGCGTAACAAAAACCGGGACTGCGCTGCACAATACACTGTTGATCGATGGTAAGGATCAATACAGGCCGCCGGATAACCACTATGGCATGTACGCTGAAGAATACGTTGGCCGCAGCAGCTTCATCGAAGCAGTTGCCGACAGCCTAAGTTTCGACTATCTCGCCGCCGACACGACACAGCGTTATGATGTCGCAGGAGTGCAAGATATTACGCGCTACGTGGTCTTCGTTCGACCGGATTATTTCGTTATGTTGGATGCTTTTGCCGCCAACGCGCCCCACCAGGTTGAATGGGTAAGCCATTTTAGTGAAAGCGTCTCGGTTGAGGGCAACTGGATACGCGGGGATGCCGGTGATGGGCAGATACTAGGCGTGGCGGTTGTATCGCCGCAGTCATTCGAAACCGTGACAGGCAGCGATGACGGCTATCCCTTTGTCCATACGCGCCCTGGATCGTCTGTGGATAATGTGCGGCTGATACATATCCTCTATCCAACAGAAGATTCTGCCTGGGATGAGCGGCCTGCCATTGAAATGCTGGGCGATAATGGGCAGGCGGTCGCGGTGCGTGTCCGGTCGAATGACGGCAGCGGGCGAGTCGACGACATTTTGCTGAGCTATGCCCAACCAGCGGTGACACAGATCGGTCCCTATATGTTCGATGGCCGGGTCGCCGTCGTGAGCCGAGGACCGGATGGGGCACTGCAAAAACTATTTGTTTTTGGTGGTACGTTTCTGGCTGAAGTGGGAGAGGAAACAACCAACCTGGTCAGCGGACTCACTCCAACTGCCTCGTTCGAGGTCCAATACCATAACGAGACAGCTACCGTGTCCGGCGATCTGCTGTCCGAGATCACGCTTACTGCTCCCCAGGTTGAGCGGGTGATGGTCAATGACGCTCCCTGGTCGTTCAATCGTTCTGGCGATACTATCACACTTCAGGTAGCGTACCGTTAATAGCCGCCTCCAGAGATATTTTGTGATAGCTTACCAGTTGGTGGCAGCAAGATAATGCAATCTGTCCCTTTACTATCTTAGGATATTCTCGATCCTGTTTGCGCTAAACCTTATGTCCTTTTTTACCCTTGCTTCTAGATTTTGTGGTACTATGGTACCATAGGTAATATTATAGAGAATAGAAACATATAACGCTGAGATAACGATATTCGTGCAAGGATGTGCACAAACACAATTTGAATACCATGTGGGGAACGTAAAACACTCAGCAGAGGAGAAGTCTAACCTGGGGTGGGGGCTCTGGGTTATGCACACGATAGTAAGAGCCGTATCGGCGACTGGGATAGTCAACGGCTCTGGCATATACCCAGGTACAAATCGGCACCAGATATAAGGTCCGTTTTCTTCCACGCCGATACACCCCATTCCAACTTACACTTTAAAACAAACTCGGCACTATCTGATAGACAGAGAACAACGCAAGCCTGATCGTCGCTTGCAATACAATGATGTGTGCTAGCCTGCTCGTAAAAGACTTGGATATATGCATGTTGGCGCGCTTGCGGGACTTTAGGGGGAGAGGATGGAACAGATTGCAATTTCACGGACGATAAACTTAAACAAGCCGGTTTACTTTCGATGTAAGCGCGGTATCGACATCATCGCGTCAGTCCTGCTACTGTTATTCCTGGCCCCGCTGTTGTCAGTCATTGCCCTGCTGATCAAACTGGATTCGCCTGGGCCGGTCATCTTTGCCCAGGACAGGGTTGGGCTGAAGCGTACAAATGGCAGGCGCGGCAAATGGGAGCTTTGCACCTTCACATGCTACAAGTTCCGCACGATGCAGCATAACGCTGACTCTAGCTTGCATCGTGCGTTTATCCAGGCCTTCATCAACGACGACGATGAAGGCATGGCCGCCCTGAACGGTGAAGACACGCAGACACGCAAACTGGTTCGTGATCCGCGTGTTACCCGTGTTGGCCGCCTGTTGCGTAATAGCAGCCTGGACGAACTGCCGCAGCTTTTGAATGTGCTGCGAGGCGATATGAGTCTGGTTGGGCCAAGACCGCCGATCCCCTACGAGGTCGATATGTACCGGAACTGGCATCTCCGGCGGTTGGAGACTATCCCTGGGCTGACCGGGGTGTGGCAGATCTCGGCCCGCAGTGAGGCAGACTTTGATCAGATGGTGAATCTTGACATCTGGTACATCGAACACCAATCGCTCTGGCTGGACCTGAAAATCTTATTCAAGACACCTATCGTGGTGTTACGTGGCAAAGGCGCGGTGTAACAAGGGGACACACAATGGACACCGTCAGAATAGGCGTGATTGGTTGCGGATATTGGGGACCAAACCTGATCCGCAACTTTGTTGACTTACCGACAGCAACTGTTGTCGGCGCAGCCGACCTACGCGAAGAACGACGCGCACATATCAAACGGCGTTATCCACAGGTCACGGTTACAGACAATTACCGCGACCTGTTTAGCATGGGGCTGGATGGAGTTGTAGTTGCCACACCGCCCGCCACGCATTTTCCCATTGCCAGAGAGTGCCTGGAACATGGCCTGCACATTCTGATCGAGAAGCCCTTTACCCTCGACAGCCAGGAAGCAAGTATGCTGATAGAGCTGGCTGATGCGCGTGGCCTTCAGTTGATGGTCGGACACACGTTTGAGTACAACCCGGCGGTGCAGGCCCTCAAGGACATTATGGACAGCGGTGAGCTGGGCGACATTTATTACATCAGCACCATGCGGCTGAACCTGGGTCTTTTCCAGCCAGACTCCAACGTCCTGTGGGATCTGGCCCCGCATGATGTTTCGATCCTTCAATACCTGCTCGGCAGCGCACCGCTCAGCGTCGGCGCGTCGGGTGGTGCGTGTATCTTCAAAAAAGTGTACGATGTCGTTTTCCTGTATATGCGCTTCCCCGGTGACGTATTGGCCCATACGCGCATTAGCTGGCTGGACCCGTGCAAAGTGCGCCATGTGACGGTTGTAGGCAGCAAAAAGATGGCCGTCTATGACGATGTTGAGCTAAACGAAAAGATCAGGATTTACGACAAGGGCGTGGAAACAATGCCCTACACCGATACGTTTGGTGAGTTTCAGCTTCAATACCACCACGGCGATATTGTGACACCTCACATTCACTTCATCGAGCCGCTGCATCTGGAGTGTGAGCACTTCATCAAGTGCATCATAAACGGGCAAAAACCGCGCAGTTGTGGACGCGTTGGGCTTAGTGTGGTAAAAACGCTTGAAGCTGCCGAGCGTTCGCTCAATAACGGCGGCTTGCAGGAAAAAATCCTATAGGGATAAACTAACTATGCCATCATATGCCCTTGATCTGCCCGCCTGGGTTACGCTCGGCGACGGGCACGAAGCTGATCCGAATGTATTTCTGGGCTACCTGACCGGGCGCAGCATCGAGCAATCGCTGCTAACCATCGGTCCCGGTGCGCGGATTCGCTCCGGCACGGTGATTTACGCAGGGACAACCATTGGTGCCGGGTTGCAAACTGGGCACAATGTCGTGATCCGTGAGGAGAACACAATCGGGGACAACCTGAACATCTGGAACAACTCAACCATTGACTACGGCTGCACTATCGGCAGTGGAGTCAAAATTCACTGCAACGTGTATGTGGCGCAGTATACCATCCTAGAGGATGAAGTGTTCCTTGCGCCGGGCGTGACTATTGCCAATGACCCGCACCCGTTATGCGGGCAGTGTTTGCGCGGGCCAACGCTCAAGCGCCGGGCGCGCATCGGCGTCAACGTGACGCTCTTGCCACACATCACGATTGGCGAGAGCGCGCTAATCGGCGCGGGCAGCGTGGTCACACAAGACATACCATCCTACGCGGTGGCATACGGCAATCCGGCCCGTGTGCACAAAACCATACATGAGTTGGAATGCTTCGAAGGAATTGTCGAGCACCCGTATGTTGATGGAATGGATGTCAGGACGCAACAGCAGAACCGGTAAGCTGAGGAACATTCGCTGCTTCAGCGCAGTACAATACCGTTATCCGTCAACACAATCTGGCCCATCTGCATACCTGATGGATCGTCGCTGGGCTTATCATTTGTCCGGCAGCACCACCAGCGCGCCACATCGCGCGGCAGTGCATGCCAGTAGTTACCCTTATCCTTGACCGCCTGCAACAATTCCGTGTAAACCTGGCGGGGAGTATCCTTGATCAGGTAATCGGGGTGTGCGTTAACCAGCGCCAGCCCACCATAGCGCTCGATAAAGTCCAGTTTGTCCTTCCATAGTCGCGCCGAATCTTCGCCTAGAACACAAATCAGCGTATGATCCTGGGCCAGTGTGTATGGCAGTTCAACGAACTGCCCTATCACAAACGGCCAGATGCTCATCACGCCGCCCGGCATCGGCTCGTGGGGATCGGTATCAAAGAACGACAGGTCATACTCGATGTTGAGTGTTTGCATCCATTCCGGCTGGCGCATGGTACATGGCGAGCGAAATCCCACTGCGCCAAACGTCTCCAGGTAGTGATTAATGTGTACAGCCCGACGGGAGAATTCCGCGTATGTACGAAAGAGCTTGCCATCATGCTTAAGCCCATGCACGCAGACTTCAAACCCCCGTTCCCGCAGCTCGTCCAGCAGATCGTAATCGAGGGGGTACAACTCTGGTACAAAACTGAATGTGGCGCGGAACCCATAACGCTCATCCAGGTCGGCTATTGTCCGGACATAAGCCTGCCCGTGCGCCGTCTCGATATCGTGCGTGATTACGAAGGCGAACTGCTTTCCGTCCGGCCAGAAGCGCCGGTAGGCCACCTCCGACCGTCCCGCAGCGCAGAGAGCTTGATGCATAACTGTCCACAAAAAACACGCATATCGATCTTCAACCGGCCAGTTGAGGCGAAAATGTGCCTGTGCCCTGCGGCTGTAGGCCCGCCGCAGCATAACCACGACTCTACGGGTCAGCAGCGGTTTGAGTGTATAGTACAAACATTTGAGCCGGGTCAAGCGCCAGCGATTCGAGCCGAACTGTCCCTCACCCAGTACGAGTTCTAGCAGATCGTCGATCGTGTCTGGCTGCAACGGCAGTCCAAGCAAGGGCGCCGCCTGCTGGATCGCTGTTTGCCACACGTGATCCGGCAACGGCGGATCGCACTGCCAGAATGCTGCCGGGGTATTCGAACTCCACAGGTTCGTCATTAGGCAAAATACCGGTATAATAGCTCACCCGCCGCCCGGCAAACCCAGACGGGGGAACGTCGGATAATTGCTTGAACCGCACCTGTCAGCCGTCCATCCGCCAACTGCGGGACCGACGCATACAGGACAGAATACGTCAGCGGGACTTCGTCTGCGCCCCACCCTACCTTGAACCGCCGTAAGCCCTCGTTGGATAAATCCGTTCGTCCCATATCAAACAGCGTATAGCCATGCTCGCAGCCCCAACGAATACCCTCCCAGAACAACAGGTTGTTAGGCCGCAGTTGCAGCGCGTCTTCCCTGGACGCTGCATACTTGGCGACAAGCGTTTTTCCCCAGTGCAGGTATACCATGGCAGCGATACACTGATCGCTATTATACGCTAACAGCACAAATCCCAACCCGCGCCCGATCACATCTTCTGCCAGCCGGTCAAAAAAACGTCGCGGCTGTACGGGCACGCCTTTTCGATGCCGTGTCTGAAGCTGGAGATCATAAAACTGTCGCATGTGGGCATGTTCTGTTCCAAACTCGATGCGCACCTCCCGTTTTCGTGCGGTCCGGACATTCTGGCGATTTGTGCGGTCGAACCGGCGGCCTATAGCGGCAGCGTCCGGGTCAAGCTTCAGAGTATGCAGCACATACAACGAATACGGGCGGATCGCCGGACGAGGTGGCAGCGACCAGCGGACTTGAAAACGGGGCGCGCCCTCATGCTGGGAGATATCTACCAGCGCGTCGGTAAGACAGTCGAGCGCGGCTTCATCACGAGCCAGTGGCATACAGTGATCGCTGAACGGCAGCGCTCCCCAACGCCGTCTGGCCAGGATGCTGTTTACCTCGACCACAGGCAGTCCGGCGCACAGGTCACCGTTCGCGTCGCATACGCCAATGACAAACGGGCGGTACCTATAGCACTCAGCCAGCAAATTGATCCAGGCCGGGTGATGGAAGATAGTAGCCTGGGGCGCGGACGAGATAAACGTTATCCAGCGATCCTCAGAAGGCTTCAACAGCACACAGTCAGACATGGCATATCACGGTATGCTGGCATACAAACTCCCGGTAAACAAGCGGCACGTTTTAATCGATTTTTTCCAACCACTCATCCCGCCAAAAGAAAAAACACGAACGGTCACAGGGCCCATATTCTTTCATCCCCTCGCAGATAACGCCTTCCAGAATCACAAGCCCTTTGCATTTTTTCAGCCGGTAGTCACGTTCATCCAAAAAGTATCGTACCGGCTTGAAAACGCGCTGCGTTGTTCCACAGTATTGCCACATCTCATCCATGAATGCACAACCTCTAAATTCGTGCCAGCAGTTGAGCGTGGCTTCTATTTCTTCTCTCGACCGTATGCGAACCAAGTCCCCGGCCTGAAAGTCTGTAACAGCCGCCGACCTGGCAGGCGGGCTAGCGCTCCGCCTGAACAGGTTGCTAAACCGGACCACCCAACGCGCAACGATTTTTTTCAGATTTCGCTTGGTATAAGGGCTTAAGTGCCTTTTGAGCATCAGCTTAATACGCCTGCGAATTGATTGCGCCCTGGCCTCAACATTCTCATCGGCCACTTTCGGTAAGCAATAGAGTTGGCATCGTGGTCTCATTGCTGGTTCTCCGTTATCTGTTGGTCAAGTTAGAGGCAATGCATCCTTTCCTGGTTATTTTCTCCTCGGCCTGCGCGGGGGGCTATTGCTCTGCCGATTCCGCGCTTTGCCCCAGTGCGAGCGCATAGGCACGTAATAACTGCGGTTCCTGGTGTTTCCAGCTTAATTCACTCAGCACCCGTTGGCGCCCTAATTCTCCCATTTGCTTCCGCCGTTCAGGGTCTTCCAGCAAGTCGAGTACGGCTTGCCCAAAACCCTGTACATCGCCCGGAGTAACATACACGGCAGCTTCCTGGGCCGTGTAGCGTGTTTCGGTCAGATCGTAGGCCACGACCGGTTTGCCCATTGCCATATATTCGCCCACTTTAATAAACGTCGAATGGGCGTTGAGCGGACTCAGCGGTTCGGGCGCCAGGCATACATCAGCCGTTGACAGGTAGCGGCGCAGCCGTTGGTCGTCCCGCACCATACCCGGCATATCGACAACTTCTTCCAGTCCCCAGGCCGTGATCTTTGCCAGCGCCTGTTCGCGGATGGCGCCATCGCCTAGCAGGGCGAAAAATACATCCCGCCGTCCCAGGGTTTGCACAATGTGCCGGATCGAATCGAGCATCTCCAGCACGCCGTCCTGGTAGCCCATCACGCCGACATAACACGCCATGTAGCGCATCCCGCGCTTTAATGCCGGATCAGGCTCGATGGGTACCAACCTGTCGAGCTGAGGGCCGTTGCGCACCACAACCACCCGCTCCGGCGAAATTCTTCCCCGCTCGATAGCAATGCGGCGGTAGGACTGGTTGGTAGACATCACGACATGGGCGCAGCGAAATGTGAGGCGTTCCGTCAGCCGGGCGATACCGTACAGCAGCCTGCCGCCCAGCCCACCAAACCGCGACAGCACCATCTCTGGGAACAAGTCATGATGATCAAACACCACCCCTGCGCCGCGCAGCCGGAAAGTCAAGGCGATCGGGAAAAAAATATCCGGCGGGTTGCAGAATTGGATAACATCAAAACGTCCATCCCGCCAGACACGCCGTGTCAGCCGTGCGATCGACACAAACGCCCGCATATACTCGCTCAGATAATGCAGCATGCCTTGCTCGGCAAAGGTCAGTGGGAAGCGGTATACCTGCACACCATCGATGGTTTCGGGTTCTTTGGTGCGGGCTGCCTGCTGCTTCCCAGGACTGTCAATAAAGGGACAGATCACAGCCACATCCCACCCGGCGTCACGCAGCGCCATCGCCTCGTACCAGACACGAATATCAACTGGGACATAGCTGTTTTCCTCAACGATCAAGGCCCGTTTGCGATTTGTCATGTCGCTTCCTGTTTTCTCAACAGCGCCTCAAGTGCGGCGAGTTCTTGTTCCCACTCGGCTATCAACTGCTCCCGCAGGCGCACGATATCCCGCTTCAAGTCCGCCTGCTCATGCCGGGCACGGTCCACGCCTTCACGGATGCCCTGTACGGTGTTGGGGACATGCACCGTCCCCAGGGAAAAGTAATCACGCAGAACCGGCCAGTCGGACGTGATCAGGGGCGTACCCAGCGATACCGCCTCGAATCCGCCCATCAACAGCGTGTGATTCGCGTCGGTCAAGTCCATCACGACATCGGCATCGCGCAGCAGACCAATATACTGTGCGTAGGGCAGATAGCCGGTCAGGTGGCAGTTGTCCGGCTTGCGGGCCAACAGGTGCGCCGGGAGGCGGCTGGAATCGCCGGAGAAATAGAAATCGACATCGGGCGTTTGCCTGGCAGCTTCAAAAACCACGTTGAGCGGCTCATCCGACATGAACGCGCATACCACCGCCACATTAAACTGTCCGTCCAGCGGGAATGGTTCCGCAAACGAGTAATCGCCCGGTGTAAACCCCATCACGCAGTAGGGGCACTCCCAGCGCTTGACGATCTGCTCCTGGCCAGTATTGTGCACGATGGTCGCCAGCGCCCGGCGTGACAGCGCGCGGTGCAGCCACCGGGACCAGCGCCACTTGCGTGACGTGAACGCCCCGGTATGCGAATCAATAGCGAACCCGCCCCCATACCACCGGGTGTAGAGGTAAACGGCCAGCGCGCAGAAGATCGGCGGGTTTTGAACGACCACAACGTCGGGACGCTCCTGGCGTAAAATGCGCCATGTTTTCCAGGTCTGCACCACGTAGCGGAACGGGGCCTGGATCACGCTGCCCGACCGGCCCCAGCGCACAAAGTGCAGCGATGCGCCCAAATGCTCCGCCAGCAGTTCGCTGCGCCGGTGATAACCAAGCCAGACGATGAACGACGTTTTCATGATTCCCTCACGAACGGCTCAAGAATCCGGTAGATCTCTGCCACCCGCTGATCCCACGTATTCTGCCGCGCAACGTCCACGCGCGCCTGGAAGGCTTCCGGCGCATCATCACACAGGGCCGCGCCGATCTGGTGGATGAACTCGTCGGGCGTCTCGGCCAGGCGAACGATATGCTCGAACGGTCGCACTTCCGGCAGCGCAGTTGACACTACCGCCCGCCCGGCAGCCAGGTATTCGTGCAGCTTGAGCGGATACGCCGTCAGCGTATACCCGGCCAGCACATAGGGGATCAGCGCCACGTCGAACGCTTTCAGGTAAGCCGGTAAATCGGCGCGCGGCTTGCGTCCCAACAGGTGTGCATTTGGCAGCGATCGCAGCCGGTGATAGCGCTCATCCTTTGGCATTTCGTCCGGTCCTACCAGCACCAGCGATCCACCGGCATAGGCTTCGGCGGTACGCAGCAGCAAATCGATGTCGATCTGATGCGCCAGCCAGCCGGCATAGCCGATCACGGGCCTGGGCAGGTCGGCAATATCCGGCGGCACAGGCGTACCGGGATCGAGCGCCGTATGAAACAGGTCGAAGTCCACGCCGTTTGGGACAAAATGAGCGTTCGGATTCAACTTGCGCCGCCGCTCCCACTGCGCCCGCCCGGTAGCAAAGATCACATCGGCACGGCGGGATAGTTGATCGTCTGAGCGCTGAACCAATGCCTTGATACGCTGGTTAGACAGAATGTGCGCGTACTCGTCATAGTTGGTGTAGCATACCAGCTTTTCACCGAACTTGCCGATCAGGTGTGCATGCCCCGGCTCATACAACCACAGGATCGGCGCGTGCACGTCCAGTCGACGCATCGCCCACCGAATCTGCCGGATCAGAATGCGAGCGTTGATCCAGCCAACCAGCGGCACCATAACCCGCAGCACGGCGCGCGGCAACCGGCGGCGCGCGAGTGGCAAACAAGACGGCGTCGGAATCAAGATCAGGTTGTCGTGCAGTTTTTGCGGGCGCAGCCTAACAAAGTTCGGCAGGTTCCGCCGCATCTCGGCCAGCACCGGTTCGGTTGGCGTGCGGCCTGGCTCAAAGTACAACACGCGGTTCTGCGCCGCTAAACGCGACATGATCTGCTGGTTATTGCGCCACATCGAGTCCCAGTCACGTGTGGCAACGCATACAATGGTTTCGCCTTGCATCACTGCTCCGGTTGGTTGTGTTCGTCCGCCAGGCCAACATGCCGCAGCCACTGGACGGTCAGGTCCAGCCCGGCGTCGACATCATAGCGAGGCCGGTAGCCCAGCACATCCTGCGCCTTGTGCGTGACATATGTCGCCTGGCGATTATACAGGCTCAGTTCCGACAGGCGCGGCGTGGTGACAATAAACTGTTCGAGCACCTGCATCAGTTTCTTAGCAGGCCGGAAGCGCTGCGCCACGCGCTTGACGGGCGCTTCAAAGTTGTCCCGTACAACCCGCGCCGTCATCCGAACCGGCACCATAACCGTCGAACGCAGCCGGGCGCGCGACGGGGGTTTTGTCGCCAGCTCCGGCAGCCCCAGCGCGGCATTAAAGCGCCGGAAATAGTCGTTCCAACTGAGTGTTTCCGGCCCGCTGAGGTTAAACGCTTCTCCGACAGCCTGATCGCTGCGCGCCGCCAGCAGGATGCCGGTTACCAGGTCGGCAACGTATACCAGGTTGCAGACGCCTTCGCCCCGCCCTTCGAAGATGCTCCACTGGCCGGATTGCAGCCTGCGCGCCAGGTACACCGTCCAGGTGCCGCTGAATGGTCCGTAGACAATCGTCGGCCTGATTACGGTTACCGGCAAGCCCTTGTCGTGGTACTGCCAGCACAGTTTTTCCGCTTCGATCTTGGCGTCGCCGTAGGGATTGCCAAAGCTTTGTAAGGTATACGTTTCATCCACTTCCCCGCTCGGCTCACCGTAAACTTCCGTTGTGC
Source organism: Anaerolineae bacterium (assembly GCA_016926875.1). Taxonomy (GTDB): domain Bacteria; phylum Chloroflexota; class Anaerolineae; order Aggregatilineales; family Aggregatilineaceae; genus JAFGNU01. The sequence continues at coordinate 37,729 of JAFGNU010000069.1, read as the reverse complement.
TCAGGTGTATAAAGCGCCGGATGCCCAGCTTGTGTGCAACCTCCAACGCATTGGCCGTCCCCTGCACAATAGCCTCAGGTGAGCCGGAGACACAATGAATCACGTGAGTGACGCCGTCCATTGCCTGCGCGATCTGTTCCGGGTCCAGCACATCGCACGCGACGATGTCCACCGGAAAACGTGCCAGCCGCACCGCGCTCGACCAGCGCCGTATCCCCGCCCGCACGTCCGCCGCACCACTCAGGCGCAGCGTCTCGACCAGCCACCCGCCGATAAACCCACTCGCGCCGGTGATCAAAAACGTCTCGTTAGCGGCCATGCTGCACCTCTGGGATGTCGTACCAGGGCAGGTCAAACCGGGTGGCGGCGGCATAACACTCGTCGGTGAACTCAATCGAGTTGAGTACGTCCGCACCGGGGACAATGGGCGCTTCCTGCCCGGCAACAGCCCGGACAAAGTTCCCCACTATCCGGTAAGCGATGTCGGTGTACAATTTCTCGCGCGTGGGGAGCGCCAACCGCCGCTGGCGGCCCGACCCGGTTTGCAGCAGGATGCTCCGGTAGTCATATACATCACCCTCAACTGCGCCGCGCTCACATGCCACTTCGTACCAGCAGGGGAACTTGCTCAGCCAGCTAAGCTTTACCTCCCCGGTGCAGCCGTCGTGTTCAAACTGCACACATGCAACGGCCTCGCTGCCCCCGAAGGAATCGTTCTGTGATACGATCAGCGTGGGTTTGCCACCCAACCACCAGCAAATGATGTCCAGCACGTGCGCGCCCCGGTCGCGTAAGATGCCCCTGGCGCTTGTCTGCGCATTGAAGTAAAACCCGGAAACAGTCGGCCATGCAAATACTTCGCCCACCCGGTAGGTGATGGCGCGTGGTTTGCCCAGCGTCCCGTCGTCCAGCAACTGCTTGACCTTGATAAACGAGGCGAACAACCGCTGCTGGTAATTGGCTGCCAGCACCACCCCTGCCTTGCCTGCCGCTTCGACCATCTCGCGCGCCTTGTCCGCCGACTCGGCCAGCGGTTTTTCGCACAGCACATGCACGCCCCGCGTCAGCAGGTCCATTGATACCGGGTGGTGCAGATTGGTGGGCAGCGCGACAATAGCTGCGTCGATCTCGTCCAGCGCAGCGTGATAGTCGGGCACCCAGCGCTTAACGTTAAACTGGTCGGCCATCGCACGCGCCCGCGCGTCGTCCCGGTCTACCAGGATCAGTTTTTCCAGCACAGAGGGATGCCGGGCCAGTGCGGGCAGGTAATACCGCTCGGCAATCGCGCCGCAGCCGATGCAGGCGATAGTTGGCGGTTTCGTCGATAGATGTTCGGGCATAATGTCTCCTTGTAATTCATCCGGTACGGGATACACGTTCATATAGTTCCATCTGCTGGGCGGCAATGGCATCCCAATCGTAATGATCTTCCACCAGCCGCCGCCCTTTGGTCGTGATACGTTCGACCAGCGCCGGATCGTTTAGCAGGCGCGCGATCTGTTCGGCAATCTGATCGGGATCGTCGGCTACCAGCAGGTGCTCGCCGTCGATCACGTCCAACCCCTCGCGGCCCAATGCCGTTGAGACAACAGGCCGCCCCAGCGCCATCGCTTCGAGGATCTTTAACCGCGTGCCACCACCCGCCCGCAGCGGCGTAACGCACACCCGGCAGCGGCGGTAATACGGCTGCACATCATCCACCCAACCGGCGACATGCACCCGATTGGCGTCAACGTGTTTCAGTCGCTCCGGCGGGTCCGCGCCGACGATCCACGCTTCCGCCGCCGGGACACGCTGCCAGACGCGCGGCAGCACTTCATCACACAAGTACAGCGCAGCGTCGCGGCTGGGCGTGTAATGCATCGCGCCAACAAACAGCAGCGCGGGCGGGCCGTCAGCGTCCGGCAGTGGTTGCAGTGCCTTTGTATCAACCCCGTTCGGGATTACCTCGACCTGCAAGCGGGGGTTGGCTCCGATCAACAGGTTGCGATCCCCCTCGGATACGGTAATACAGTAATCAAAGCGTGCGGCGTAGCGCGGTTCCCAGCGGCGCATCTGGCGGCTTTGCAGCCACATACGCGCTTTCATGATTCCCATTGGCGTTACGCGAGCGATGCGATCCATCTGGTGGAAGCCAATATCATAAAACGCCAGAACGCACCGGCTCTGCGTGTTTTTGGGCAGCAGTTCCCGGTACAGCGCCAGCCGCGATTCTTCGATCTGCACGATGTCAAAGCTCGTATCGGCCAGCAGATGCCGGAGCTTGTCTATCAGCTCGGTGGAGCGGGGAAACTTTAGCTCCAGCGGCCAGCCCGCCAGCGCAAACCGCAGCAGGCCCGGCAGGTGAGCGACCGGGTGCCGCCGCTGCATCCGCCCGGTGATCACACGATGGCAAAACGTCTCCAGGTGAGGGATTCCTTTGGCATCATCAGGCGAAAACAAGTGCGCCGCCAGCCAGACCTCGTGCTGTTCAGCGATTCGCCGCAGCAGGTGGTAGGCGCGAAGCTGTCCCCCGGACGTTGGCGGGTACGGAATCAGGTTGGTGATCATCAAAATACGCATAGTAATCTCGCAGCCCTTGCGATACGCTCATACCCTGGCGGTTGGTGATGGACAGTGCTCGCTATCCCATTACCGCGTATCGGGCAGCGGCAGGTCGACCCGTTCCCATTGGAGCAGCCGGACAGCGCGGCGGTAATACTCGCTGAGCGTCAGTGCCTGTTCCAGTGTTTCGGGCCGGGACCAGAACGCATAGCGCGCTGACCTCAGGTGATGGACTTCGCGTAGAGCCAACAACACCGACACAATCGAATCCGGGCGGCAAAACACGAGCGTCCCAAAGCGTTCCAATCGCCCGGCCATGATAAAGACCGGTTCCGGCGATCCGGCAGCGTCGGCATAGGCGATCTTGCCCTGGCACCCTGCGGCGAAAGTATCAAGCTGATCATCGAAGGTATCAACGTCATCATACGCGATGACAGCATCGGCCAGCTTTTCCGCCGCTTCCCGGTTGGCTGCTGTGTCCGCCCCCGTCACTAGGCAGGCGGTCCGCACGCCCTGCTGCCTGGCTGCGGCCAGTGCGGTCAAACCCAGCGGGTTCGCCCCTGCTACTACCAGCGCATCGCCCAATTCGATGCCAGTTTTGTCGATCACCGACAGGCTGCACGCCAGCGCAAACTGGAGCAGCGCGCTGTTCGGATCGGGCGCATCGCGCAAGGGAATACCCAGGCCCGGCCCCTTGATCTGCTCGCCGTTTACCGGGCCAATCACACCGTACAGCGCCTCATTTTCTGCGCCTGATCCGGATTTGCACACTAGAAAGCCCCACCCTTTCGCTGCTCCAGCTTCCCAGGGCAGGCGTGCGACGATCTCGAATCCGGTGCAGTCTACGATACCGTGATCCAGCGTCGTCATGTAGCATCCTCCCAGCGATAGGCTGGCATATCTTCTGCCCGGCCTGAATCGCGCGAGTTATAGGCCGCCTCTATCACGGCGTTGTTGATCCAGCCGTCCTTACCGGTGATGTCGTGCGGCTGATCGTTGGCGATGGCCAGCCCAAAGCAGTGAATCCACTTGGCCGTGTAGTCAATGTCCGGCAGGTTGTCCAGGTGGTGCTCCTTGCCGGGCGACAACTGCCCCCAGCGCCGGGCAGACCAGAGTTCCAGCCGGTCGTTAGTCTCTATTCGCAGCGCGCCATGCGTGCCCCAGATGCGCACCTCGTCGAGCCGCTCGGCGCGCCAGTGGCTGCTGGCCGTGATCGATCCGATGGCGCCGTTGTCGTACAACAGGCACACGCCGATAGCGTCTTCAACCTCCACCGGCGAGCCAAACGTGCCGTACTCGCTGTATACCCGTTTGACTTCCAGCCCGGTGATATAGCGCAGGAAGTCGATGGCATGGCAGACCTGCAAGATCAGGATGCCGCCGCCCGCCTGCTCTTTCGAGGCGCGCCAGTCGCCGGAAGCACGCGCGGTAAAGCCACCCGCCCAGTAGCTCGCCCCTTTGAACATCAGCATGTTGATCTGGATGCCGCAAATGTCGCCTAACAGTTCATCTTGAATTAGTTGGCGGGCCAGCTCGATGGCCGGTCGGTAGCGAAAGCTGAAGTTCACCGTCAGCCGGACGCCTGCTTTCTGACAGGCTTCCACAATCTCGGTGGCGGCTGGCAGGTCCACGCCCATCGGTTTTTCGAGCAGCACATGCTTACCCGCCTGTGCAGCCTGCACGGCCAATGGTGCGTGTAGTTTATGTGGCAGAGAGAGTATAACCGCATCCACGTCTGAGCGTTTCAACAGGTCTTCATACTCCGGCACGCCAGGCACCTTGAAGCGCTTCGCCAATTCGCGCAGGACACCAGGGTTTTTATCGCACACGGCAGCCACCACAGCGGCAGGCGCGGCGTGCACGCTGTTCGCATTGCGCAGCCCGATATCGCCACCGCCCACGATCCCGACCCGCAGCCGCTTTTCCGGCGACAGGGAATCTGCCAACATACCCGCGTCAAAATCGATCTTCCACTTGAACCACCGCCGCGATAGTTGAAACGGTGACGTTGCTGCCTGTTCCATGGGTGAATCCCCCTTATTATTTCGCATAACTGCGCCAATCAAACATAATGCCGATCACACGTGAATCGCCGGTGCGCAGCGCCTCATAGACTTTGCCCGCCTCTGCCGGATCGCGGCGCTGCGTGATCAGGGCATCCAGCGACAGCGCACCGCGTGCCAGCAGATCGATGAACAACTCACCTTCGCCCTGGTAGGTCCACAACCCGTCAGACTGCTCATGAAGCGGCATACCGCTGATATGCGCGCCGATAAACGTAACACCTGATCGGGCATCGGCTTGGCCCAGGTTCACTTCACCGCGCCCTTTTGGCGTGCCCAGGCCGATCACACGCCCACCTGCCCGCGCCAGGCTGAACGCAAACGGCAGGATGTGCGCAGAGCCGGTCGCCTCGATGACCACGTCGTAGCCATCGCCAACCCCTGCTCGTTCGAGTTCTTCGACGGTCAGGAAGCGATCCGCCGCACCGGCAGTCGTAGCTTCCGGCGCTTTGGCCTTCGAGCGCGCCACCGCCACCACCGGGGCACCCCCCGACATACGGGCCAGGCGGTCGGCCATCTGTCCGATCAAGCCCTGGCCCAACACCAGCACCGATTCACCGGGCTTGATGCGCGCCTTGCGAATCCCCTGCAAGACGATGATGCCCAGCTCGATAAACGCGGCGTGCTCCAGCGAGACGCTGTCGGGAACATGGAACAAAAAGTCCGGCAGCACCGCGTAGCGTGAGCTGTGCTTGATGCGCCCTGCAACCCGGTCGCCTACTTTAAAGGTTGTTACCCGGCGACCTACGTCGATCACAGTGCCCGCCCCGGAATAGCCCGGATAGAACGCTGCGCCACGCACGTGCTTGTAGACACCCGGCAGGCCGAGCAACTGCGCCCGCTCCGTGCCAGGACTCATAACCGAATACGTGACTTCAACCAGCACCTGATCGGCAGTGGGGCCGAGTATTCTTTCCTGCGCAAAGTCGGCCACTTCTGCCGCAGGGTATAGCACACGGTGCACTTCTACAATCGAGCGGCGTTCCAGCATGGCGCCTAACGGAAGCTCGATAGCGTGCCAGGTTTGCACCCCTAACTCTTGCAGCCGGGGTGGAAAATACTCCTTAAACTGTTTCAGCCGTTCCTTGACCTGCTCGTGCCGCACAGTTCAGCCTCCGATTTTACGTAGCATTCAAAACAAGCTGCCGCCACATTTCAAAAAACAACACGTTGCGTATCTGGATCATGGTTTGTAAGGTGGGCGCCTGGCTGTGTCGCTCAAACAGCGCTCGCACCTGTTCAATATCGTACAGGCCGGATGTCCGCGCGCTCTCTGAAAACAACACATCCCGGCAGCGTCCCGCCAGCGAACTCTGGAACCATTCCTGAGTGGGCACCTGGAAGGGCGACTTGGGCATCTTGATCACGTTGTCCGGCAGGATACCATGCATTGCTCGCTTGAGAATGTATTTGGTCGTATAGCTGCCGTCCGGCTCGCGGTGCACCTTGTTGGCGGACGGCATGGCAGCGCACAACTCCGCCAACCGGTGATCCAGAAACGGCGCACGGAACTCGACGCTGTGCGACATGGTCATCTTGTCAGCACTCATCATCAGGTTTTCAGCAGCCCAAACCTTGGTATAGAAGTATAACAACTGGGACAGCGGATCGGCTGTATTACTGCGCGCGTATATCTCGCGTGCCAGGTCGTGGCAGTGGTCGTCCATATCACGCAGCGCCGGGAAGTAGCGGCGTTTTTCGTCAGCCTCGAATGCCCATACCATCGAATAGTGCTCCTCGGCGGGGATCGTCGAGGGATCGCGGTTGCCCCGTGCCAGCCAGGCGCGCAGCCTGCCGGGCAAAAACGGACTGAGCAGCGCAGGTACATCACAGCGCAGCCAGCGCGGCAGCCGTTGGAACCGGCGCAAGCGATCAAAGCGTTTGCAGAAATCATCACAATGGTAGCCAGCCGTCACATCGTCGCCCCCTTCGCCGCCGAGCAGCACGCGCACATCATCCCGCGCCCGCCCGGTGAGCAGCATCCGGATCAACGAAGCCTCATCTGCAACCGGGTCATCCATGTAGCGAATGAAGTGGGGCAGGGCATCGGCGTAGTCCTGCGCGGAAAAGCCCAACTCATGATGAAGGGTGTTGAAGTGATCCGCGACGATTTTCGCGCGGCTCAACTCTCCACCCGACTCATCCAGCCGGTAGCCGCCAGAATAGGTGCGTATCTCCGGCACGCCCAGGTGCGACAGCATCCCGACAATCGAGCTGGTATCCATACCGCCGGAAAGAAAGCACCCTATCGGGCCATCGGGCAGCCGCTGCCGGACCGCCAGCGCGAACACTTCGCGAAAGCGCTCGACATGTTGATCTACACTGAACTCATTGTCCGCCGCATCCGGGAAGCGCAGATCCCAGTATTGCGATGTGCTTAGCTTGCCGTCGTGATACTCGACCATACAGCCCGGCGGCAGCTTCTGGATATCCTTTAGCAGCGTGCGCGGCGCAAGCGAATGCTGGAACGTCAGGTATTCCGAATATGCCAGCATGTCGAGCTCGCGGCTGACTGCCGGGTGCTGCATCACAGCCCGCAGCTCGGACGCAAAAACCAGCGATCCGTCGATGTGTGCGAAATAGAGCGGCTTCACACCCAACCGGTCCCGGACCAGCAGCAAACGGCGTTGAGCGCTATCCCATAACGCGATGGCAAACTCGCCTTCCAACCGTTCGGGGAAGCTGTCGCCCCCGGTGCGGTACAGGGTTGCTATTACTTCGGCGTCGCTGGCCATTTGCAGGGTGTGCCCATCTGCCAGCAGGCGTCCGCGCAACTCGGCATGGTTCAAAATCGCGCCGTTTACCAGCGCCCAGATCGATCCACTGGCATCGCTGGCAGGCTGAGATGTGACATATCCACCTATCGTCAGGTGGCGCGCAGCCAGCCCGGTACCGGGTTCGAGGTGATAATCTTCCCCGTCCGGGCCACGGTGAATCATGGTGTTGTTGATAGTTTGCAACAGCGTTTGATCGACCGGGCGGTCTGCCTGGCGGTGAACAATGCCACATATTCCGCTCATCGTTGGTTCTCCCTCGTAGAACAATGCGCCTTCAGATACGTTTCGTACTGGTCCAGCATTCGTTCAAATGTAAACCCTTCACGGATGGTACGTATGGCAGCCGCGCCGATCTCGGCAATTCGTCCCGGCGTTACAGCCAGGCGCTCGACGGCATCCGCCAGGGCAGCCGGATCGCCGGATGGTACAAGCAACCCATTTTGATCGTGCCGGATGATGTCTTTTGGCCCGCCAATGTCACTGGCGATCACCGCCAGCCCGTTCGCCATCGCCTCGATGATAGTGGTTGGCAACCCCTCCCAGCGCAGCGTTGGGAACAGCAGCGCGTCGTAGTCTGCGTAGCGCTGCAAAAGCTCCTGGCGGGGCAGGAAGCCTACCAACCGTACATGCGTATCCAGGCCGCGCGCAGTGATCAACTGCTTGACTGCCGCGACATACTCCGGCTGACCGGGCCCGATCATGTCCAGGCGAACGTGGTAATTTGCCCTGACCAGCCGCTCAACCGCCTGCACGACTACATCCGGCCCTTTTTGCGCTTCCACGCGCCCGACGGTCAGCAGTCGAAGCGCGCCATCCGGTGATCGGTGCGGAGGCTGCGCGGCGATCCACTCTGCCGGGATACCGGTAGGAATCACAACAGCCTGTGCCAGATCAAAGCCTGCATGTTGATAACTGTCTTTGAGTGCCTGCGCAACAAAAATCGCCGTGTCGAGCCGCAGTTCGTCAAACTGACGAAAACCGATGAGCGCCGACCGGTAGCCGCGTTTGAAGCGGATCGGATCATCAACATATTCGCGGCGCAGGTGGTTCAGCCAGTGGCTCCCAACACGGTGAACCGTTGGCAGCCCCATATCCTGCACGGCCAGGATCGGTAAAATCGTTGTCGCTAGCATGTGCCAGACAAATACCACGTCCGGCTGGCTTTGTTCAGCCAGGCGCTGCACCAGCCGGTAGTTTGCCCGTGACTGGAAAAACAGCCGTGCATGTTGTATCCGGCGGTGCAGCTTGTTCCGGTAGCCGAAGTTATGAAAGCGCAGGACGCGGTGTATATGCTCGTCTACCCGCTTATGCTTCAATCCGAATGTCGTGGTCAGGACCGTCAGCGAATGCCCACGCGCACGCAGCCCGTCGGTTACCTGCTGGCAGTTCAGCTCATACGCGCCCTCGTAATAGGGCGGGTAGCGGTCGGACAGCACGAGAATACGCACGCTCAGTCCTTCAGGAAGCCCGGTGCTCGCAGGAAGCGCGCCGCCACGCGCCGCCCATAGGACAGCCGCCCCGCACCCGGCAGGCTCATAACCACGTCGTCCCTGGCGTCGATACGCGTGATCTGGTATGGGTCGTCGCCAACCTCGTTGAGCGGCAGCACGCGCTGCACGCTGTACGGGTTGTTGGGGTTCGGGCGCGGTTTCTGCGGGTTGATGTCGATGAAGGCGCTGATATAGCCTGCTTCCCTCGTCAGGCTGGCGGCCAATACACTGTAACGGTGCCAGGGATAGCACAGGTGCCGGACCGTATGCCCCGGCAGGTGTTCTTCGATGATCTGCTTGCTGCGGACCAGGCTGTGCTGGATTGCGTCGGCCTGTTCATCCGGTGTCTCGAAACGCTCGTTGAGATCATGCGCCCGGCGGTATGCATCCACATAACGCCGCAGGTCCGCGCGCCAGCCCGACCGGGCGAAAAACGCCGCGCCGCCCTGTTCCGCGACGTATTCAACGCAGGCATTCCGCAGACCCTCATCATCAAAGAAGCGCCGCGCCGCACTCATCCTCGGCTGGCTGCGGTAGATCGGTGTCCCCAGCGGCGGCCTGTCATGCAGCCGGTCAGTGCCCTGGACACGCATCACCGGGACACTGACGTTATGGTATCCGAACACAAACGCCGGGTGGATAAAGTCCCTGATCTCCGGCCCGTAGAAAATGCGCGTGTGATCCAGCGTGTGTGACTGGAAATCCACCAGCCCATCGTCGTGCATCGCCCGCACCTCGTCCCAGGTCAGGGCCGGAACATCGCTCAGATCAGCTTCGGTGGAACCATCCGGCCCGGATCGCATGCCGGATTCGGACATAAAACCGGGCACCAGGAAACACACCGCGCGCAGGCCGTATCGTTTCAGGATCGGGTAGGCAGCCGTCCACAGCGTTGCCCGCCCATCGTCAAAGGTGATGACGACCGACTTGGGCGGCACGGGTTCGCCGCGCACAAGATAAGCGTGCAGCTCGTCCGCGCTCAGAGTGTAATACCCATTGGCGGACAGGTGGCACATGTGACGTTCAAACGCGGCAGGCGTAACCGAATCGGGCGTACCTGGTCCCGCAACGGAGTGATAGGTAAACACGGGGATACCCAACTCGCCGGGGTTAACGGCCCGGTAAACAAACGCCGGGTAGCGCTTCGAATCAAAATCACGAAACGTCTGCGCCGCCCGCCGCGAAACCAGGTAAGACACCGCCCCTACTACCAATCCACCGAACAATACCGTAACGTCGGCCATCACTTATCAAAAACTGGCTGTCTGCGCTCTGGCTTCAGGTTTTCGAACATGGTCAGCAGGTCGGTAGGCGTGATCACCGAAAACGCCATCGACAGCACCACGAACAACGCCAGCAGGGCGCTTTTGATCACCAGCGAATCCCAGCCCAAACCAAAGTAAATTCCCAGGCAGATCACCATAAACAGCATTGGCTTCAGGTATGCGCCAACCCGCACGCTGATTTTCTCGCGGAGCAGCGCCCACACCGATACCGGGTTAGTGCAGATGTTGGCGATCAGCTTGGCATAGACCGCGCCCATAAACCCAAGCGGGGGGATCAGCAGTAAGTTGGCGATGACGCTGGGCACCGTATCGGCCAGGCTGATCACCGGCAGATAGTCCGGGTGATCCGCTGCAATCAGCGTATGGTCCAGGATCGTGCTGGCCACCGAGAGAGTGAAAATGATCATGAGCAAGCCCAATGCCGGGGCGCTTGGCAGATATTTCTCAGAAAAGACCAGGGTGATGATCTCATCCTGGAACAGCACCGTAAACAACGCGCCGGAGACTGTGATAAAAGCTGTCAGGCGCAAAAAGCGGTTCATCACGTTTTTTGCCTTGACCCGCTGATCCTGACCGAACAGGTTGGACATGTGCGGGAAATACACCGAATACAATGACGCGAACAAGCGCTGCAAGTTCTGCGGTATCTTGGACGCCACGCCCAGGTATGCTACCGACTTCGGGCTGACCATCGCGCCCAGGATCAGTATGTCCAACCGCTGCGAGATGAACGTCAGTACATCGTTGCTTTGCAGCGGCAGTCCAAACCGGATCATGCGTCGCAGCAAAGGCGTATCCAGCATGAGCGCTTTGTGCCCTGGGATCATCCAGTAACGCACCAGCGCCGTGATCCCCACCGACAACGCTGTCGCCAGGATCAGTCCTTCCAGGCTGAGATCAAGAGGCAGCAAAAACAACACTACCAGCCCCAGATTCAGCACCCCGCTCATTCCCTTGACAAACGCCATTTTGCGATACAACTGGAAACCCTGCATCAGGCAGTCAAGCAGCAGGTCGGCAGTCTGGACGCAAAACAACACGGGTACGTATAAAAACAGCCGGGATAACAGGTCGGAAGGAAACGCCAGCAAGATCAGTGGTTTGCAGATGACTGCCAGCAGTGACACGCCTACCGCCATCAGCAGCCGGAAAGTCAACACACTGTTGACAATAGCCTGCCGCTCGTCATCGTTTTGGGCGCTGGCAATGAACTTGGCCGCCGACGAGCGCAGCCCCAGGTTGCAGATTACCTCCAGCAGGTAGACAATCGTCAGCAGCAGGAAATACACGCCATACTGATCCTCGGAAAGCGCCCTGGCAGAGATGCTGATGCTAACGAAACTGCACACGAGTGTCAGCAGGGTGCCGCTCCCCAAAGACATAATGCCGCGTAAAACATCAGGGCTTTTGCCGTTGGTCAAGGTGTCCCCCTCAACAAAATCAAACCGCTGAACCGAGAGCCGGGCGCGTTGCTACGTTGGCGCCTGCCGGATCGGGGTACGGTACGAACAGACGGATCACCGTTTCGTTAACGCCCATCATCAGGCCAAATACAGGTGTCCAGAACCACTGCATAAACATAGGCGAGACGATACAGCCAACCAACACGCCCAGGTACACCAGCGTGAAGGCTAACACCACACCCCGCAGCCCTCGATGAGATACCTGACGCCAATACCTTAGCCCGCGTCTGATAAACACCACTGACAACCACACCAGGCAACCGTAGCCCAGCAGCCCGGATTGCAGCATAATCCACAGGTGCCCGTTGTGCACGTAGTCTCTACCATCAAACTCCGGGATGTCATCTCGTGCCGGGCGGTCGAGCCTGCGATCCAGCGGTCGATACCTGGCCCCTGCGCCCAGCCCGATTAGCGGGTGTGCCGTAATCTGCGGAATCGCGTAGTCGTACTCAACATACCGCCAGCGGAAGCTCTCGTCTTCCGTTACCTGGCTACCCGTAAACGTGCTCAGACGCTGGATGGACGCATCGATCAGTGTTTTAGTCTGCGAGTCTGAATGGAGACTGAGCAGCAGCCCGATCACCAACAGCGCGCATACGATCACCATCCCCCAGGACATCAACCGCTGGCGATCCTGGTTCCGTGCCAGCCAGACCAGCAGGGCCAACGCGATGATCACGACTCCCCAAAAATTCCGGTTGAATGTCAGCACAACCGCCAATCCTAACAGCCCAACCAGTGCAAGCTGAATCACACTGCTCGCCCGGACGCGCTCCAGCGTCAGTGTGACCGTCGTGACGACAAATCCCACCAGCACCAGCGACTGCCCCGGCGGCAGAATGCGGGTGATCGTCTCGTAGCTGGTTTCCTGCGTGACCAGTTCCTCAACACGGCCCGGCATGATGGGCGTGGACTTACCCAGCGCAAACTGGGCGACCATTGCCCCCGCGATGACGATTGACAGCATGATCAAGCCACGGATCAGCAGGCTGAGCTGGCGTTCGTCGCGCAGCAGGTTGGTGACGATAAAAAACGTCAGATAGTAAGATACGATCCGGATGGTACGCAGCGCGGGCGTGAATTCCAGGCGTGACTGCAAGATCGCAATGATCGTGGACAGCAGCGTCACGCCGTAGAACGCCAGTAACGGCGTATCCAGCGGTGTGTGTATAATCCGAAAGTCCGGTTCCGCCAGTGCACGTACGAATATCAGCCCTAAAAAAGCCAGCAGGATCGCATCAGGCACGTGCAGACTGCCGACTCCAATCGGGATCAGAGGTAGTTCATTCTCATAGATGATGCTCGACGTAGCAACCAGGATACCCAGCAGCGCCAGCTCCGGGCGTTTGAGCGCCACCAGCGCGATCAATCCGCCCGCCAGCGCTAGCAGGACCCACAGCGGCGACAACACCACAGAGGCAGCACCCAACAACAGGCCAACACCGCCTGCTGCTGCTAACTGTACCCAGCCGTTGTATACGCTGGGAAACAATCCCGCTCGTTGGGATAGCATGTGATGCTCCTACAAAAACCGGTTTTGCTAGTCGGGCTTACCTGCGCATTGCCAGGCTGAGATCGGTCACCCGGACATCACCATACGCCCGAATGAATATACCTTGGATTTGGTCCACTTCCAGTCCTGTTTTGACGTAAAAGTCTTTGTAAATATCGCGGTGGATGCGGTGCCAGCGTCCATCGGCAAAGCGCGATCCTAACGCATAGTAGATGTAATTGCCGTCAGGGTATTCGTCAGCATACGATTCACGGGCAAAGGGCATATACTGGAGATAGTAAAAATCGCCATCCGTGTCGCGCACGCGCACATACACGATAAACCGGGTGGTCGATTTGATCCACAGCGCCAGTTCCTGCCAGGTCTGCGACTCAACCGCATGGCTGTACAGCATGTACCCTTCCTCTGCGTCGCTGCTGATCTGCATCACCCGCCGGTCCATCTCCGAGTCATAGGTTGTGAATACCTCGCCGGTGGCTACCTGATCCTCCGGCACGCGCCAGCTATGATCCAGCGGCGAGTCTGGGTAACTAAAATCATCTACTACAACTTCTTCAGGTGTACAGACCTGGTCCGCAAACACGCGCTGCGGCTCCGGCAGTGTAACACCATAGGTTCGCAGTGTCAGGTTTGCATAGGACGGCGGCTCCAATGTGACCCAGATCGGTCGGCATTGGCCGGGGTCGGGCATGCTCCACCGGTCAGACGGCAGGCGCGCGAAGCCTGTCTCGCCTGGTCCAATTACTTCCGACTCGACCGTCGCCAGAAGCACGGCACTGTCTGCCGACCAGCCCTCGTAAAACGCCACATCAATCTGTCCCGGTGTAGTGCCCTGGTTCTCGATCCGGGCGACCAGTTCATTGTCCAGCGCATCAACATACACGTCAGCAGGCTCGATAGCAAAGACGGGGTAGACTGGCGACTGCTCAACCGCCCGGCTAATTCGTGCTTCCGCAAAGCTCATCACATAGCCGTCTTGATCCGGGCTGTAGGGCAGCTCAAGCGACGTGATCCGCACAAACCGCGCCTCGATGTCGTCGAACGTGTATACCTGCGGGCTTTGCCACAGTGGGGTCGGGATGCCCCAGACACGCGCGACAGCTTCCCATGTCACACCGTCGACGCTAACGTCAATATGCAAACCAAGGGGGTATTCTGCGCCGTCGGGACGCGGCAGCAGCCAGACGCGGTTCACGGTCGTCCGGCGGCCCAGGTCAAACACGATCGACTCGTCGGCATTCGGCGCGTTGCGCAGCCGTGAGGACCACCACGTCTGAATGTCTCTGTCCATAACCAGCGCTTCTGCGCCCTCCGGTTCGGCAGACGTGGTAGTGATTGCTTCGATGTTCGCGACCACGTTCTCATCCAGCACGCGGTACAGGACGGCACGGTAGGCTGTTGGCTTGAAATAGGCTATTTCCAGGGAGGCAGGCGCGCGCAGGGGATTCATCAGCGCCGCCAACCCTGGATTATCCCACCAATCTACAAGGCTGTCTTCGGGATTGATCTGGTCATACAACACGTATGAGAAATTCGGCAAAACCGCCTCGATATTCTGTTCCCTGGGCAGCAGCGCTGTCGGAGCACCTGCTTCAGTAGGCAGCCAGTACTGTGCTTGCGACCACTGCCGCACCCCGATCGGGCGCAGGTGTTCAACATCCGGCAGCTCGCGCACAGCCCCGGTCAGCTCGTGATAAAATTCGTCACGCTCGGCGGTCCACTCAAAGCTGTTTTGGGCACGATCCAACGCTGAAGAGACAGCAAATACCAATACGCACGCAGCGACCACGCCGGTCAGGCCAGCGCCGGATGGATTCGCCGCCAGCCAGCCGGGCAGGCGCGATCCCGCCAGCCGGTCCAGCAGGTGCCCCCGCGATAAGCTGATCTTCCGCTCACCAAGGTTCAGCTTAATGTCCGGCAAAACGTCTCCGGTGACAATGTACACACCCAGCGCTGCCAGGAGCGGCAGCAAGGGGATATAGTAGCGCGCTTCGTAGTGCGTCAGCGCGATCGGTCCCCACCAGATAGCGGAAATCAGCAGAAACCCGATTTGCACCCGGTTGATTCGTATCAGCAGCAGCGCACCCCCAACCAGGATCAACACCCAGCACAAGCCAGCCATCACCCAGCCGCCAGGGTGCGGGTAATCGTTGAAGCCCTGAATGGTATCGGGGAAGTCCGTAACCAGTCTGTTAAATACGTTGCGGACAAAATCCTGTGGATTATCGTTGAACGAATCGATCACTGTATCGGCGAAACTATCGCTGCGTTTAGAGAAAATCTCCGGGTCGAGATTCGTGGCATTGCGGTTGTACAGCGGATTGTCGTGCAGCAGGTAGTTGGCGTACAACCAGGGGCCGCAGGCTGCCAGGAATGCCAGCAGGTAGACAACCACGATCCGCGCCTTGCCGCGCAGATCGAGCGCTCGTGCCGAAACGAGCGCGATCCAGATCAGCCCGCACACCGGCAGGATTAACCCGGTCCAACGCACGATCAGCGCCAACCCGGCCAGGATACCAGACGATACAGCACCCACATAGCCCGGCCGGTCGCAGCGCATTAAAAAATAAACAGACGCCACAGCCAGCCATGCAAACGGCACATCCGTGTTGCTCGTATTGGCATTCCAGACAAACATATTGGTTGCCACGATCACCAGCACACCTGCCAGCGCCGTGGGCGCGTTGAAGACTCGACGGATCAGCAGGTAAGTGAACAGCAGAAACAGCGCCGCGTTGATCCCGCCGACAACCTCGCTGGCCGCGAACAGTTCAATATCCAGCAGGTGCGACGCTGCTGCCAGCATGAGCGGGTAGCCGGGACCGCGATGCACATCAGCCTCAAACGCCCTGTAACCCTCGCCATCCAGTACAGCCTGGGCGGCGGGGAAGTAATGGATGACAGCATCGGTCCCCACGAAGTTTTGGTAGGCTTGCTGGAGATGAGCGTAGGCTAAAATCCAACCTAGCAGTACTATCACTGCTGCCACATCCCACCCGGATAAAACAGCCGGGGCTGTGCGCTTAAGCCACGCTGCCGCCCCGGAAAAACTCAAGCCTCGAACCCACCTCCGGAGTGAGAACTGAGGCATCTGGACCGCCGCGCGCGCCTGGGACAGCAGTGCGCCGGGAGTGTCCGATCTGGCTCTGGCTACACGGCTGTCTTTGTCCTCAGGGTGGTAGTGGTGGTAGTAGCCGCTGTGGTGATCGCTCCGGGTCACGACCAGCCCTATCATCCTGGCGCCGAGATCATCCAACTGGTCACTGGCCGCCGACACCGTTTCCTTCCGTGCCTGCGTACGCCCGGCAACCAGCATCACGCCATCCACATTGGGCACGAGCACTGCTGCATCTGTTACTGGCAGAAAGGCGGGCGTATCAACCAGTACTACATCATACTGCTCCGCCAGGTGATCCAGCAGCGATGCCATCTCGTCAGAATCGAGCATCTCTACCGGGTTAGGAAGCGGCGGGCCGCTGGATAGCACGTGCACGTCGAGAATACCGCTGTCCTGCACCGCGTCCGATAAATCTGCTTCTCCCTGCAAAACAAGGCTCACCCCTGTTTCGTTGGGCAGATCAAAAACGGTATGCAGGACCGGGCGCCGCAGGTCGGCATCAACCACGACTACTCGTTGGCCGGTCTGCGCCATCGCCACAGCAAGATTGGCGGCAACAGTCGATTTGCCTTCACCGGGCAGGGCGCTGGCGATTAGCAGCTTGTGCAGCGGGTCAGCGCGTGAGTGTGAGATGAGGTTGGTACGCAGGCGCCGGAAAGCTTCGGCCTGTAGCGATCCATCGGCATAAAGCACCGGTCTTGACGTTCTCCTAGCGCTGGGAATACGTCCCAGGACAGGCAGTCCTGCCGTTTCACATATCTGCTCCACCGTGTACAACCGGGTATCCATGTTTTCAAAGAGAAACGCCAGCGCCGTCCCGCCTGCCAATCCAACCAGCGCCCCCAGCACAATATTCAGCGGCTTGTTAGGACTGGACGGTGATTTGGGCGGGCTGGCCGGTTCGATCAGCGACACCGCGTTGGCGCGCATGGCATCTGCCGTGCGAATTTCTTCGTACTGGGTTAACAGGGCGGCATATACCTGCTCTCGCATCTCGATAGATCGGCTGAGAGCCGCTATGCGCTCATCGCCCTCTGGCAGCTCGTCCAACAGACTTTCATACTGGAGCTGCGCATCGTTGAGTTCCTGCTCAATCTGGTCCAGGCGCGCGATCAAGCTCGCCGTCGTTTCCTGGGCATCCCCGGTATACAAACTCTGACTGCGCCCAATCAGAATCTCAGACAGTGTATTGGCGATCTGCGCTGCGCGGACCGCGTTTTCATCCTGCGCGGTGATCGACATCAACTCGGTCGATGCCAGGGCTTCCGTTTGTACATCAGGCGTATAATCCAGATCGAGCGTCTGCTTCAACTCGTCAAGGACCGGGGCGCTGGTTGCGATCTCAGCATACGTACGCATCAGCCGTTCGGCGTACTGGACATCGTAGTCCTGGTATGCGCCAATCCCGGAACTGGACGTTAGAATCCGCAGCGTAGCTGTTGCTGTGTAAGTGGGTGTCGCCAGCGTGCTGCCAACGGCAGCCACAGCCACCGTTACCAGTGCTGTGAGGAAGATAACCCACTTCCGTCTCCATAGAATTTGGGTATAAGCTAAGAAATTCATAGCTAAACCATCCCGTTAGTTAAGAAGGGTGATAATGGGCAGTAGGTTTATAGATAACCCAGGGTTATCGTTTTTTCCCTGACCGTCGATAGTTGGTAGATGAAACAGGCGTCCCGAAACCAAATAGGGCAATAACAGCCCTAACCCGCAGGTTCCTTCATGGTTTGATTAACTGCATCATATCATCTCAGTTTTTTAGGCGCAAGTAAAGAGCGTAAATTTCGGCGGTATGTACAACACAAACACAACAACAAGTTTACTCCGATTGAGCCGTATCAGGAGAGCACCCGGTAAACGGCATTTAACACACCGGCGGTTTTGCGCTATACTCGCGCCGTTTCCGGTTTGTTTAACTTGCTGAGGGTTTATTACGCAATGATCCCGGTTTTTCGACCTGCGGTAGGTGATGAAGAGTTGGCGGCGATCAAAGAATGCCTCGATACCGGTTGGATCGGGCTGGGACCTAAGACCGCCGAGTTTGAAAAAACGTTTGGGCAGTTCATCGGCGTAGAATACGTGGTCGGCATGAATTCGTGCTCGTCCGCGCTGGACATGGCGCTCAAGGTGCTGGACATCACCGGCGGCGAGGTGATCACACCCTCGCTGACGTTTGTCTCGACCAATCACGCGATCCTGTACAACAATGCAACGCCCGTTTTTGCAGACGTGCAGCCCGACACGCTGAACATCGATCCGGACGACGTGCGGCACAAGATCACGCCGCGCACGCGCGCGATCATGGTTGTACATTACGCCGGGCACCCGTGCGAGATGGACGCACTGGTGGACATTGCCCGCGAGCATAACTTGAAACTGATCGAGGACTGCGCCCACGCCGCCGGGTCTACCTATCACGGGCAGCCAGTCGGCACGTTCGGGGACGCGGGCTGCTTCAGCTTTCACGCGGTCAAAAACGTGACGATGGGCGAGGGCGGCGCGCTGGTGGTCAAACACAAGGACGAATACGACCGGGCGATGCGCCTGCGCTGGTGCGGTATCTCGAAGAGCACGTGGGAGCGCGCACGCGGCAAGTCGTACTCATGGCAGTATGATGTCGATGAACTGGGTTACAAGTATCACCTCAGCGACATTGCCGCCGCGATTGGGCTGGTGCAGCTCCGCAAAGCTGAGTACCACAACCAGGCCCGCCGCCGGATTTGGGAGGCTTACAACACCGCGTTTGCCGACCTGCCGGCTGATCTACCGGTAGTGTATGACGACGTGACTACTACCTACCTGATCTACGTGCTCAAAACCGACCGCCGCGACGACCTGATGGATTTCCTGCGGGAGCGGGGCATCGGCACCAGCGTGCACTACTACCCGAATCACCTGTTCAAGCTGTACCGTGACTATCCCGCCGACGTACCGGTCACCGAGGCTGTCTGGCAGCGCTTGATCACGCTGCCGATCTACCCCTTGCTGACCAGCGACCAGTTGGAGACGGTGATCGACAACGTGCGCGCGTTTTACCGGGGCGGGTGAGCATGAAGCTGACGACCGTCATCTGCAATTACAACACCCGCGATGAGTTGGCCCGCGCCCTGCAATCTTTGCTGGATACCACCGGCGATATAGCGCACGAGATCATCGTGGTGGACAATGCGTCACACGATGGCAGCGCCGACATGGTCCGCGAGCGCTACCCGTCCGTCACGCTGATCGAGTCCGGGGCGAACCTGTGGTTCACAGGCGGGAACAACCTGGGTATGCGGCAGGCGCAGGGCGAGTACGTGCTGATCCTCAACCCGGACACGGTGATCCAATCCGGCGCGCTGCAAACGATGATCGCTTACCTGGATGCGCACCCCGCAGCGGGCGCGATCACGTCGCGGATGTTCTTCAGTGACGGCACCTTACAGCGTAACTGCTCGCGCTTTGCCAGCTATACGGACCTGCTGCTGGGGTATACGTTCCTGGGGCTGATCCTGAAACCCTGGCGCGACCGGCGGCGGCAGGTCATGTGGTACGCGGACTGGGACCGCGCATCGAACCGCGCCGTTGAGGTAGCACCGGACTCAAACCTGATGGTCCGCCGCCCGATCCTGGAGCAGATCGATTACTTCGACGAGCAGCTTAAGCTGTACTTCACCGAAGACGACATTTGCCTGCGGATCATCCGGGCCGGGCACGCGATCCACTATGTCGCCGGGGCAACCATCATCCATGACGAACACGCCAGCGTCAGCCAGGTGCAGCGCTTGGCAACGCAGGTTTACTTTAATGACCTGATCAGCTACACGCGCAAACACTTCGGACGCCCGGCAGCCGTGCTGTTGGCGGCGTTGGTGCTGCCCACGCGGGCCGCGATGAACATAAAACACCGCCTGAGCCGGTGACGCACACCAATTGATAGAAGGACTCACACGTATGGCAGGAAAAAAAGCGCTGGTCACCGGCGCTGCCGGGTTCATCGGCAGCCACCTGGTTGAGATGCTGGTCCGGCAGGGATCGCATGTCCGGGCCTTTGTGCGCTACAACTCGGCGCACTGGGCGGGTAATCTAGGGTTGCTGCCGCCGGAGATACGCAGCGCGGTTGATGTCTACTTTGGCGATCTGCGAGATGCGGAAGCCGTCGCGCAGGCAGTGCGGGGCATGGACCAGATTTACCACCTGGGCGCCGTGATCACGATCCCGTATTCGTACCAGCACCCGCGCGAGGTCTTCGACGTGAACGTGACCGGGACGCTCAACATCCTGACGGCAGCCCGCGATCAAAACGCGCCGCATGTCATGATCACGTCTACCAGCGAAGTCTACGGCACGGCGCAGTACGAACCGATTGATGAGAAACACCCGCTGCATCCCCAGTCACCCTATGCCGCGTCGAAAGTGGCCGCCGACGCGATGGCGATGAGCTTCTACACGTCCTATGATATGCCGGTGCGCATCATTCGCCCGTTTAACACCTTTGGCCCGCGCCAGAGCGCTCGCGCCGTGATCCCGACCATTATTTCGCAGGCACTCACCCGCAACGTGGTCAAGCTGGGCGCGCTGCATCCCACCCGCGACCTGACCTACGCCTCCGACACGGTGCGCGGCTTTTTGCTGGCAGCAGAGAACGACGCGATCATCGGGCAGCCTACCAACCTGGGCACCGGGCGGTCGATCACCATTGGCGACCTGGCGCGGCTGGCGATTCAACTCACCGGGCGGGATGTTGAACTGGTTGCTGATGCCCGGCGTCTTCGCCCGCAGAAAAGCGAAGTAACCCGCCTGCGCGCCAACAACCGGCAGGCCAAAGACCTGATGGGCTGGGAGCCGCAGGTATCGCTCGAAGAGGGCTTGCAAAAAACTATCGACTGGATCGCGGATCACCTGGACCTGTTCGACCCGGAGCGTTATGCTTTTTAAGTGGTACGACAGCCGATTATGACATCCAAACGCAACCTGTTGTTTATCTCGGCCTACACAGGGCTGGGCGGCGGCGAGAGCGTCCAGCTTAACCTGATGGGCGCGCTGGACCCCGGTCGCTACACGCTGCATCTGGTCTGCCCGCGCGAGGGCCAACTTCCTGATGCGGCCCGCCAGCGCGGCGTGACGGTCCACCTGCTGCCCTATCGCGGCGTTACGACCTGGTTTGTGCCCGCCATCTGGCAGCGCTTCCCGATCAGCCGCCGGATCGCAGCCTTGATGCGCGATCTGAATATCCACGCCGTGCACAGCGATTACCACTCGCTGCCGTTTGCCGTCGCAGCCGGGCGACAGGCGGGCGGTGTGCCGGTTATCTGGAACGCGATGGGCTGGTGGTTCCCGGTGCATTCCTGGCAGCGGGTATTTTTCCGCGAGGGCATCACGCAGATCATCGCCATCACGCAGGCCGTGCGCAACCGCTGGCTGGGCGATCCGCCCCTGCTGCTGCCGGAGCGCATCAAAGTGCTGGTGCCCGGCGTGGACCCGGACTATTACCGCCCGGCTGCCGTTGATGGTTCGACCGTGCGCGAACGGCTGGGCATCGGGCCAGAGATTCCGCTGGTGAGCATGATCGCGCGCTTCCAGCATGTCAAGGGGCACGACATCTTTCAGGAGATGATCAGGCTGGTGCACGCCCAACTGCCGGAGGTTCGCTTTGCCGTTGCGGGTGAAAACGTGTTTGGTATGTCGAAGGACGAAGCATACAAAAACGACATTCTGGCTGCTGCCCGTGAAGACCCGATCCTGAAAGAACGCCTGACCTACCTCGGCTTTTGGGACGACGCGCGCGATGTGATTGCGGCCTCGGATGTGATCGTCTGCCCGTCGCGCTTTGAGTCGCTGGGCATGGTCCACCTGGAAAGCATGGCAATGGGCTGCCCGGTCGTCAGCATGAATAACGGCGGCCCGGCGGAAACCGTGTTAGACGGCGAAACCGGCTACCTGGTCCCGCCAGAAGACCCCGATGCGCTGGCAGCCCGCGTGCTGGCGCTGCTGTGCGATCCATCGCTGCGGGCGCGCATGGCTCAGGCCGGGCGGGTGCATGTGCTGGCGCGCTTCACGGCGGCGGGCTACGCCGAACAGTTTTCGCAATTGGTTGAAAACCTGCTGTAAAATGCAGGTGATCTGTTGGGATCGTTTCTCTGGAAAAAACCTGTATGGACCTGTTACTGATTTCCCGCTGCCCACCGTTCCCGCCGCACCAGGGCGACCGCCTGATACCGTACCATCTGGCACGTGAGCTGTCCGCGCGGCAGCATCACATCGACCTGCTAGCCTTCTACCAGCAGCCGGAAGACCTGGCCGAAGTGCCGCGCTACGAGCGGTTTTTTAACAGCGTCACGCTGATCCGTGAACCGCGCCGCTCACCGGTCGGCTATTGGATGCGAAACCAGATCAAAAGCGCCCGCTTTCCCCGGCGGGCAGAGGACTGCTGGTCGCCGGAGATGTGGCAGGCTATCGAAAATGCGATCCTGGAACAGCCCTACCATGTGGCGCACCTGTTCGGCGGGGTGCACGTATACGAGTATTTCCACCTGGTGCGGCAAATGGCAAATGTCATCGTTCCTTACGAGTCCTACAGCCTGTGGCTGGAACGGGCGGTGAATGAAGAGACGCGCCGCTTGCATCACTGGTACAAACATCTCCGGCTGCGCATGGCACGCAGTTATGAAAGCTGGATGTTTGACCAGTACGACCGTGCCATTGTGCTGACCGACCGTGACGCCCACGCTTTGAAAGCCCTGAATCCCCAGACGCCGACTATCGTCATCCCGAACGGCGTTGACGTCGATTACTTTTCCCCAACCGGCTATGAGCCGTCCGAACCGGCGCTGCTGTTCACCGGCAACTATAATTACCCCCCCAACCTGGACGCGGCGCTGCGGCTGGCGCGTGATATTTTCCCGCGAATCAAGCGAGCCGTGCCCAAAGCACGTCTGTACCTCGTCGGTGGCAACCCGCCCCCGGAACTGCTCGCCTGCGCGTCCGACGATATCGAAATCCCTGGGCGCGTGCCGGACCTGCGGCCCTACTTTGAGTACGCGCTGATCTACATCAGCCCGCTGCGGCTGGGTGCGGGCATCAAAAACAAGATTCTGGAAGCAATGGCCATGCAAACACCGGTTGTCGGCACGCCACTGAGCTGCGATGGCATCCCGGTGTTGCAGGGACAGCACGCCCTGCTCGGCATCAGCGATGACGACCTGATCCGGAATGTATTTCTGCTGCTGAAGGACAGCGAACTGCGGCGGCAGATTGCGCATAACGGGCGACAGTTGATCGAGCAGCAGTTCACCTGGCAGCGTGTGGCAGACATGTATGAAGACATGTACCGCCAGGTGATCGACGAACACCGCGACCGGGCGTTGGCGATACCTTCATAATTCTCAACAGGTATCTATTGGTTCTAATTGGACCTGTGCATGGTCTCATAGTCCTGCTACCATCGAGATATGGGACACGTCATGATGGATATTCCGCTGTATAAAGACGCGGTTGAGCCGATATACCGGCAGTTGGCTCGCTATTTTCGGCTGCAAATCGAAGGCGGTCGCCTGCTGCCCGGTGATCGCCTGCCGCCTACGCGCGAGTTGGCCCGGCAGTTGGGCATCGCGCGTATCAGCGTGGTAAACGCATACACCCAGCTTCAGGAAGCCGGGCTGATCGCCGCGCACCCTGGGCGGGGGACATTTGTCACCGGGACGCGCGCCCAAACCGGCGGGCCTGGGTCCCAGTGGCCGCTGCGCCACGCGCTCAACATCAGTATGCGCGAAATGACCCGCTTGGCACGCCAGCCGGGTGTGATCGCGTTCAGCGGCGGGACGTCATCCGAAGAATTCCTGCCGGTCGAGGCGCTGCGCCATGCGATCAACACCGTGCTGGACCGGGACGGCGCGGGCGCGGTGGACTACGAAGAAGCCGAGGGCTACCCGCCGCTGCGACAGGCGGTATCGGAATATGTCTCGTCGCTTGGCATCCGGTGCCACGCCGATGACGTGCTGATCACGGGCGGCGCGCAGCAGGCACTCGACCTGGTTGTCCAGACCGTGTTGAGCAACGGTGATACGCTGATCACCGGCAACCCGACCTATCTCGGCCTGCTCGATATTGCGCATGTGCGGCGTGTGATCCCGATCGGCGTGCCGTTTGATGCGCAGGGAATGCGGTTGGATGCGCTCGAAGCGACCATCGAGGATCACCGGCCCCGCCTGATCTACATCGCGCCTACCTACCACAACCCGACCGGCACGGTCATGCCTCTGCACCGGCGTCGGCAGTTGTTGGGGTTGGCGAAGCAGTACGACATCCCCATCCTGGAAGACGCAGTGTATCACGAGTTGGGTTATCATGACGCGCCCCCCCCCCCGCTCAAAGCGCTGGATGAAAACGGGCTGGTGCTGCACGCCAGCGGCTACTCTAAGATTTTGCTGCCCGGCACGCGGATCGGCTACCTGATTGCCGGGGGCGCGCTGCAGGACCGGCTGGCACAGGTCAAGCAGGCCGCCGATGTATGCACCCCTGGCCTAAACCAACGCGCGATGCATGTGTATCTTTCCAGCGGCGCGTTGGCAGGACATCTCAACCGCATTCGCGCTGAACTTCACGCCCGGTGTGAAACGGCAGTTGACGCCGCCCGGCGCTACCTGCCGCCCGGCTCAAAGTGGGTGGAACCGAGCGGTGGGCTGTACCTGTGGGTGCAGCTCCCGGACAACGGCCCAACCGCGGCTGAACTGTACGTGACGGCAATACAGCACGGCGTCGCCTACGCAATCGGGACGCTGTTTCACACCGATGGCAGCGGAGGGCGTCACATCCGCCTGAATTTCGCCGCCCATCCCCCGACGCGTATCCAGGAAGGATTCAAGCGGCTGGGCGAGGCATGGGACGCCTGGCAGCAGACATACGCCCCGGCTATCCGCCGCACGCCGATTTTGTGAATTTTCACGGTGATAACCGGCCCGAATGACTCCATAATCATCATGACCGGAGGAAAACATTTAATGCAACGCGCTTCATACTGGACAATAGTGATTCTGGTGCTGCTGCTGGTGGCTCCGCTCACGACACTGGCGCAGGACAACGGCGACCCCGAAACCATCGCGCAGGCGGTGGTTGAGAATCTGCTGGCAGGTGACTTTGCCGGTGCGGTCGAAAACTTCGACGCGGTTATTCAGGTGGCGCTGCCGCCGGAGACACTCCAGCAGACATGGGAATCGCTTCTGGCGCAGGTAGGCCCCTTTCAAGAACAGTTGGCTACCCGGTCCCAGCCTGCCGGGCAATACACGGTCGTGATCATCACGCTCCAATTTGAGAAGATGTCGATTGACGTCCAGGTGTCAATTGACGACGCGGGGCAGGTCGGCGGGCTGTACTTTTCGCAGACGCCGCAGGAATACCAGCCGCCCGTCTACGCTGACACAGGCGCTTTTACCGAGCAGGAAGTCACCGTTGGCGGCGACGATTGGGCGCTGCCGGGCACGCTGACGCTGCCCACAGGTGACGGTCCGTTCCCGGCGGTGGTGCTGGTGCATGGTTCAGGACCGCAGGATCGCAACGAAGCGCTCGGTCCACACAGGCCGTTTCAAGACCTGGCCTGGGGATTGGCAACCAATGGGATCGCCGTACTGCGCTACGATAAGCGTACCCTGGTTTACGGCGAAAAGATGGCCGCGCAGCCCGATCTGACCGTGCAAGATGAAACCATCGACGACGCGCTGGCAGCGGTGGACTTGCTGCGAACAATCGACGGTATCGACCCGGCGCGTGTGTATGTGTTGGGCCACAGCCTGGGCGGTTACCTGGCGCCGCGCATTGCCGCGCAGGCTCCCGACATTGCCGGGATCATCATCCTGGCAGGCAATTCCCGCCCCCTGGGAAACCTGATCCTGGAACAAACGACATACCTGTTGGGACTGGACGGCGATCTATCGGACGACGACCAGGTGCAGAGCGATGCCATCGCGCAGCAGGTTGAGGCGATCCAGAACTTGAAGCCCGAAGATGAAGCCGCCGCCCTCCTGCTGGGTGCACCGCCTGCATACTGGCTCGATCTGAATGCCTACGATCCGGTCGGCACCGCGCAGGCACTCGCCGTGCCCATACTGATCCTGCAAGGCGAGCGCGATTACCAGGTGACCATGACCGATTTTGCAGGCTGGCAGGACGGGCTGGCAACGCGTGAAGATGTGACGTTGATCACATACCCTACCCTGAATCATCATTTTGTCAGCGGGCAGGAACCCGGCAGCCCAGCGGAATACGCCGTGCCCGGCAATGTCAGTCAGGCTGTCATCGAGGATATTATCGCCTGGATTCAGGCGAATTAGCATCGTGGTTCTAAAGCACGTGACTCCGCCTTGAGGGCACCTCACGCGCGAAAACTAAGGAGAGATTCTGATGACCAATAATCCCAACACATCCGACAACGGCGCGCAGAAGGGCACCGGTACCCTCAAACGCGGGTTGGCTCAAATGCTGAAGGGCGGCGTGATTATGGATGTCGTCACGCCCGAACACGCCCAGATCGCGGAAGAGGCGGGCGCTGTTGCCGTCATGGCACTGGAGCGCGTCCCGGCGGACATCCGTGCGCAGGGCGGGGTGGCCCGGATGAGCGATCCGGACCTGATCCAATCGATCATCGAGGCGGTTACCATCCCTGTCATGGCAAAATGCCGCATCGGACACTTTGTCGAAGCGCAGGTCTTGGAAGCACTTGGCGTGGACTACATTGACGAAAGCGAAGTCCTGACGCCTGCCGACGAGCAGTATCACATCGACAAGCACCCGTTCAATGTGCCGTTTGTATGTGGCTGCCGCAACCTGGGCGAAGCGCTGCGCCGCATTGGCGAGGGCGCGGCCATGATCCGCACCAAAGGCGAAGCCGGAACGGGCGACGTAGTCGAGGCGGTGCGCCACGCGCGCGCTGTGCTGGGCGACATTCGCCGCTTGCAGACGATGCGTCCCGACGAGTGGATGACCTATGCTAAGGAGATCGGCGCGCCGTATGAACTGGTCAAGGAAACTGCCGAATTGGGCCGTATGCCGGTGGTGAATTTCGCGGCGGGTGGCATCGCCACGCCTGCCGATGCGGCGTTGATGATGCAGCTTGGCGTAGACGGCGTCTTTGTCGGATCGGGTATCTTCAAGAGCGGTGATCCGGCCCGGCGTGCGAAAGCCATTGTTGAAGCAACGACGCACTTCAACGATCCGCAGATTATTGCCGATGTCAGCCGCGGACTGGGTGAAGCAATGGTGGGCATCAATGTAGGACCAGACCAGATAATTCTTGGCAAGCGCGGGTGGTAGATCGCTAGTTGCGCCGCTGTTGAGTGCGGTGAGATATAGCTACACCTATCACCTCTTTGTTGAGGATAACAAGTCGGCGATTGCCCATAATGCGGTGTAGCATCTGATTGATCACACGGCTGTCCTGGAGTCAGAACTTCTCAAGCGTCAGGTCAGCCAATTCTTCGAGAGTTGCTTGTTGTACAGCGGTGGTTTGCTGTGCAGCAAGTGACTCTCCCTGCAAACGACTCAGCCCATCCCTCATGTTTTTTAGTTATATCCCGTATAACTCACACGCTTCGTTCGGGCAAAACTGCCCCACTTGAGCCGGTTCGTTCGCCACGTTTCCCCCCAATATCATGCTTTTGCTGGCTCTATTTTACCAACAACACTCGTCAGGGAGATCACCAGCATTGTAGATTAGCCTCTGTGTCTAAACCCTACCGGATGCGGCGCGAGGCGCGGTCATCGGTTCGCTTTGCGATTTGCCTGCCGTCTTCGGCGGGTTCGATGCTCAGGCTCTTGTAGAAATCGGTGTCATACGAGCGCGTCCTGACCACAACCGGCATTGGCACGGCGTGCCCCATGATGATCGCTTGCTGCTTGGTATCCAGCCGGGACAGGACTTCGCGCAGCCCGCCCGCCCCGCTGATGCCCATCAGCACGGCGTTGATGTCGCGCTCGTTGTCAAGCAGCGCGGTCACGCGCGTCCCGACCTGGCTCATCACCTCTTCGTCGATGCCGCTGGGACGCTGATCCACGATCAACAGCGTGACGTTGTATTTGCGCAGTTCGCGAGCGATAGTGCCAAAGATCGTCTGCCGCGCGATGGCCGGGTCCAGGAACTTGTGCGCCTCTTCAATGGTGATCAGCAGCGGCGGCGGTTCCATGCTTTCGTCGCCCAGCGCTCGCTCGACCATCTCGACATACCGTGCGTGGATGCGCCGCGTTAAGTAGTTGGCCACCAGGATATACGCTTCCAGCGCGTTCCCGTAGCGTCCAAATTCCAGCACCACGCTTTTACGCCGGTCGATGTATTCGAGTATCTTCTGCGCGGAATCGTCGAGCGCTTCCGGCACAAGAAAGTCAAAACGTTTGAAACGCGTCACGCGCCGTTTGAGCGCCATCACCGACGCCATGTTGGCCGCCAGCGATTCCTTGAGCATGTCCAGTTCTTCGCCGGTAGCGTCGATCAGGCGTGCGATCCACTCCCGGCCCCAGACTTTATGTAATTCGTAGGCTGCGTCGATCATCGAATCGGACAGGTCCATCGTGGTTTTGAGCATGGCCAGGTCTTCCGGCTCGATGTCGCCATAGCCGATGGTCACCACGTGATCGTACTTGGCGTTGCGCCGCCGCGACGATTCCTCGTCCAGCGTAAAGATCGCCAACTGGCTGCCGAACAACTGCTTCAATCCTTTGACGCGCGGGCCACGCTCGTCCACGACTTCCCATCCGTAATCGTTGTGCATATCAAAGATCAGGTTGACCGCCGTGTCGCGCTGGATAATGCCCGCCAGCAAGATACGTGTCAGGAAGCTTTTACCCGTGCCGCTCTTGCCAAATACACCTACCGACCGCTCGACCAGCCGCCGCAGGTCCAGGTTGATCTGTGTTTCTTCGAGTTCCAACGGTGCGCCGACGTTGAAGTGCGTCCGGTCTTCCTGGCCGAACACGTCGTTCACGTCTTCCGCCGACGCGATCTCGACCGGCATAAAGTGGCCGGGGATCGTCTTGACCGGCTTCGGTTCGCCTTCGTCGACGTCAATCGACAGCATCGGCGCAACGTGAATCGTGCCGAACGCCGCCGTCCCGGTATAAATCTCTGCCAGAAACGGATCGGATAGATCGGGCGGATCGCTGCGGATGGCGGGGTTGGTTGTTTCGAGCAAAATGTCGGTGATCATGCAAAAGAAGCGCTTGTAATAACCGCGCACGACCACGTAACGCCCCACTGCCAGGTCTTCGATCAGGGTTTGCGGGTCGAGCTTGACGTCAAGGCCCTTGCTTAACGAGCCGCCAACGATCACGCCCAGCCGCCGCCCCGGTACGCGCGGGACGAGATCACCGGTGGTTGTGTCGCGCGGGAACCAGTCATCCAGGTTATCAGAATCAGAAGAATCACCGCGAGGGGGCATTAATGTATCCTCGAATTAGAACCTGTGTTCTATGAATTGCATGTATTATACTCAATCGTGATTATTTAAGCAAACATTCCCATGAGAGATCACCGCTATTTTGTCGGACGCTGCCCACCCACTTTTCGGATTTCTCCCTTGCCCTGAACACATCTGGCGGCCCTAAACCGACAGCATTTACGCAGTTGAGTGAGACATGCTAGACTTGAATGGGGGACATGAACTCATCCAAAAAATATCTGTTTGGAAGCCATCGTTTACAAACTGGTGTATCCTGTTAAAAACACCCGATCATTCGTGACGCTATGCAAGCCTGTCTCGCGTAGCCCACGAGCACCTTGAGTTTAACTGCTTAACGCAGCTAAGGAAAAGAGTAAAACAGGAGCTTGTATGGAAACCTCTGCCGCCACCACAAACAGTCTCGACCTTGCTATCCGCCAGCATCGAACGGCAAAGAACACGGTTACTCTGTGCCATAATGGATCGCCCCTTGCCAACCGGGACGTCCTGGTAGAACAGAAGAAACACCAGTTCCTTTTCGGGAACATATGGAACGAGGGCAGTATCGCGTTGGCCAATGGTGAGCTAACGGGAGCAGAGAAAGAGCTGGCGCTACTGGAGGTTGAACGGTTTATACAACTCTTCAATCTGGTAACGCTTCCGTTCTACTGGGCACAGTTTGAGCCGCAACAAGGACGGCCACAAACGGAACGCATTCTCAACGCAGCGCGCTGGTACCGGGATCAGGGCTGTGCCGTCAAAGGACATCCGTTGTGCTGGCATACGCTAACGGCGGACTGGCTGCTCACAATGAGCAACGAGGAGATTCTTGAGGCCCAGGTAGCGCGCATCCAGCGGGATGTGTCTGATTTTGCCGGAGTGATTGATCTCTGGGATGTCGTCAACGAAGCGGTTATCATGTCCATTTTCGACCGGTATGACAATGGGATCACGCGCCTGTGTAAAGAACTGGGACGCATCGAGCTGATCCGCACGATGTTCGACGCAGCGCGCGCTGTCAATCCTGGGGTTGTGCTGCTGTTGAATGATTTCGACGTTTCGCCTGCCTATGACATCCTCATCGAGGGCTGCCTGGCGGCAGGCATCCAGATAGATGTCATTGGCATTCAGTCGCACATGCACCAGGGGTATTGGGGCGTTGAGCGAACACAAAGCATACTTGAGCGGTTCGCACGGTTCAATCTACCGATTCACTTTACCGAAAGCACCCTTGTCTCAGGGCATCTCATGCCGCCGGAGATCGTTGATTTGAACGACTACCAGGTGCGCGATTGGCCAAGCACGCCAGAGGGAGAAGAACGCCAGGCCCAGGAAGTGATTTTGCACTACAAGACTCTGTTGGCTCACCCGGCAGTGCAGGCGATCACCTGGTGGGGCCTGACCGATGGCGGCTGGCTCAATGCGCCTGCCGGGCTGCTGCGACAGGATCATTCGCGCAAGCCTGCCTATGACCAGTTGTTGGGACTGGTAAAAGGCGATTGGTGGCTGGCACCGACAAAGATGACAACGGATGCTGGCGGCCAGTTTTCCTTTACAGGGTTTTTGGGTGAATACGAACTGTCATTGGATCACCAGAAAGCTACATTCTTTTTGGAGGATAAAGGTGAGACTGTGGTTTCTATCAACGTCTAGACTGTGGTTTACCTGTCCGGTTCACCATACACAGAACCATCTGTGGTTCCTAGCGCGAGGCAGCGTGACAACCATGTTCTCTGTAGGTTAGTTCTCGAACGACACGGGCAGCCCGGACTTCCCTTCGAGGAGAATTGCACATGACTGTCAAGCAATATTCCAAGCAAAAAACCTTGGTGTTTTTGGGAACCGGGCTAGTTACGCTTATGCAGAACCAGCTATGGCAGGGGGCTATGAGCGCCGCGCACGAACATGGCGCGCGCCTGGTATTTCATCCAACAATTAGTCTGAGTTCTTCTCCCCCTTTCAATCCTCACACTAAAGTGCTTTTTGACTTTGTGGACCCCGATCGTGTGGATGGGTTGCTGGTATGGTACGCCGGGATTGCGGAAGGGATCGGGATTGCGGAAGGGATCGGTTTGGCCCATGCAGCACAATTCCTAGACCGTTATGAAGCATTGCCAGTAGTCACAATTGGCGGCCAACTGGCGAACTACCCAGACCTGTCAATTGATAACTATCACGGTGTACGCACAGCCGTTGAGCATCTCATTGAGGTTCATCACCGCCAACATATAGGCATTATTCGCGGACCGGTTGGTCACCCCGATGCAGACGAGCGCTATAGAGGCTACATCGAAACGCTACAGATGCATGGTCTTCGTGCTAACCCAGATCATGTGGCAGAAACCTTATTCGAGTTTCAAACTGCCGCGACAGTGACAGAAGCAGCGATTACCAGATGGCTTCAGGACTCGACACAGAAACTTGATGCCGTCGTAACCGGTTCCGATTACATAGCACTTCCTGCCATCAGGGCTATTCAAGCGGCTGGACTGCGTGTCCCTGACGATATTTCGGTGGTGGGATTTGACGACGTGGATGATGCTCAGGCCAGCATCCCGTCGCTAACAACGGTTCGGCAGCCATTCTATGATCTGGGCTATCAGGCCACAGAAATGCTGCTGGCTCTACTGGACGGACAGAGTGTGCCCGCCAGGTCCATCATGCCCGTCCAGTTGGTTGTGCGCGAGTCGTGCGGCTGTGTAACCAGATCGTTACCGCTGGCGAATGTCATGATCGATGGTAACTTGTCCCTTGACCTGGATTCGCTTCTCCCCTCATACCGGAGTCCCCCACGCACGTTGGTACGTAGTACACAGGGTTTGAAGATTCTGCCGGAGCATGTAGAAAACCTGGTCGATTGTTTCCAGAGAGACCTGAGTTCGGGAACATCACATCAATTTCTTTCTGCTTTGAGACTACATCTAGCCGATGCCATGGAATCGCACCTAGACGGGACAGCCTGGCAAGATGTCATTTCTGTGCTCAGAAGGTACATATTATCGATCTCAAATGGCGAGATAGGGTTGTTGGGAGAAACCCTATTCAACCAGGCCCGTGTATTAGTAGCAGAGATGAACCAGCG
Organism: Anaerolineae bacterium; assembly: GCA_016926875.1. GTDB lineage: Bacteria > Chloroflexota > Anaerolineae > Aggregatilineales > Aggregatilineaceae > JAFGNU01. The sequence continues at coordinate 4,993 of JAFGNU010000069.1, read as the reverse complement.
AGCACACATCAGGCACCGGCTTAGAGTCGAGCAGCAGATCGAGAATCTGCGCCGAGTTTCGGATACACTTATCACCTCGTTCGGAAAACAGTTGCTCATGGATACATTGTGCGATCTACTACCTGAACTTGGCTTTCCAAGTTTTTACCTGTCGCTGTATGATGATCCCGAACAACCGGCGGCGTGGTCGCGCCTCATACTTGCATATGAGGACAACCAACGCCTTAGCCTTCCGCCTGATGGGCTGCGGTTTCCAACTCGCCAGTTGATCCCCGAATCCTTGCCAGCCTCACGGCGCACCGATTCATTGACCGTAGAACCTCTTTTCTTCAGAGATGAACAACTGGGTATTCTGGTCCTTGAAGTTGGCCCGACCGAGGGTGCGGTATATGAGAACATCCGTGCACAGGTCAGCAGTGCATTGCAAGGCTCGCGACTTCTTCGACAGGTACAGAATCATGCTGCGCAACTGGAGCAGCGGGTCGCTGAGCGCACAGAGGAGTTAACGCAGACCGTCGAGCAATTGCAGTCAGAAGTTGCCGAACGCCACCGGGCAGAGGAATCGCTGCGTCTGATCAGTTTTGCGATAGAACGGGTATCGGATGCTGTGTACTGGATTGATCCGGATGGGCAGATTGTGGATGTAAATGAAGCCGCCTGCCGCACCCTCGGTTACAAGCACGAGGAACTGGTGGGGATGTCGCTCGAAGATATTGACCCGATGCTTCTGCTCAACAGCTGGCCTGAAACCTGGAGAAAGCTCAGAAAAGAAGGAACGCTGACGCTTGAAACGCTGCATAAAAGCAAAAAAGGCCGGACTATTCCTGTTGAAATCGTGGCAAATTATGTCGAGTTTGGTGGACGAGAACTCAACTGCGCCTTCGCGCGCGATATCACCCAGCGCAAGGCGTCCGAAGAGGCGCTGCGCAAGAGCGAAGAATACGCGCGTGAGTTCCAGGAGAAATTAAAAACGCTGCAAGAGGTAAGTCTTGAACTGGTGGCCACACAGTCGATTGAAAAGCTTTGCAGCAGGGCGATTGAACTGGGGCACAATGCCCTGGGTTACGACCGCATTGGCATCCTGTTGTTCGAGAATGAAGAACAATCAAAGGTTAGCCGGTTCGGGATCGAATCGACAGGAGAGCTGCGCGTTGAGCACGGCATGGATTACAGCATTGAAACTGACCGGGTGGTAGCGCCTATGTTGACGAATCGAGAGTCTGTCTTTGTCAGTGAAGATATCGACTTAAGCGACTTCGAGAGCGTTGTCGGGCGTGGTTGGAATGTGATCACCGGAATATGGGACGGCGATACAAGCATTGGCTGGATGGCAGCGGATAATTTTTTTGAGCAGAAACCACTGATCCCGTATCAGGTTGAGTTGCTTAAGCTCTATGGTCTGACGGTGGGGCACCTGGTGACACGCAAGCGGGCGGAAGCCGCAATCCGCAGGCTCAATGACGAACTGGAGCAACGCGTTATTGAGCGCACGTCCCAGCTAAAAGCATCCAACCAGGAACTCGAATCCTTTGCTTATGTGGTTTCTCACGATTTAAAAGCCCCCCTCCGCGCAATCAGCCAATTGGCCAGTTGGCTGGGCTCGGATTATGCAGCGGCCTTTGACGATAACGGTCGGCAGATGCTTGACCTGTTAACAACGAGAACGCGGCGTATGCACGATCTTATCGATGGTATTTTGCAGTATTCGAGGATCGGGCGCGTCAAAGAACAGAAGTACAGCGTAGATCTGAACCGGCTGGTGCAAAATGTTGTCGATGGGTTGGATCCGCCGCCACACATTCGGGTGCGTATTGAATCTGAACTTCCTACAGTGACCGGTGATAGAATCCGCCTGGAGCAGGTGTTCCAGAATCTGATTGGTAACAGCATCAAATTCATGGACAAAACAGAGGGATGGGTGATCGTTGATTGTTACGATGAAGGGCAACAATGGCGCTTCAGTGTCTCCGACAACGGCCCAGGTATCGATCCCAGGTATCATGACAAGATTTTTCAAATCTTCCAAACCCTAGACTCACACGATAAGTACGAAGGCACGGGCATCGGCCTGACGCTGGTCAAGAAGATCGTGGAACGGTGGGGCGGCAGAATCTGGGTTGAATCTGCCGTCGGTCAGGGGTGTACATTCCTTTTTACCATACCACAGGAACAATCTGATGCAAAACAATAAACCGATATTATTGGTGGAAGATGATCAGGTTGATGCCATGACCGTCAGGCGGGCCATGATGGATATCAAAGTGACCAACCCGTTGGATGTGGTCGAAAATGGGGAGCAGGCCCTGGCATACCTGCGGGACCCCGGCAACAGGCTACCCGGTTTGATCCTGCTGGACTTGAACATGCCCCGGATGGGGGGCATCGAGTTCTTGAAAATCGTCAAACGAGATGTAATACTCAGAAGAGTGCCAGTCGTGATCTTGACAACATCCAGCGAAGAGCGCGATAGAATCGATGCGTATGACCTGGGGGTAGCGGGCTACATCGTCAAACCCGTAGATTACTTAAAATTTGTCGAGGCAGTGAGAACCATTGATTTATACTGGACCTTGTGCGAACTACCGCCGGAGATTTGAGATGGAAAACAGGGTCAGAGTTTTGTTAGTCGAAGACGATGTTGTTGACCAGATGGCTTTCAAGCGCCTTATCGACCATGAGCAACTATCATATGATGTTGTATTTGCCGAAACAGTGTCAGAAGCCAGAGCAGTGCTGAGTGAACAGGAATTTGACATTGCACTTGTTGACTACCTGATCGGGAACCAAACGGCGTTTGACTTGATCGAAGACATCGAGGACGTGCCTATCATCATTATCACCGGAAGGGGCGACGAAGAGATCGCTGTAAAGGCAATGAAAGCAGGCGCCCTGGATTATCTGGTCAAAGATGCTCAAGGCAACTATTTGAAGACTCTGCCCGTCGTTGTTGAAAATACCATTGCCCGCCGCCGTGCCGAAAACGAATTGGCCCAGTACCGCGAGCATCTAGAAGAGTTGGTTGAGGAGCGTACAGCCGAATTAGCCAGGACGAACCAGCAGCTTGTGCAGGAAATTAACGAGCGTAAGCAAGTTGAACGAGCGCTGCGCGAATACACTGAGCGCCTGAATATTCTACGAGAGCTTGATCGGACTATCCTGGAAACGCAGTTTTCCGAAGGAGTCGCCCGAGCTGCATTGCATCACGTTCGCAAGCTGGTGGCCTGTCAATCGGCCAGTGTTGTCTTGCTCGACCTGGATACCCGTGAGTTCTATCTCTGGGTCATTGACGCCGAGGATGCATCTGTAGCACAGGAGGGCCAACGCTTCTCGCTGGCGCCCTTTGGGGAGGACGCCGAGCATATTGTAGAGATGTTCTTGCAAGACAAAATGATCCTGATTGAAGACAGTATGCCGTTCTACAGGGTGCTGATGGCTCGTGGTTTGGTTGCGGAGGATGTGCGAGCAGCTCTCAATATGCCGCTTATGTTCCAACAAGAGCTGGTCGGCGTGCTGGCGCTGACTGCAACTGGACCGGACGCGTTTGGAGAAACACAGATCGAAACCGCTCGTGATGTGGGCAATCAACTGGCGATTGCGATCAGACAATCCCGGTTGCATGAGCAGATACAACGCCATGCAGCCGAGCTTGAAAAGCGCGTAGCCGAGCGCACGGCAGCCCTGCAAACTGCCAATGATCGTCTTCGGGTTCTCAGCCGCATGAAGGACGACTTTGTATCGAATGTTTCGCACGAGCTGCGTACTCCCATCACGAATATGAAACTGTATCATGATCTGTTGGACAGGCGCCCCGACAAACGCGACCACTACACAGCTATCCTGCGACGTGAAATTAACCGTCTCGAAAGCCTGATTGAGGCACTACTGATGCTCTCACGCCTGGAGCAGGATCGCGAGCAGTTTTCGTTTGTGCGCACTGACCTCAATATGCTGCTGAAACAGTTTGTGGCCGACCGTAAGGCGCTGGCCGCAACTAAGGGGATCTCGTTGGTATTGGAGGCGAATACAGAAACAGCGATCGTTGAAGCAGACCAGCGCCTACTTGAACAAGTCTTGAGTATTCTACTAACCAATGCATTGGCCTATACCCCTGCGGGCGGTTGCGTAACGGTGCGTACACTGAATCGCGTCTCAAATAACCGGCAGTGGGTAGGTTTCAGTGTCAGTGACACCGGACCGGGCATTTCCGACGATGAGCAGGTGCACCTTTTTGATCGGTTTTTCCGGGGTAAAGCGGGGCGCGACTCCAATATACCAGGCACTGGCCTTGGCCTTTCTATAGCGAAAGAGATTATCGAACGTCACGAGGGAAGTATTGAAGTCCATAGCGAGGGCAAGGAAAGCCAGGGAGCGGTTTTTTCCGTTTGGCTGGCGAGCAGATAACGTTACAGGTGTATATCCTCAGTAAGAACGGACAATCAATATACTATATAGTCTGTCCCATAGGGAAACCGTTGATGTCTTGACAACATGCTGTTTGCCGCATCATCGTTTTTGAACTGTTCCGCATCCGGGTCCCAACACAATTTTCTTGGCAGGTGCATGGCGATCTGGCTCACAAGGCTACCGAACAAGCGCGGTGCGCAATTTCGACTGGCGAAATGGAGGGCTTGCGCGAGCGAATACTATCCAGCCAGTTTGCATGTTGTTCTTGGCTTTTATAAATCTGTACCTCCCCCGGCCCGATGGTTGATTCCAGAATTTTCGGATCGCTGGCTTCTAATGCCTTCATCGGCGTGTCTTGAGCGCCGGGGTCTGATGCTGTAACGGTTACCGGGCCGCGAGAAACGAATATCCAGCCCTCACTGCCGATGAACTTGATACCGTTTGGAAACCTGTCTCCGATTGCCATTGTTACACCAGTGGCATATCTGGCCTGGACAAGAAATCTCCTCTGAAAATAACGTTTAAGCCGCCGTCTCAAGGGGTTCCAAAGCGACTTTGAACCCCAGTTTTTCGAGGCGGCGGACGAGCT
>JAFGNU010000068.1 GCA_016926875.1 Anaerolineae bacterium | reverse complement strand
GGAACGGCAGGTACATGTGGTGGCCGATACATCCAGGTATCCCGGCTGGGTGGCCTATCCGGAGACATCATGGATCCGGTCATCCGCCAGGGCTCCGATCACACGGGAGGGGCGGGTGATCGGCTTTTTGAACGTGAACAGTATGCGAACAGACGCGTTTAGCGCACAGGACGCCGAGCGGCTGCAATCCTTTGCCGAACAGGCAGCGGTCGCCATTCACAACGCGCAGCTATTCGCCGCCGAACAAGATCAGCGCGCCCTGTCTGATGCCCTGCGTGACACCGCCGCTGCCGTCAGCAGCACGCTGGACCTGGACGAGGTGCTGGATCGTATCCTGGCTAATATCGGTCGCGTGACGGTGCATGACGCCGCCGACATCATGCTGATCGACGGCGATTACGCGCGCATTGTGCGCTGTCGAGGCTACGCCCAGCGGGGGGTGGAGCAAGCAGTCCTGGAATTATCGTTCAAGATTGACGAGACATATTCCATGTGCGATGTGCTCAAAACCGGGCAGGCCCAGGTTATATCCGATACGGCTGAGTATGCCAGATGGGTAAAGATGCCTACATCGGAATGGATTCGATCACACGCCGTTGCGCCGATTAAGCTGGAGGAGCAGGTGATCGGCTTTTTGAATGTAGATAGCGCTACGCCAAATGCGTTTGCGCCCGAAGATGCTGAGCGGCTGCAGGCGTTTGCCGATCAGGCTGCTATCGCCGTGCGAAACGCGCGGTTGTACGCCGAAACCCGTCGTCACGCCAAAGACCTGGAACAGCGTGTTATGGCGCGCACGATCGATCTGGGTGTGCGGAATGCAGTGGCGGAAACGTTGAGCAGCTCGCTGGACGTGGCCGAGATGCTTGACGGCGTGCTGCAAACGACAGTTGAGCAGTTGGGCGTGTTGGGGGGCGCGATTTACCTGTTGAGCGAGGATGCGCGGTCAATGGACTTGCTGGCACATACCGGCATATCGGAAGAAGCGTTGAGCCTGGTGACCGGCATCACGCCGGGAAGCACCGATCTGAGCCTGGGGCACGATATTGCGGTGGCGTTATCCGAGGATGCGCTGGATGTCCGGCAGGAAACCGGTATTTCGGCTGTGCTCAGCGTGCCGATTATGCGGCAGGAGCAGATTCAGGGTGTGATCACGCTGGTACACAACCAGCCGCGACCCTGGCGCAACGAGGAATCCCGGATGTTGGACGCTATCGGGCGGCAGATTGGAGTCGCATTGGCTAATGCCGGGCTGTACGCCGACGCCGTCCGCCGCGAGGCGCACATTCGCACTATCTTGCAGGGCGTGACCGATGGCCTGCTGGTGTTTGACCAGAATGCTAACCTGACCCTGATAAACCCGGCAGCAGAAAACCTGTTCGCGTTTTACTCGCCGTCGCTTGGTGGTACGCAGCACGCAGCATCCCTGTTGTGGACATGGCTCCAGGAACACGAGCCGGAACCGGGCGCTATGTCCAATGTCGAGCTTGCGCTGCCGTCTGCACCGCTGCCCAGCGGTCTGGAAAGCGTTCGCGCGCAGTGTGTGGCCCAGGAGTGCCTGCTGGCCAAGCAGGAAGACCTCTCCTGGCCGTGTTGGCTGGCTGAGGGTATCAGCCAGGATGAAATGCGACGCTGTGCGATCTTTGAGCGTGTTCCGCGCCGGGCGGTGCAGGTGCAAAGCGCCGAGGTACGCGATGCCGAAGGACAATTCCTGGGCACGGTGGTCGCGCTGCACGACGTGACCTACTATCGCGAGCTGGACACATTGAAAGGGCAGTTTGTTTCTAACGTTTCGCATGAACTCCGCACGCCGCTGGCAGCCGTGTTGTTGCAGCTCAGCACGCTGCTGAAATACTATGATCGGTTTGGCGAGGCTGAACGGCGCGACATACTGAACGAAATCGAAGAACAGGCGCAGCTCTTGCGCGAGCTGATCGAGGGCATTCTGGAACTGTCACGCTTTGACGCCAGGCGGAAGACACTCCAGCGGCGGTGGTTTGACCTGTCCGGGGAGTGCCGGAACGTGGTGTCAGCGCTGCGCCCGGTAATGAGTGAGAAACGGCTGCACCTGGATATGTCACGGTGCGCCGCGATACAGTATGCATTGGGTGACCAGCAGCAGTTGACGCAGGTGTTCCGCAACCTGCTGAGCAATGCGATTAAGTATACGCCAGAAGACGGGCGCATCCGCGTGCGCCTGGAGCAGGTGGGGAGCGAAGTGCAACTGGCAGTTGAGGATACCGGTGTCGGCATCTCGCAGGAGGAACAGGTTTATGTATTTGACCGCTTCTTCCGCTCTGAAAACGTATCGCAGATGGCGCCGGGCACCGGGTTGGGCCTGTCGATCACAAAAGAAATAATCGACCTGCATGAAGGGTGGATCGATCTCCACAGTGTGCTTGGCGAGGGCAGCACCTTCACCGTGCACCTGCCGCTGCCGGAAGATACTGATAAGCAGGTAAGGGATACCAGGCTTGACGTTGAGAGGCAGGGCGGATAGAATCACGTAGTGAAAGTATTTTCCATTTATGCCTTGTCAGCTTACCACCAAAAACAGAGCAGGTGCCATGACGAGCAGTCTTGATACATTGGCCCGGCAGTTTCGCGAGCGCGGTCACAAGCTCACCCAGCCCCGCCGCGCGATCCTGCGTACACTGTTGGCCGCGTCCAGGCCGCTCTCGCCTGCCGAAATCCAGGAATACGGGCAGTCTTACTGCCAGGACCTGGGCCTGGTGACGGTATATCGCACGCTGGAACTATTGGAAGACCTGGACCTGGTCCGCGCGGTACACGTGGCGCAGAACTGCCACGGCTACGCGCTGTCGACGCCGGGCCACACCCATCACGTGGTCTGCGAGCGCTGCCATGCGGTGGTGGAGATCGTTGGCTGCGAACTGGGCGACTTTCTGGACAGCGTGGCCGAGCGCACCGGTTATGCGATCACCGGGCACTGGTTGGAGATCTCCGGGATATGCGCTGAGTGCCGGGCCAACGAGCGGCAGGATAGCACAACTCTTTGATGAGCGGCCCAGGCTTTGATGGTGCCGTATGGGGGATAGATTGGCGCTGTTTTCCCCCGCAACCCAATCGTACGCTGCGCGTAATAATTGAAAGAACGTGTTTATACGATTGTGTGTGGTGATACGCGCGGCGGGGTTGCGGCGCGTGTTCCCAGGAAGGGTTGGTCATGGACTTTGTACGCGCAGTCAAATTCCCCTTCGATGATGACGATTGGATCGTTAAGACGGTTATCGGCACGCTGCTGAGTTTTATTCCCCTGTTCAGCGCAGGCTACCAGGTGAACGTGGCGCGCAACGTGATGCGCGACCGGGAATACCCGCTGCCCGGCTCTGATGATATTGGGCCGGTGCTGACCGATGGCATTCTGGCAACCATCGCCGCCATTTTGTACACGCTCCCGATCTTGCCGTTTGTGTGCGTGTTGATGGTGATGTCGGGCATCTTCGGCGAGTCGGATGTGGGCGGCGCCATGATGGCGTGCGT
>JAFGNU010000010.1 GCA_016926875.1 Anaerolineae bacterium | reverse complement strand
GCCGGGGCCGCTGCGGAAGAAGAAGGCCCTGCTGCCCCCGAAGAGTCAGATCAGGCGGAGGAGACGGAGACAAACGCCGCGTCTGCCGAATCTTCGCCCGATGAGTATATCGACCAGGAAACCAGGGCGCAGGCGATCCTGGTGCCGGTTGAGGATAAGGGGTGGCTGGTGCGGATTGATTTTTGGTATATGAGCAAACGTGCCAGGCAGTTTGTAGCGGTGACGCCGGTTATCTGGCCGGATGAGCGCCTGCCAGGGCTGCCGCCGGTAGCCTGGCACCTGGCGCATCCCCGCCGCTTTGACCAGGAATACGCTCTGCTGACCGAAGCCGGGTACACGGTTGACGTGGTGCGTTGGGACGCCGACGGCAGGCCGCCGTACGAAATATGTTTCTCCGTATACCGGCCTGGCGACGATCACGTGATCGTGCTGGTAACACCCGCTGACTATCCCGATCACATGCCCGCCGCCCGCATCGCGCCGCTGGTGAGTGTGGAGGAAGAGGAAGATATATTCGAAAAGCTGTACGACGTCTCTCAGCCGGTGCTCATGACCGATATGCCCGACTGGCCCTGGGACTCCAAGCGAACGCTGATTGAGTTAGTCTGGCACATCGAAAAAACGGTCAAGAAGGATGGCAAATCATGAGCTGGGATCGCGTCGAGCGGCTGCTGGGCGAAGATGTGCTGGCGTACCTCAAAACCAGGACGGTTGGCATTGTCGGCCTGGGATCGGGCGGCAGCTTTGTTGCCGTCAGCCTGGCAATGAGCGGTGTCGGGCGTTTTATCCTGATCGACGATGACATTCTAGAAGCGGCTAACGTGGTGCGACACGCCGCCGACTCGCGCTATATAGGACGTCCGAAAGTTGAAGCGGTTGCGGACCTGATCCGGCAGCGCAACGCAGCAGCAAACGTAAAAGCGATTGTCGGGCGTATCGAAGATCACCTGGACCTGCTGCAAGAAATGGACGTCGTCGTGGCCGGGGTGGACGGCGAAGGACCAAAGTATACTATCAACCAGGCCTGCCTGGAACATGGGCAGATCGCCGTGTATGCCGGGGTGTACGAGCGCGGTGAAGGCGGCGATGTGTGCGTGATCTATCCCGACGAAGGGCCGTGTTATGCCTGTTGGGCTGAGTATCTGCGCGAAGGGCTGGCCGATCCGATGCCGGACGGGAAAAAAGAAGAACTCGACTACGGGATGATCGGCCCGGACGGCACGCTGGCCGCCGAGCCGGGCTTATGGCTGCATGTCGTGCGCATCGCAGCCACACAGGCTGACATCACGCTGAACCTGCTGTTGGCAGATACAAAAGCCCATCGTGAGATGCCAGCCAACACCGTCATCCTGGCTAATACACGCCTGGAGATCTATGAAGGCCAGACCAGCCTGCCCTACAGCGCAGAATGGATAAGCGTGACGCGAAACCCTGGCTGCCTGGTGTGCAGCCTGCTGCACCGCCCAGCCGATACCAAGCCAGCCGACCTGTCGCTGGATGAACTGGCCCACATCGGCCATGTATTTTTAGAGCAAGACGAAGATGTTGAAGATCATAACGAGTAGGCCGCAGCGTGTGAGGAAACACTATGGCAGATGATATGATCCCTCCGGCGGAAAACAACACGCCACCACCACCCCCCGAAGAAGCCAGCCCGCCGGATCAACTACCCGGCGCGCCGGACCAGGATACCCCCGAACAGGCGTCTTTTGATGACGATCTCGGCCCGCGCCTGGAACGGCTGGGCGGTGAGCCTGCACCGGACATTACACCGGAAGAGTTCGCGCGGCTCCAGCAGGCAGGCCAGATACACATCGATCCGCGTGGGCGGGTGCGTACGACAGATCGCGACGAAACCGACGCGGGCATCTCGCTCCGCAAACGACGCGCCTGGTATACAGTCCCATGAGGCAAATCCACCTCGACACGGTGCGCGCGGCGCTGGCGCTGGAAAACTTTGATTCCCTGGCTGCTCAGCGCCAGATGGCGCCGCAACCGCGTTCGCTGCGCCGCAGCCCAAAGCAGCCGGGGCAGTCCCGGCAGGCCGGAGTGCTGACGCTGCTTTTTCCGGCGGCAACCGGCTTGTCGCTGGTGCTGATCCGCCGCGCCGAAAATCCGCACGATATACACAGCCGCCAGATCGGTCTGCCGGGCGGCGCACAGGAACCGGGCGAAACACCCGTTCAAACCGCGCTGCGCGAAACCCGCGAAGAACTCGGCATCCATCACACCATCGATCTGCTGGGGACGCTAACCCCGTTGTACATCCCGCCCAGTGATTTTGAAGTGCACCCGGTAGTTGGCTATGTCGATATTCACCCTCGCTGGAAGCCCGACACATCAGAAGTAGCCGGTGTGCTGGAATGCCCGCTCGCCTGGCTGCTGGACGATAACCACAAGGTGTTCGAAGACTGGGACTGGCATGGGGATACGCTTCACGTTCCCTGGTACAACGTGCACGGTCACCAGGTGTGGGGCGCAACGGCGATCATCCTCAGCGAATTTGAACAACGGGTCCGGTGTGTCCTGGATCAACATGCGAACCCGGTATAACGCATTCTGCTGAGGGAACGATACGCTTCGACTAAACTTGCCATGCTGGCGTATGCGTGGTACAGTGCCAGAAAATTAACCTTATTACAACCTTATCAGAACTTAACCACTTATTTTGGGCGAGGGAAGACGGAAACCATGGCTGAGAAAGTACTGATAATTGACGATGAAGACATGACGGTGCAATTGATTGGTATGCTGCTCGAACGCCGCGGTTACGAGGTCGTTCCGGCGTATCGCGCCGAAGACGGGCTGCGCAAAGCCTATGGGACGCATCCGGACCTGGTGCTGCTGGACATCATGATGCCGGATATGGACGGGTGGGAAGTCTGCCGCAGGCTGCGCGAGCTGTCTGATGTACCGATCATCTTCCTGACTGCCAAGGACGATGTGAGCGATGTCGTCAAGGGACTGGAAATGGGCGCCGATGATTATGTTGTCAAGCCCTATGATAACGATGAACTGGTAGCGCGCATCAAAGCCCAACTACGTCGTGCACCCAAATCGTCCGTGTCCGAGGAGGTGGTCTTCGACTCCGGTAACTTCCGGATGAACTTCATCAGCCGCGAGGTGCGTGTGCGGGGCACTCCGGTTCACCTGACGCCCAAAGAGTTTAACCTGCTGGGTGTGCTGGCACGGAACGCGGGGCGCGTGATCACACGGAACGAACTGGTAAAAGAAGCGTGGGGGCCGGAATACAGCGACGCGATCGACAGCCTGAAGCTTTACATTCACTATTTGCGCCAGAAAGTCGAAAAAGACCCGCAAAACCCAACGTATATCCTGACATCACGCGGGGTTGGCTATCGGTTTGCCAATACCTGAGCACCGGCAGCGCAAGCGCCTGCGGGCATAACCGGCTGAAATTGTCCTTCTCAAACAAGACCAAGCGCCACGCCAGCGGCTACGCCAACCGCCGATAAAAATACCACCAGCAACAGCCGCAACAGCCAGCGCTGCCACGCCGGGCGCCTGGCACGCACAGCCACTACGTCCAGCGCTTCGGCAAGCACTTTTTTTTCGAGCATTTGTAACTGGTGCCGGGCAGTCGGGTTATCCGGGTTCAATTCCAAAACGTTTTCAAAGCAGACCCGGCGGTCTTCGTCTGTCTCAACAACCTGGGCCAGCCACAACCAGACCGGCTCATGATAAGGGTCGACCTCGACCGCCTTCCGAAAAAGCTCGTGTGCCTGGGCATTGTCTCCGCGCTTGGCCGCCTCTTTCCCGGCCTTAAAGAAGCGCAAAAACTCCTTGGGCGCATTGACCACATCTGAAGAAGTATCCATGCCGAAATACCTCTTTTATCCTACAGCTTTATAATTATCATACATGCCTATTCTAACACGCTCTTGATCGATGTGCGTAATCGTCCCGCCGATCTTCCAACAAAAAACCGGTGCGCGCCCGGTTTTCTGATTGAGCCATATCGCCGTGATGAGTTACGGTCCCCAGTCGTTTGCTATATCAATCCGGGGGTTGGTGGTAACCTGGTACAGTACTTGCGTTGCGATCTTGTATACGAACACGTCCCAGTTTCCGGTCCGATCGGATGAGAATACGATGTACTGTCCGTCCGGTGAAAAACGCGGCTGGATGTCGGACGCATCCGAGTCGATGATCTTCTCGGCAGGTGACGCGCCGTTGGCTGGCATCCAGTAAATATCGCTTTCGGTCGCGCCCGCTTCCTGGGCATGGAATACAATGTGCTGTCCATCCGGCGACCAATCGGGAGCCGCCTCGATGAGGCTGGCACCATTGGTTGTGAGATCGGTGATCTGGCTGTCCTCGACATGGTACAACCGCAGTTCCGTGATATCTTCGCCCAGCGGCGTGAGATCGGCAGCATATACGATCAACTGCCCGTCCGGCGAAAAAGCAGGCCAGCGTTCAATAGTGTCGTCTTCAGTCAGGCGTTCCAACGCTTCCGGGTTGCCATCTTCGCCCAGCATCGACACGCGGTACAGGTCGGGCCACTCGGCCCCTGGCCCAACTGCTGTGAACGCGATCCAGGCACCGTCCGGGGACCACGCGGGCATATCCTGTTTGGATAGGATCGGCACACCGCCCCAGCGCACGCTGGACCACTTTGGCGCGGTGCCTTCCAGGTTATTGATCTGCAAAATCACTTCTCGCGTGCCGGTTGCAAACTTGATATAGGCAAACTGGCTGCCATCCGGCGAGAAAATAGGCGTATGGCCGCGCTCGATCTCCGGCGCAATCATGAGTGGATTGGTGCCATCGGGGCTGATAACGATGATCGGCTGGTTGTCTTCATCGCCGACCACCTGCCCGGCACGCATAATGATCTTGCCCCCCAGTTCTACCGGGGGTGAAGCCAGGGGTGTAGCAGGCGATGTATCACGCGGAGTCGGGCTGGGCACCGGCGTCCACGTTGGCGGCAAAGCGGTTGGTGGAGAAGTCTCCGTAGCCGTCGGGGGGAACGTTGCGCGGCGGGTGGCCTGCACGGTGTCTGCTGGTTGGGTATCATCGGGCACAATAGCCACTTCTTCAGTTTCCGCCGCGCCTGCAACCGGTGAGCTGTCCGCCGGTTTATCCTGCTTGTTGTCTCCGCTGCCGGCCAGAACAACGATCAGCAGGGCCACCAACGCCACCAATGCCGCAGCGCCCAACCCGATAGCCAGGCGCACCATCCTGCGGCTAACCCCGCCGGTCATGCCACCGGATGAGAAGGAGCTTTTACCCTCCTGACCTTCCAATTGATCTAGCAAGCGCTGAGCACGTTGATTACCCGGATTGATGACGATCACATTCCCCAGGCAAATGCGCTTTTCATCGATGCTGTCAACCACGGCTGCGAGCCAGAACCAGGCTTTCTCATTATGCTGATCCTGCTCGACAACTTGCTCGAGCAAATCACGCGCCAGGGTTTTATCACCTGCGCGTGCTGCCTGAATGCCTTCTCGCAACAGCTCATCTAGCTGGGGATTCGCTTGCGGATTACTCATACAGTTCCCCCAAAGAATATGTCCTATAACGGTTTCAATACCAGTTATTATAGTATCTCTGCGCCCCGTTGGTAAACAACCTGAACCTTTTACGGCATCCAGGTCACGTAGCGATTCTCGCCACGATCAACTGTCACCTGCTGCAAATCGCTGCCGTCGGGCCGGATCAGGTACAGATCAAACAGGGCACCGCCCCGGTTCGAACTGAAAGCGATCCAGCTTCCATCCGGTGACCAGGCCGGATCACGCTCCTCAAACCGGTCATCGCTCAATGTAAGCAGCCGCTCGCCCGTACCATCGGCGTTCATCACGTACAGATCGGTATCCACCCGGCGGTCGGACACAAACGCAATGTAGTATCCATCCGGTGACCAGGCGGGCGCATAGCTGTTATTTGCGTCGTCGGTTAGCTGCTTAAGATTAGCGCTGTCTGCCGTCATGCTCCAGACTTCCAGGAACCCCGGCCCGCCCTGATCAGAGGCAAACGCGATGGTCAACCCATCTGGTGACCAGGCAGGCTGGCGATCATCGGCGTTGTTGAACGTGATAGCCCAGGGTTGGCCGCCGTTTACGCTCACCAGGTAGATATCGAAGTCCCCATCCACATCAGATGCAAAAACGATCTGCTCCCCGTCCGGTGACCAAAAAGCCCCTTTTGCATTATCGGCCTCAAGCGTCGTCAGGCGTTGAATTTGTCCCCCTGCTGCTGGGGCGATGAACAGCTCTTCAAACTCTACGGTAACGGTCGCAGCATCCTGGACCTGGACCTGGCTCACCCTGCCAGTAAACACGATCTGCTGACCGTCCGGCGAATAAGCCGCGTCATAGGCCTGGATCAATGTCAACCCGCCCGCTTCATCGCCTGCCGGGGCCAACTGCAATGGAATGCGTTCTTCCGCATCTCCGGCAGCGGACATTGTGTACAGCAGCCATTCCGGCTCATCATCGCGTTTGCCAGACACCAGCAAAGTATAGTCTTCCAGCGGGACCGGCGTAGCCGATGCTGCGGGCAGCGGTGAGAGCGTCCAGGTAGCAGTGGGTGTCCAGGTGCCGGGCAGCGTTTCCATGGCCGGGATCGTGATCAATACGCCGCCAACCGGTGTGGGCGTAACAAACGCCGGGGCCTGTGTTCCTACAGTGGGAATAGCGGCGGCGGGAGCTTCGGGGATCGGGGTTGGGGTAGCCCCATCCTTATGAGTCGCGATGTAGTCCCACAGCAGCACAAGCCCGACCACGATCATCGCCACCGCCAGCACTCCGATCAAAACGACCAGTGATGGCATCCGCTGGCGACGGCGCCGTTCAATAGCTGCCAGCAGTGCTTCCCGCTCAAGATCGACTGATAGCTCGTCACGCGTCCGGTGTACGGGCATGGCCTGTTCGATTTCAAGCGCGCCAAGGCGGGGCGTTGCCGCAGAAGGGGGACGTTCGCGCGGCGGCGGTGGGGCAGGCGCCACACGCTCCAGTTGTTCAAGCGCTCGCGCGGCCCGCTCATTATCCGGGTTGATGGTTACCACGCGTTGCAGGCAGTCCCGGCGCTCCGTCGTCGTTTCGGCTACCGAGGCTTTCCACAGCCAGGCCATCTCATTATCTGGGTCCTGGTCGATAACCTGGTCCAAGATATGCCGCGCAATAGCTTTATTGCCGCCTTGCGCGGCCTGGATAGCCGTTCGTAACAGGTTTTGAATGTCGTCGTTTGCCACAGCAGACCTATCCCAAGTACTAGGAGCGCGCCTGACAGCCGCGCCAAAGGTCAGGCACGCTGCCACCCGCGCAGCACCGGATCAACCAGTACCTTGCACGGTAGACGCCTCTACCGATAACGAGGCTGGAACATGTGAATGCCCGGTGCGTGTTTTATCTTACGGGGAGCTGGCTGGCCCGCAAGGCCGGGTTAAACAGGCTCACAGCGCGATCAAGATAACAACGGTAACCGCAACCAACAAAAGCGCTATCGACAGCCCAATACCTCCATAGACTAATACCTGGCTATTGCTGGATTCTTTCTGTTGTTTCCGCTGTTCCAGCTCGCGCAGCGCGGTGGGATTGCTGGGATTAATCCGCAGCACCGTTTTGATATACCGCAGGCGTTCAACCGGGTCTTCTGCAACAGCCGCCATCCATAACCAGGCGCGCTCGTTATCTTTGTCGCCGTCAAGCACCTGCTGAAAGATCATGCGTGCGTTTTGTTTGTTGCCCGACTTGGCTGCCTGTATCCCTAACTGCATCAACTGCTCAAGATTCGGACTATCTGAGTTCTCGTTAAGGTCCGTAGCCATATCACATACTCCTGCCCCCGTGATCAGGGATTTGTAAATAATTCATGACAATTCCCTGCCGCTTTTATTCATATATAGTCGGTTCTGAACAACTTGACAAGTACCATTTCATGTTTTC
Organism: Anaerolineae bacterium; assembly: GCA_016926875.1. Lineage (GTDB taxonomy): Bacteria > Chloroflexota > Anaerolineae > Aggregatilineales > Aggregatilineaceae > JAFGNU01. Next base: position 60,139 of record JAFGNU010000010.1, on the reverse strand, counting down.
GACAGGTATTTTCGTACTATCTCATACGCCAGACAGCCAGCACACGGCATTTTCTTTGACGTTGGATAGCTCTTGAGGCACAATGTGAATCGCACTACACTTAAGCAGTGCGTTACCTGTTCGCCTTTAGCCCGGTCCGGTTGGACTTTCCGGGAGTTAAACTCATGAACGCTGATCGACCTGTCCTGGTGATCGGAGCTGCTGGCATCGACATCACAGGCCGTCCGCGCGCCACGCTCCAGATGGGAACCGCTAATCCGGGCGTTGTGCGTAACAGCGTTGGCGGCGTGGCGCGAAACATCGCCGAAAACCTTGCCCGGCTCGAAGTGCCGACCATTCTGCTGTCTGCGGTTGGACAAGATAATCCAGGCGAGTACGTTATCAAACACACTGCTGCCGCCGGGGTTGATACCAGCCATATGCTACAACTGCCGGATATTCACACAGGCAGTTATGTCGCCGTTTTGACCAAGGACGGGCAGCTTGTCGTCTCGGTTAGCGAGTACGACATCGTGACGTCCATCTCACCCGCCTACCTGTGGCGCAACCGATCCCTGTTTGCACAAGCCAGGATGATCGTCCTGGATGCCAACCTATCGGTCAAAGCGCTGGACACAGTTTTCCGGTTATCCAGGCGCTACCATGTCCCGGTATGCGCGGACCCGACCGCAGACACGCTGACACACAAACTGACACCACACCTGCCGGACCTGTACGTGGTCGCACCAAACGCTGCCGAAGCGGCTGCGCTGTGTGGAACAGATTCGCCCCCCGCCACCAGCGAACACGCGATTGAGATCGCTCAATGCCTGGTTAATCACGGTGTCAAGATCGCGATCGTCACGCTGGCGGAACACGGGCTGGCTTATGCCAGCGGCTACAGCGCAGGCCACATTCCCGCGCTCCGCACCCAGGTTGTAGATGCGACAGGCGTGGGCGACGCCCTGACTGCGGCTGTGATCTTTGGGCTGCTCAACGAAATGCCGCTGGATGAAGCCGTGCGCCTGGGTATCTCGGCGGCTTCGCTGACCCTGCGCACGCGTGAAACAGTCGTCCCCGACCTCAGCCTGGATCGGCTGTATGATGAGCTGGTCGTTTGAAACACCCTGCCGTCAGGTCAGGTTAACATACTTCTGAAAAACCACTAAAAACACGCGCCGCGCTTTCGGTCCTGTGGCATACATTGTATGCTTAGACCAGGAAAACGGTGGTTATAAGTCTACAGGTCTATGAAGACACCACGATCCAACTCGAACGCTCTTGATTCGGATACACTGGCACATCGACGCGGTAAATACAACAGCATCATCAAGCTGTTGGAAACCGCATACGGCTATCCCGCGTGGCGCCCACACCTGCCGCCGGTCGATGAGCTGGTCAGTACGATTCTCAGCCAGAGCACATCGGATACCAACCGGGACACGGCTTTCTATGCCCTGAAGAATCGCTACCCGTCCTGGCAGGCCGTCCGCGATGCGCCGCTTGACGCGATCATCGACACGATCCGCCCGGCAGGGCTGGCGAACCAGAAAGCGCCGCGCATCCAGGCCGCGCTGCATTATATTTCCGACGGACAGGGGCAGCCGTCCCTGGATCACCTGGCGGAGATGGACACCCAGGCGGCAAAAGACTGGCTGACACACATACATGGCATCGGCCCTAAGACAGCAGCGATTATTCTGCTCTTTGCATTTAACAAGCCCGCTTTCCCGGTCGATACGCATGTGCACCGCGTAACCCGACGGCTGGGGCTGATCGGACCTAAAACCAGCGCCGAACGCGCCCACCGCGAGCTAGAGGCGATCATCCCGCCCGAAGACTACTACCCGGCGCACCTGAATATCATCCGCCACGGGCGAGAGGTGTGCCAGGCGCGGCGTCCGAACTGCGAGGCGTGCCCGCTAACGGCATACTGCGACTATTATCTGAACCAACAAGTCCTTGACTGAAACCAATATGAGCGACACACCCCACCAAACGAGTTACGAAATCAACCAGGCGCTGTCAAATGCCCGCCAGAACATCACCCTGCTGCGCAGCCAGGCCCAGGCGAACAGCGTTGATCCGGCTTACCTGGATGAACGGTTGGCATTGCTGGAACAGTTATTGGAAGCCCTGGATGCCAGCCACCAGCAGTCCGTACACCAACGGCGGCTTGGCGCATTATTCGACGTCAGCCGCGCCCTGGGTTCCTCGCTTGATCTCCAGACGGTGCTGGACCAGGCCATGGATGCGATCATCCAGCTCACCGAAGCCGAACGCGGCTTTTTGATGCTGCTGGACGACGACGGCAAGCTGGAAGTGCGCGTTGCCCGCAACTTTGACCAGGAAACGCTGGAAAGCAGCGAATTTTCCGTCAGCCGGACGATCACCCGGCAGGTTGTGAACACCGACCAGTCGGTTGTCACCACCAACGCGCAAACCGACCCACGCTATGCCGGGCAGGCCAGCATCGTCGCGCACGCGCTGCGCAGCATCATGGCCAGCCCGCTGCGCGCACGGGGCCGGATCATCGGCGTGGTGTACGTCGACAACCGCATTCGGACCGGCATTTTCTCTGAAAACGACCTGGAAGTGCTGGAAACCTTCGCTGCCCAGGCCGCCGTTGCCATCGACAATGCCCGCCTGTACGGCGCCAAGGACCAGGCATTGGCCGAGCGCCTGGAAGAACTGACGATGCTGCAATGGATCGACCGCCAGCTCAACGAGACGCTGGATATGGGCAACGCCATGAACATCACGCTCGAATGGTCGTCCCGGCTGTGCAATGCCGAAAGCGCCAGCCTGGGGCTGCACGATCCCGAAACCGGTGGCGTGCGGGTGGTGGCGCATTACGGCGAAGCGGATGAATTCTCTGATGCAGCCGAGCTAACCCTGGCACACCCGCTGATCGGGCAGGTTTTTGAAACGGCGGAAGCGGCCCTGCAATTCTCCGCGCCCGGCGTTGAACCGGTGCGCACCGTGCTGTGTGTACCGATCCGGCGCGAAAACAACGTCATTGGCGTTGTAACACTGGCAGCCAACCGTGCAAATGCCTTTAACGAAGATGCACAGGCGCTTGTGTCACGACTGGCAGATCGCGCCGCCATCGCCATCGAAAACGGGCGGTTGTATGATGCCGTACAAACCGCCAACCGCGCTAAATCCGAGTTTGTGAGCCTGGTTGCCCACGAGTTAAAGGTGCCCATGACCAGCATCAGCGGCTACGCGGATTTGCTGCCGGTTGTCGGGCCGGTCAACGAAAAACAGGAAGCATTCATCGCCAATGTTAAAAACGGCGTAAAGCGCATGATGGTCCTGGTCAGCGATCTGAACGACATCAGCCGCATGGAAAGCGGGCAGTTGCAGGTCAAGTCCGAGAAAGTTGATGTACGGACGGCAGTCAACGAAGCCCTCGAAGGCGTCAGCCAGCAGATTGAAGATCACGGGCATACCCTGGTTGAGCACATCCCGCCCGACTTACCGCCAATCAGGGGCGATCACGCCCGCGTGATCCAGGTGCTGGTCAACCTGCTGAGCAACGCCTGCAAATACACGCCCGACGGTGGGGCAATTGATCTACGCGCTGTATGCGACCAGGAGTATGTCAGTCTCAGCGTGACCGATACGGGGATCGGCATGACGCCAGATCAGATCAAAAAGCTGGGCACCAAGTTCTGGCGCGCCGAACACGATCATGTGCTGGAACAACCGGGGACGGGCCTGGGGTTTGCCATCACGCAGAACCTGATCGTTTTGATGGGAGGCGATCTGGATGTGAGGAGCACGCCCGGCCATGGCAGCACCTTCACCGTCATGCTGCCCGTGTATGTAGACCAGCAAGACGACCCGGCACAGGCGCCACCCGGCCAGGCCGCCAACTGAGTTGTCCGAAAACAAAAAACAGGCCAATCGATACACCAGGGCCAAAGGAGTGACAGATCATGTCTCGCACGGTAACTGCCGCTGCGGTGCGGCTGTCCAATGTCCCGGCGCCAACCCACGAGCGGCTGCAAAACGCGGCGATCCAGATAGCCGAAGCCGCCGCCCAGGGCGCAGAACTGGTTGTGCTGCCGGAGTTGTTCAACACCGGCTACGTGTACAGCCGCGAGAACTATACCCGCGCCGAACCCATCGACGGGCCAACCGTCACCTGGATGAAAGCCCAGGCCGCCGAACACAGCGTACACCTGGCCGGGTCGCTGCTGCTGCTTGGCCCGGAGCATATCACCAACAGCCTGTTCCTGGCAGCACCAGACGGGCGGTGGTGGCGTTATGACAAGAACTTTCCCTGGGCCTGGGAGCGGTTGTACTTCCGCGAGGGCCGCGAGATCACGGTCGCCAAAACGGATATCGGCACCTTCGGGCTGATGATCTGCGCCGATGTGTTTGTGCCGCACCTGTTCGGGCGTTATGCGGGCAAAGTGGATGCGCTGATCGTTTGCGCCAGCCCGCCGCAGATGCACAAGCTGGAGTTCCGGTTCCCGGACGGCTGGCAGACTACGCTGGCCGACCTGCTGGCTGTGCCGGAGGCCACGCGGGCAGCGGCGGATGAAGCCTTTGGCGCGCACGAACTGCGTTACACAACCTGGCTGGGTGTGCCGGTGGTCCAGTCCATCCCCTGGGGACAGTTTTCTTCGCATATCCCGATCCCCTGGCTGTCGTTCGGGATTCCACTGGCACACCAGCCTGCCTTGTGGCGGTATATTCCGCAAGGGCGTGAGGCCATCGGAACAGCGAATTACTACCCGTTCAACCAGATCGCTGACGCCGAGGGCAACGTACTGGTGCGCTATGACAAGGAAGCCGACGGGTTCGCGTTGGCAACTATCAAGCTAGCAGACACGCCGCCCACGCCACGCGGCAGACCGCCCCGCTCGCAAATATTGTCACCCGATATAGCTAATTGGATAATGATCCCGTTTTATCGTTTGGGCGTGCGCCGTGCGTGGGGACGCCATATGGCCCGGCCAAGCTACCAGACACGCGCCTGGATCAGAACCGTGTTCCGGTTCACCTTCGCGGCATATTTCGTCGGGCGGCTGCATGGAACTTGCCGCAGATGGCGCAGACAGCGCAGGAAAAACGGATGATAAAACGGGGCGCTCCGATCTGGAACGCCCCGCCGCTGTTAGGGGGTCAGGTGATTGACCTATTGAAACGTGTTATCGTCCAGGTTAGGCGGCACCAGCGCGTGCTCCAGCGCCACAACATGTTCGCTGCCGTCAGCCGTGACCGTCAGCGGCGTAACCAACTGCACGCGCTCCACAAAGCACAGCGTTTCGTTGACCGCCTCGCACCAGTAGATCGTCAGGTCCACGGATAGGTCGGTCTGGCCTTCCGCAAACGTAACAGGCACGTCAAGCGGCAGGTCCGGCAGTACGATGCGAATATCGCGCGAGTCGTCCGGCACCTGGGCGATAGCGTCCTCCGGCCAGATAGCCGTGAACGGGGCCTGATCGTTGAGCTTATAGCCCTCCGGCATGGTGATATTGATCTGGATCGTGCCCTCGCCCGCGCCGACCGTCTGCGGGGGCAGCGAGACGACATTTTCGCCCACTAATCCGCTGGCGCTTAGCGCATCGCTCAAATCTGACTCGGCAGCTTCCCCTTCGGACGGTATTTCGCCCAGCCGCTCAGGGTTCGGAAATTCAACGGTGCTGACCGTCTTGGCTGCCATGTCCACCACGCGGATCGCGTGATTGTTGGTATCGGCCACGTACAGCTTGCCAGCCGCAAAGTCAAGCCCGCCCGGTTCGTAGAACAGCGGCTTATCACCGTCCGCGAAACCTTCTTCACCCGTGCCCAGGTATGTCACGCTCTCGCGTGTTTCGGGATTGATGCGCTTGATCTTGTTGTTGTACGTATCCGCCACGTACAGGAAGCCATCGTCGGCCAGCGTGATCCCCAGCGGGTGCTGGAGCAAGACTTCATCACCGACGCCGTCCTGATCGCCAAAGTCAAACAGGCCCGTGCCCACGATGGTTTTGACCTCACCATCGGGATCAAGATCGGCGGTGCGGATCGCGCTCGCTTCCGGATCGGCAAAGTAGAGCACGCTGCCGTCGGTGTCGATGCCGCTGGGCTGGTTCATGCCCGCCTCGCGCAGTTTACTATCGACCAGCGCTTCACGTCCCGACCCGGCATAGGGGCCAATCTCGCCGCTGGCGAGGTCATACGCCCACAACTGGTGCGGCCCGGCCATCGCGATATACAGCACGCCATCATGCGCGACCAGGTCCCAGGGAGAGTTCAACTCCATCTGCGGGCCAGGACCGCTCTGGTCACGGTTAAAGCCCTGCTCGCCCGTCCCGGCGACCGTCTCAACCGTGCGCGCGTCCAGGTCTACTGCCCGGATGGCGTGGTTCTCGGTATCCGCCACGTACAGCGTATTCTCGACCAGCGCTAAACCCTGCGGGCGGAAGAACTGGGCAGTCGCATAATCGCCATCCGCCAGGCCGATCTCACCCGTGCCGATTACGTCCAGCACTTCGTAGGTGTCCAGCGCAGCGATCACGATCCGGTTGTGGTTGCTATCGCTGATGAACAGGCGGTTGCCGTCCGGATCGGCCAGCACCTTACCGGGGAAGCGCAGCAGCGTATCGTCCGTGCTCGCCATTTCGGGCTGCCAGTTGGGCAGCGGCGACAGGTCCAGCACACCAGCGGCACCGTATTCCTCGACCATGGTTTGAATGATTGGCGCGACACGCTCGTACAGCGGTTCGCCGGACAGCGACCCGACGATTTTACCGAACGGATCGATGACCATCACCGTCGGCCAGGCGCGCACACCGTATTCCTGCCACATGACAAAGTCACTGTCGTTGAGCACTGGGTGCTCGATCTCATAGCGCCGCACAATCCGGCGGATGTTCTCGGTTTCGCCCTCGTTATCAAACTTGGCCGAGTGCACGCCCACGACGACCAGTTCGTTCGGGTATTCCGCTTCCAGCCGCTTGAGATCGGGGATAATGTGGATGCAGTTAATGCAGCCATAAGTCCAGAAGTCCAGCATCACGATCTTGCCGCGCAGCGCGTCCAGCGTGAGCGGTTCGGATACGTTGATCCAGTCCAGACCGCCGGGGAAGTCCGGCGCGTTTACATCACCGGCCCACGTATATGTCACGTCGCCTCCTTCGTCATCGGAATCGCCATCACCGCCCTGCGCCAGCACTCCCGCTGCGACCGACGCCAGGGCCGCGATGATCCCGACAGCTACCAATACACCTGCTACCAGCGATAGTCGTTTCATGTGCATGTCCTCGTACAATTTTGGGGATTATAATAGATAATATCACAAATATTCATGCAAAAAATAACAAACCACTAAAAACGCCCTGGCGAAACAGCACCGGCTATAAACGGATGGAAAAAACGATCAGCGTGTTTTCAGGACGTGCTCATAGGCAGCCAGCGTGCCTTCTGCCGTGCGCTGCCAGCTAAAGACCTGCGCCTGCGCCAGTCCCCGGTTCCTCATATCAGCCGCGAGATCGGGTTCCAGCAGCAGCGATAAAATCGCGCCGCCCATCGCCTTCGAGTCGTCGGGATCGACCAGGAAAGCCGCCTTGCCGGTTACTTCCGGCACCGATGACACGTCACACGCTACCACCGGCGTACCGCACGCCATCGCTTCCAGCGGTCCCAGGCCAAAGCCTTCATAGCGGCTGGGGAAGACAAATACCCGCGCCAGGCGGTAAAGCGAAGGCTTATCTGCTTCATTCACCGGGCCGATCCAGCGCACATAATCCGCCAGCCCAAGCTGGTCAACGTAAGCTGGTAAATCGGGAAAGCGCCGCGTGCCCCAGCTTGAGGGTGTATGCCCGGCCAGCACCAGCGGCACATCCGGCCCCAGCCCTTGTGCCACGTAGGTATAGGCCGCCAGCAGCAGCCGCACGTTTTTATGCGCGACATACGATCCCAGGTAGAGCACAAAGTCGTCCACGTCATCCAGGCTACAGCGCTGGCGCACGTGTTTTTCCTGCTCGCGGCCATGCTCCGGATGAAACGTCTCGTCCGCCGCCAGGCAGGTCACTGAGACACGATCTGACGGGACGCCGATGTGCTGCACGATGTCGCGCTTGCTGGCTTCGGAGATGGTCAGGAGATGCGCGGCGCCTTTGGCGGCGGCTGTCACCAGGGCGGTATACAGCCGGTTATTGATGCCAGCCCGGTACTCCGGCACGGTCAGCGGGATCACGTCCAGCACCGTGCACACCAGCGGCGACGGCGCGCGCAGCGGCGGCCCCCAATAGGGCACGTGCGCGATGTCGGCCCCCACGCGAGCCACCGCCTGCGGAAACCCGCGCTGTTCAAACCAGACTTTGCCCAGGTGCCCGCTCACCGGCAGCCGGACCGGCAGCACGTCCACGTCCGGCGGCAGGTGCTCCAGGGAGCGTGCATGATCCGGTACAACCAGCGACAGCCGCATCTCCGGCGCCAGCATATGCAAAGCCGACAGCAGGCGGCGTATATACTGCCCGCTGCCGGTGTAGGGTTGATTCCAGAACCAGCCGTTAAATGCGACGTGCATCGAGTGTAGCTGCTTTGCGCTCTATGGAGCTGCCGGTTGGTCGTCGTAGCCGCGAGGGCGCGCCGTGTGCCATGTCCAGGCGGTCTGGATGATGTCGTGTAGATCGGGGAAGCGCGGCTCCCAGCCCAGTTCGTCGTTGATGAGTTCTGACGAGGCAATCAGCATCGCCGCGTCACCGGGGCGGCGGTCGGTTTCGATGGCCGGGAAATCGCGCCCGGTTACCTCGCGCGCCACGTCCACCACCTCGCGTACGCTGTAGCCGCGTCCATTGCCCAGGTTGTAGATCATGCGCTCGCGCCCGTTGCCCAGTGCTTCGAGCGCCAGCACATGCGCCGATGCCAGGTCTTCGATGTGTACATAGTCACGGATACACGATCCGTCTGGCGTGTCGTAGTCCGTGCCAAAGATGTAGATCGCGTCGCGCTGGCCCAGCGGCACCTGGAGTGTTAGCGGGATCAAGTGCGTTTCCGGGTGGTGATCCTCGCCGCGAATCGGTGTTCCGTCGCTGTCCAGCATCGCGCCGCAGGCGTTGAAGTAACGCAGCGCGGCGAACTGCAACCCGGCCACCCGGTTGTACCAGTTCAACATGCGCTCGATCATCAACTTGGTTTCGCCGTACACGCTGGCTGGGCCAACCGGATCATCTTCGCTCAGCGGCGCGTCCTTGCTGGCATACACCCCAGCAGACGACGAAAAGATCAGCCGCTTGATACCATACCGGGTCACCGCTTGAAGCAGGTTGTTGGTATTGGCGACGTTGTTATAAAAATACTTGCCAGGGCGCTGCATCGACTCGCCCGCCTCGATGAACGCCGCAAAGTGCGCTACCGCGTCAAACTGGGTGGTTTGCAACAACACATCCAGCGCCGCCGGGTCGCCCAGGTCGCCCTTCACAAACGCCGCGCCGTCGGGTACGGCAGCCCGGTGCCCTTTGACCAGGCTGTCAAACACCGTCACCGTATGGCCTGCTGCCAGAAAATGCGCTGCCGTGGCCGATCCCACGTAGCCCGCGCCGCCCGTGACCAAAATGTGCATGGTTAGTATCTCCAGTAAGTATGCCGCGCTGCTATCACTGTTATGCGGTGGAGCCGCGCGCCAACCGCCGTGAATCCGAAAGGATTGTACTGTACAAAGACAGTACAAGTCCAAATTTGGCTACAATTGTAAAAAATTGATGAGAAAGTGAAAATCCTCGCGTCAGTGCGAGTACAATAGGGTGAATCAATGGCGAATGATACCTGTACAACCGGCTATGACCGGCAAGCAATGACTGCAAAAAGCGGTTCGCCCAGTACGTGCTAAGAGAGATCAACCGATGGAAAATCAACCCGAACTACCCAATAACGATCATGATCACGTACGCAGTTCGCAGTGGGTTGCTGCGTTCAAATCCGGGCTGAAAGAAGTCATTCAGCTTGTGCTGATCGTCGTGGTGCTGCGGGTAGGGCTTGATATTTTTATACCGCGCTACATAGTTGACGGCGCCAGTATGCAGCCCAGTTTTTATACCAGCGAGCGCGTGATCATCGACCGGCTGACGATGCTGCTGGGTGGACCATCGCGCGGGGATGTTATTGTGCTGGATTCACCACGCAGTGACGATGACCTGCTGATCAAGCGCGTTATCGGGCTGCCGGGTGAAACGGTTGTGATGAAAGAAGGACGTGTCTATGTGGACGGCGTGCTGCTGGACGAGCCGTATGTGATGGAGTATTGCAGCTTCCAGTCATGCAACGGGGAATGGCAGCTCGGCCCGGATGAATATTTCATCTTAGGTGATAACCGCAACCACAGCCTGGACAGCCATTCCTTCGGCCCGGTATCCAGGTCATCCATCATCGGCATTGCCCGTGTGCGCTACTGGCCCCCAACTGAATTTGAAGTCTTCGATTCCCAGGACTACTGACCCCACCTGCGCGCCTAACCCGTCGTCGAGAGCTGGCCTATCCCCGGACCTCGACGACGACACCATCTTCTGCCCAGTTATACAGCGCCTCGGCGTTTTCCAGGCTGAGCAGCACACAGCCATACGTCACCGGGTGCCCCAGGTCACCGGACCACAACAGGTAACCGCCGCCGCGCGTCGGAAAGCCGTGAAAGCCGTTCATCAGGTCCATATTCGGGCCGGGATGGTAAAAGCCCATAAAGTGCGGCATGTACAGATTCCACTGGTCGGCGTAGGCGTTTAGCTCGTGCGTCTGCACCTGAAACGTGCCCAACGCCGTCGGGCTGGATGGCAGCCCTGTTGAGATCACCCAGTCAAAGACCACCTGCCCGCTTTCATAGGCCCACAGGTGCTGCTGGCTCCGGCTGACAATAATCCGCTTATGTGGGACCGGTTCCAGCGGCACCAGCACGTCTTTCGACGGCAGTGTCAGCGTTTGGCCAACGCTGAGCGCATCGGTGTTGACGCCGGGGTTTTCAGCCTGGATGTAGGGATAGGGGATACCGACCTCTTCGGCGATGCTGGCGAGCGTTTGCCCTGGCCGGACGGCGTAGGTCGTCGTGTTGTGCCATACCCGGATCACGGTGCTGGTCTGGCCCCGCGCCAGCGCGTCCTGCATAGTAACCACGGCGTCATCAAGCCTGAGCGTCCGTTCGTCGGCAAAGCTCCCGCTTGCCTGTAAAAACGCTGACGGGCCTGCCGTATTCATCGTCAGCGCCAGGCCGGTCGGGCTGCCGGGATCGGGTGCTGCTGTCAGCCACGCGGCCCACATTTCCGGGGGAGCCGTCCAGTGAAGCCACTCATCGCGGATCGGATCGTAGGCATCCACGTTAAACGGGCTGGATAACAGCGCGTTCGCCTGCGCGACCAGCGGCGATGAATCGGTCACCGCCGGATACACAACGTCCATGACCAGGTTCAGCGCACCGTCGGCCAACTCCCCCGCCGCGTCAATGCGCATCAACTCAATCGTCGCACTGATGTTCAATGCGCGTCCCTCGGACGCCGGGGTAGCAACTGCCTGCCCGTTGACCAATTCCACGCCCGCGTTGCCAGCGGGCACATCGACGTATGACCGGGCGCTTTCCAAAAAGACAGCGATCTGGTTCAGGTCCACGGTGAGGGCCGGGTCGATCTCCACCCCGCTAAGAATGGCGCGCAGCGCGCCGGGTATGCCGCCCTCCGACCGCCCCCACTCACTCGCAGCAGCGGCGGTTGTGGCTGCATCCAGACCGATGCCCAGGTCCGCAGGATTCACCTCCCAGGACCGGTCACCGTCGCGCAGCAGCAGCCCGCTGTCAACCCATGCCGCCGCGAGCTTATCGGCAGCTTCGGCTTCGTCCAGGCTGCCCAGGCTGACTCCGACCGAACTCACGCCGGGCAGAATGCGATCAGCGGCGTATAACAGGCCAACCCCGGCCAGCAGCGATACCACACATAACCCGACCAGCAGCAGCGACAGACCCGCCCCCAGCATCAACAGCGTTTTAGGTCTCATGCGCGGCTTTTTACGCCGGGGCTGGCGCGCGGCCTGCGGCGATGCAGGCGGCGGGACGCCTCGACGGGCGTTTTTGCGCCGGGATTGGCGGCGTTTGGGTGATCGCGGTGGGGTGTAGGGCTGCGGTGAACGCTGCATATTGCCTGTCTCTATGTTCAATCTTATCGATCTACACATGAGATTATAGTTGCTTCGAGGATGCATATCCAGCGAGCGGCATCATGTCGAATGGCGGCGATACGCGAATCGTAGGGCAGCCAGCCGCCCGGCCACCGGCAGCTAAAACGGTGGTTCCCCGTCAAAAAACAGGTTCCACCACAGCCGCCACCGGGGCTGTTCCGGCTCCGGTTCCGACATTGAATCCAGGACCGGCTGCGGCGGCGGGGTTGGTTCGTCTTCGCCCGCCGGGATCGGGATCACCAGGATTTCGCCGTCACGAACCATCTTGCCCTCGGTGTGCGCCCATTCCTCGACGCTGGCATCGCTGGCGGCATAATCTCGCTCTTTGAGCAAGTCCAGCTTGTGCACTTCCAGCACGTCAATCGTCGCCTGGAGCCGTTTCCGCTCTATCTCCATCTGCTGCCCGCGTGCGATCCGCCCGCTGAAATTGATCACCAGCAGCAGGCCAATCGACAGGATCGCGGCGAACGCGATCTGCAAGCTGGACACCTGCTGGCGGCGATCACGGCGAGGCCGCTTATGCCTGGAACGGTCCGGCTCAGCGTTCGCCGGGGGGGATGGTTTGGAAGGTTGATCGCTCATGACCTTGCGCTGCAACGGTATGGATACGCGCCCAAGCCTATCACACCCGGCCCGGCGCGGCAACGAAAAAGCCCAGGCTGTTGAATAACCTGGGCCGTGGTGCCGAAGGTGGGAGTCGAACCCACACTCCCGTAGTGGGAACTACGCCCTGAACGTAGCGCGTCTGCCTATTCCGCCACTTCGGCATTCGTATGTTCATTGTATCGCTGTTGTGCCGTGTGTCAAGCCCAAATTTTGCGTATGCTACCTTTCAAACGCCCACTCTTGAATATGACGGAAGCGGTCACTGGGGGAACTCAGAAAGCCAAGCTGTACGCCCGCCAGCCGCGAGTCGGCAGCGTATATATACAGCGGGTAGTAAAGCACCAGCGCCGGGGCGCGCTCGGCAAACAACGCCTGGAAGCGCCGGTAATAAATCTGGCGGTGGATGCCCGTTGCATCCCGCCGGGCAAATTCCAGCGCTTCGCTGATGCGCTGGTCGTCCATGCCGCCGTAATTCTGGCCTGTTTGATACTGGCCCTGGTGCCAAAAAATAAAGGGGTCGGGATCGGCGTTTGGCTCGAAGCTCAGTTCAACCAGCGCCGCGTCAAAATCGCCATCTTCCAACCGGGCCTGGAGCGCCTCAGCGTCTACCGCCTCAACCGACACGCTTAAGCCAAGCTGTTCCCAACTGGCCGCCACCTCGTCGCACAACGCCACCAGCGCCGGGTCATCCAGCGTCAGGATCGTGAGCGCCAGCCGCAGCAGGGCTTCCGGTTCGGGCGTTGGTTCTTCGGTCGCCTCGGCAGACGGTTCGCCCTCGCCTGAGGTGGCTTCGTCTTCCGCCGGGGATTCCTCACCTGCGGGACCTTCCGCCGGTTCTTCCGCGCCTGTGTCCGGCTCCCCGGCAGGTTCGCCTGCTCCTTCGGTGGCTTCTGCTTCCGGCGGGACTTCATCAAACACCAGGTTGGCATTATCCCATGCTGCCTGCGCCAGCGCCATATCATACACAGGCCAGGCAGTGTCCGACTCATATGCCCAGGAACCGGGCAGCAGCGGGCTGTCGGCCACAACGGCCCGCCCAGACAGGTGCGCCGTGACCAGTCCTTCGCGGTCAACAGCGTGCGCCAGCGCCAGCCGGACACGCGGGTTGCGTACAAACCGGATCGCCTCACGCTGCCAGTTGTAGATCAGCACGCCAACGTGCGGTTCAACGGCAGTGTAAAGACTCAAGCCGGGGATCTGCCCCGCAACCGCCTGCTGATCGGGCGCGATAAAACTGATGCTGTTCACTTCGCCCTGGCGGTACGCATCCAGCGCAGCCTGGGGTGTGGGGTATGTGCGAAAGACAACGCGATCCAGCAGGTAGCCATCCGCGCCTTCGGGCCGCTGGCGATATACCGGCGCAACACGCAGTTGGATGCCGTCGATCTGGCCGTTGGATGCCGTGAGCGCCTCGATCTGGTAGGGTCCGGTGCCGATCGGGTCCAGGTTAAAAGGGTGCTGGCCCAGCTCGCTCACAACCACGCCCTCCAGCACATGCACCGGGAGAATGCCGATCCGGAGCTGGTCGACAAACGACGCCAGCGGCTGTGTCAGCCGGAAGCGAACCGTTCGTTCGTCGAGCGCGTCCACTTCCACGGTACGCCAGAATTCGTGCAGCGCAACCGGGCCGGGGAACTGGGGATCACTCATCAGCTCCATCGTAAAGACCACGTCGTCTGCTGTGAAGGGCATACCGTCCTGCCACAAAACATCATCGCGCAGCATAAAAATGTATTGCAAACCATCAGCCGATAAGGTCCACGACTCGGCCAAGTCGGGTATGATCTCTCCGTAATCGTTGGTTGCCGTCAATCCCTCGAAGATCAACGATACAATATCCCGGTCTACCGGGTTGTACACCGCCAGCAGGGGGTTCAGCTTGCGAATCTCACCAACCAGCCCTTCCACCAGGACATTATCCGGCGTAAGCGGCATGTCGGCGGTGGGCAGGGGAGTCGTCTGCGTGTCAGATTCCGGTTCGGGCTGCGGCGGTGGGTCTGTTGATGTATCAGACGGGGGGGCAGGTGTAGTCGTGGCCGGGGGTGGATCAGATTCGGATTCTTTATCGGGCTGTGTGGCAAGCGCCAGAACCAGCAGCACACTCGCCAAGACCAACACCGCGAGCGGCCAGCGTAAACCCTTCAGCATAACGTCCTCCTGAAACGGAACGAGGTGTTTTGCACAAGCGCAAAACACCCCCCACGATCACTATCTTGAAACGGCTGCTGTCTGCCGGTGTACCGGCGTAGGGATTGAGTTACTGAATCAGCAGTTGAAGGATTGCATTCAACATAAAAGCAATCGACAGCCCTACCGTGATCTGGAACAGTGTTTTTTCCAGCCCGCGGCGCGTCTTGGTGATCCCCATGCTGTCTGAGCCACCAAACAAACCGCCCAATCCCTGCCCCTGCGCTTGCAGGATGATGACAATGATCAGACTGATAGACGTCAAAACCTGGACGAACTGAAGCGCATCACGCATAGTGTACTTTTCTCCTCGGCTGTTAAGCGGGGCGATTATAGCACGCCTGCGCCGACATGCAAGAGCGGGTTTGCGACACAGCCGCGCGATTCCACAGCACGTGCTCATCGGCGCCAGCGGCAGCCGCATGGTAAAATTCACATTCAGCGGTATCCTGGTCGGGCGAATCGCCACCGCGAAAAGTCATCGCCGGTGGTGTGCGCAAGTGGTTATCGGAGCAATCATGGTCAAAATAACCCGCTGGCTGTTTAACTCGGTGCTGCGGCTGAGCGGGCGCGCGGCGGTTGATACCGCGTTGGGCGCTGCCGTCGAAGCCGTGCCCAAACTGTCCCAGCAGTCATTCATCCAGGTCTTTAACGTCACGCTGCCGGTAACGGTATACGTTCGAGCGAGTCACTGTCGTGTGACGATCCGGCGCGAAGCGACAAGACAGGTCACTTTGCAGGCCGATATGTACCGCGCGTTTGGCGTCGAGCTGGTTGCCGAACAGGATGACGCCGGAGTATACATCGTCGCCCGTCGCAAACCGGTTGTGGGCAGGGTATCTCGCGCCGATTTTACGATCACGGTGCCGCCCGACAGCCACCTGGTTTTTCACCTGACTCCCGGTGATGTGGTTTTACACAGCATTGACGGTCTGCTGGAATTACCACCCACGCCCCAACCGGAAAATTCGTAAAAATAATCGCCGCCTATAGACATCCGTGCTCAGCCGGTTGTACAATCTAGAACGTACCGCGCCCCGGTATACCGCGCGGTTTGGTACGCTCGATCCAGAAAAAGGCTTGCCAGCCGCCAAACATAGTGGTACCCTTCCGCGAGATTTCCGCTGGCTGAAGGGGGCGAACCAGCTACCGCGCATAACATATTCAAGGTAATCGTAAGTACTACAGATGGGGAATCTTGTGAGTAAACTGGTCATTGTCGAATCACCAACCAAAGCGCGCACGATCCGGAATTTCTTACCCAAGGGCTACCAGGTTGAAGCCAGCATGGGCCATGTTCGCGATCTGCCTGCTTCGGCCAACGAGATTCCGGCCAAGGTCAAGCGCGAAACATGGGCGCGGCTGGGCGTTAATGTAGAGGCTGATTTTGAGCCGTTATACATCGTGCCAAAAGACAAAAAGAAAGTGGTCCGGGCACTGTCATCAGCGCTCACAGAGGCCGACGAGCTAATCCTGGCAACTGACGAAGATCGCGAAGGTGAAAGTATCGCCTGGCACCTGACCCAGGTACTCAAGCCGCGCATTCCGATCAAGCGCATGGTGTTTCACGAGATCACGCGCGAAGCTATCCAGGACGCCCTGGAACACTGCCGTACAATCGACGACCGGCTGGTCGAAGCGCAGGAAACGCGGCGTGTTCTGGACCGGCTGGTGGGCTATACCATTTCTCCGCTGTTGTGGAAAAAGATCGCGCCGGGGTTGTCCGCCGGGCGCGTGCAGTCGGCAGCAGTGCGCCTGCTGGTTATCCGCGAACGGGAACGACGAGCATTCAAGTCCGGTTCGTATTGGGACCTGAAAGCTACGCTGGAAGCGCACAAACAGCAGTTTGTCGCGCAGCTTGTCACGCTGGGCGGCGTGCGGCTGGCAACCGGCAAGGACTTTGATCCAGAAACCGGCCAGATCCCCAAAAATAAAAAAGTGATCCTGCTCAACGAAAAACAGGCACGGGAGCTGATCGACCGCCTGATCAATGGGGAGTGGCGCGTAAAAGATGTGAACGAACGCGATCAAAACCGCTCACCGGCGCCGCCATTCACCACATCCACCTTGCAGCAAGAAGCCAACCGTAAGCTCAGCATGTCTGCGCAAAAGGCCATGCAGGTCGCGCAGCGTCTGTACGAACGCGGCCTGATCACTTACATGCGTACTGACTCTGTCCACCTGTCGCAGCAGGCGCTTACCACCATTCGCCAGCGCGTCAAGGCTAAATACGGGCCGGAGTATCTCAGCCCCAAGCCTCGACAGTATCGCACCAAGTCGAAGGGAGCGCAGGAAGCCCACGAAGCGATCCGTCCAGCCGGGTTGCACATGCCGACGGCTGACGAACTCGGCCTGAGCGGGCAGGAATACGCGCTGTATGACCTGATCTGGAAGCGCACCATCGCCACGCAGATGGCAAACGCCAGACTGCGGCTGAGCACCGTACTGATTGCTGTTGAAGACGCCGAGTTCCGCGCGTCCGGTAAGCGCGTGATCTTCCCCGGTTTTTTCCGTGCATATGTGGAAGGAGCCGACGATCCGACCGCCGCGCTGGATAACCAGGAAGTAATCCTGCCGCCGCTGAAGGTAGATGAAGTTGTCGACTGCCGCGCGTTGGAACCCGTCCAACACGAAACCAAGCCACCCGCCCGCTACACCGATGCCACGCTGGTTAAAGCGTTGGAAAGCGAAGGCATTGGCCGCCCCAGCACCTATGCAACGATTATCAGCACGATCCAGGGCCGGGGCTACGTGGACAAGTCCGGCAACCAGCTTGTGCCGACTTTTACGGCGTTTGCAGTCAATCGTCTGATGGAACAGCACTTCCCCGATCTGGTCGATACCAGGTTCACCGCGCAGATGGAGCAGGTGCTGGATGATATTGCGGAGGGGGATACCGCGGGTATTCCCTATCTCAAGACGTTCTACCTGGGTGAGGCAGGGCTGGACAACCAGGTGAAAACCAAAGAACAAGAAATCGACCCACGCGACATTCACGCCCTGGAACTGGACGACCTGCGCGCCAGGGTGCGCATAGGACGCTACGGCCCGTACCTGGAACAGGACAATAACGGCGAAACGATCCGCGTGTCGCTGCCGTCCAATATGCCGCCCGGCGATCTGGTGAATGACGAGGTCGAACGCCTGCTCCGCGAGAAAGAAGAAGGGCCAACGCCGCTAGGCTATCACCCGGAAAACCAGGAGCCGGTTTTTGTGTTAAGCGGCCCGTATGGTCCCTATGTGCAGTTGGGCGAAAACGGTGATAACAACGGCGAGAAACCCCGGCGCGTGTCGATTCCCAAGAACATGAATCCGGACGCGATCACGCTGGAGCAGGCGCTTGCCCTGCTGGACCTACCGCGCGTGTTAGGCGCGCACCCGGACACCGGCGAAGCCGTTGAAGTGGGGATCGGGCGCTTTGGCCCGTTTGTGCGGCATAACGGGGAATACCGCTCGCTGGCCAAGAGCGATGATATGCTAACTATCGAGCTGGATCGCGCGCTGGAGCTGATCGCGCAAAAAAAGCAGCGCCGCCAGCCTGAGCTGCTGCGTGACCTAGGCGCTCATCCCGACGACGAAAAGCCGGTGGCCGTTTACAACGGGCGCTACGGGCCGTATGTCAAGCACGGGAAAACAAATGCCTCGCTGCCCAAAGATATGACAGTTGAGTCGATCACATTGGAACAGGCACTCGCTCTACTGGTGGCGAAAAAAGCCCGGAAGTCAAAGAAAAAGAAAAAGTCCTGATTCGGTACAGGGGGAAGTAGTGGCGCGTGCCTGTCCGCGAATGTATCCGCTGATCGCAGCCCTGATCGTGCTGACCGGTTTTGCGCTGCGTGTGATCAGCCTGGGCGACGACAGCCTGTGGTCGGATGAAACCTTTACTGTCTTTTTTGCCGAAGCTCCCGCCGGTGACTTTGTTGATCTACTGCTGACGGACGGGGTGCACGTCCCGCTGTACTTTTCGCTGATGCGCGGGTGGCCGTCAGACAATGATTTTATGCTGCGCATGCCGTCCGTATGGATTGGCGTGATCAGCATTGCGCTGCTGATAACCGTAACACGGCGGTTGTACGATGATCACCGGCTGGCGCTGTGGGCGGGCGCGCTGCTGGCCGCCAACCCGTTTCACATCTGGTATTCGCGTATGGCGCGCCCCTACGCGTTGTTCTTTCTGGCAGCGCTGCTAACATCCTATTTTTTCCTCATGCTGCTGCGCGGCAGCCGGACAACAGCCAACTGGATAGGCTTTGGGGTTTCGTCCACCGCCGCCTACATGACACACTATTTCGCCGCTGCGCTGCCCCTGGCGCAGTATGCCGTATTTGCTTTTGCGCTGGGCAGTCACCACCGGTTGCTGCGGCGCTGGCTGCTGGTGCAGGTTATCGCCCTGCTGCCGCTGGCGTGGTGGGTCTATCGCCTGACACAGTTGGAAGTGATCTCGTTTGGCATTGGCTGGATTCAAAAGCCGTCCATCCTTGATATACCGCTGACCCTGGCGAACATTGGCACCGGCTTCGACGACAACTACCGTCTGTATTTCATCCCGGCCCTGGTTGCGCTGGTCCTGGGACTGCTGTCCGGTTCAGTGTTTGCGTGGCGGCAGCGGCGCCAGCAGCTCACCGGCCTGTACTGGGTGTGGCTGATAGTCCTGGCAGTTGTGCCGGTTTTTCTGATCTCGCTTTCACACCCGCTGTTTGTCGGGCGCTATTTCATCGTGATCCTGCCTGGCGTGCTGCTGCTGATGCTGCACGGCTGGATGCAGTTGGGCGTTCAACGTGGGGGGGCGCTGCTGGCAGGTATCGTGATTCTGACCGGCATCACTCACAGCGCCCTGCTGCTACATCGTGAAGAAAACGAAATCCAGGCATGGAACGATGCAGCCGCCTACATCGAAGCAGAATGGCAGCCCGGCGATGCCTTTATGATCGAGCCTGCGCTGTCGCTGCTGCCGCTGCTGCGCTATTGGGAAGACGATGCGCGGCTGCGCGAGCGGTATTACGATCCCGATACCGTTGCTGCGGCTGAGGTAATGCGCCTGTGGACCGTGTTTCCCAATCAAGAAACCATGGTCCACCGCCTCGGTGATCCAAAGCGCGCCAACCTGTCCGATCTGGGAGACACAGGGTTGGCGCAGTGGATTACAACCAACCAGGACCGCGTACTGGCCCGGCAGGACTTCAACGGCGTGACGGTGCTGCTGATGGATGCCCAGGCAGCGCCGTAACCACCAATCCCCTGGCACAAACAACAGCGCCGTGATGAAACCACCACAGCGCTTTGACTGACTTATTACTGCTGCTTGCTGCCCGTGCGCGGGATTAGCCTTTCACCGAACCGGCCAGCAGCCCACGAATGAAGTAACGGCCCAACACGATGTAAACTACCAGTGTCGGCAGGGCGGCCAGCACCGCGCCCGCCATTGGCAGGTTCCAGTTAACCGCTTCGCCGCCCGCCAGCAGCGCCAGCGCTACCGTGATCGGCTGCGAAGACTGATCGGTGAGCGTGACGGCAAATAGAAACTCGTTCCATATCTGCGTGAACTGCCAGATAATCACGACAACAAAGCCCGGCAAAGACAGCGGGAACACGATCCAGCGGTAGATGCCAAAAAAGCCCGCGCCGTCGATGGCGCCAGCTTCGAGCATTTCCGTCGGCACTTCCGCATAGTAGTTGCGGAAAATCAGCGTTGTGATGGGCAGCCCGTATACTACGTGCGCGATGATCAGGCCGTAGATCGTGCCGCCCAGGTCAATATCCTGAACGAACTGAAACAGCGGGATCAGGATACTTTGGTACGGAATGAACATCCCGAACAACATCAGCGGAAAAATGATATTCGCACCGGGGAACTTCCACTTGGCGAGCACATAGCCGTTCATCGACCCCATGACGGCAGAAATAATCGTCGCGCTGATCGTCAGGATAAAGCTGTTTTTCAGTTGGGGGCCAAGTTCGTCCAGCGCGGTTTCATAGCTCTTCCAATTGATTTCGGTTGGCAAGTCCCAGACTTTGGCCAGCTTGCCCGCTTCCTTTGGTGTCTTCAGACTGGTTACCACCACCGTGTACACCGGCAGCAGATACACTAACATCATTAAAATCAAAAACGCATAGAGCGCCATGCGAGTCAGGTGTTTGCCACTAAGCGGAGGGCGATCTTTGGGAAGCTCATAGACAGGCTGTTTGCCTTGAACATACACGTAAATCCACAGCGGGATCAACAGCACCAGGCTGCCAACCGCGCCTGCGATCCCCCCGATCAACGCTCCATGGTCAGGGTTGCGTCCCCGGTCCGAAAAGAGCAGGTAAGTCCCCAGACTGCCGACCAAAAGCCCCAATATAATCCAGGTAAAAACGCTCATCGTCGCCCCCCTATAGCTCGTGCTCAGCACGCAGAGACGTGATCAGGTAGGGAATGACCACCGAGGCTACCATGATGAGCAGCACAATCGCAATTGCGCTGCCGACTGCAAACTTATTGCTGCGGAACATGGTGTAGTACACCTGCACACCCGGCACGCTGACCGGCCAGTGA
This sequence comes from Anaerolineae bacterium, assembly GCA_016926875.1. GTDB lineage: Bacteria > Chloroflexota > Anaerolineae > Aggregatilineales > Aggregatilineaceae > JAFGNU01. Next base: position 38,679 of record JAFGNU010000010.1, on the reverse strand, counting down.
TCGATCCCGGCCATAGCAAAGATCAGGTCGAATATCTTCAACGAGATATGACCGAGCACAATTGCCGCGCTGAGTGTGATCGGGCGCAGCATGGGCAGCACAATTCGCATATACACCTGCCATTCGCTGCAACCATCTACGCGTGCGGCTTCACGCAGTTCCTCTGGCACACCGCGAATACCGGCCAGGTACATGGCCATCGTATACCCGGACATCTGCCAGACGGCAGCGATGATCACGCCGACCAGTGCGATATTGAACCCGTAAGCCTCAGGAAACTCGACGTTCGGGAAATTGTCTGTCCCACCGGCTGCATACCACAGCAGGACAACAGCGGTCGGAATGCCCAGGATCAGCGCTGCGCGGCGTTTGCCATGCCACAACAAGCTGACCATGTATAGCACAAAGCCGATCACGATCACTGCGACAACATAACGCGGCACATCCTGCCAGTTGAAGGTGCCATGCATGGCCTGGGTATCATCCCAGCTAACCCAGTCGGACCACATCCACAAAAACAGCAAGGCCATCGGGACGCCAAGATAGATAGTCGCCAGGTATTTTCTTCGCCATATCTGCCGGAAGATGAAAAACAACAGGACGGCGATAATCAGCAGCGTCGTCGTAAGGGGGACTTCGTGCCAGTTGAATGTATAGGGACTGCGATTGTTAATCCACCGGTAGTTCCAGGCATCCGCGCCCAGCATCTTCGGCAAGGCGTTGATGCCGCCGCCGGGATTCAACAGCCAACGCCAGATCGTGCCAGTCACCGCAAAGGACAGCGCCATCGGAAACAGAAACACCGTGCGGAACAGCCCTTCTCCCTTAACATTCTGGTCCAGCACGACGGCTAATATAAATCCTAGTATCAGGCAGCCCCCCACAAAAAACAGTGTGAAGAAAAACGTGTTTACCAGTTCCTGGCGGAAGCGCATTCCGGTGATGTCGCTGAACAGTGTTTTATAATTATCCAGCTTGATGTAGTTCTTTTCGGCGTTTTTTTCCAACCCCGCCCAGTCGGTCAGGGACCACCAAAGGGTCTGGCCAATAAAACCATATACAAAAATTGCCAGCAGAATGACCGAAGGCAGGATCATCAGGATGGCATACACACGGTCCGGGTTAATGCGCCGGGTGAAACGCAAGAGCTTACGCCCCGGATTCCCCGCGCGATTAGCTGAAACTTGCATAGTCACAGCCTCTCCCAATTGAAATTATCACGGCACCAGTTTGTGGAAGTCACAAATCCTACAGCATCTATTGTACCGTTTTCTGCGTCTTCCATCAGCCAAAATCGCTACACGAGGTCCTTACCCAATATCAGCAAAGACCTCGTGCAGTTCGCGACCCTATAGGATGGCACCAGGCGGCGCCATCATACAGGAAGTTAGTCTGTCACATTCTCTATCAGCCAGCAATACCGGCCTGGCGGGCAATGGCTTGAGCAGCATTAGCGGCAGCAATACCACTGCGGCTGTTGAGGAAGATTTCCATCACAGTGCCGAACTCGCTGCTGAAGCTCTCCGGGGCCACGGCGCCATGCGCCAGACTGCCGACAACCTCGTTGGACTGCCAGTCGGCGGCAGCGGATTGCAGGTAGGCATTGTACAGGCTGAGATCACTGTCCAAGCGCGCGGCAATCGAGCCCTTGAGTGGGTTGAAGATATCCTGTCCTTCTACCGAGCCCAACAGCTTGAGCCAGGCGACAGCGGCATCGTAGTTCTTGATGTCCTTGGGCAGGCCGAACGAGTCGGACAGCATCATGAACACGCCTGCGGTGCCAGGTGAAGGCACCCAGCCGAAGCCAACACCCGGCTCCAGACCCAGGGTAGTAACCATGTAGCCCGCTGCCCAGTCGCCCATGACGTTGAAGGCGGCTTCGCCAGCGATAACCTTGTCGGTCGCCTGCTGCCACGACAGCGTGGCGGCATCAACGTCGATGTTCGTGCAAGCCAGAATTTCGCCGAACTTGTCCCACATCGCGACCACGTCCTCATCGGTCCAGGCTTTCTCACCAGCCCACAGACCGTTCCAGCCATCGACACCCAACTCGGCCAGCGCCACGCTCTCCCACAGGTGGTTGACGGTCCAGTTCTCACCGACAACCAGCGGGGTCACGCCTGCGTCTTGAATCGTTGGGCACACAGCCAGGAAATCATCCCAGGTCGCCGGGGCCTCGATGCCCCACTCTTCCAGCTTGGCGGGCACGTACCACATCACGTTCGAGCGGTGGATGTTGACCGGCACCGACCAGATGCCGCCCTCGTAGCTCAGCAGGTCCAGCAGGCCCTGCGGGAACTTGTCCATCCAGCCCTCTTCTTCGTACAGGAACGTCAGGTCTTCCATGCGATCCGCCACCACCCAGGTGCCGATCAGCTCTTGACCGGCGTGCACCTGGAATGAATCCGGCGGGTCACCACCGAGCATGCGCGTCTTCAGCACGGCGCGCGCATTCACGCCCGAACCGCCTGTTACCGTCGCGTTGTTAACTTCCACGTCGGGGTACAGTTCGACATACTTCGCGATCAGTGCTTCCAGCGCCGGGCCTTCGTCACCGGCCCACCACGAGAAGATTTCCAGCTCGCCCGATGGACCATCCTGGGCCATTGTGGGGGCGGCCATGACCAGCAGCAAAACGAGAACAATAACAAGTGAAACAATCCGCTTAGACATGCTTGTAGTATCTCCTTAAAAAAATACTGTGTGATCGGCGAAAAGCATACTCATATGCCACACTGATGGTGATGGTGTGATTTTCTCGGACTCAGTCCTCCTTTCAGCTCTCCTAACACATATTATAAGGCAACCCGTATTATAAAACTAAAATTCATTTAGGACTAGCGGCTGACCCTGATTCCCGGCACTCTTATCATTTTCTAGTGACGACTCTCCCCGCAAAAGCGGGAAGCTTCTCAGGCAACGCACGCCCCACCGGGCCACGTTAGCGCCTGAAAGCCCCGTCCGGGCCTGAACAACAAGGGTCTCTCCTTGGTACGGTTCAGATTTTACGCCAGCGCCTCCCGCTGACAGCCGCCTAGCTGAAGTTGGTAAAGAGCCGCGTCCGGCAGGGTGTTGAGGCTGTGATCCTGCTATCACCAGGGCCATTAGACCGCATTGGGAGATAGTATAACGCCCAAGGCGGCACCGTTGGGCGCTGGCGCGCCCCCGCATTCCCCATCCCCGCTATAATGCGGGGAGTCCCCTGCGGAGATTTTATGGAGCAGGTCTGGGCAGTCTATAATGGTATTGCTTGCCCCCTTCATCCGGGTATAATGATCATGCGGCACGCAGTGACCGGATAGAACTGGAGTCCGAACGCATGGCAAGCCCGATACAACACTACTCTGCCCAGGAAGAAGCCAGACGCCTGGGCGATACGGTTAACAAGCTAATCGACACTTTGCGGGCACAACGCACCTTTCTGCGCCAGCAAGGTATGGGACTGCCGCCTGGCACACTGAATGGGTTCAAGGCTGTCCAGACAGGCCTGGAAAAACTGACACAACAGCTTATCGATGCCAACATCGAGCTAGAGCAGCTTCGGGCGCTGGCAGAAACAACCGCGTTGATCAACTCCTCCCTGGACGCAGACCAAGTGCTTAACGAGGTAATGGACACGGTCATCGCGCTGACCGGCGCCGAGCGTGGTTACATCATGCTGCGCAACAAGCGCACCGGCCAGATGGAATTTCGCATCGCTCGCAACCTGGATCGTAAATCAGTCGATGAGGGCAGTTTTATCGTCAGCCGGACGATTGTGGACGAGGTCGCCCAAACCGGCCACCCGGTCGTGACCACGAACGCCCAGTCAGACCCCCGTTTCAGCGCACAGGAGAGCGTGCTGATCTACGCGCTGCGTTCCATTTTGTGCGTGCCGCTGATCGTGAAAGACGAGATCACAGGCGTGGTATACGCCGACAACCGCATCAAAGATGGCTTATTCGGCGAAAAAGAGCTGTCGTTGCTGGTCGCGTTCGCCAACCAGGCAGCGGTGGCGATTGAAAACGCGCGCCTGTTTCAGGGCGTGCAAACCGCGCTGGCCGAGATCACCGAGATGAAAGAGTTGATGGATAACGTCTTTGCATCGATCACCAGCGGCGTGATCACAACCGATGCGGACGAGAGAGTGACGACATATAATGTTGCGGCTGAGCAAATCTTAATTGTGCCATTCAGCACAGCTATCGGTAATTCTCTGGCCCAGGCGCTGCCGATCATATACGCCTATGTGGAAAACCTGATCGACGTCATCTATCAGCACAGCTACCAGGAACTGATCGAGATCGACACCGAACTGCCCAGACGGGGCGCGGTCAACCTGAACCTGAAGCTCACCCCGCTGAAAAACGCCGAAGACATCACCGAGGGTGTGGCGATTGTGGTGGACGACCTGACCGAGATCAAAAAGCGCGATGCCACGCTGGATGTAGTGCGCCGCTACCTGCCCCCTGCCATGCTCGACAATATCGAGAGCATCGACGGGTTGGGGCTGGGAGGTGAGCGCCGCGTGGTTACCGTCATGTTCGTGGAAACGCGCCCGTTTGAAACATTCCCGGTTGACCTGGCACCTCATGACCTGATGGAGTTGTTGAACCTGTATCTGAGCGTGGGCGCCGAGGCAATCCACCTCCAGACAGGCGTGATCGACAAGTTCATGGGCAACGAGATCATGGGCCTGTTTAATACCCAGTTGAATCCCAGCGACGATCATGCCTGGTGGGCAGTTCAGGCTGCGTTAAAAATGGCAGATGATTACATAGCGCTGGCCGAGCATATTGGCGAAGAACCGATTCCCTACTATCGCATCGGCATCCATACCGGTGTGGCGACATTAGGCAACGTCGGCAGCACCAAGCGTCGTGAGTTTACCGCTATTGGCGATACGGTCAATCTTGCCAAGCGGCTGCAAGAAAATGCCCAGTACGGACACATGATCATCAGCGATGAGACATATCGCCACTGCCACCAGCAGCTCAGCGCTCTATCCACCAGCATCCAGGTGGTTGAACGCCCCAGCATCCAGGTGAAAGGGCGCCGACAAGCAGCCAAGATTTATGAAATCTTGCCCTGTCACCGCTGACAGGCTCGACCCAGCCAACGGATAGTATCATGCTAAAATCCACCCATGTTCCTAACGCAGCGCAAGAAGAAATACTCCGGCTGAGCCAGCAGCTCAGCGACCTGGAAGGTATGCTGCGCGCCCAAAATGATATTTTGCAGCAGCGGGGTATGAACCTGCCAACCGACGCGCTGGAGCAGTGTTACTATGTGCGCTCTGATCTGGGCAGCCTGGCACGCCATATGTTCGATGAAGCAACCGAACTGGAGCAACTCCGGGCGCTGGCCAACACGATTCAACTGCTTAACTCGTCGCTGGAAGTTGACCAGGTGCTTCACGAGGTAATGGACACCGCAATCGCCCTGATCGGCGCTGAGCGCGGCTACATCGTGCTGCGCGATCCCCACACGGACGACATGCGCTTTCGTGCTGCGCGCGACTGCCACCGCGAAACGATCGAAGAAGACAAGTTCACGGTCAGCCAGACGATTGTGAGCGAAGTGGCACAAACAGGCGAGCCGGTCGTCGCCGGAAACGCCGTGCTCGATCCACGCTACAGCGCGGAGGCCAGCATCGTCATGCACGCGCCCCGCTCGGTGCTATGTGTACCGCTGATCTACAAGGAGAGTGTTACGGGCGTGCTGTACGTTGACAACCGGCAGCAGCCTGACCTGTTTGGCGACAAAGAATTATCGCTGCTGATGGCGTTCGCCAACCAGGCGGCGATTGCAATCGAGAACGCGTACCTGTTCGAACATGTGCGGCAAACGCTGGCAGAGATCACCGAAATGAAAGAGCTGATGGACAACGTCTTTGCATCCATCGCCAGCGGGGTGATCACAGCCGATGCGGATAACATGATCGTGACTTACAACCAGGCTGCCGAACACATCCTCGGCGTGTCCTATCAAGACGCCATTGGCCGCCCGCTGCAATCGGTGCTGCCAGCGGTGTTTCAAGGCTTTGACGAACTGATGGCTTCCGTCCGTGAAGAAGACCGCCAGCAGGTGGTTGAAGCCGAATCGGTGCTGCCAGGACGCGGCGCAGTTCACCTGAACCTGAAAATGGCGCCGCTCAAGGATGCGAACAACATCACGTACGGCATGGTGCTGGTTGTTGATGACCTGACCGAGATCAAAAAACGCGATGCCACCCTGAACACCGTGCGGACCTACCTGCCGCCGAGCCTGGTCCGAAATATCCAGAGCATTGACGGGCTGGGTCTCAGCGGGGACGAACGGGAGATCTCGATTGTATTCGCAGATGTGCGCGGGTTCACCACCTTCAGCGAGCAGCTCCCGCCGGAGCAACTGCTGGAGATTATCAACCGTTTCTTGTCCGTCAGCACGGACGCGATCCAGCTTTATGATGGGATCGTTGATAAGTATATGGGCGATGCCGTGGTTGGCCTGTTCAATACCCAGTTGAATCCCCAGCGCGATCACGCCGTCCGCGCGGTGCGTGCCGCGCTGTCGATGGCATACGATGTGCTCGCACTGCACGAGGTGCTCGCACCGGAGCACCGTCTGTTTTATGGAATCGGTGTGGACACGGGCTATGCCATGCTGGGCAACGTCGGCAGCCCCAGCCGCCGCGAATTTACGGCCATCGGGGCACCGTTCAACTTCGCCAAGCTGCTGCAAGAAAACGCGCTGGCCGGAGAGATCATCATCAGCGAGCATACCTACGAGCGGGTGCGCGATCTGGTCACGGTTGAAGCACTGGAACCGCGCAAAGTCAAAGGCTACACAGATTTCCAGGTGATGTACCTGGTAACCGGCGTTCAAAAGCGCCGGGACTAGCGCGTACTGTTGGTAGTCCCGATCCATTGACCGCAAACAGACAGGAGTCAGTTAACCGTTGACCTTGATCACAACCCTGTTAGGGCTGGGCTATATGCTCGCCACCACGGTTATCGCTATTTACTCGGCCAGTTTTTTCATCCTGATGGCAATCTACCTGCTCAAACGCAGGCAACCGCCGATTGCGCCGGACATATCCGACGACGACCTGCTGTCTGTTACCTTGCAACTGCCGATCTACAACGAACAGCACGTGGTAGACCGCCTGATCGACGCGATGGGCAACCTGGACTACCCGCGCGACAAGCTTTACATCCAGGTGCTTGACGATTCCACCGACGAAACCACCGACCTGCTGCGCCAAAAAGCTGAGGAATGGCAGGCGAAAGGACTGCACATCGACCTTATCCGCCGCCCCAACCGGGTTGGCTACAAAGCAGGTGCGATGGCCTACGGGTTAACGCTGTCCGATACCGACTGCGTGGGCATTTTTGACGCGGACTTTGTGCCTGCGCCGGACTTTTTGCGCCGGGTGATGCCGCACTTTAACGCCGATCCGAACGTGGCGCTGGTACAAACGCGCTGGGCGCATCTCAACGTGGACTATAACCTGCTGACCCGTGCGCAGGCGCTGGCGATGGACCAGCATTTTGCCATCGAACAGGTCGCGCGCAGCCGGGGCAGCCTGCCGATGTCCATGAACGGCACGGGCGGCATCTGGCGGCGGCGGACGATTGACGAGGCGGGCGGCTGGTCAGCAGACACGCTGACCGAAGACCTGGACCTGAGCTACCGCGCGTTTTTGAAGGGCTGGCGCTTTCGCTACGTGGTGGATGTGGCCGTGCCGGGCGAAGTCCCGCCCCAGCTTACCGCCTACAAAGTGCAACAGGCGCGCTGGGCCAAGGGATCGACCCAGTGCTTTAAAAAACACCTGGTACCGCTGCTAAAATCTGACCTGAATCCGCTGCAAAAAGCGTTGGGCGTGACCCATCTGGGCCAGTACGCGATTCAGCCATTTGTGCTGCTGTTGTTCCTGCTGACACCGCCTATCCTGCTGACCGATATGCTGCTAAAACTGCCGCTGGGACCGCTGGGCATCGCCGGGCTGGCGCCGCCGATCTTCATGGCAATGGGCCAGATCGCGCTGTATAAAGACTGGTATAGGCGGCTGCTGTATTTCCCGGTGCTGATCTTGATCGGCACCGGCATGATGCTTAGCAACTCGCGTGCCGTCTTCGAAGCGCTGACCGGCAGCGGCGGTAATGTATTCAAGCGCACGCCCAAGTTCCGCGTGGTACAGCGCAGCGATGCGCTCGCCAGCAAGCGCTACGCGATCCGCCCGGATTGGACCACCATTGGCGAGCTGGCGCTGGGTGTGTATGCCGTGATCGGGCTGGTGATTGCGATGCTCGAATTTCCGGCCATGATGATCTACATGGTGGTATATGTGCTGGCATTTGGGCTGCTGTCGCTGTGGAGCCTGTGGCAAACATGGCAGCTTTCCAAACGCTGATCCCAAGATGTTTTACCCTGAAAACAGGCCCCGATGATCCAATATCGGGGCCTTTTGCATTCAGCGGTGTTGTATATGAGTAGACATCCGGCTGATCACATACGCTTGTCTACTCAATTTGACGCGTTGCGGGTATAGTTAGCGGCTAACAGCCATTTGTCACACATGTATTTATTTTTGTCCAACCAAAGGAGGAAAGAACATGAGCCGCAGGTCAATAGGCATTGTTTTACTTGTTTTGGGGATTGTGCTCGTGCTGGCTGGGGCAATCTTGATGTTTGTGTTCGTGCCCGGCATGAAGCAGTTCCCCGACGACGTCGACACCACCCGCCGGTACGAGGGCACCATGCCGGTGCTGCTCAATCCCAGCACATTTGAATTCATGACGGACCTGGAAGTAGACCTTGAACGCCATTTTGAAACAGAAGAAGTGGATGGTGATGTGGCGCTGGTGCTGGAACAGCAAACGCTGAGCGACAAGGACGGCAACCCGCTGCAAGTCATCACCAAGCGCTACGCCATCGACCGCAAGACGATGGAATTTGCCGACGACTACCCCGATAGCTGGGCGGAAAAAGAAGGGTTCTGGGTGCGCGAGGGATTGGTGCTGGGCTGGCCGATTGGCACCGAGAAGAAAGAGTACACAGGCTGGAGCGACGACTATCGCGCCACCGTCGCGCTTGCGTTTGATAAAGAAGAGAAAATCGCCGATATTGACACCTACCTGTTCACTGCCAGCCAACCGCCTGCGCCGATCGATCCCGCCGCTGCCGCTGCGATGGGCCTGCCCCCGGCACTACCCAAAGAGCAGCTCGCTGCCTTGATCGAATCGGCAGACATCAGCCCGGTGGTTAAATCTCAACTGCCCGGCCTGCTGGAAGAATGGCCCGAAGATACTATCCCGTTGGCGTACTACTACGAATACGAGGGCTGGTACTGGGTTGAGCCAGTTACCGGCGTGCTGATCGACACCAAAAAGCACGAACTGCGCAAAGTCGGGCTGGCGGACGAGGTGCTGGAAGCCGCGCCTCTGCTGGCCGCTATGGACGAGGAACAGCGCGCCCTGCTGCGGATTGCCGTTTCCGATCTGACTTACCAGGGTATCGAAGACTCCGTTGAGGATGCCAAGCAAGACGCCGTCGATGCCAAAAACCAGCTCGATCTGTTTGGCACATTCCTGCCGCTGATCGGCATTGGGCTGGGCTTGATCCTGGTCATCATTGGCGCAGTCCTGGCCCTGCGCAAAACGTCACAGCCCCCACAGGCCCCTGCTGAGTAGCAGCACCGCCGGGTAAAACCAAAACGGCCCGGTTTCTCGCAAGGGAATACGGGCCGTTTGTTTTATCAGGCGTGCCGTCAGCCAACCTCAACCGTAGCAATCGACACCGTGATCGGCTCAAACAGCCCTTGCATGTCATAGATGATCATCCGGACCTCGACCGGGCCGGGCGGCACATCGTGCGGCACCCACAACATATGGCGGCTGAGGATCGGCGTGCCGGGCTGCCAGTGTTCCTGTCCAAACGACCACGCTACCGGCGGCTGGTCATACTGGGCATACAACGTGTCGTCCGGGCCATAAAACCGGATGCTGACGCGCATATTCCGCAGGACCGGGTCGCCGCGCTGCCACCATGTATGCAGGTGCAGGATGCCGCCGGGCGGCACCGGCTCCTGGTCCAGCACGTAGCCCCCGTAATAAACCGGGCCATCCGGCACCGGCTGCGCGATCGGTTCCAATGCCATGACACGCTCGTACAGCGCGCGCGGGGAGTCATGCAGGTTGTACAGCGATACAAATACATCACCAAACGCGCGCTCGATGGGCTGCGCTTCCCCGATATATTCCAGCACCCCGGCTACCAGGTCCTGCGGGTCCATGATGTGCCCCTGCCAGGCGATCACCCACACGCGCCGCGCGTCGTTTTGCTCGATCAGCTCTTCGAGGCCGTCCAGCGCTTCATAGAAAAACAAGAAGCGGTTGACATCGGTCAGCTTGTCCGGCGGTAAGCCGATGTAGGGCACGGCGCTGTCATAATAGCCCGCAGCAGTGAACAGTGTGCCGTCCCGCAGCACCAGCGTATCACCCGGTTCGGCGCGATCGTCGATATAGTTAAACGCTTCGCGCAGGTAGCTGTTGTAGATCGGCTGGTACCCGGTTGTGGCGGGCATCCAGATCACCAGCAGCGCCGCCACCCACAGCGGCCAGCGTCCCCAGCGCAGCCGGGCCAGCGCCGCCAGCCCCAGCCCGATCACCAGCGACGCGCCCAACCACAGCGGCCAGCCGTGCCGCCCGGAGAGCTTGCCCTGCACCGCGTATACCATCACCACCAGTCCCGCCAGCGGCAAAACTGCCAGCAGCGCCGCGTACACCGCCCCCCAGGCGGCGCGATCCCGGCGGTGCGCCAGCCACCACAGCGGCAGCGCGGCGATGACCAGCACAAGCAAACTCGTCGTATACGGCGGCGCATCATCCGGCACAACGTGCTGCCCGTGCGCGTAAAAGTCTAGGTATATTTGCAGCGCATCGCCCGGCTCAATGCTGCCTGCGTAGGCTGTGCCCGCCCGTATATCCCGACCGGCCAGTGCCAGCAACCAGGGCACATAGCCCACCGCCACCCCGATCCCCATGTGGACCAGCAGCAGCGCCCGCCGCCGCGAGCGCGAACCCAGCGCTCGCCCGCCGACGTAAGCCCCGTGCGCGGCCAGCACCAGGAAGCCGGTGTAATGCGCGTACACCAGCCCCAACGCGAACAGCCAGTAGGCGATCAGCAGGGACCAGTAACGCCGGGAAAACGGCTTCCGTTCATCGGCATACCGCTCGCACAACTCCCACAGGATCACGCTCGCCCAGGCGAACAGCGCCAGCGTCAGGGCGTAGGTGCGCACTTCAAACGCCGCGTACAGAAACCCCTGGCAAAGCGCGTAGGCCAGCCCTGCCAGCCACCCGGCCAGCGGCATCCCGCCGATCCGCCGTCCTAACGCGATCACACCGGCAACGCTCAAGATCGCACATCCCGCCGAAAACGCCCGCAGCGAAAACTCGCCGGTCCCGGCAGCGCCCCCCCACAACTTGAGCAGGACAAAATGCAGCGGCACCTGGTTATCGATCTCGGTGCACCACTCCCAGATGTCCGGCCAACTGCGCTCGGAGAAATAGGCGTTGACCGTCTCGTCATACCACAGGCTGCGATCCGGCCAGCTTACCGCCAGTTCGACCGTTACCAGCAGCAGCAGCAGCGCCGACAGCCACAGGGCGCGCCGTCCGGCAGGCGATAACCGCTTCATCCTTACTCCGCTTCCTCGGTCAAGGTTAACTCGGTCCCCGAATCGAGCGGGCACAACACGGTGCGCAGCGTTATCTCGTCCCGCTGGTATGTGCGGCTCACACAGTCTGCATCAGCGCCGGGTGATGTACCGCTATCCTCGCGCAGTTGCCAGTTCTGGTGTGTCAGCGCGTGATCCAGCCAGCGCGGCGCGTTCTCAAACGGAAAGGCCAGCGCTTGCGTGATCGTGTCACCGGGCGCAACGGCGTCCAGGTGCGCGGCAAACGCTTCACGCTCCGATAACGTCGGGCCGGGTCGCCAGATTTCATAGTCAAAGCCATTCATGGGGATGATCTCCGCCGGGTAGTACGCTTCATACACAGCCGCCAGCACGGGCGGCGGGTAGAACTGCGCGCGGAACACGATCACGCCGAAGTCCTGCGTCTGGATGGCCGCGACCAGGTTGGCCGGATCAAATAAGTCGTTTTCATACAGGTTCTTTAACTGTGTCGGGTTGGTCACGACGTCTTTGTCAGCCCGGATGCTGAAGGCGGCTTCCTCGCTCATGGCGGGCCTGTCGCTCGCGCGCAGAATATCCACGATCCGCCAGCCGTTATCAATGTCTTCCTGGGTGGGGATATGTCCGATGGTCGCGTAGCCCGGCGTCCAGCCTGCCGAGTCGTAAAAGGCGTAGCGCTCGCCGTAGCTGGATTCTAACCCCAGCACATCCGTCAACGGGCCAAAGACTGCGCCCTCGGTCGGCAGGTGGATCACGCTCAGTCCGTAGACCAGGTACAGGACCGGGATCACGATGCCCGCCGCGATCATGATCTGGGCACGGTGCGCGGTTCCGAATGCGCGCATACCCCGCACGCGCCGTGTGATCGGGTTATCGGGAAAAGCCCATGCGCCGCGCAGCGTCCGCGCCGCAAAGATACCCGCCAGAATGCACGACGCCGCAATCGCCGTGGCAAAATAGCTGTCGCCTGCGCCCCATTTGCCCGCCAGCGTTGTATCCGCGACCGCTACCACCCACCACACGCTGTACAGCGACAGTCGGGCGAAGTACACCTCGTACACAACCAGCAGCCCGGCCAGCAGGATGATCACCCAGTGCAGCCGGAACCACTGCTCAAACAGCCCGCGAAACTGGTCCGGCATGAATTCGTTCACATTGGCCGCGATGATGTTGTCCCACCATGCGCCGCCCGTTGCCACGTTGATCCACAAAAAGATCGCGCCCGCCGTGCCCGCGAAGATCACGCCCCAGATAAGACCCCGGCGCGGGTTGCGCAGGAACAGGAAACCAAATACCGCGACACACGTCGCCAGGGCAAGCTGCTTGGTATAGCCCGCTGCCAACAGCAGCAGCAAGCCGATAACCATCACCCGGCGGCAGCGCTTGGAGTTATCAATTTCCGGAGCATGGGCCAGCACAACCACAGCCAGCGTTTCAAACATGACCATCGTCATGTGCTGCCGGAATAACGGCCCAATGTGATAAATATAGTTCGAGGCCAGGAACGCCAGCCCGGAGATAACTGCCATATCCCGGCGGCGACCTTCCCGGTAAACCGCCCAGCCAATCGCGGACGCCGTGACCAGCGTGCCCAGGAAGCCCACCAGCCGCCCGTACCAGTACGCCGGGCCAAACAGCCATTGGAACGGCACCAGCATAACATGAAACACGGGCGGGTAATTGCTGGCGTAGTAGGGATAAACTTCGTTGTCCCGGTAGGGCCATTCGCCCTCGCTGAACAACATCGTATCGACCAGTTCAAAGCCCTCGCCCTGGTCATAATCAAACGGGAAGCGCATCAAGCCGACGGCATATATCCCATACACGACAAAATGCCCGGCCAGCAGCAGGATCACCAGCCCAAACAAGGCCCGGCTGATCCACCCTAACAGGGCGGTTTGATCATGCACATTCGGTGCGCGCGCCACCATTCCGCCTTTCCTCTACGCGGGCTGGTCGCCCAGGGGCAGCAGCGTCACCCCTACCACAAACGCGATCACGCCCAACAGCACGCCCATTTTTTGAATCGTGCCAAAACCGCCCGACTGTCCTACCCATTCCGCCGCTACCATACCCAGCGCCAGGATCAGGCCGCCTGCCATCAAGAGCAGGCCCAGGGTGCGCTTGGTGAATGTAAAATCCGCGCTGAAAAACTTACGCATGGCGATTCCCTCCTGAGCGCGACGAGTATACCGTAGCTGCCGGATGCTGCGCGATTTTTACAACCGGCGCGCAACTTACTGTCGCCCCGGTGCGTATAGAAGAGTGAAATCAAGCAACGAACTTTCACCTGTCACGCCAGATACGTGACCCAGGGATGAACAGAACAAACCTCAGGAGTAACCATAATGGACGACCAGGACCGGATTGTAGACTTGAACGGGGAAAACGTGAATAACGACGACAGCGCTGTTGATCAAAGCGTAGAAGGCGAGGGCGTCCCGATCCCGGACCGGATACGTGACGCTGTGCAGGATGTTGGACGGCGCGTCAAGGAAGAAATGGATCGTGGGCGTGACGTGGTCAAAGAATACGAAGAGCGCTACTACGGTTCCAACCGGCGCAGCCGCCTCGAAAGCCCTGCCGATGAAGACCTGGCGCCCCCGGAAGGCGTGTATGTGCCCGTCAAGACCAAAAAGCGGAAGCACTTTGGCGAGCCAGACGCCAACGAGCGCAAATGGGCGGCGCTGGCGCACGGCAGCACACTGCTTACGGCACTGGTGGCGCTGGCCAGCGCGGGCGCGGGGGTGCTGCTCACCATGTTTATCCCGCTGTGCATCTACTTCGCGTTCCGTAAACGCTCGGAGTATGTCGCCTTTCACGCGCTGCAAGCGTTCACCATCCAGTTGGTGGGCACCATCGGCTGGCTGGCGCTGGTAGTTACCGGGCTGGTGGTCTGGATCGCGCTGCTGATCCTGTCGGCGCTGCTGATCCTGGTGCTGGTGGGCCTTGTCTTGCTGCCGCTGGTCGCGTTGATGTTCCCGGTATTTTTACTGGTGTCGCTCGCGCTGCCGCTGGGCATGGTCATTTACTCGGTGATCGCTGCCATCGAAACGTGGAACGGGCACAACTACCGCTACCCATATATCGCAGACTGGGTTGAGAACCAGTTGCAGGGCAGCGTGTTCTCCATCTTCTGATATCCTAACAGCCGGGATGTCTCCGGCTGGCTCCACCTACCCCCTACGGCCACGTCTCGGACTTTTCCGGGGCGTGGCGTCTTGCCTGTTGGCACTGCTCTGTGTTAATCTCATCCACGTTTTCATGCCACGCAATTGCTAGGTAAACGCATGGCGCGTTTCGCCTGACAGTTTGCCATATGGGGGTATCGTATGCTAAAGACACATAACTGTGGTGAGCTACGTCTCGAACACGTGGGCCAGGAGGTGACCCTGGCCGGGTGGGTGCATCGCTGGCGCGACCAGGGCGGGCTGGTTTTCCTGGACCTGCGCGACCGGTGGGGCATTACCCAGGCTGCGGTTGACCAGCAATCCGCGCCTGACGCACACGCCAGTGCTCGAGAGGCCCGTAGTGAGTGGGTTATCCAGGTTAAGGGCGTTGTCGTCGAGCGGCCTGAGGGCATGTCCAACCCGGACCTGGCAACCGGCGACATTGAGCTGGAAATCACCGAACTGGTGGTCCTGAACCGTGCCAAGACGCCGCCGTTTTACATCAATAAGGACGAAAAGATCGACGAGGCGCTGCGGATGCGCTACCGCTACATGGATTTGCGCCGTCCAAAGATGCAGCGCAACCTCGTGCTGCGTCACAACGTTACACGCTTCATTCGAAATTACCTCTCGGACCGGGGCTTTGTCGAGATCGAAACCCCAATCCTGTTCAAGACCACGCCCGAAGGTGCGCGCGATTACCTGGTGCCCAGCCGCATACATCCCGGCAAGTTTTTTGCCCTGCCACAAAGCCCGCAGCAGTTGAAACAGTTGTTGATGGTCGCAGGCTACGAGCGCTACTTTCAGATCGCGCGCTGCTTCCGCGACGAGGATCAGCGCGGCGACCGCCAGCCGGAATTTACCCAGCTTGACCTGGAAATGAGCTTTGTCCAGCGCGAAGACGTTATGGACCTGATCGAGGACATGATGATCCACATCGTGGAAGACGTGTCCGACCGCACGCTGGTGACCAGGCCGTTCCCACGCCTGGGTCACGCGGAAGCCATGCGGCGCTACGGCTGCGACAAGCCTGACCTGCGGTATGGGCTGGAGATCGAGGATATCAGCGATATTGCAGGCGAAACCGGGTTCCGTGTTTTTACCGACAATATCGAAGTGGGCAAGCCTGTTCGGGGTATCTGTGCGCCGGGCTGCGGCGACTACAGCCGCAAGCAGCTTGGCGAACTGGAAGACATCGCCAAAGAAGCCGGGGCCAGGGGATTGTCCTGGATGGCCGTTCAGGATGACGCCGAGGCGCCGGTTCGCTCGCCAATCGCCAAGTTTTTCTCGGCAGAACAGCTTGCGGCGCTCATCGAACGCTTCAACGCTGGCCCTGGCGACCTGATCCTGCTGGCGACCGACGTTGAACCGGTAGTGTGCGCCGTGCTGGACACCTTGCGCCGCGAGATGGCGGAGCGGTTAGGACTGGCCGATCCGGATAAGGTCGCGTTCTGCTGGATAATCGATTTCCCGCTGTTTGAGTGGAACGAGGAAGAACAGCGCTGGGACCCCAGTCATCACCTGTTCACATCGCCTATGCCCGAAGATGTGCCCCTGCTGGACAGCGATCCCGGCCAGGCGCGCGGCCAGCAGTACGACCTGGCCTGCAACGGGCACGAGATCGCGGGCGGCAGCATCCGTATCCACGACCGCAGCATCCAGGAAAAAATCTTTGGCCTGATCGGGTTGGACATGGTCGTTGCCAAAGAACGTTTTGGTCACATGCTGGAAGCGTTCGAATACGGTACGCCGCCGCATGGTGGGATCGCACCCGGTATTGACCGTTTGGTGATGATTCTGGCTGCCGAACCGAACATTCGCGAAGTGATCGCATTCCCCAAGACGCAGCAGGCCGCCGATCTGATGGCCGGGGCGCCGTCCGAAGCCGAACCGGGGCAACTGGCGGAACTCCATATCCGCGTTGTCAGGCCGGACGAGCAGTAGCTGCACAACCAGCCGCGCTCCTGCGATTTCGTCCCGGCAGCGCGTGGTGTATACTGTGTCGAAAACGATTGCAAAGGAGTGCATAGAATGGCGCATGAACAGTCGGGCATCAAGGCTGTAGACAGCCTGTCGGCCAATGAATTCAGGGTGGAAATCAACGGCGAAACCGCCGCCGGGATTTTTGGCGTGAGCGGGCTACACATTCGCTGTGTCGATCTCGAAGCCAGGGGGCTGGTTCACCAACCACTGACGATTAGCAAAATGGTACAGCAAAACCCGGTGCTGCCCATTAACCAATGGACGCGCGAGACGCTGGCAAATCCAACGGGCAAGGTAACACGCGAGATCGCCATTGTAGCGATGGACGAAGGTGTCGAAACCCGGCGCTGGGTATACAAAGATGCCTGGATCAGCAATATCGCGTTTTCCGACTTTGACACGAGCAGCGATACGCTCATCGAGGAGCGGTTGACGATCCAGCACGGCGGGGTTGAGGAAATCTGGCCTGAAGCATAACCACTGCCGCAGGTTGACCTGAGAGCGCCCACCGCCGCAGTGGGCGCTTTTTTGATCCATATATGAGGTGTTTAGAGTAAGAATGAAAACGCGACCGTCACGGCACCCAACTCGGCCAGACCAATACCGGTTGCCACAGCGACGGCAGTCAGACCCGGCACCCGGTTGATGCCCTTTGGGTTATAGTGCTCCCATGTTTCGGTGCCCAGCAGCATACTGAACGGCAGCAAGAGGATCACAACGGTAAACGCGATCAGGGGCCCACTCGTATCCTGGTTAAGGAGACGCGCGCCCAGGTAAAAAATGGCGAAGAATACGCCAAAGAAACCAAGCCCTATCAGCACTGCCAACCGGGTATTTTTCCGCAGTTCGTGGAGATAGGGCGCGTTGTCAAAGTACGGCACCGCCATTACACACCACGACGCCAGGGCCAACGTCGTGACTCCTGCGCTCGCCAATACACCTAACCAGGCATACTCACTCATATTTGTTCATATCCTTCGGATACCATACGCACAATCAACCATCGATGACCTGCATCACGTTGGAGCGCGCCAGTTTAACACATCTGTCCAATAAAGTCCTGCATTGTGTTAAATAGTTGTGAGATTGCAAGTTGCCTTCGGCACGTGTGCCGCTACAATAGGTTTGTGGGAGGATACACACGATGGCTGATGAACACGATCTGCTGCCCGAAGAAGAACCCGTAGCGGAAGACGAACCTGTAGGCGAACTGGATGCGCACGAACCAGGTGACGCCGTTGAGACGTATGCCGACGAGCCTGAATCTGAGCCTGATGACGATCTGGATGTCGAGGAGGCGTGGGCGACGGAATCCGGGACCGACTCCGGCATCGAAGCGCGTGATGATGACGTCACCGGAGAAATGCGCGATGAACCGGATACGGCGGTTGAGCCTGCCTCGCTGGACGAAACCGAACGCCTGCGCCCGCTGCGGGCCGACCGTTTCCGGCGCGGCCTGCGCATGCAGATCAGTATGCTGCCGCTGGCGCTTTTTTTGCTGGCGCTGGGTGGCTTTCTGATCGCCCGGCGGCAAGAGGTAGATGGGTTGCCGGACCTTGCCGACTTGACACTGGTGATCGGGGCGATCTTGATGTTGGCGTTTACCCTCGTATTCCGGGCACTGCTTTTTGGTCGGCGCGAGCGCGGCCTGCTGCTGGCGGGCCTGTGGGTGTGGCTGACGGCAGGCGCGGCAGGCGTAGTGATCTATGGGATCGAGCAGCACCCGGACCTCGCCGACTGGTGGCCGCTGGTGCTGGTGTCATTGGGGCTTACGTTTTTTATGACGTTTTTGGTCGAGCGCACGCACGATACCCGGCTGGTGTTGCTGAGTATGATCAGCCTGGTTGCTGCTGGCGCGGCGTTTTGGGCCATCACCGGAGATATAAACGAGAAAAACCTGGAAGATGTTATAGATTACTGGCCGCTGTTGTTATCGGTTGTTGGTATTGGGTTTTTGCCGGTTGCGCTACGCCGCCGGGCAGGATAGGTATACATGCAGTCATTGACTATCGCCATTGACGCCAGTCGGACGACGACTGCCCACCGCACGGGCACCGAAAATTACGCCTTGCAGCTCATCCGCGCGATCCTGGCGTTGGACACGCCGCATCGTTTTAACCTGTATTTCCGCGACAGGCCGCCAGCGGACCTGTTCCCTGAGTATCCGCATGTGACCCGGCGGATTATCCCCTGGCCGCGCATCTGGACGCATATCCGGTTTGCGGCGGCGCTGTGGCGCGACCGCCCGGACGTGACGTTCGTGCCATCGCACGTGCTGCCGTTGTTGTTTCCGGGACCTGCCGTTGTGACCATTCACGACCTCGGCTATGTATACTTCCCGAATGCGCACCCCGAAACACACCGCCGCTACCTGGAATGGTCAACGCGGCACAGCGCCAGGCGTACAACGCGCATTATTGCCGACTCGCTGGCAACATCGCGCGATCTGGCGGCGCATTACAACGTGTCCGAAAACCGGATCACGCTGGTTTATCCCGGTGTGGACGAGTCATTGGCCCCGGTGGACGATCCGGCTGTGCTGGCCGGTATGCGTGCCCGCTACAGGCTGCCGGAACGCTACCTGCTGTTCATGGGCACGTTGCAGCCGCGTAAAAATATCGCGCGCATCGTGCAGGGCTATGCGCGCTGGCGAGCTGCGCAGTCTGAACCGGATGTTGCGCTGGTCCTGGCCGGTCAGCAGGGCTGGCTCTACGATCCGCGTTGGACCGAGGGGGTGGACGGCGTGATCCTGCCGGGCTACGTGGACGATGACGACGTGGCCGCGTTGTACAGCGGGGCGCTGGCGCTGGTTTTTCCCACGCTGCACGAGGGCTTTGGGTTTCCGGTGTTAGAGTCGATGCGCTGCGGCACGCCGGTGATCACCAGCAATACATCATCCCTGCCCGAAGTTGCAGGGGATGCGGCCCTGCTGGTCAACGCCAGGGACGTTGACGCGATTGCCGGGGCTATCGAGCGGCTGGTTGCCGATGAAGCCCTGCGCAAAGACCTCATCGTCAGAGGGCACCGGCAGGTGCAGCGCTTTACCTGGCGGCGTACTGCCGAACAGACATTGCACGTCCTCGAAGCGGTTGCCCGCCAGTCGTTGTGACACTGTTAACGCAAAAGCGTCAGGCAGGCGTAGTTTGCGATATGCTCGCGCACTTTTTATAATTCGAGGCATTAGCGGACCGGTAAGTATATTGGGAAAAAACCATGCGAAAACTGACGATTGTCGGCCTTGTGACCGTGATGATACTGGTTCTCACGCTGGGAGCCGGGCTACCTGTTAAACGTGTTGAGGCCAATCCTGGCACGAAATGGAACGCGAAGTACTACAGCAACAAGGATTTATCGGGCCAGCCTGCCGTCGAACGGGTTGATGATCAGATCGATTTCAACTGGGCAGACGGTTCGCCGGACGCGGCTATCCCTGCCGACAACTTCAGCGCACGCTGGGTGAAGACGGTGAATTTTGACACGGCAGGCGTCTGGACGTTCAAAGCCGGGGCGGACGATGGCGTTCGCATGTGGGTTGATGACTCGTTGGTTATCGACGAATGGCATGACGCTACCAGCGGCTTTACCAGCTACGAAATCACACTGACCGAATTAACTGCCGGTAAACACAGGCTCAAGGTTGAGTACTACGAGGCGACCGGGCTGGCCGGTGTTCAGGTGCAGTGGTGGCAGGGTGGCGGCGAAAACGACCAGGATGGTGATGTAACACCGCCGGTTGGAGGTGAAGCCGACTGGAACGCATCATACTATCGCAATCACGGCCTGGCAGATGAGCCAGTACTCACCCGCGTAGACAAGAAGATCGACTTCAACTGGGGCAAAAAGTCTCCCGATGACGTCATCCCGGTGGATTATTTCAGCGCCCGCTGGACGGCAACGGTGTATTTCTCTGTGCCGGGACACTGGATTTTTGAAATCGGGGTCGATGACGGCGTGCGCATGTGGATTGACGATACGCAGATAATTGATGAGTGGCACGCCACCCAGGAAGGGTATAACGAGTATAAAACCGATCTGTGGGAATTGACCGCCGGTACGCATAACCTGAAGGTGGAATACTTTGAAGCTACCAACAACGCCGAGATTCATGTGAGCTGGCGGTGGGAGCCGCTGCCCGACGAAGAAGGCGGCATCGATGGCGGTGGTGGCAGCACAGTCAAGCCCGCGCCGCCGCCGGTCAAGCCAATCTGGGCGGCGGTAACCGGCGATAACGTCAATGTACGCACCGGACCCGGTCGAGGAAACCCGGTGATCGTCCAGGTCTTTTACCCGGAAAACTACCTGGTGCTGGGCGCAGTGCCGGATATGACCTGGATTCTGATCTCGCTGGGTGATGGTCGGGAAGGCTGGGTCAGTAATGAGTGGGTCTGGTTGTTCAGCGAAGACAAAGAGAAGAACCAGGACAAAGACGAAGACACCTACCAGGACTTTGTGCCCCTGATTCCACGCATTGACATTGAAATTACACCCGGCCAGTACACCCCGGTTGAACCGAACCCGACCGTGACCGTGTTGGGGCTGACGCTCGCACCGCTGCGGATGCGCGACGGGGCCAGTTTGCAGGCCAAACAAATAGGCACTATCCCGGATGGCGTCGGCGTTGTGGTTGAGGCGCGCAACGGCAACGGGGCGTGGTATCTCGTGTTGTATGAAGGGATTCGCGGTTGGGTCAATGCGCCTTACGTCCAGTTGACCGAGGGGCGCGTTTCTGACCTGGTGGTTAGCACCGAAGTTGTACCTGTGCCGCCAACCGGGACGCTGTTTGTGCCCGAAACCGAAACCGGCCAACCGGCAGTGACCGTGCGCGGGCGGGCGCTTGACAACCTGCGCCTGCGGGATGCGGCCAGCCTGCGCGGCAACGAGATCGGCAAGGTGCCGTTGAATTCCGAGTTTGTGATCATGGGCCGCAATACGAACGGGGCATGGTATCACATCACCTTCGGCGATATGGTCGGCTGGGTGAACGCGGCCTACGTGACGCTGATCGAGGGCCGGGTATACGATCTGCCGATTCACTGATACCACGACATGAACACTTAGCCGAAAAGACCGCCCCGCGCCCGGTGAGGATGTGGGGCGGTACTGTTTTCGGGAAGCGTCCAGGGAGCAACCATGGGAATCGACTATATTATTGGCTACGCCTGCGACCCCAAGCGCGCGTTTACCCTTGAGGGATTGGTACACCGTCTCAAGGCCGAAGACCGCGCGCATGCGATCATCCAGTTATTCCGCGAGCGCGGCGATACCCGCCCGCCCGACAAGATGGGCTTTGAGATGACGCGTCGCCTGCCCGACGGCAGCGAGGACAGCGAAGTGATCGTCGTGCAGGACTTGCTGGACGCCGCCAGGGAACTGGCCGCCTGGGAGCAGCACTGTTCCGGATGCCCGGCCAACCGCGCCGGGGTGCCGTTCGGATGTACCGGCTATATCAACTACCCGATTTCCGCACAGGCCGAGTGCTGGCTGCTGGATCAACTGCCGGATAACGATCACCCGCTGTTGTTTGTGCTGCTTCAGAAAGCGATCCGCGATATGGGCTATACCGGGGACGCGGCGGCCCCACTGCGCGGGCAGGAGGGGATATTCCTGGAGAGCCACACCCCCCTGGAGCGCGACTTTGGCAACCTGTGTCTGACCGGCAACCAGGTGTTTGAACTGCTGTTTATGTCCGGGCCGGTCAAGCCCGCGCATGGCGCGCTGCTGTTGCAGTTTTTTGGGGGTATCTCGCCGGACCTGGACGCCGATACGATGATGAAACTGGCCGCGCCGCCGTCCCCGGCGTGGGTAGCTGAGCATGTGCCGTTTTTACATGCTCCGGGGCAGGCTGACGACAGCTCAATTGATGCCCTCAAAAAGTTTTTCAGGGCGGTCTATATTGCCTTCCGGCTGGGCGTGCCGCTGCTGATCGACGCGTAAGCCCGGCGGGGATGATACGTCAAATGCCTGCCGAGAGGGTCAACCGCTCAGCCGCAGCAGCTTGTTTCTTCGGATGAATCCCGCGCTTTGTCTGGTGGTGGACAGTCTTCGGCCTGCTGTTGTCTGGCGATCCGGTATTCTTCGCGCAGCAGCTCAAGGGTCAGCAGCGCTACGCCAAGCACGATGCAGCTATCCGACACGTTAAAAACCGGCCAGAAATCGACATGAAAGAAGTCGATCACATACCCCAGCCGGATACGGTCGATCACATTCCCCAGGGCGCCGCCCATTTGCAGCCCCATTGCAACCCGGAGCAGCAGGTTGCCGTCCGGCAGCTTGCGGTAGTAGTAGACGATCACGACCGACACCACCAGGGCGATGATCAAAAACAGGCTGCTGCCTTCGGGAAAAAGTCCAAAAGCGGCCCCTTTGTTGTGAACATGCGTAAACCGGAACACCGGTTCCAGAAAACCAACCGGCATCCAGGATGCACCGTGATCGAGGTGGGCGACAACGTAGGCTTTGCTGAGTTGATCGACCAGGATGACAAACAGGGTTACACCGGCCAGGAGCGCCCACTGCCGCAGCCGGACGATAAGCGGGCGCCGTGCTGTATCTTGCTGCATGGTGCTCACAGCTCAAATCCCGGCGCGATAATCGCGCGTCTCGGCACAGCGCAGGCAGAGCGACGTATACGGGATTGCTTCCAGGCGCGCGATGTCGATCTCACGCCCGCAGTTCTCACATATCCCGTAGGTGCCCGCCTCGTAACGTGCGAGCGCTTCTTCGATCTGGCGCAGCCGCTGTTTGACACTCCGAACGGTGGAAGCGTTGACCGTCTGGTCATAGACCATCGTCGCATCGTCGGCCTGATGGTTGGTGTAGCCGGTACCGGAAACGTCTAGTACCGCTGCGCTTTCCATCTCCTCTAGCTTTTGCCGGAATGTGACGTGCAGATCAAGTAGTTCACTATACAGCTTGCTTTTGGTTGTTGTCATTGCCTGTTCCCCCGTTATCGTCGGGGTATTGCTCGCAGGATGTGCTCTCAATTTTAGCGGACCGGGTATTCCCCAGCAAAAACCTGGAGCAAGCATTTCTGCCTGCCCCAGGCTGGATGAACTGGCCTGTCATACCTGCAACACGCCAATAGTGACCGTTTCGTCGTCGAAGCTGAATACGCCGCTGGTTGCGCCACCAACCGGCGGCCCTTCAACCAGCGTGTCGGCCAGCGTCTCGCGTTGAATGTACTCGGTAAACGCCTGGATTGCCCCGCGCAGATTTTCGCTGGCCTGGTAGGCGACGGCAATCCGGTCGCTGATGTCGAAATCTGCATCTTTGCGGAGCGTCTGCACGCGCCGGACGAACTCGCGCGCCAGCCCTTCCTGGATCAACTCAATGGTCAGTTCGGTAGATAGCGCCGCCACGTAGCCGTAATCTTCGGCCACTGTGTAACCTGCGGCAGCCTCTTGCTGGACTTCGCACTGCTCCGGCGTAACATCGTAGCTGGTGCCGTCTACCTCGACGGTGATCGTGTCGCCCGCCAGCAGCGCTTTGGCCCAGCGGTCCACGTCTGCCGGATCGCCCTCGCGCAGCGCTTTTTGCACTTTCGGGAAGTCACCTTTCAGCGCGCGTCCCAATACCTGCGGCAGCGGATTCAGCTTATAGGTGACTATCTTTTCGGCAGAGTCGGCCAGACGCACAGCTTTAACGTTCAGCTCCTCGGCGATGGTGCCTTCCAGCTCGCGCACGGCATCCTGTTCGGCGTTGAAACGCACGACAAACACCGCCTCGGCCAGCGGTTGGCGCACCTTCAGGCTCGCGCTGTTGCGCGCGGCATGGCCCAGGCTGACCAGCTTTTGCGCCAGGCGCATATCATCCATCAATTTCTGGTCGATCAGCGCTTCGTCCCACGTGGGCCACCACGCCAGATGCACGCTCTCTGGCTCATCCGGGTACATATCGGCCACCAGGTTGCGGTATAATTCCTCGGATAGGAACGGCATAGCCGGTGCAAGCAGCTTGGCCACCGTCACCAGGCATTCGTATAATGTCTGGTAGGCGGCCAGCTTGTCCATGTCGCTCTCCGACTTCCAGAAGCGGCGGCGCGACCGGCGCAAATACCACTTGCTCAGGCGGTCTACAAAGCTCTCGATGGGGCGCGTACCGCTTGGCACATCATACGCATCGTAGGCGCGCGTGACATCCCGCACCAGGCTGTGCAGTTCGCTCAGAATCCAGCGGTCCAGCGCGTCGCGTTCTTCGACCGGGACCAGCTCACTGTGCGGGTCGAAGCCGTCAAGGTTGGCGTAGGTCACAAAGAAGCTGTAAACATTCCACAGCGTCAGGTAGAAGTTACGCACCACCTCGCCGACCAGTTCGACTGAGAAGCGGCGCGGCTCGCCGGGCGGACCGGCGGTATACATATACCAGCGGAACGCATCGGCGCCGTACTTTTCGATCACGCCCCAGGGTTCAACAATGTTGCCCAGGCTCTTGGACATCTTGCGGCCCTGTTCGTCCAGGATGTGCCCCAGGCAGATCACGTTTTTGAAGTTCACACTCTCAAACAACAGCCCGGCGATGGCGTGCTGGCTGTAAAACCAGCCGCGTGTCTGGTCCACCGCTTCGCAGATGTAGTCCGCCGGGAACTGCTGCTCGAACATCTCCTGGTTTTTGAACGGGTATCCCCACTGAGCCACCGCCATCGAGCCGCTGTCGAACCAGGCGTCGATCACTTCGGGGACGCGCTGCATCGTGCCGCCGCATTCCGGGCAGGGGAATGTCACTTCATCGACATACGGGCGGTGCAGGTCCAGGTCAGGCAAATCTCGCCCGCTCAATTTCTCAAGCTCTGCCACGCTGCCGATGCAGTGCCTGTGATCGCAGTCGGGGTTCTGGCATATCCAGACCGGCAGCGGTGTGCCCCAGTAGCGCTCACGCCCCAGCGCCCAGTCGCGCAGGTCTTCGAGCCAGTTGCCAAAGCGCCCATCGCGGATGTGCGACGGCACCCAGTTGACCGTCTTGTTCAGCTCGATCAGCTTGTCGCGGTAGCGCGTGGTTTCGACGTACCACGTTTCGCGTGCATAGTACAGCAGCGGTGTTTTGCAGCGCCAGCAAAACGGGTAGTTGTGGATGTATTCTTCGATTTTGTACAGCAGGCCGCGTTCGGCCAGTTCGTTTTTGATCAGCGGGTCGGCGTCTTTGACCCACATACCCGCCCACGGCTCGACGGCATCAATAAAAGCCCCGTCAGGCGCGACGGTTTGCAGCACGGGCAGGTTGTGCTCGCGCCCGATGTCCATATCGTCCGCGCCAAAGGCAGGCGCCATGTGCACAATGCCGGAACCGTCCTCCACACTGACAAAATCGCCGTGCACCACGTAGGCGTAATCCTGTTCAACCGGCAGGAACTCGTAGAGCGGCTCGTAGCGCTTGCCTATCAGGTCCTGGCCCTTCATCTCCTGCACGACGGTATAGTTCTCCGGGTGTTTGAGCGCTTTGTGCATCAGCGCTCGCGCCAGGATCAGCCGTTCGGTGCCCTGCCCGTCGTCGGTCGGTCCCTCGACCATCACATAGGGCACGTTGCGCCCAACGGCCAGCGCCACGTTGCCGGGCAGCGTCCAGGGCGTCGTGGTCCATACCAGGAAGTAAACACCCGGTTCATCCTTGACCGCAAAACGCACAAAGACACTTGGGTCTGCGACTTCTTCGTAACCCTGGGCCACTTCGTGACTGCTCAGCGGGGTGCCGCAGCGCGCGCAATAGGGCACCACCTTGTAGCCCTGGTAGAGCAGGCCCTTATCCCAAAACTGGCGCAGAATCCACCACACGCTCTGGATATATTCGTTTTTGAACGTCACATAGGCGTCTTCCAGGCTCACCCAGAAGGCGATGCGCTCGGTCAGCCGTTCCCACTCTTCGATATAGCGGAAGACGCTTTCCCGGCATTTCTCATTGTAGGCGGCGATACCGTATTCCTCGATCTCGTGCTTGTGCGTAAAACCGAGTTCTTTCTCGACCTCGATCTCAACCGGCAGGCCGTGCGTATCCCAGCCGCCCTTGCGCAGCACATAGGCGCCGTTCATGGTGTGGTAGCGCGGGAACATATCCTTGAACGCCCGCGCCAGCACGTGATGCGTGCCGGGACGCCCGTTGGCGGTCGGCGGGCCTTCGAAGAAGACATAGTTTCTGCCGCCCTTGCGCTCTTCCATAGTGCGCTTGAAGATGTCCTTTTCTCGCCAGAACACCAATTGGTCTTGCTCAAGCGCGTCGATGTCAATTTGTGGTGTTACTGCCCTAAACATGCTTCCTCCTGGTTATGATCCGGGGGATGATCGATGGTCAAATGCGAACACAATACCCTCAAGCTGTCACCTGTGACTGCCCGGATCGCCAATCACGCGCGGCGCAGGCTGCCTGTGCCCTGTTGCCACGTTGACACCTCCTTTGTTCGCGAACAATCGCTTTGTACGAGCCGGTTAATCCAGCGTATCGTATTTATAAACGCGGAAGATCGTCGGCCCTTCCCGGTCCGAGTACCCTTCAGCGATGAACACTTCCCATGAAATCCCCAGCCCGGCGCTTTCTCGCTGACCAACGCAGCGGGCCACGCTGTAAGAAACGCCATCGGGCCGGGGGTTGACGTCGCTGTTGGACGAGGTATACCAGCACGTCCCATCCTCTTGTTCATAAAACCGGGCCACGTCCTGACCCCGCATGGTGGTGCGATACACCCAGTATTCCGCCCCTTTGTCCGGCTTGACGTGCTCGATTTCTTCTGCGCCGTCGGGCACGGGCGGCTCAAACGGGAACAGCAGCCCTTGCAAGGGTCCTACCACGCGCACCAGGATCAGCGCCCCGATGATCAGCGCGACCACCATCGCGACCAGGGCGAGCCACAGGGGGATCACAAACTTGCTTGATCTATCCTTGTCATCCCCAACCAGTTGATCCACACCCGGCATGTTGGATGCAGGCGGGGTCATAGCCTAGTCTCCCCAATAGCGCCGAATATCGATGATCACGTCCCCGGTTGGCTGCTCGTCTGCGTCATATACCGGCTGGATGGTCACAACGGCGTACTGTGAGATGTCCAGCCACGAATGATCGATCCGGCAGCGTGTAAACAGGTGCCCCTCTCTGAGCGGGTCTTCGTCGGGGCGTTCCTGGACCACGCGATACTGGCGCTCGCATTCCATATCATCGATCCGGTCGTAAAAATGTTCGATGTCTTCCATCGAGTCGGACGACGTGTACTGCTGGTGATCTTCTTGCTCCGACAGGTCTTCGTCGCTGACCAGTTTCGCGCCGGGGTAAGTATCGATGTCCAGCGGCTTGTTGTGGCTGTTTCGATAGGATATGAACGCCACGACGCCAACGATCACGGCCAGCACGCCGACGACCAGCAGCACCAGCACGATCCGTACCAATGTGCTCTGCAACAGCCCGCGTTCCGTGTTTGGCACGTCTTCCGGGTCTTGTACCACCTCAGGCATTTCGTTCTCAGACACTTTTTCCGCTCCCTGGCTCAGCCGAGCCTGTTACACTCCAACACGGTTAACCCGTATCACCCAGCAACTCAAGAGGGGCTTCATCGGTTAGCAGTTGTTCCGCCAGACGCACATCCGCTCCCAGCAGGCGGCGCAGCGGCGCGGCCTGGTCGCTTTCCAGCACGATCTGCCAGTCATTCAGGCCCCTGGCCTGCTTGCGCAGCAGATCGATCTGCGTGTGGGTGGTTTCTATGTGCCCCTGACGATAATGATTGCGCGCCAACCACAGGTGCGTCAATAGCCGGTAGCGGCTATGCGGCAGCCCGGCGGCCAGTGCCATGTTGAGATGCTCTACCGCCGCTGCTGCCTGTCCAAGCCGGTCTTCGATCATGCCCAGGTTATAAGCAGTCAGCCACTGGCGAGGCTCGTGTTCCAGGGCCTGCACGGCATACCGGCGCGCGGTTTGGAAATCACCCGACTGCGCGTGAACTTCTGCCAGCCCAGTATAGCCGCCCGCCGTGTTCGGAGCCAACCGGATAACATGCTCATAGTCGGCGCGAGCGTTGTCCAGGTGTCCAACCAACCGGCTTAACTCGGCCCGGAAGCGGTAGTGATTCGGGTTATCGGCTTCGGCCTGGATCAGCTTATCCATGACGGCGACCGCCTCTGTATATTCGCTGCGGCGCAGGTGCCGGATCGCGGCCTGGTATTCCATCCGCACACGGCTGCGCAGCACCAACTGCCCCGCCACCATCCAGCCCAGGCCCGCGCCGCCAAACACCAGCGCCATGTCCGGCACCAGCAGGCCCAACCCCAGCAGCGCGAGACCCGGTCCGAGGGCCAGCCACAGCCGCTGCCGTCCCCGGCCTGTCAGGCGCGAACTGAGCACCAGCGCCAACCCCGCCAGGAACAGCCAGATCAGTCCTAGCTGGGCAGGCAGCAGCCAGGATTTGCCATAAAAGGCGGCTTGCAGCGC
Source organism: Anaerolineae bacterium (assembly GCA_016926875.1). Classification (GTDB taxonomy): domain Bacteria; phylum Chloroflexota; class Anaerolineae; order Aggregatilineales; family Aggregatilineaceae; genus JAFGNU01. The sequence goes on along the minus strand of JAFGNU010000010.1, from coordinate 9,468 downwards.
CAGGCCGATCACCCCCGCGCCGGCCAACAGCGCCGCCAGGATGCGCGTGCGTGTTGGTCCCAGCCAGTTCACCAGTTCGCTAAACATATGTTCCGGTCCGTTTTTCCTATTCAGCGCGGCTGTCGCCGCCAATGTCCAGGTGCATCCGGATCATCAGCGGTTTGCCGCCGATGGATTCCCAGAAATGAAGGCCGCCGGGATTGGCAGCCGCGACCTGCCATTCGACATACCGGGCGCCCTGGTCGATAAACCAGCGGTTGATGGTATTAACCAGATCGCGCGCGATGCCCTGGTGCCGGTAGGCGGGATCGACAAATATATCGGCGATATAGCCCGCTTCGAGGTGCTTGAACAGATCAGGATGCAGATCAAGCATAGCGCCCAGGATATAGCCGACAACCTGGTTATCGACCTCGGCCACGAACGCGCATGTATGCGGATCGTCACGCCGCTCGATCAACCGGCTGGCGTAGCGATCTGCCGCGCCGGGCACCGGGGCAGGCATCCGGGCATCGATCTGTACATGATAATCCGACAGCGCCTGCCACAGCCGCGCGATAGCTGCCCGGTCCTGTGGCTCAACGGCGCGGATACTATAGGTTGTGCTGGTCATCAGGTTCTGTTTACCACCCCATTAACGCAAAAGCTCCCATCCCAGGTTAAGGGACGGGAGCATGGCTCTCGCGGTACCACCCTTATTCTCTGCCGGTATGGACAGAGCGCTCTGTTGCCACCTCTGATGGCAAGGCCCTGGTAACGGGGACCAATCCGGCCCGGCTTACTGGCGTAGATACGCGTTCAGCTTGCAGCTCAGGAAGGATATTCCGCTCTACCACTGCGCCCGGCTCGCACCGTTTCCAGGCTCGCTAACCATTGGCCAGGGCGTACTCGTTTCCGTCATCGCTTTTGAAAGTGTGGTCAGCATACCATACCCGCCGGGCATGGTCAAGACCGGCTCACAAACTCTAACAAGCGCCGGTCAGGCCAGCAGTTCGGTGATCTGCTCCGGGTGTTCGGCCACCGTCACGCCTGCCGCGTTCAGGGCGGCGATCTTGTCGGCGGCAGTCCCGCTGCCACCTTCGACAATGGCGCCTGCGTGGCCCATACGCTTGCCGGGTGGAGCGGTCTGCCCGGCGATGAAAGCCACGACCGGCTTGGTCATGTGATTGGCGATGAAGCTGGCGGCCTGTTCTTCGTCTGTGCCGCCGATCTCCCCGATCAGCACGACTTTTTCGGTTTGTGGATCGTCTTCAAACATTTGCAGCACGTCGATAAAGCTGGTGCCGTTGATCGGGTCTCCGCCGATGCCGACGCAGGTACTTTGCCCGATGCCATGCTGTGTCAGCGCATACACAACCTCATACGTCAGTGTGCCGCTGCGTGAAACAACGCCCGTACTGCCGGGGGCGGCGATGTGGCCGGGCATAATGCCGAGCTTGGCCTGTCCCGGTGTCAGCAAACCGGGACAGTTTGGCCCGACCAACCGGCTGCCGCTTTGATCCAGCCGGGCGCGTACTTTCATCATGTCCAGGACCGGGATGCCCTCGGTGATGCATACGATCAACTCGATCCCGGCGTCGATAGCTTCGTAGATCGCATCGGTGGCATACGCTGCCGGGACATATATCACGCTGGCGTTGGCGCCGGTGGATTCGCGGGCAGCTTTCATCGTGTCGAATACCGGCTTGCCCAGCGCCCACTCGCCGCCTTTGCCAGGCGTCACGCCGCCGACCACGCAGGTACCATACTCGATCATTTGCTCTGTGTGGAACAGCCCTTCGCGCCCGGTGATACCCTGGACCAGGACCTGCGTGTTTTTGTCTGCAAGAATAGCCATGTTGTCTTGTCCTCAAAATCTATTTTTATGCACCCTGCGCTGCGGTGACTGCGCTGCGGGCAGCGTCGGCCAGCGTGGCCGCGCCGATCATGTTCGGGATGTTTGCTTCTTCGATTAACTGGCGGCCTGCCTCCTCGTTGGTGCCTACCAGCCGTACCACCATCGGCAGGCTGACGCTAACGTCATTCAACGCGGCCAGAATGCCTTTAGCCACTTCGTCACAGCGGGTGATGCCGCCAAAGATGTTGAACAGGACGGCTTTCACGTTTGGATCGGCCAGGATGATACGCAGCGCGGTAGCAACCTTATCGGCCTGGGCACCGCCGCCAATATCCAGGAAATTGGCGGGCGAACCGCCGAACAGTTTGGTCATATCCATCGTCGCCATCGCCAGCCCGGCCCCGTTGACCATGCAGCCGATCTCACCGTCCAGCTTGACATAACTCAACCCGGCTTCGCGGGCCTGGGTTTCGGCAGCCGGTTCGGCGCTGGTATCGCGCAATTCGGCCAGGTCAGGATGCCGGAACAGGGCGTTGTCATCAATCGACATTTTGCCATCTACGGCCAGCAGGTTGCCGCCTCCGTCGATGATCAGCGGGTTGATCTCGGCCAGCGTGGCGTCACTTTCCGTGTAGCAGCGATACAGCCCCCTGGCGATGATCATGAACTGCTTCCACAGGTCGCGCGGCAGTTCGATGCCATAAGCCAGGTGGCGAATCTGGTAGTCGCGCAGGCCCAGGAACGGGTTGACATGCTCGCGGATGATCTTTTCCGGCGATTCGCGGTTGACCTCTTCGATGTCCACCCCGCCCGCCGCACTGGCCATGATCAACGGCATACGTGTCGCGCGGTCATTGGTCACGCCCAGGTAAATCTCGGCCTGGATGTCCGAGGCGGGATCAACCAGCACCTTTTGCACCGTATGACCCTTGATGTCCATGCCAAGAATCGCGTCGGCGTGCTGCCGGGCCTCGTCGGGAGTGTGCGCCAGCCTGACTCCGCCCGCTTTGCCACGCCCACCGGTCAGCACCTGGGCTTTGATCACAACCGGGTGACACAGTTTTTTCGCAATGTCATAAACGGCCTGGGAATCGTGGGCGACTGTGCCTTCGGGGATGGGAATACCATATTCTGCAAAACGATATTTTGACTGGTACTCGTGCAGGTCCACAGACAAACCTCCAATAGTATAGCGTTGAGGGAGTATGGAACGGTCTCCGAACCAGTCAGAGTATAGCATCAGGCAGAAGGTGCTGAAAACCGTGCCGGTGGGAAAAAGCGCAATACTGCCCCGTCGGCAAGGTGGGGATATGGGTTATGTTAAGCGGCTGTACAGGCTTGCTTAGCTGGCGACCGGCACAATGAATCCAAAGGCGCTGCCCTGGCCCGGCTCGCTTTTGAAGAAAAACTCACCGCCCAGCAGCTTGATGAAGCCCATGGCGATAGGCAGCCCCAGGCCATGCCCTTTAAACGACCGGACCAGTTCACTGTCTGCGCGCCAGAACAGTTCCCCGATACGGGCCTGTTCTTCCTTGCTCATCCCGATCCCGGTATCGATCACCGATACTTTCAGCTTGCCATCCACTTCTTCGGCGCGGACGGTGATCGTGCCGCCGTCGGGGGTGTACTGGAGCGCGTTTTCAACCAGCTTGCGCAATGCCTGGGCCAACTGCGTGCTGTCGAGGTTTAACATTGGCAGACCGGACGGCGTATCAAACACGAACGTGTGCCCGTGTTCGGCGGCCAGGTCTTTGGTAGCGTTCTCAACTTCCAGCGCGATGTTTTTGTACGTATCCAGCTTAGGTTCGAGGCGTATCCGGCCCGACTGCAACTTGCTGATGTCGCTGATGTCGGAAACGAGGTGCTCCATCCGAATCACGTTTGAACAGATCGTATCGGTGAACTGCTGCTGCATGTCGTTTAGCTCGCCGACGACATGTTTGGCCAGCATATCAGCATAGCCCCGGATGCTGGTCATCGGCACGCGGATCTCGTGTACCATCACCGAAACGAACTGCGCATTGGTTGCGGTTATCTCTTCAATCCGCTGGCGCAGCGATGCGGCATCATCACCTTCACCGCGCGGGCGGGCTGCCGCCAGGTGTTGAGCCAGGGTGTCTAGCTGCTGTTTCAGGCTGTCGTCGGCTTGCTGGCGCAGTTGGTCTACCAACTGCTGGGCCTCGTCGAGTGGGGTTGCCTGTGTATCGCTCATAAACTATCTCTCCCGTAGTGTCACATGCCGGTGTGCCCGGCAGTCAGGATCATACCGGCTGCCACAGCCGTTCTGCATAAAAACCCCCGCCAACCTGGACCGCATACTGCCGCACTGCTGCCTCCATGGCGGGGACATCGTCCCAAAACGTACTGATCTGCGATTTATAGCATGCAATTGCTTTGATTTTTCTATCCATCTCGGTATCGCTCAGGCGATATATCACCGGTTGTGTCGGCAAAGCCAGCGCCGCCCGCGCAATTTTTATACTATCAGGGCTGTCTGCGCTGTAAGGATACTCCTCGTAAAAGAAAATCGCCACCGGGGAGTGTGCAGCCAGCCAGGCACCAACCGCTTCCCGCACCAGTTGGTGATCAACATGATGACCGGCACCCAGTGGGGCATAGATGATCGCTGCCGGATCGAGGTGACGTGTGATAGTGTGCGGGCGTACTGCTGCCGGGTCGCGCCGGTTGATCTGTCCAAACAGCTTCTTAAGGTCAGTGTACAGTGCGGTTCCGTGTTCATCGGTGCGGTACAGCGCATCCGGGATATTTCCAAAGACCAGCGTGCTACCCAACAGCTCAACGGCGCGTTGGTCTTCGGCCTTGCGACCCGGCACCGGGTTGTCGCCAAGCTGCCAGCGGACGATGTGCTCCTGGGTAAACAGGGTAGGTGGTGTATCAGGCGGTACCTCCCCGGCCATCAGCGTGACAACGGTGACAGCTTCGCCTGACTGCACCAGTTGAATCATTCGCCCGCCGCAGCTCAACACCACGTCGTCAGGATGGGGTGATAAAAAGAGGTGCATGGCTGGCAACCCTCCGGTTGTCCGGTGGCCGCGCGCTGACTTTTACCCTAAATGAAACACCCTGACCTGTCAAATCGGCCAGGGTGCAGAACTGGTTGCACACACGCGGCTACTTTTTTTTGCGCCGCTCGTATAGAAACGTATACAGTGGGAGCAGGGCAGACTGGGCCGAGTCCAGCACCATATCGGATGTGCGGCGTGCCAGATAGCGGGCGCGCTCGACCGAAAACAGGCTGTGTGCGAGGCTAATTTCGCCGGTGCCCAGTTGCATCACAACCGTGGCCCAGGTCAGCCCGGCACCAAAGGCGCACATTGCCACCAGATCGCCATCCTTCAGATGCCCGTCTTCGATGGCCTCGACCAGGGCCAGCGGGACAGAGGCCGCCGACGTGTTGCCGTAGCGATCCAGATTCATATAGAACTTGTCGACCGGCACGCGCATCTGGCGGGCGGCGTGTTCAACGATCCGGGCGTTGGCCTGGTGGGGAATGAACAGGTCGATGTCGTCCGGCGTCAGCCCGGCCTGATAAATTGTTCGCTTTAATGAGCTGGCGAGCGTTCGAACGGCAAACTTGAACACACCTGCGCCGTTCATGCGGATGAACTGGCGGTTGTTGTCGATGGTATGTTGGGACATGGGCGCAACCGAGCCGCCATCCGGTACATACAGGTACAGCGCGCCGGAGCCGTCGGAACCAAGCTCCGAGGCCAGGATGCCGCTTGGCTGGTCGCTGACTTCCAACACGGTCGCCGCTGCCGCATCACCGAACAGGATGCTGGTTGTGCGGTCGGTGTAGTCTACTGCAAACGAGATGATCTCGACCCCGACAACCAACACGCGGTTGTACATACCGCTGGTGATAAACTGGTTCGCCGTGGTCAGCGCGTACACCCAGCCGGAACACCCCGCGCTCAAGGTGAACGCGCCGCATCTGGCGCCGATCTGGTCCTGCACCTGGCTGGCGACAGAGGGCAGCAAATAGTCCGGCGACGATGTCGCAACGATGATCAGGTCCAGGTCCGCAGCCGTGATCCCGGCTACCGCCAGCGCGCGCTGGCCGGCGGTGGTGGCCATGCTGGACGTAGTATCGTTTTTGGTGCGGATGTGGCGTTCCCGGATGCCGGTGCGGGTGGATATCCACTCGTCGCTGGTATCTACCATCTGCTCCAGATCGTGATTGGTCAGCACACGCTCCGGGATGTACTTCCCCCAACCGGTGATTTTTGCGTAACGCTCGGCCATTGGTCCAGCTTCCCCCGGTGACTTATCAACAGTCGATGCGGCTCAAGTTGATGGCTTAAACAGTCCGACCCGTTCAGGCAGCGGCAGTTCTCCGGCTGCGCCAATCGGCGAGCGCGTCCAGAACCGGGCGCGATGCAATCAACACGACGCCTGCCGTCAGCGTGGCCCCGCCAATGCCCGCCGCAAGCTGCGCGCTGGGCGGGAGCTGGCGAATACGTTCCCACCACGAGCGGTTGCCAGGGATGATGCCTTCGCTCAACTGGCGGCGCAGATCATCGACAAATTCTCTGGCGGGAGTCACGTCAGACAGCGTCTGGCTGATACGATTGGCCAGGGTCAGCAGTTCCTCGACCTGGCTGTACGCGATCTCGTTGTATTGTTCGAGCAGCGTATCCAGGTCAAGCACGCCCGCTGCCAGCGCATCAGCATGTGCCATGAGCATATCCTGAAGCTGGTGCTGCGGGCGATTTGTAAAAAACGAATTTAACATTGCACTACCCTTACACTGTGATGGAATAGCTCGATGTGTACGTGCGATCACAGGCTAAAGCGCCGTCTCCGTTTGTCTGGATGGACACTATCAGTTTCGGCCAGGTTTCCGCGTAGTGAGAGCAGGGTCCGGTGATACAACGACTTGATCGCTCCCTCGGTGCGGTTCATGATCTGGCCGATCTCCGCGTTTGAGAGCCGCTCGACGAACTTCAAGATCAACAACTGCTGCCGCTCTGGTGGCAGGTCGCGGATAGACAACAGTAGTTGCTCGTGTTCTTCCAGGCTTTCGGTGACTGCTTCGGGCGCGTCCGTTGGCGCACCACTTACGATATACTCGTCCAACGGAACAACTTTTCGCCGGTCACGATCACGGTGCCAGTTAGCCACCAGGTTATGCGCGATACGGTACAACCACGCCGAAAACGGGACCCCCCGGTCTGTATAGCGGTCGATATGGCCCAACGCACGGTAGAATACGCGCGATGTCAGGTCTTCAGCATCGTGGTGATTTCCGGTCCGGTAGTAAACATAGTTGTAGATTTTTTGTATGTACCGCTCGTACAGCTCACCAAACGCTGTTGAGTCATCTTTTGCCCACTCTACTAGCTGAGCATCATCGGCTTCCACGTAGTCGCGTTCAGTCTGGATGTCTGGCCCAGTCATGCGTACTAACACCTCGTATCTACAAAGGTTACGGTTTTTACGGCCCATCCGAGGAAGGATAATGCAGCCTGCGAGTATACCACAGGCTGTGCCATTACCGGGGATGGTGCGTGACGGCTGGCTCTTCTCGATTGCTGTCTGTCCACCGGGCAGCGCCTGCCACAAGGTTGTTTGATCATAACACATAACAAACGAGAGTCGAGCCGGTGTCACAGTGTGGAATCAGGCCAGGCAGGACGCTTATGCGGGCATTGCGGTAACGCTCCCGCTGGCACAGGAAATGAGGAGTTCGAGGGGGACCGCATATTCGCCAGGCAACACGGGCCAGGGCGTTACCCCACTGCCCTGTGGTTCGCCCATTCCGGCGGACGCAGCACATACCTGCAACTGCGTGCAGGATAGTGATTGTTCATGTGTTGGGTACAGCAGCGGCGGCCACTACCGGTATCCAACCTGGCGCATTGGATATTTAGGCGGTCGCGGTTTCAGTGCTCCCGCTGGCATAGGACATGATGATTTCCTGGGTTGCTTCTTCCCGGTCCAGGATCGCCGCTACGCGCCCTTCGTGCATCACCAGGATGCGGTCGCTCATCAGGAGCACTTCCGGCAGTTCGGACGAGATCATGATGATAGCTATGCCCAGTCGAGCTAACTGGCTCATCAGATTGTGGACTTCGGCTTTTGCGCCAACGTCAATCCCGCGCGTTGGCTCGTCCATGATGAGCACTTTGGGTGACCCGGCCAGCCACTTCGCCAGCACCGTTTTTTGCTGGTTACCGCCAGACAGGTATTTGACCTGCTGGCCCAGGCCCGGTGTCCTGATGTTCAGCCGCTCGACGTACTCACCTGCCAAGCTGCGCGCCCGCCGCTTACTGACAAACTCAGACAGTACGGTCAGGGCATTCAGGTTGGGCAGCATGATATTGTGCTGCAAGCTGTGCATCAACACAAGACCGTGTTTCTTGCGGTCTTCCGGGACCAGGGCAATCCCGGCATTCACGGCGACGGCAGGTGACTTGATGTTCACTCGTTGGCCGTCGATGAATAACTCCCCGGCGTCGATGGGATCCGCGCCGAAGATCGCGCGCGCCGACTCGGTCCGTCCAGAGCCGACCAGTCCGGCTATGCCCAGGATTTCGCCCCGCCGCAAGCTGAAGCTGATGTCGTGCAGCACGCCCTTACGCGACAGGCCCTTGACTTCCAGCACAGTGTCACCTATATCGGTGCCAGCGTGTTGGCTTGTTTTGTCGATAGCACGCCCGACCATGAGCGCGATCACGTCATCTGTGGTGGCTTCTTTGACGGGCATCCCGCCCACCTGTTCGCCGTCGCGCAAGACGACGATGCGGTCGGCGATCTCAAAGACTTCTTCGAGGCGGTGTGTGATAAAAACGACGCCGATGTCCTGCTCTTTCAGATTCCTGATGATCTGGAACAAGACTTTGACTTCATCTTCACCCAGTGCAGAAGTCGGTTCGTCCATGATAATGATGCGCGCCTCTGCGGACAGCGCCTTCGCGATCTCCACCATTTGCTGTTCGGCAACTGACAGGCGGCGGATGGGGGTATTAGGCGAAAAACCGGCGCCGACGCGTTCAAGTAGCCTGGCTGCTTCCCGCCGCATACGGCGACGGTCGACGATGGACAGCATACCCAGTAAGCCGGACGGGGTAGGTTCGCGTCCCAAAAATATGTTGGTGGCGACGCTTTGCTGAGGGGTCAGGTTGAATTCTTGATAGATGATGGAAATGCCCAGTCCTTGAGCGTGGCGCGGGTTTTCCGGTGTCACCGTGTCGCCGTTGATGTGTATAGTACCAGAATCCATCCGGTAAGCGCCGGACAAGATTTTCATCAACGTAGATTTGCCCGCCCCGTTTTCGCCTACGAGCGCGACAACTTCCCCTGGGTAGATGGAGAAGTCCACGTCCTTTAGCGCCTGCACGCCTGGAAATGCTTTTGAAACGCTTTTGACCTCAAGAAGTGGTGTTTTCTCAGCAGTTGCTATCACGTCTGGCCTCTGTTTTTGAATTTTTGACGAGTAGTATAACAATGAGGGGGAAGCAGGGAAAAGCCAGCTTCCCCCTTTGTCTTTATAGTGTTAGCCTACGAGGTGTTCCTACTGCGCGAACTCAAACGCACCTTCGGGCGGTGTCCAGCCCTCGGTGGTCCATTCGTGCGGGATGCCCTTGGCATCCAGGCTGGCTTCGTAG
>JAFGNU010000067.1 GCA_016926875.1 Anaerolineae bacterium | reverse complement strand
CAATGCGGTCTGTCGCCGGATGATGTCACCGCCGAACTCGACCGGCGGTACAGCCCGTAACAGGCCGCGCGCTGGATCGCTTAGCCAAACCGGGGCAGCACGTCGTTGAGCAGCATGTCGATCACGCCCGCGTCCGGCAGGCCGAGCACTTCCAGCATAAAGTAGCTCACGCCCAGGTCAACAAAGGGCGTCATCTGCGCGATCACCTGGTCCGGCGTACCGGCGAAGGCGTTCGCAGACGTCCACTGGCCGCCACCCAATGCCTGCGCGTCGGCTTCGGTCCGGCCCAGCACCAACCGCCCAAACCATGACAGCCGGATGCTGGCCGGGTCGCGCCCGATGTCGGCGCAGTGCCCGTGCAGCACGGCGGCACGCTCGCGGTACAGGTCAAAAGGCGTGTCGGGGATGTTCCACCAGTCGGCGTACTCGGCGGCTAAGCGGGTGGTCTTGTTGCCGCCACCCCCAACGAGCAGCGGCGGGACCGGGTCCGGCTTCGGCTCGCAGTAGGCGTTTTTGATGCTGTAGTGTTGGCCCTCGTAGGAAACTCTGCCGGGCGTGGTCCACAAACGTTTAAAGATTTCGAGCGTATCGCGCAACTGCTCGATGCGAATGCCCGCGCGTGGATAGGGGTAGCCGTAAGCATGGTATTCGTCTTCCTTCCAGCCCGCGCCAATCCCCATGATCAGCCGCCCACCGCTGAGCGCTTGCAGCGTGGCGGCCATTTTGGCGGTTAATGCCGGGTTGCGGTAGCTCTGGCCCAACACAATCGGGCCGATGTCAAACTGCGGGTAGCGCGCCGCGACGTAGGTTAACGCCGTCCAGCATTCATACGTCGGCGCATCCTCCCAGAAGAAATGATCGGTCATCCACAGGCTTTTGAAGTGCCCTGCCAGGACCGGGACAACAGCGTCCAGGTCGGCCAGCCAGCGGTCGATCTGGCCCTTTGGTGGCCCGGCGGGCAGCGATAACCCAAACTCAACAGCCATGTTTTACACCTCGTTAATCCAGGCCAGGCATCAGCGCGCTGGTCGCGAGCGGTCGTCACAATGGCCAGTCCGGCACGAGTGCCAGCCCGGCGTTCACATCATCCACCACCCGGTCGGCCACGCGCGCCAGTGCCGCCTGCTTATCGGCGTTGGGCGACACACCAACCGCCTCGAAGGTCACAGCCAGCCCGGCTCTTTTCAACTGCTCAACGGCCAACCGGACGGCGTTCACACCGGTGATCGAGTCCTCGAACACCATCACATGCGTCGATCCGTCCGCCAGCGCTGCCAGCGGGCCGGTCAGCTCATCGCGTTCGGCCAGCGCGGCAGCCGCTTCAAGCGCCGGTATCTCTGCGCCCGATGCCGCCGCCCCAATCGCGGCCAACGCCTGCACCGGCGCGGGCTTGATGTAGTCCGCCCCTACGCGCCCGTGCCGCCCGGCCAGCCAATCGATACGCCCGTGCGCGATCAGCGGCACCTGCCCATCCAGCCCAACCAGTTCGACGGCCAGTTCGGCCTCCGGTGCACAGCCGGACGCAGGCGCATGTGTTTTGCCGGACGGGGGCATACTGGGCCGGGCAGTGAAAATCGCCGCGCCGTGATCCGCGTCCGCCGTCCAGCGCAGCAGCCGGTCCCGGCTGTCGCCGGTCAGCAGCGGGACGTCGCATTCTGCCAGCAGGCTTTCCCGTTCGACCGGCGGCGGCTGGCAATAGGCTTCACGAAAACGCCGCGCGCCCAGTGTAGATGCCTGGAAAACGCCTGTTGTCGGCGTGTTGAGATCGTACACATCCCCCAACAGCGCCGTAACCAGCGGCAGGTTCGCGGCATCGATCTGCGCCTTGAGCCGCGACAGGTGGACCAGGGAAGGCACCTGCCCGTCAGTAAGATACGGCTCCAGTTCGCGCACCAGTCCGACAAAGTCCGGGCGCGTGAGGGCCATCCCCGCTGCGCCGATGGCTGCCAGCGTCTCGTCCAACGTCTCGCGCCGCAGGTCGGGCCGCCGGTCCAGCGCGGCCAGCAGCAGCGCGCTAACGCACATTGCGCCGGAGTCCCATTCATTGGTGATGCCGCACGCCTCAAACACTGCGATCTCGTCGTCGTCCGGTCCCAGCGGCGGCTGGCCCATCTGGGCCGCAAAAAAATTGACGGTCACGCGGATGGCTTCTTTATAGCCCACCGGGTGAACCAGCACGCCATCCACATCCAGCAGGACCAGGGTGCGATCTGTGTGTGTCATAGGCCGGTGAGCTAGCTGGCTGCGCCGGATTTCCCGGCTTTATAGGCGTCGTAGGCGCCGCGATCAACCAGCGTGCCACCCGCCACTTCGCAGGTCGTCAGGCTGCGCTTGTTGTCGAAGTAAAATTCGGCTTCCAGCCGGTCAAAGCCCTTCTCGCCTACAACCACCTTGTGCACGCAGTAGCCGGAAAAATCATCGGTCGGCGATAAATCGTTGAAGCGGTGCAGCCGCACCTGGATCACTTCGCCGGTCTTGTTGGACTGGATGTAAAAATACAGCCCGTCCTTATCCTGCGATCCCGATCCACCACCGAACAACTTCTTCAAAAAACCCACTGTCTCACTCTCCTTCGTGTTGTGTGTTGTGGCTAGCATACCACAGCGGCGGGTATTTGTTAAAAGTGCCAAATAAGTATAAACTACATTCATCCGATCGAGAATGAGGTGACTACAATAGCATACGTTTTAAGGTTAAGTAAAGTATTTTTAATGCCCGCTTGTCGATTATTTCACCCTCTTGTAGTATGTTTAGTCGTTCGGAGGAAAGCCACCCTCCAAAAGTATTTCTATTATCCTTCTAAGGAGGAACAACAATGCGTAAGTTTGGTGTTTTGGCTACGTTGATCCTGGTAGCGGCCCTGGCCCTGCCGATGTTCAACGTTAGCGCTCAGGAAGGCGAGTTTAGGAGCACCTTTGATCTGCCGACCGAGCCTGCGGCTGACGGCCCACTCGCCGGTGTTGATCCGACCGGCCAGACAGTTGTGTGGTGGCATCAGCACAGCGGCGGCCGTGAAGAGGCCGTCAACGATCTGGTTGGTGACTTCAATGCGAACAATCCCTGGGGCATCACGGTTGAAGCGTCCTTCCAGGGCGGCTACGGCGACATCTACAATAAGATGATTGCGGGCATCCCAACCGGTGACGTCCCGAACCTGGTTGTAGCGTACCAGAACAATGCAGCCGCTTACTACATGGCCGGTGGCCTGGTGGACGACCTGGACGTCTACGTACTGGACCCGACCTGGGGCCTGAACGAGGCTGAAATTGCCGACTTTGTGCCCGGCATCTTCAACCAGGACTACACCCCGGATGGCTCGGCCCGCATCGGCTTCCCGCCCAACCGTTCGACCGAAGCATTGTACTACAACATGACCGCCCTGGCCGAACTGGGCTATGATGCTCCGCCTACTGACTGGGAGCAGTTTCGTGAGATGGCCTGCGCGTACACCGAAAACGGCTGGAGCGGCTACGATGGCGACGATGCTATCGGCTACACCGTCCGCACCGACGCCTCCAACATTGCAGCCGGTACCTTCGCGCTGGGCGGCGACATCTACAAAGACGGCGCTTTCGTCTATGACAGCGAAGAAACCGTGACCTTCATCCAGTTCATGGTTGGCCTGTACAACGACGGCTGCGCCGAGCTGGTGGCCGAGAGCTACGGCGACCAGAACAACTTCACTGCCGGTAAAGCCCTGTTCTACATCGGTTCAACTTCTGGCCTGCCCTACGTGCGCGACGGCATCCTGGAAGCCTTCGAAGAGCCGTTCGAGTGGTCTGTGACCTTTATCCCCTACGCTGATGAGCCGGTTCAGAACGTGTACGGCGCAAGCATAAGCATTCCCAAGACCACACCCGAAGCCGAACTGGCTGCTTGGCTGTTCTTGCGTTGGCTCACCGAGGCCGATCAGCAGGCCCTGTGGGCGGAAGTCAGCCGCTACTACCCGGTCCGCTTCTCGACCCAGGCCGAACTGGACACCATGTTCGCGGACTTCCCGCAGTACGAAGACTCGTGGGCGTTGATCCAGGGCAAGACCAAGGTTGAGCCGCAGCTCGCCAGCTACGACGTGATCCGCGACGAAGCGACCGCGACCTTCGACACCCTGCTGGTCAGTGGTGGCGACGTTGAAAGCGCACTGGTTGACCTGACCAATACCGCCAACGAGATTTTGGCAACCTTCACCCCGTAGGCTTGCGAACACAGCTATAGCCCGATAAACAATGAGGCCGTCCGTGTGGGCGGCCTCGTTTGTGTTCCCGGAGGTCAGAAACCGGCTAGGTGCTCTCCTGATCATAACAAGGCAGCATGACGGTAAAAACAGTCCCTTTGCCCGGATGGCTGTCGACCCAGATACGCCCGCCGTGCTGCTCCACGATCCCCTTAACAATCGACAGGCCCAGGCCCGTGCCCTCAAACTCGTCGATGGCCTGGTCCGAGCGGTAGAACTTGTCGAAGATATACGGCTGGTCTTTTTGAGGGATGCCAATACCGGTATCGGCCACGCGCAGCACGACAAAGTCGCTGTCCATACCTACCGAAACACGTATCCTGCCTCGCGCCGGCGTATACTTGATCGCGTTCTCCATCAAGTTGCTGACCATCTGGCGCAGCCGCAGTGGGTTTCCGAAGAGCAGCGGCAGATCACCCGGCAGTTGCACCAGCAGGTCTTGCTCTTTGGCTTCCCATAACTGGCGCTGCGCCTCGACAACCTGCCGGATGATTACATCCAACTGCACCGGCTCGCGGTCCTTGTCGAACCCCGCTTCGATCTTGCCCAGTTCAAGCAGGTCCGAGATCAACACCGTGATCGATTGCACGCTCGTGTGAATACGCCCGATAAACTGCGCCTGCGCCTCGTTGAGCGGCCCGCTGCGTTCCACCAGTTCAACGTAGCTCAGGATAGCGGTCAGCGGCGAGCGGAGATCGTGCGACACGGTTGTTACAAACTCGCTCTTGATGCGGTCCAACTCTTTCAGGTAGGTGATATCCTGCATCACGGCAATCTTGCCCACCCCCTGCACAACCGACATCTGCGCGTTCAGGGTGCGCTGCCCATTGTCAACAGAAATTTCACCGTTGCGGCCACGCCTGCCCTGCCCACCTTTTGAGAACAATCCAAGCACAGCCTGGTGCTGGATCACATCGGACAGCAGGCGTCCCTGGTAGTTTTCCTGCCCTAAGTTAAACACCTTGCAGGCTGCCGGATTGCATAACAGGATATGATCGCGCGGGTCCACGACGATGATCGCGTCTTCGGTATCGCGCATGATAGTGTTCAGGGTATCGCGCTCGTGCTCGGTAGCAGCGTACAAACGGGCATTGTCGATAGCGATTGCGGTGAAGTCAGCCAGCACGCTGAGCAGTTGGAGCGTGTGCGGCTCAAACTCCTGGCGGTGCTCGCGATTAGTCACGCCCAACACGCCGATCACTTTCTGCTGCAACACCAGCGGGACATACACCAGGCTGTAGACCAGGTAATCGGTTTTGATCTTGTGCAGGTCTTCGCTGGTCAGCACCAGCGGTCGACAGGTCCGGACTACTCGCCCGGCCAGACTGTCTGCCACGGGCAGGCGAAATGCACCGGTTACGTCCTGCGCCGGATCGGTGGACGCATACAGGTACAGCTCGCGGGTTGATTCGTCCAGCAGCAGGAGCATACCATGCTCGGCATGTGAGAGGTGCACCGCCGCCCCGATCACCTGGTTGAGCACAGATTGCAGGTCGAGCAAGGATGTAACACGCTTGCCGATCTCGACCAGCGTGTCCAGTTCGCGAAGGCGCAGTTCCATCTGGAGGTTGGCCCCTAACAACTGGGCCGGGACATTGCGCGTGATCTGGCGTGTCCAGTGCTCGCGCAGCACGCGATCTACGGCTGTTAACAGGTCGTCCGGATTAAAGGGTTTGATCAGGTAGTCACTGACACCCAGGCGGAGCGCATGGACGGCCAACGCCTCGGACCCTTCGGCGGTCATCAAGATGATCGGTCGTTCGAAGTTGGCATTACGCAGCGCGGCCAACATTTCCAGCCCGTCCTGCCTGGGCATCAGGTAGTCAACAATCACCAGGTCGGGCTGAAGATCGCGCGCCAGCGTAAATCCTTCAACGCCATCCGCCGCCGTCAGCACATCATACCCGGCCGGTTGAAGCACACTCTCTGCCAGAAAATGCCTCACATCCGCGCCGTCTTCAACTAACAGGATTCGTTCCCCCGCCACTAGGTGTGTATCTCCATTATGCTCTAGCGGTTAGCGGCCAGCCAGCAGTCGTCGGCCCCGTAAGGCGCCGATCTGCCGCAGCTATCCGTGCGTTCTATACCGTTACTACTGGCGCTGTCGCAGCCCGGCGATCATTTGCTCCAACTGCCGGGCCTGTCCGGCCAGCTCGGCCAGCCGCCGTCCGGCGTCTTTAGACAGCTTACCCTCGCCGCCATCGGCCACCCGATCCAACTCGGTTCCCAGGTCGGCCAGCGGCTGGTGCAGGCGGTCCAGCACGGCCTGCATCTGGCGGCTGCGTTCAGCATCGCGCTCTTGCAGGGCGCGCACGTCGGCCTCCATCTTTTTCGCCCGCCGTTCCATCATGCGAAACAGCCGCGCGTTGATAATTGCAATGGCGGCGTAATCGGCCAGCGCCTTGAGCAGCCGCCCATGTTCGTCATCAAATGCCTGCTGCTTCTGGTGATTGCCCACCGCCAGCACACCAAATGCCTTGGACTGCACCACCAGCGGCGCATAGGCCACCGCGTACAGGTCTTTCGCCAGGGCAAAACGGCGCAGGCTGTCACCGGCCACGGTCAGCGCTTCCAGGGATGTCATCACCAGGTCGGCAAGCTGGTCCTGGATCGGCTCACCCAGGCGGTCCAACATGGCAAGCTGCATGTTCACCCCGGCCTGTAAGATCAGTTGGCCGCTTTCCTCGTCTCGCAGCAGCAGCATGGCGTGGTCGGCGCCGATCATCGAGATCGCGCCTTCCAGCACGCGAGTGAACAGGCTTTCCAGATCGCGCATCGCGGTCACCGACTGGCCGATGTCAAACAGCGTCGTCAGCTCGGCTACGCGCGCCTCAAGCTGCCGGTTGGTCGATTGAAGCCGATCCATCAGCGTATCACGCTGCCGCCGCAGCCGGACCTCTGCCAGCCCGCGTTCGGCGGCGGCCAGGACTTCGGCCTCGCGAACAGGCCGGGTAATAAAATCCGTTGCACCCAGCCGAAAGGCTTCGACGGCGCTGCGCTCGTCGCCGCCATTCACGATCACGATCAGCGGTCCTTGATAGCCCTGCGACTTGATCGCCACCAGCAGGTCGCGCCCGGCCAGGCCGGGGAGCAGCCAGTCCAGTATGATCAGGTCGGGCCGCGCCTGCCGGAGCTTGAGCAGGCCATCGTCACCGTTTTTGGCCTCAAAGACGTCGAAGTGATCGGCAGAAAATACGCCCTGGTGCAGCATCGACCGGGTTTGAGAATCGTCGTCAATAATCAGAATAACATCCGGTTGTTCGGCCATTGCCTGCCTGTCTTTCTCGTAATACCCGGACCCGCCGGGTCAAAACACGCCGCCTGCCGGATAGGCAATTTGTCGACTATCCATGCTATATTATAGCTCAATACTTCAGTGGGGGCAGGCGCGAGAGGTCGATGCAGAAAAAACAACCGGGAAAGCTCTGCTCCCCCGGCTGAACATCTTACTGGTGTGTCCCTCGCTGCGGCGACGCGCAGCAATCAGTCTTTGTCTTCATGCGAGTCTAACACGGCCTGCTTCAAAGCTTTCAGGTCGTCAAACGGGCCGCTGGTATGCCCGACCTGCCCGATGACCAGCTTCAGGCGGTTTTCTTCCATCGCCTGCTTGGCTTTGTCGCGGTCTTTCAGGGGGTAAAAGTAGGCCATCGACTCGCGGAGCCGTGTTTCGATACGCTCGCGGATCGGGACGACATGGTCCTGGTTGGTGATAATTATAAAATCGTGCGGGGCCAGGTGGCCGATAAAATCGGTGTCGCTCCCAAACTCGCGCACAGCATTGTTCATCATCAGGCTGACGGCGCGCAGCACATCATCCGACGCCACAAACCCGTACAGTTCGCGGAAGCCGTCCAGCCCTACAATCGTCATCAACAGCACGGACCAGTTTTCATCACTGAGCAGCAACGCGCCCAGCTTCTCCTCGACGAGCTGGCCCTCCGGCATATTGGTCACCGGGTTGAGCACGGATGTCTGGCGTGCGCGCTGCAAGGCATTGCGTACGCGCAGCCGCAGTTCCTGTATATCAAAGGGCTTGGTGATGTAGTCCACAACACCCAGTTCAAGACCGGTCAGTTTATCAACCCGGTCGCGTTTTTCGGTTAAAAAGATAATCGGCACATCCTGGGTGCGGCGATGCTGGCGCACCCGGCGGCACACCTCGTAGCCGTCAATATCCGGCAGCCGGATATCCAGCACAACCAGGTCGGGCGGTTCCTCCTGGGTGAGGCGCACCGCGTCCTCGCCCCAGGCAGCCGTTTGAACCTCGTAACCCTGCACCCGGAAATAGGCGTTTAACATTTCGGACAGATCGAGGTCATCTTCCACGATCAGAATATGGGACTTGTCAGCCACCGAAACCCCCTTCGTAGACCGTAGATGTCATGGTAAGCGCACCTCGCATCCGGCGAGCAGAGCAGCAACCGCCACGCGCACAAACACCACCCGCAGGCCGTTTGTGGGCGTTACTATCGTCTGCCAACGCGCGTGCTAAACCAGTTTTTCCAGTTCTTTGACCGCGCGCGACATGTCCAGGAAGATCAGGCCGAGCTTGGCTTGCTCGCGAGCCAACACGGTCAACACGGCTTCCTCACCGATAGCGCTCAGGATGACGTAGCCCTTCTCCCCTTTGACGTACACCTGTTCCAGGGCACCGCGCCGCAGTTCGGTTGCGATGCGTTCGCCCAGGGACAGCATCGCCGCCGACATAGCGGACACGCGATCTTCTTCGATGTTACCCGGCAGCGAGGAAGCCAACGGCAGCCCGTCGACGCTCACAATGGCGGCTGCCTCAACATCGGGGGAGCTGACCTGTAAATCGCGCAAGCGTTCGGCCAATTGATCATTGCGTGATTGAGCCAACTGTAGTTCTCCTGCGTTTTGGGAATATGCCTGCCGTATGTTTTTGCTTATGGTTGAGGATGCATCTTACTATAAACTATAAGAGGCTGGCGCCAACATACGCCTGTGAGCCGTACTGTAGCACAGGGGCTATGGGTTGTCAAGCAAACTGAAGTCATGATAAGCGCTGCCTCAATCCCCCAGAACGGCGTAGGCGCGCACCGGAAAAGCGGCGGCACCTTCCATCCTGACCGGGGCCGCATGAAGCACAAAGTCACGCCCGATCAGCGCAGCCAGGTTGGTCAGGTTTTCGACAATCAAAATACGGTTGAACAGCAGCGTGGTATGCACCGGGCGGGTAAGATCGGTCTGGTCGTCGGCGGCGAGATAGTCCACCCCGCACAACCGCGCGCCGCCGTCCCGCAGCCGTGCTGCAATCGCCCCGGTCAAAAACGGATAGGCGGCATAGCGCGGCGCGTCGTCCCAATACGCGCTCCAGCCGGTGCAAAACAACACGGCTTTGCCATCCAGGTCGATGCCGTCCAGCACCGAGGCCGGGATCGGCTGGCGCGGTTCCAGCGGGCGGCAGTCAACACAGACTCCCGGCAGCACACAGGCGTCCAGCGGCAGTTCATGAATACGCGGGCCGTCTGGATCAAAATGGTAGGGCGAATCAAGATACGTGCTCATACTGGTGATGAATTCTACGCGGTGGACTTCACACGAGCAGTTCTCATAACGACCGGATGCAGCCGCCTCAGCATGGGACAGATACGTGTCCAGGCGAGGCAGGGGAACTTGATTGTTGAAGCGGGGGATATTGGGACCCAACGATTGGGACAGGTCAACCAGGCGCATAGACGTCTCTCCATGCAGCACAGCAGCACGGGCAAAAAACAACGGCGATCTGCCAGGTGCAGGCCGCCGCGAAATCTCGATAAAAGAGCTGGGGAGGCAGGATTCGAACCTGCGAATGGCGGCTCCAAAGGCCGCTGCCTTAGCCACTTGGCGACTCCCCATTATGCCGGGCATTATAGCATATCCATGTTGGGATGAGCAAGGTTGATTGTGCGTTTTGAATAGGACGGCTGGCCAGCAGCATTAAGCCACAGGCCACCCGCACACCGAAACTTTAATGCTAAATGGTTGGCGCAGAACTGCCACCCGTTGTAGACTCTGCGCGTTAACTAACTGCGGTGAGACTATAGGCGAACATGAGGGTGTAAAACTGATGAGCGATAAGGGCCGTGATAAAGCGTTAGAAGCTGCGGTGGCCGATCTGACCAAGCGATTTGGGGATGGAACCATTGTGCGGTTGGGCGACGCCGTTCATCTGCACGTCGCATCGATCCCCACCGGATCGCTGGCGATAGATATTGCGCTGGGCGTTGGCGGCGTCCCGCGCGGGCGTGTGACAGAAATCTACGGGCCGGAGAGTTCGGGCAAAACCACGCTCTGCCTGCATATCATCGCCGAGGCGCAAAAGCGCGGCGGCATTTGCGCGTTCATCGACATGGAGCACGCGCTTGATCCCACGTATGCAGGCCGGATCGGGGTAGATATCGAAAACCTGTACATCTCACAGCCCGACACCGGCGAGCAAGCGCTGGAGATCGCCGAAGCGTTGATCCGCAGCGGCGCAATGGACGTGATCGCGCTGGACAGCGTGGCCGCGCTGGTACCGCGCGCCGAGATCGAAGGCGAGATGGGCGACAGCCATGTAGGCCTGCAGGCCCGGTTGATGAGCCAGGCGCTGCGCAAGCTGTCGGGCGCGATCAAACAGTCGAACACGTCAATGATCTTCACCAACCAGTTACGCGAGAAGATCGGCGTCATGTTTGGCAACCCGGAGACGACATCCGGCGGGCGGGCGCTAAAGTTCTATGCCAGCATACGCATCGACATCCGGCGTATCGCGTCGATCAAGGCCGGGGGCGAGACAGTCGGCAACCGCACCCGCGCGCGCATCACTAAAAACAAGGTGGCCCCACCCTTCCGCGAAGCCGAGTTTGATATTATGTTCAACGAGGGGATCAGCAAAGTTGGAGACATCCTGGACATTGCCACCGAACTGGGCGTGCTCGAAAAGCGCGGCGCGTTCTACCGCTATAATGACGAGATGATCGGCCAGGGGCGCGAAAATGCCAAGCAGTTCCTGCGCGAAAACCCGGAGATCGCGCTGCAAATTGAAAACGTGATCCGCGAAGAATACGGGCTGCCCGCGTTGAGCGAGGAGTTCGAGGAACCGGACGAATAGCCCGGCAGCACAGGCACGCCGGATCGGCACACCCAACACCTGATAGCGAAAGGTGACCAATGAACATTGTTACGATTGTTGCCTACACAATCGCAATCGCGATCCCGGCGTTTACCGTGTACCTGTTTGTGGCGCTGGACATCTTTGGCACCGGCAAGCCAAGCACCATGCTGATCTGCGTTGGCTGGGGTGCGATCATCGCCTTTCAACTGGCCCGCATCCTGAATAACGCCAGCGTTGACCTGGGACTGGTCAACGACGACCTGGTACCGCGCCTCACCGCCCCGATCCTTGAGGAAATCCTGAAGTCCCTGATCCTGATCTACCTGATCCGGCATCCGAGCTTCCGGTATATCGTGGATGGTGCTGTCTACGGGATCGCGGTCGGGATCGGGTTCGGACTGTCCGAGAACCTGTTCATTTACCTGCCCAACTCCGGCGATGCGGTGCTCGGCAGCGCGATTGGTCGCACGCTGTCCACCGCGTTGATGCACGCAGGCGCCAGCGGGCTGGTGGGTATCTCACTCGGACGCCTGCGCCGTGCCACCGAAGCCCGGCGGCTGGTACTGCCGGTCAGCGGTATCGGGCTGGCTATCGCCCTGCACATTGGCTACAACAACATCGTGGACCAGGTGAGCGGGATGACAATGCTGCTGGTGGGGGTTGGGATCGGTTTTGGCAGCGCGATCGTGATCGCGTGGCAGATCGGGCAGGGGTTGGCCGACGAGAAAAAACGCTTTGCCGAAACGCTGGGCCTGGAAGTCGGCGTTTCGACCGGCGAGCGCAAAGCCGTGCAGCAGCTTGGCGGCACGTCTATCGAGCAGATATTTGGCGAGTTGGGCGACTTTTTTGGGCACCAGCACATCGCCATGATTCGCCGCCTGCTGGTGCTCCAGGCCAATGTTGGCATCCTGCAAAACAACCTCAAAAGCCCGGCCAGCGACCGCCTGCGCCGGGCGTGGGAAGACGAGATCGCCGGTCTGCGCGCGGAAATCGAGCGGGTTCGCAAACAGCTAGGGACAACCGTCAACCTGTTTTTGCAGAGCGTGTTCCCCACAACGGACGAGGCCATGCAGCACGCGCTTGAAGAAGAATTCGCCCGGTTTGATCCCACGATGGTCCATACGTTCGACATGTTCATGCGCGTTTCCGAGCTGGCCGAAACCTTTTCCGCCGACCAGCTCGTCGGGATGGCCGAGCGGTTGAGCCAGATCGATATCTTTAAGCATATATCGCTTGCCAACCTGGAAAACCTCAGCCGCGCGATCTCGGTCCAAACCTTTGATGAAGGGCAGATGTTGTTTGATCAGGGTGACGAAGGCAACGCGATGTACCTGATCGAGGAAGGTAGCGTGAACATCTACGCCAAAGATCACAGCGGGCAGGAAAAAATGCTGCGCACATTTGAGCCGGGCGACGTGGTCGGCGAGTTCTCGCTGCTCGACGGGCAACCCCGGTCGGCGCGCGGTGAAGCAGCCGGTCGGCTGCGGGCACTGGTCCTTCAGCGCGAAGTGTTCATGATGTTCATTCAGAGCCGCCCCAAGGTGGTGCTCGCCATGCTGCAATACCTGGCCGACAAGGCACGCTATACGACGCAGGCGGTTGAAACCAGCGTGCACTGGATGTCGCGCATCGAGCAAGGCCGCTACGAGGCCGCGCTGGCCGCCGTTGCAGGCGCTTCGCCGTCCATCAAAACACCGCTGATCGGCTTTGAACCGGCAGAGATTTCAGCAGATACAGCCGAACAGGTTGGTCATGTTTTCTTGCGGGCTGCTGCCGCCTTGAAAGAACGCGAGCAATCGCTGCGCACCGGCGCGGGCGGCGCGTAGTGTCGGTGCTTACGCACTGTAAGGAATGACTCATGGATACTGCCACCATTGCGGAAATGCTACAGGAATCGCCGCTGTTCCGGGGCGTCAAACAGGCGGACCGTGAAGCGCTGGTCGAGGTCATGCACCGCGAGTCGTATGCTGAAGGCGAAACCCTGTTTGAGAAAGGCTCAACCGGCGACTCGGTATACATCATCTTGTCAGGACAAATCCTGATCTACACCGACGATGCTCAGGGCCAACTGCTCACCAGCAGCCTGATGCTGCGCAGCTTTGGCCCAACCCAGATGTTTGGTGAATTCTCGATGCTGGATCAAAAACCGCGCTCTGCTTCGGCAGCCACCGCCGAGCCGACCGAGGTCCTGGTGCTGCACCGGGATGACTTTCTGGCATTTCTGGAAGCGCGTCCGCTGGTTGGCCTGGCAATGATGCGTAACCTGGTAGAGCGCGTGCGCTATACCACCACGTACCTGCAAACAGTCATGGACGCAACACAGCAGCTATCCGAGGGCAACTTCAACGAGGCTGTTCAGGATCAGATGCCGGAATCCAGCACAGACGCCGAGATTCAAAAGCTGATCCAGGTGTTTGTCAACATGACGCGCAGTGTCCTGGCCCGCCAGCAGGCCCTTCAACAACCCGGCACCGGAACCACTACCGCCGACTGATCCCGCTTGCCCAACACACACAACCTGGTGTATCTTCATCTTTAAGAGAAGCCTTTATGGAGAAATCAATCCAAACTCGCATAATGTGTAGGGGCAGAGCTTGCTCTGCCCTGGGCGCAGCAAGCTGCGCCCCTACGGAACCATTGTACGAGTTCTAATTGTGCACTCCATTAGCTTTAAGGAGCAGCAGATGAACCTACACCCTCTTTGGCGAGTCAGCCTGATCGCAGCCCTGGCGCTGGTCGGCCTGGGACTGGCGGCGCACTCCCCCGCCGCCGCGCAGGACGGGCCGATACGCATCATCTTTATGCACCACTCAACCGGGGAAGCGCTGATCTGGGAAGGCGGTGTCCGCGAGGCGTTCACCGCGTTGGGCTACGAGTTTTGGGATCACGGCTATAACAGCGACGGGCTGGTGGATGCCAGCGGCACCTACCTCAACACCAACTGGGACATGCCCGACGACAACACCGATCCTGACGGCTGGTATACCATCTTCAACCAGGAAGTGACCGATCCGCCCGACAACACCCTCAGCCACATGCTGGAATATGACGTGATCATCTTCAAGAGCTGTTTTCCTGCCTCCGACATTTACGACGAGGAAATGTTCGAAGCGTACCGCTCGTATTTCCTGGATATGCGCGACGTGATGGACCAGCACCCCGACAAGCTCTTTATCCCGTTCACTACGCCGCCGCTGGTGCCCGACTCAACCTCACCCGATGCCGCCGCCCGCGCCCGGCGCTGGGCCGAGTATTTGACCTCGGATGAGTACCTGGACGGGCATCCCAATATCGCCGTGTTCGACTTTTTCAACCAACTGGCTGACGACGATGGTTACCTGAGCGCCGAGTACCGCGTTGATGAATACGACAGCCACCCGAACGAACTGGCGAACCGCACCGTTGGGCCGGTTTTTGTCAGTTTTGTTGACCAGGCGATCCGCGCGTTTGCCTCCGGCGAACCAATACAGCCGGTCGAGCAGCCGGACGAATCAACGGAACCAGAAGAGGCAGAGGAGACAGAAGAAACGGAACCCGTTGAGCAGCCGGACGACAGCGGCCCACCCGACACAACGGCTCCAGACCAGGCGCAAGCCGCTAACATCCTCGAAGACTTTGAAAGCGGCGCGATTGAAGACATCTGGTGGCTTTACACCAATGACGGCGTGACGGCGTTCACCTGCGAGGCAGCCGGGCCGGGTTACAACAGCGATTACGCGCTGCGTTTGACGTTTGATATTCAGCCTGATGGCAGCGCAGGCTGCGGCGCAGATACGGCGGACATTCAGGCGGGCGGCAACTGGGCAGATGCGGACGGCATCGGCTTTTACCTGTGGGCCGATCAGGACAATACGACGCTGCGCTTTGGGCTGGGCGTCTATGACCCAACGCAGCAAAACCCGGACGTTGAAGATGCCACACCGTTTGACATCGAACTGCACACAACAGGCGGCACATGGTCCTATGTGACGATCCTGTGGGATGACCTGACCAAAGTTGAATGGGTCGGCGACACGGGGATCGAGGTATTCGACCCCACCAAAGTCATCTGGCTCGTCTTTGACATCGGCGACTGGCAGTATGCCCAGCAGGGAGCGATTTGGATCGACGATGTGCACCTGATCACGGGTGATTAACGGCAGTATCATATCAAGCACACCGGGCCGCGCGCCCGGTTTTTTTTGATCATCTCCCGGCCCGTTCTGTACAATTAGGCTGGAAGAACAGGTTTTTGTGTGCAGTTGGAGAAGGTCATGCCTACATACGAGTTTCGCTGCAACGACTGCGGGCACAAGGTCACGCTCAAGTATAAAACCTACGCCGCCTACGACGAGGCAACGCCGACCTGCACCCACTGTGGCAGCGCCGACCTGACGCGCCTGATCTCGCGGGTGGCGATCAAGCGCTCGATGCTGTCCGGCATTATGTCCGGTGACCTGGAAGACAACGACGCCCTGAGCGCGCTCGACAACGCCGACCCGGCCACGCTGGGCCGTGTCCTGCGCGAGATGAGCGCGGAAGTAGGTGAAGATATGGGCGACGAGTTTGATGAGGTAATCGGGCGGATGGAACGCGGCGAACGCCCGGAGGATATTGAAGCCAGCCTGCCACCTGACAGCGAGTTCGCTTCTCCGCCAGCAGGCGACGATCTGATATAAACCAGGCTATTCGGCAGGCGGCGGCAGGTGGGACAGCACCACGTCGCGTATCTGCGCCTGGACGGTGTCCCGGTCGGTCAGCGCATTGATGATTACCCAGCGCGCGCGGTCTTCCGCGATCAGCGCGCGGTAGCCTTCACGCACACGGTGGTGAAAGGCGAGCGACTGGGCATCCATGCGGTTCCATTCCGCGCCGTTCTGAGCGGCCTGCTGGCGGCGTTTTAAGCCTGCTTCGGGATCGATGTCGAGGTACAGCGTCAGATCCGGCACCAGCCCGCCGGTTGCAAAAGCGAGAATCTGCCGCAGCGCGACCAGGTCGAGGCCGTGCCCGTAGCCCTGGTAGGCAAGCGTGCTGTCGGCGTAGCGATCACACACCACGATCTCGCCCGCCGCCAGCCGGGGCCGGATTTCCTGCGCGACCAACTGCGCCCGCGACGCGGCATACAGCAGGATTTCCGTGTGCGGGTGCATACCCTCGTTTTTCAGATCGTGCAGCACCGCCCGAATCTGGTCCCCGATGGGCGTGCCGCCCGGCTCGCGCGTCTGGAAAACGCGGAATCCTTGCTCGCGCAGCCACGCCACCAGCAGCGGGACCTGGGTGGTTTTGCCGCTGCCGTCCGGCCCTTCGAACGTGATGAACACTCTGCCAGTCCTTCTACTGCACGTCCAGGCTCAACTCTTCGCGCCGCGCGCGGGCCATCGACACGCCAAAGACATCGCTGTCAATCCATACGGCCACGTCACCGCTGTAACTGCCCGGTTCGGTTCCCTGGAGTGTGAGCGTTACTACCAGCGTATCGCCCGCCGCCAGGTCACGGTCCAGCCTGTACTCAGTCCAGTCACCGGAGAGGGGCGAGTTTCGATCTTCGCTGCCGGTATAAGCGGGGTCGGTCCCGGTCACCTGGATGCCGTCCAACAGCGATTGTTCCAACCCAACACCGTTGATCGTCACGGGGTCCATGCTCACATTTTCGATGGTGACTTCCAGCGCCACCGTCTCATTCACCGCCACCCGGCCCGGCTCCGATAGCTGAACCCGGATTTCGTTCGGCTCGTCCGCCATATTGAGTACAAACGCCCCGGTGCCGCCGCCAAACACCACCAGCACCGCTGCAAAGATCATCCACAGCCAGCAACCCCGCCGACGCCGGGGTTGGTCATAATTCTCTCTCGGACTCATGTCTCGCGCTCCTGGGAAAGATAGGATCGCCGGTCGGGCAGCATTGACCGGCGATGCTCTCGGACTGGATAGGTGAACTATACCGGCTGCACGTTCCACGCGCCAGAAAAGGCGAAACCACCAGCCGATGGCCTTGGGCGATTAGCAGACAGAAACTACTGGTCCATCCAGTGCGGATAGGCGACAATCAAAGCGCTCACCCGGCTTTTGCCAAGCGCTGATCGCCAACGGCTAAAGGCTGGCTGTTCAGGGCCGGACCGGTTGATCGCGGAAGATACGAACCCGGCGGTTCGGCTCGCTGCCGTAGCTGTGCGATACCAGGTGTGCCGCGCGCGCCATCTCGTGCTGTTTGCGCCGGATATGGGACAACTGGGGCGCCAGGTCTACCGAGCGCGCCCCGCTCCGAATGCGACGGATCGCATCTTCGGCTTCCTGCATCGCCTTAACAAAAGGGTCGTCGACTTTGTCTCCGTACATCTGAAAGACATCGATCAAAAAGTCTTCCATCTGGGTAACCGTATTGGCCCGCAGCACATAGATCGAGATGCCCTGCCGCTCGGCGTCTACGATCAGGCGCGGGCGGCGGCGGTAGTAGTTCTTGAGCGTGACCAACGCCTGCGCCGCTTCCAGGTCGTCTACGATCTGGACCGGCACACGTAGCTGCTTGGCAACCTGGATCAGCCGGTTGCGCGCCACGCCGTATGGGAACACGTGCAGCGTCTGAAGCCCGTGCCCACCATCCACGCGGGGCACAAACGCTTCCGACCGCTCATAGTCCGTTTCAGGCGGGCGGCTGTCACGGCTGACCGTCTGGCGCGGCCCGTTGCGCTGAATCCCGTTGCGCTCGCCAAACACGTGCTCAGACTGGACGCTTTCAATCGTGATCTCGCCTTGTTCATCCCGCTGGCGGATCTCGACCGGCAGCGCGCGCCCGCGCAGGTGGGCGTCCACCGCTGCGGCCACGTCGTCCAGCACCACTAACCGGTTGCGCGTCTGGATTTCGATCAGCACGTTAAACGTCGGCGGTGCGCGCCGTTCCAGCACGGTTTTCTGGGTGCCGCGCCGCCGCGCTTCCTCGTCCGACAGCGTGACCGACTCGATGCCGCCGACCAGGTCGGACAGCGTCGGGTTGAGCAGCAGGTTATCGAGCGTGTTGCCGTGCGCCGTGCCGATCAACTGCACGCCGCGCTCGGCGATGGTGCGCGCGGCCTGCGCTTCCAGTTCGCGCCCGATCTCGTCGATGACAATCGTCTCGGGATTGTGGTTTTCCACCGCCTCGATCATTACCTCGTGCTGGAGCAGCGGCTTGGCGACCTGCATCCGCCGCGCCCGACCAACCGCCGGGTGAGGCACATCGCCGTCGCCGCCGATCTCGTTGGAGGTATCGACGATCACCACGCGCCGCGATTCGGCCAATACGCGCGCCGCCTCGCGCAGCAGCGTGGTCTTGCCGACGCCGGGCGGTCCCAGCAGCAGCACGTTGTTACCGGCTTCGATAATGTCCTGCAAGATATCAATCGTGCCATACACGGCGCGCCCCACGCGGCAGGTCAGCCCGACGATGTCGCCGCGCCGGTTGCGGATCGCGCTGATACGGTGCAGCGTGCGCTCGATCCCTGCGCGGTTGTCGTCATCAAAAGCCCCTACACGCTTGGCGACATAGTCGATCATGTCGGGTTGGACTTCGTGCTGGTCGAGGATCACCTCGCCGTCAACATAGCGCGCGGTAGGCACCCGTCCCAGGTCCAGGATCACTTCGAGTAGATCATCATCGTTTCGATCCAGGGCTTGCAGTGCCCCGACGATGTGATCCGGCAGGACGCCTCTGAGTTGATCAAGATCATCTGTGATTCGACGTTTCATAGGGTTCTGTCTGGTTTGTTCCATTTTCGACCGTTACACCTGCGCCAACCGGGCAGGGGAAAACGGTATTATCGGCTCGTTGTCTGGTGAATTGCATCGGCCCGTCCATCACCGGCGGTGTCAGACGGCTGGCATCCAACCCGGCCAGGGCGGACGTCTCCTGTCGCCTGATCCGGACGACAGTGTACTTAACCATCAATGCCTGATGTGTCCACGGTTCAAACTCCACCTGTTCTAACACGCCGCGCAGCCAGTCCTGGTAAGCCCGCGCATACAGGTACACTGGCAGCCACCGGGCGCGTGGAAGATACGTCAGCGCGGACAAAATAATGGCCGGAGCCTGATCATACACTTCTGGATGAAAATAGGGCTTGATGACAATCCCACTTTTGCCCTCTGTCACCACCAAATACCCGTCTATCTGGCCTTCCCGTTCATAGATCAGCCCGCACGGCTCCGGGCCGGGCAGCGGTTCGGCCTGTTGCAGCAGCCGGGGGACCGTGTTCGCATACAGCAGGTTGAGCGTTATCGCGTCCCGCTCACGCCAGGGACGCAGCAGGTGCGAATTGCCGTTGGTCACCGGTCCCGGTTCGCGCCGCAGGATCACCTGCCGGGAATAGACCGAAAAGTCTGCCATACGGAACGCCAGAAATGCCGGGTGATCCTCCGCTACTTCGGCGCTGAGCAAATGCGCGCCGCGCCTGCCCGCCTCAAACGCCATCGCCTCCAACAAGCGCATCCATTCATGGGCGTCGGCTTCCTGCGGTTCGGGCGCCAGGAAGGTGCAGCGGGCAACTGTCTCGCTGGTGCGGTGCCGGAACTGGCCGATGTAGCCGGTGCTGCCATCACGGAGCACCATCGTCGGCGCGCCCAGGTCCGCAAGCGGCAGTGCCGACAGCAGCGCGTCTTCCAGGCCGCGAATCCCGTACGTCAGCGCAGCGGAGACATCAAGCGGCAGGCTGTGCGCGATCATCCGTCGCACCAGTGGCAGGTCCAGTGGTGTAACGGATCGAGGCTCAGCCTTGCTTATCATATGGTAGACTCTTCATCTCGGAATACCCCTAATACCATGTGCGCCTGACCACCCAAGCGCATTGTCTCGAACACGCAGGTTACAAGAACACCGGTACAGGGGCGGTTTCCGCGAGCTGCTACGATGCGGATGGAAGGACGGGAGAGACTGCTTCATCTTGCACACATTTTATATCAGGTGACATACCCTGACAATAGCGGCTTGTGAAAATCGGCGTTAAATATATGTGGCCCGTTCGTCGTGGTGCCTGGTGCCCACTCATCGGCAAGCAAAAACGGCACCCGGTATGGATGCCGTTGCAGCTTACTGTGGCTTACTTATGGATGACAGGCAACGTCAGTTCAATGCCTCTGGCTCTGTCACCGATGTATGCACGTCAAACACCGGCGGGTTTTCCAGGTGCTTTTTGACTGCGCACAGTTCCGCCGAGCGGATCAGCGCGTCCCGGTACTTATCCGGGAAATCGGGCGAGATCTGGATGTCCAGCTCAATCTGGTCGATCATGTGCGACACCGGATTATAGCCCATGCGCTGCACGATGCGGATATTATCGGTCGGCAGGCCGCGCTGCTGGCAGAAGCTCAGCACGTAAATGCCCGCGCAGGTGCCAATCGAGGCCAGGAACAGGCCAAACGGCGCAGGGGCCGAGCCGTCCTGGTTGGTGGGGATGACCATCCCGTCGGAACTCACCGCATCCACGCGCGCGCCGCCGGGGAAGACAATTTGCATTTCCATCAGTTGACCATTCCTTTGTTGGGTCAGGTTACGCCTGTTGACAGGTCTTTATCACGTTTCAGAGGATTAGATGCAGTCCCCCCACCAAAGGATGCATAGAGAACTGTCAGAACAGCCCAGGCATAATTACATGCAGGGAAGACATCCATATAGTACGAAAGTACCAGTGACATAGGCTTCTCTTACGCAGTTTAAAAGATGAACTGATTCAAACTTTTGCGAACGAAGGGGTGATAGTGCATCATGAGAGAAAAAACCTCAGCAAAGGTGAAATCCCATGAGCACT